>CANLRN010000018.1 GCA_947493495.1 uncultured Aquimarina sp.
CAATAGGACAATTTGAAACGTAGAAGCTGCTTACCAGTTAGAAACTTTAATGTTACAGTCAAAAAATGTCTATGAATGCGGGTTTAATAATTCTTTTTGGAGGATTTTTATATTGGGCTTATATTCCTGATTATCGAAGAAATCCGAAAGAATTTTGTCGAACTTTAATTGGAATGCCAATTGGGATGTTTCTCAGTGGAATTGGATTTAAGAACTTAAGCGAGCAATTAAGAAAATGGGCTACGGGAGAAAAAAGTAAAAAAAACTCAAGTAAAAGCTATTTACAACACCAAGTATGTGATCATAGTAGTTAAGTGATGACTCAAAAGTTCTTGTATATTAGCAATGGCGGAATGCTTGCAAAATAAAAAAATAGCAATCAATGCGCAGTTTTTGTCGATGGCTTGGTAACATTTTGCCCTGCTATGACACATATATATGTTGTAAAACATACAAAATTAAAATTGAGAGATAAATGAAAGTTTACGGAAAATGTAAAAACTGTGAAACTGAAAATAAATATTCAACGAATGCCAATACGCGAGTGGAATTCGCAATGCAAGACGGAGAAACTAAAAATCTGAATTGTAAGGATTGTGGAACGGATACGGAATATCACGTAGATCAACTATACGCGAAACAATCTAAAGTTGCTCAATTGATTGCGGGATTGATACTGTTTATCGGAACGCCACTTATGTTTTTCGGAATTAACCCAATCTTTACGGGGAGTCGGAATCATTATGTAATCTATATTATTGGAGGTTTTTTGCTCGTTCCAATTTTTGCATATGCCGTAATCAATAAGCAAGATCAAACTCGTGTAAGTGATTTTAATAGACGAACGTTAAAAGGTAGAGTGCATAATATTACCTAAAAGTACGTTTTACAACATTATATATAAAATCAGAGCAAAACTTAGTGCTGGATCGAAAGGTAATTTCCTTTTTGCAATAGCGCTAGATTTTTATAAATTAAATAAGAAATAAAAATGCGTAGATAGATCAATTGGTTCGGGCATATTTGCCTTGCTCCGATTCATATATTTGCCGTTCTAAGCCATTTGAGCAACAAAATAACTAATCCTTAAATTTTAAAATAAGATATGGCTATAGAAATGACATTGCACTTAGAAGACAAAATCTATAACGTATTAGATTGTAAATTTACTCTAACTCAAGAAACTGATTATACAGGTCAGCCTTGTGCAAAACCAAATGGGGGTATATTTGATTTAGTTATAGAAGGAGATAAAGATATAGTCATATTTGAATGGGTAATTGACCCAAAAATGATGAAAAACTGTAAACTTATCATCTCATCAAGGTATGGTACAGGAAAAAGTAGAGTTATAGAGCTATTAGATTGTTATTGTATCAAGAGCAAAGACCACCTAAACACAATAAATGATCAACCTTATACAATTTCTTTTAGCATTTCTCCTGCCATTATGATTAATAATGGACAAGAAATATTTGCTAAATTCTGGAAGAAAAGTGATTTAAAATTAAAGAATGTTCCCATTACTGTTAGAGAAGAAGAAAAAGAAGAGAAAGAAGTTATTGATTATTATATAACAGATTTAAATAATATACGTTTAAAAAAGATTTTAGCTGGCGATAAAATATTACTTAATATTCATACCAAAAATATGATTGATGAATTTTTAAGCATCAAATTGGATAACCAAACAATTGATTTTAAATATAATGGCGAAATCTTAATTGATGATACATTAAGTAGTTATAAAATAGGTAGTAATATCGAAAAAATAGAATTAGAAGCAATTAAACAGCAAGTATAGATATGGGTAAGAATATTTTTAAATTAGAAGTAGCTGGAATAACTAAAACCACAGAAATAGAAATTATAGATGATTACCCAATTATAAGAATTACTAAACAAAAAACAGGTAAAAAAGTAAAACAAAAAATTATAGGTTCTTATAGCGGAGGTCTTCAATATGTTGATGTTGATTTGTATAAAGTTTTAGTTACCGATAATGAAGATACTACTTTCAAAATGGAATTTTCAATTGCTCGAGATGCTGCCGCTGTTATACCAGGTAATGATAAAGGAAATACAATGATTCTTTCAAATATGTCATTTGAACCCAAAAATGGTAAAATAAATCATTATTCAGGAAAATATATGAGTGCTTATCCAAAAAAGAATGATACACCTGCTATAAAACTAATGCAAAGCGGTTCAGAACAAATGCATGCGCAAGCTAGACCAGACGCATTGCTTTTGGACTATAGATTTAAGGAAGATATCGCAAGAGGAGTTATGATTCATGTAGGGGGTAGTTATGACAATGAAAATTATGGCCATTCTATCTCAGCTTCTGAGGGATGTTTTGGTATTGTTAATGATAACAATTCACCGACAAATACTTCTGACCAACTAACAAAAAAAGTTATAAACACTATCTGGGAACGAGCAAAAAAGAGCAAAGCTAGTCCTAATCATATTAGAATAATAATAGAAAAGAGAGATGAAAAAACTATCCCAAATAATGTTATTTTTACGAAAAAATAGTATCCTATTTATTTTATTAATTATATCATCTTGTAGTGGACAATTTGACTTTAATGAAGTTGCCTCTGGCAAATTAATTCCTGAAGGAGAGAATATTGTTTATAATAGAGAGTCAATTAGAAAAATTGATAATAATACCGTTTTTATAAAAAAAATTGAACGATATAATAAAGATTTAGATTTATTGGAAGTTGATATCGCAAAAGCAGAAAGTATGCTAACTTATTCAAGAAAAGAATTAGAAGATGATAGTGTTTTAATTGATTCTTATAAAATATCAAGAGATAGAAGAGAAACAACTATAAAGGATGGTTTTGTAATAGATAACGGGGAAAAATATAAAATAATTTACAAAGTAAAAGACACTTTATTATCCTCGAAAGAACAGAGTATATTACTTTTAATAAAATCTGAAAATTAAAACGGCTTAGAACAATGTATCCTATGAAAACATAGAGCCTTTGTGCTAAATCGAAAGTTCTGTGAATATTAACAAAGCCCGCTAAATATAAAATTTGGCGTTTATAGAAGAAAAGATAAAAGCAAAATATTTATATTTAGCTAAGTAATAAACCGAAACGTATCGCTTATCACCTGCCCTACTTTTCTTATACGAGACGTTCTACATCATCAAGGAAAACCGAGAAACCAATTACAAATATGAAAAACTTTTTACCTTTTACTTTGATTATTCTCAGCCTTATAAGTTGCAATCAGAAAGAAAAAACGGTTGATACTATTGTCCCAAAAAATCAAATAGTAATTGGACAAGTGAGAAGCATCCACTCTGAAATATTAAATGAATCTCGTGAATTTTGGATACACATTCCTGAAAGTGCAAAAGATAGTTCTTTTTACAAAACTAAATACCCAGTCCTATATTTATTGGATGGGCCAGAACATTTTTATTCTGTAACAGGAATGATCAAACAATTAAGTGCTACAAATGGAAATACAACTGTTCCTGAAATGATAATTGTTGCTATCCCAAATACTGACAGATCGCGAGATTTGACACCCACACATGTCGATTTTGATTTCTTTTCGGGTGATAGTATTCAATATTCTTCCGGCGGGGGCAACAAGTTTCTTGACTTTATGGAGGATGAATTGATTCCACATATAGAGAAAACATATCCAGCATCTTCATATAGGACTTTTGTTGGGCATTCATTTGGTGGTTTGAGTGTTATTAACGCTCTCGTTAACAGACAACATCTTTTCAATAATTATGTAGCAATAGATCCAAGTTTATGGTGGGATGATCAATCTTTTTTAAAAGTCGCTGACTCTATCTTATCGGTAAATAAGTTCGACGGTAAAGCTTTGTACGTTGGGGTTGCAAACACAATGGATGAAGGAATGACAATTAAAGAAGTTAGAAATGATACCATTAATAAATACTCGTCCCATATCAGGTCAATATTAAAATTTACGAATTCAATAGATGCCCAAAATGATAATGGTTTAATTTTTGGATGGAAATACTATAATGATGATGATCACAGTAGCGTACCACTTATTACTGAATATGATGCTCTTAGATTTCTTTTTCCTTGGTATAAATTTAAACAAGAAAATTATAGGTATTCTTTAAGTACTCAAGAATCAATAAATTTAATCAATTCGCATTATAGAAATATTTCAGAAAAATTTGGTTACAAAGTACTACCACCTGAAAGGGTTATTAATTTAATTGCCAGTGATTTTATATATAGTAAAATGCCTAAAAAAGCTTATGCCTTATTGAATTTGAATATTAAAAACTATCCAAAAAGCACAAGTGCATTTGAATCATTAGGAGATTACTACTTATCTCAATCTGACACTTTAAATGCAATTAAGGAATTCAAAAATGGACTTAAACATGGAATGAACAAAACGTTAAAGGAAAAATTAAAAAAGTTGGAGAATTGAGGAACCCAATAAAAATCAATAACCCGAATTTAACTCTGAAAAAAAACAAAAAAATGGCAAAAACGTGTATAATTCATTGCTAGTTAGAGCTTACTCACAAAAAACCTCTCGGATTTTCTATTCGGTTTGTATTTGCTAAATTAGGTGCTTAAAACACAGAACTAAATCATACACAAAACCGTTATGCTTTATTATGAAAAAACTAATACTCTTTACTACTTTTATATTAGTATTAGCATCTTGTAATCGACCCAATACTAGAATAGGAGTTATTGAAGAAAAAAATCTTACTCAAACCCAAATAGATTCAATTTTGAATGAGTATAATTTTGTGTATGATGATTTGACTTTTATAGATAGTACTAGTCAAATACTATTCCCAATTACAACTCAAAAAAGTTACAATAGAAAAAGATATAGTAGCTCTGAATACGGAGCGGAAGACTATCCTAGATATTGGAATATTTTATTCTATAATAGCATTAATAATAAAACAAACTTACTAACAAATTCTAAAGTTCGGATTTCAGATTTTAGATGTAATATTAAAAATTCATGCCCAATTTTGAAAAACAGAATATTAAACAAAATAGGAAATACAGACTACAACAAATATCAAACAGTAGAATTGAAGTCATAAGAATTTTACACGAACGAATGGATTTAAAAAAGAGAATATTCGAATAGAAAACTACATCTAACAACTAGATGTTCAGTAATTTGTATATTGCATATACTCCCTTTGGCAGGCAAACACAACATAAAAAGGCGCTGTGCGTAAGCTAAAAAAATGAAATTAACGACAGAAATCAAGGAATATATAGACAAGAGTGTTCTCTGTTGGCTTGCGACTGTATCGTCTGAAAATATACCAAATGTTTCCCCTAAAGAAATTTTTAACTATTATGAAACTGACAAAATAATCATTGCGAATATTGCCTCTCCTCAGACCGTACAGAATATTAAACAAAACGAAAATGTTTGTATTAGTTTTATTGACATTCTCGTTCAAAAAGGGTTTCAAGTAAAAGGGAAGGCTAAAATTATTGATAAAACCTATTCTCAATTCTCTGAAACAGAAAAGATATTGATTGAGATGACAGGGGGTAATTTTCCTTTTAGAACTATAACAGAAATTACAATAGACCAAGTTAAACCAATTATTGCTCCAAAATATATTCTTTATCCTGATACTACGGAAACTGAACAAATTGAAAGCGCAAAAAAGACATACGGGATATAAAATGAATTATAATAATAAAAAATTCAGAGTTATTGAAAATTCCGAGAATGGAGAGACTACAACAAAAACTATTTTTGAATATAAACAAAATGAAAATATTTTGACTTGTTCATATAGTGGGGATAATATTGTAAGTGGACATTTAATTGGATTAGTCAATGAAAATGGTGAAATTGAAATGCGCTATCATCAAGTAAATATAGATGGAAAATTAATGACTGGGATTTGTTCTTCAAAACCTAAGTTGCAGACAAATGGAAAAATAATGCTTTACGAAAAATGGGAATGGACTTCGGGAGACAAATCTAAAGGGAACTCAATACTTGAAGAAATATGATACTAGAAGTAGCAATACTAAATGTAAAACTTGGTTCACAAGATAAATTTGAACAAGACTTTACTTTAGCTAGTAAATATATTAGTTCAATAAAAGGATACTTAGGACATACATTGCGTAAATGTGTAGAAATTGAAAATCAATATATATTATTAGTTGATTGGGAAAATATTGAAAGCCATGAAATCGGCTTTCGTAAATCTCAACTATACCAAAAATGGAAAGAGTTATTACACGATTACTATAATCCATTCCCAACAGTTGAACATTATCAAACAGTTTTCGAAAATAAGAAAAACAATAGCTAATAATGTATAAAAAACATAGGGTGGTTTAAGATTATTACAAAAGATTTGACTTAGTACCAATACGAAACGTATCCCTTATTACCTGCCCTATGTTTCTTATACGAGACTTTACACAGCTCAAAAAATTAAAACATTTGAAAGCCAAAAAAACATATTTAAAAGGGAAATCAGTTTTTATAGTTTCTTTGCTTGTAATCGGAATTACCATTCTGACGGTATATCTAACCGGAGAAAACTATAACAGAACAGTTACTTCAAATTTATATTTATCCTTATCCATAATAGGAACTGCACTTTTTGTATTTATGACTTATGGTCTTTATAAAGGAATCAGATTAAAGGATAATTTTCCAAAATTCCAGAATTTTAAGACTGGAGAAATAATACCTTCATCTGGAGAGTTTCCTGATTGGGAGATGCCAAGTATTGAGACTGATGATGGTATTAGTGGCTTGATCATATCCGTTTTACTTTGGATTGTGATGACAATACTCTTTTTCTTTTTATTGATTTTACTTGAAGCTGTATTTTGGGTTTCAATTTTCATAATATTGACAATGCTATATTGGGTCTTTTTCAGAGCTTTGAAATTTGTATTTACAAAATATAGAGAAACAAAAGGTAATATTGGAATTTCAGCTCTATACTCTTTGAGTTATACAACATTATATTTGGGCTGGATATTCGGTATAGTATATTTGACAGAAGTATTACGTTGAAAAAATATAGTTGCTAATATTATATATAAAATCAAGAAAAATTCAAGTCGTAACTGTAACTTTCTTTACATGCAAAATATTACAATGACACATATGTAAATCAACATGGATACAAAACAAAAAAGCCTAAAAAATGAAAAGAAACCATGGCCTACTAAAGAAGCTATGGAACAGGTATATAAAATGAAACTTTGGGGGACTAATCATTCTGATTTTTATTCGGGGATAGGATCGCATCACCCAGAGATTATCAATCCATATATAGAAGCTATACGATTGTTTTTAACGTCTTTTAAAACCCCACTGACTGTATGTGATCTAGGGTGTGGTGATTTTAATGTAGGAAAAGAGTTGATACAGTATGCTAAAAAATATATAGCAATAGATATAGTACCCGACTTGATAAGGCATCATACAGAAAAATTTAAGCAAGAAAATGTGGTATTTCGTTGTTTAGATATCGCAAAAGATGAGCTGCCCTCTGGGGATTGTGCGATAGTACGACAGGTGCTACAACACTTGTCAAATGAAGAGGTGCAATGTATAGTAGATAAGCTAAGCTGTTATACATATGTGATTATAACAGAACATTTACCACAAGGTGATTTTATTCCTAATAAAGATATTATTGCGGGACAAGGAACTAGACTAAAAAAAAAGAGTGGTATCAACATAGTAGCACCTCCATTTAATTGCAAAGTGAAAGAAGAAAAGCAACTAGTATCTGTTGTTTCTAATGATCATAAAGGTGTTATTGTTACTACCTTGTACAAGTTTTTCTGATTATTTTTATAGTAGAAACAGGCAATAATTAATTACATAGATCTACGTCAAAACCTGTACATTTGCAAGATGAAGATTAGGTATTCTTTCATTATTCCTGTATATAACAGACCTCAAGAAATTAAAGAGTTGTTAGGTAGTATGCTATCCTTAACACACAACAAAGAATATGAAATCGTAATTGTAGAAGATGGCTCGACAGAAACTTCTATGGAGATCGTAGATCAGTTCAAAGATCAATTAAATATTAGTTATTATCAAAAACAGAATACAGGTCCAGGAGATTCTCGTAACTATGGAATGCAAAAAGCCAAAGGAAATTATTTTTTGATCTTAGATAGTGATGTGATACTACCTGCTAATTATTTATCAGAAGTAGATGCTTTTTTATCTGCCAATTATGTCCATTGTTTTGGTGGACCAGATGACGCGCATAAAGATTTTTCGGATTTACAAAAAGCGATTAGTTATAGTATGACTTCTTATCTTACTACAGGAGGGATTAGAGGTCGACAACATACCGTAGGTAAATTTCAACCGCGTAGTTTTAATATGGGAATCTCTAGAGAAGCTTTTGAGGCCTCAGAAGGATTTGGTAATATACATCCAGGAGAAGACCCTGATCTTGCCATCAGATTATGGAAGTTAGGATACGATACTGCATTAATACCAATGGCTAAGGTTTTTCATAAAAGGCGAATCACTTGGGATAAGTTTTATATGCAGGTATATAAATTCGGATTAGTACGTCCTATTCTTAATTTATGGCATCCTGCTACTGCAAAAATCACCTATTGGTTTCCTGTAGCGTTTATCATATACACCTTATTTTCTATTATACTTCTGCTTTTTGGGTATTGGTTATGGATAGGTGTTTGGGCATTATATCTTATTTTGATAGCTGTAGGAGCTGCTTTACATACTAAGAGTGTATATATTGGTATATTGTCACTTATGGCTGTTGTTGTACAATTTTATGGCTATGGAAAAGGATTTCTTACTTCTTATTATTATATTCATTTGCTTAAAAAGAAACCAGAACAAAAGTTTAAGGAATTATTTTTTTTACAAGAATAAAACCTTTAAAAATAAGATAGGAATTATATTAGTGAGTAGTGTACTATGGTAAAAATAAAGAAAAAGAAATTTTCTCTAAAAAGTAATAATGTAAAAATATTTTCATTTTTCCTGATTTTTACATCTTTTCTGTGGCTTTTTATACAGTTTTCCAAAAACTATACTCAAGATGTAGAAGTTGATATAACGTATACAAATATTCCTGTAGATAAAATACTCAATGATACCAGCGATCAGACATTAAGACTAAGACTAAATGGAAATGGGTTTCGCTTAATTACACATAAATGGAGCAGGCCTTCTTTACAATTTGATATTGCAAAAGCACAATCTTTAAATACTAAAGATTATTTTTTTTATATAGATAGAGAAAGTCAATTGCTTAAAGAAAAACTAAATTTTACTGGAGAAATACTTTCGATACAGAAAGACACATTACGGATACAATTAGATGTTAATCTAGAAAAAAAAATACCAATACGACTTAACAAAAACATCAAATATGCTCAGGGATACGGTAGTGATAAAGGTGTAGAATTATCACCAGATTCTATACGCATTAGTGGCCCAGAAAGAATAGTAGATAATATACAGTATATGACTACAAAACCATTGCATCTAGATGGACTTAATACAGATTATACTGCGACACTAGCACTAGAGATAGATACATTCCCTGAAACGCTTAAGATTACTCCCGATAATATTGAAGCACGTATTGTAGTTAGTAAATTTACAGAAGGGAGTCAAGAAATACCAATAACTCTTATTAATGTGCCAGAAGGGAAAGAAATTAAGATTTTTCCTAAAGTTGTTAAAATCGTATATAGAGTAGGACTTGATAAATATAAAGAAATCAATCAAAGAGATTTTAAAGTAATAGCAGATTATAATAAGGTTTCTTCTGATAGTTCTTATTTAATAGTAGAACTAGTAGATATACCAACCTCTATTCACGATGTACGTTTACAGGATAAACAAGTACAGTTCGTAATCCTAAATTAAATATTCATTATGAAAGTTATTGGTCTAACAGGAGGTATAGGAAGCGGTAAAACTACTGTAGCCAATATGTTTATAGCACTTGGAATACCGGTATACATTGCAGATGTAGAAGCAAAAAAATTGATGAATAACGAGCCAACGCTGCAAAAAAAAATAATTAAACTGCTTGGTTCTAATGCGTATAGAGATGGAAAATTAAATCGTCAGTTTATTGCCGATACAATTTTTAATGACAAAGAGGTATTAAAAAAAATGAATGCTATTATTCATCCGGCAGTAGCAAATCATTTTGAAGATTGGAAAAATAGTCAACGCAGTGCTTATGTAATCAAAGAGGCAGCTATTCTTTTTGAAAATCAAGGATACAAGCAATGTGATTACACAATTTTGGTGGTTGCTCCACAAGAAATAAGAATAAAAAGGGTACAGAAACGTGATCATAGCACCAGAAAAGAAATTTTGGATAGGATAAAAAATCAATGGGGGGATGCAAAAAAGAAACAGCTAGCTGATTTTGTGATAAAAAATGTAAAATTAGAAGAAACTAAGTATAAAATTAACGAAATACATAAAATAATTACTCAAAACTGATGTTATTTTAAATAATATTCATTTTGTTAACATTTGGTTAAAGCTGAAAGTAGCTAAATGTTAAAGTCTTATTTTTGATATATGAATAAAAGATTATTCGTATTACTAATAATCCTAATGAGTTTGTCATTGATTGGGATTATTTTTGTTCAGGGATATTGGATTCAAAATACTGTAGAGAATAATAAAGAACAGTTTTCATATAATGCTAAGCAAATATTGATATCTGTTGCAAGTAAGATTGAATATAGAGAGTTTGAAGAAATATATTATCCGCTAAAAGAGATACTAGATAGTATAAAGCAACCAGATAGCAAGACTATACAACAGTTATTGGATATAGGCATAGATGATAGTGTTTCTGAATTTGCAGACGGAGTTTTAGAAGAAGATAATAAGCTGTTTTCAACGTTTATCAATTTTAATATTGATACTATCAAGTTAAAAGAAATAATAAATCGTAATGCAGAGATAATTAATGATGCAAATGCAAAAAATGCTACTGATCGACAACATAATTACAAATTAGGAAGATTAAGTGAATTAACAGATCTCCAGAGAAGAGATTATGAAATAGTGATCGATAAATTAGCAAATCTATCTCCTATACATAGAAGGGTGAAGAAGGAAGAGATAGAAAGATTGGTCAAGAGAGAATTAATTGAGCGAGATATAGATATAGATTTTGAATATGCTATATATAGTAATGCTCTAGCGACCAAAGTACGTTCTGATGATTTTAATCTTGATGCACCAGCTGCCACACTAGTTGTCCCACTATTCGAAAATGTAGATGGATCTAGTAGCTACCAATTATATGTCCATTTTACAGGAAAGAAACAATATATTATTTCGACTATAAAAGGAATGGCGCTTTTGTCAATTATTTTTACTTTGATTATTGTAGTAGCATATTCTAGTGCTTTGTCACAACTGTTGCAGCAAAGACAAATATCTCAGATAAAGACAGATTTTATTAATAATATGACCCATGAATTAAAAACACCTATAGCAACAATTAATCTTGCACTAGATGCAATAAAAAACCCAAAAGTAAGTACAGACTCAGAAAAAGTGAAACAATATATGCAGATGATCCGTGAAGAAAATAAAAGAATGCATGCACAGGTAGAAAATGTTCTAAGAATATCACAGTTAGAAAAAAATGAACTGAATATCAAAAAGGAGCGTTTAAGTATGCACGATATTATAGAAGATGCAGTTACTCACGTGTCTCTTATTGTAGAGGATAGAGATGGATATATAAAAACACATCTAGGTGCATTAAAATCGGATATCCTAGCGAATGATAATCATATGACCAATGTAGTGGTTAATATCTTAGACAATGCAATGAAGTATTCTGAAAGTTCACCTAAAATCGATATGTATACAGAAAATATAAAAAATAGTATCGTACTAAAAATTAGAGATCAAGGTATTGGAATGAGTAAAATAGCTCAAAAAAAAATATTTGATAAGTTTTTTAGAGAACATACAGGGGATTTACATAATGTAAAAGGTCATGGATTAGGATTAACCTATGTAAAAAGAATAATAGATGACCATCATGGTCAAATAAGCGTGGAAAGTGAACGGGGAAAAGGCACCACATTTATAATTAAATTACCGTTAATATCTTAAAAATATGGAAACAGAAAACAAAAAAATATTGTTAGTAGAAGATGATCCTAACTTTGGTACTGTACTAAAAGATTATTTGATAATGAATGATTATGATGTAGTACATGCTAAAAATGGTATGGAAGGATTCGAGAAGTTTAAAAAAGACGACTACGATATGTGTATCTTAGATGTAATGATGCCTTATAAAGATGGATTTACATTGGCTAAAGAAATTAGAGATAAAAATGAAGAAGTACCTATCATTTTCTTGACTGCAAAAGCGATGAAAGAAGATGTCTTAAAAGGATATAAAGTAGGAGCAGACGATTATCTTAATAAGCCATTTGATAGTGAAGTATTATTGATGAAGATACAGGCAATTATGCAACGAAAGAGTACTGATTCTGTTGCAGATAGTAAACAGTTCGAATTTAGAATTGGCGGTTTTCATCTTAATTCTAAACTAAGGTTTTTAACTTTTAATGAAGAAGACCCTATAAAATTATCTCCAAAAGAAAATGAACTACTCAGATTGTTAGCTTTGCATCTCAATGATTTAATGCCTAGAGAATTAGCGCTTACCAAAATATGGAGAGATGATAATTACTTTACATCTCGTAGTATGGATGTTTATATCGCTAAACTACGAAAATACCTCAAGAAGGATGAAAATGTAGAAATACTAAACATCCATGGAGAAGGTTTTAGGCTTGTAGTACGTAATAGTGATGCATAGAAATCTCCAGCACCATCTCACTCACTAAGTGTGCGATCTAAAATAGTATGGGTAAGACTTAAAAATCTTGCCCTTTTTTGATGTAGGGGATTATTTTTGATACATCTTCCTTATAATCAAACCATTGTATGTTATCGTTTTTTTGAAACCAGGTAAGTTGCCTTTTTGCAAACCGCCGCGTATTTTTCTTAATTTCTGCAATAGCAGTGTCTAGGTCAATTTCGTTCTCCAGATATTTGAATAATTCTTTATACCCTACTGTATTTAGTGCATTCATTTTTTTGTAAGGTAGTAATGTAGTCACCTCATCTACTAAGCCTTGTTCCATCATGATATCTACTCGCTTATTAATGCGATCATAGATGACTTCTCTATCAGCCATAATTCCTATGATTGTGCTAGTGAAAGAACGTTTTTTTTTGGTATCGGTAATAAAAGAGGAGTAGGGGAGACCGCTACTCATAGAAACCTCTAGTGCTCTCATCATACGATGCGGGTTTTGGATGTCTACTTTTTGGAAATAAACGGGATCTAATTCTCGTAATTGTTTTTGTAGATATTCAATACCATCTGTAGTATACGCCTGTCTAATTTTTTCTCTAATATTTATAGCGACTTCTGGAAATAAATCTAGGCCTTTGGTTACGGCATCAATATATAGTCCAGAACCTCCTATAAGTATTGCATAATTATGTGTTGCAAAGAGTCGATCTAATCTAGCGATAGCTTCTTTTTCGAAATCTCCAACAGAATAGGTTTCTGCAATACTTTTATGTTGTATACAATGGTGTTTTACTTCTGATAATTCTTTTTCTGATGGTACGGCAGTTCCTATCTGCATTTCTTTATAAAACTGTCTACTATCTGCAGATATAATCTCACACTTAAAATGTTGAGCTAATTGGATGCTTAAACTTGTTTTACCAATTGCCGTAGGTCCCACAATTACAATTAAATTTTTATTCATTGTGTAAGTCCTCTCCACATTTATAGCAGAATTTTGCATCATCCGAATGATTATTTTCATTACAGTTGCTACACGATTGTGTATTCAGATCAATTTTTTTGCTTTGTTGTGCATACTCTGCACTAACAATACCAGTAGGAACAGCGATGATACCATATCCTAATACCATTACGATAGAGGCGATAAATTGACCTAAAGGAGTATGCGGAGAGATATCACCATATCCAACTGTGGTCAGAGTTACAATACACCAGTAAACGCTTCTGGGAATACTTGTAAATCCATATTGAGGCCCTTCAATTAAATACATAATAGTTCCTAGAATTACAGAGATAATAAGTACAGCAAATAAAAAAACTGATATTTTTGCTCTACTCGCAACCAATGATTTTAAGAGGTTATTAGACTCTCCAATATAACGTGCTAATTTTAGAATCCTAAAAACTCTTAATAAACGTAAGGCTCTTAGTGCAGCCAATGCGTGAGTACCTACAAAGAATAAGGATAAGTATTTTGGTATTGTCGATAAGAGATCTATAATCCCAAAATAACTAAAAATGTAACTTTTGGGTTTATTAATGGCTATAATCCTGAGAAAGTATTCTATCGTAAATAGAATAGTAATAACCCACTCAGCGCTATTAAAAAAAGACGCGTATTCAGCGTTGAGGTAAGATACACTCTCTAGCATAACCAGAACTATACTGGCAAGAATCAGAATAAGTATAATGATGTCAAATAGCTTACCAATGGGTGTATCAGCTTCGTATATTACTTCGTGTAATTTATCTTTCCAGGTTTTATGTTGCGAATTTTTACTCAAAAACTATATTATAGTGGGACTAAATTACTAAAAAAATTAATTAGCTTTTTTTATTGTTAGTACTGTATTGTTTTCAATATCGACTATTCGATTAAAAAACTCTTTTAAAGAAGGATAAAAATCTATTGGATAGTATGAAGAGAGTAGTTGTATATTATGCGTAATGATTAACTTATCTTCAGCTACTCTATAATTGATAGATAATTTCCCCATTTTATTGGGTAGCATATAGCTTAAGTTTTCTGGGATATCAGAAAACGTATAGTTTTCAGGAATTTTAACCTCTACCGTGTAAAAATAAGAATCTTTGTATCCAAAATCTACAGGATATGTACGCTCATTTAATTTAAACGGATTTTGCTTAAA
This sequence comes from uncultured Aquimarina sp., assembly GCA_947493495.1. GTDB lineage: Bacteria > Bacteroidota > Bacteroidia > Flavobacteriales > Flavobacteriaceae > Aquimarina. The sequence goes on from CANLRN010000018.1 coordinate 15,040, forward strand.
AAAAGGAAAACTAAATGGGTATAAATACAGGATATTTTCTAACTCATCTATTTTATTCTCATACTTTATATCTATAACTACAGGCTTGTCTAATTTTTCTTCATTCTGTATGATTATGCCTGTGACTGTAACATCTGTGTTACGATTTTTTATTTGTTCTATATATTTTTGTTCATTAATTAGGTTTTTTCTCAGCGTGTGGCCATGATACCCTCCATAAGCATAGTTGGCACTTACATTTACCATTCCATCTTCCTGAACATTCATTTTTTCCGTAAAGTAATAGAAAGAACGCATATTAGGGTTAATGTCTATCCAAGAACTACCGTTTTTAAAATCTAATACTCTGCCGTATTGATTTAAACATCTAAATGGAATTTCTGCAAAGGGCAGTTTTTTTTCGGTAGCATCTAATAGATAAGTGGTGTCATCTATAGATAATTGAACAAGGATATAATTAAAATCGGTTAATACAGGATGAATTTTTGTGGCATATCCATTAGTTCTGGTAGATAATAATACGGGTAGTACAGTAAAACCTTGTTGTTTTAATATGTTGTGTAATAAAATATTAATATCTCCAACATTTCCCGTTTTGGTTTTTATTACTTTTTTGATATCGGTATCTCGATACAGATTATATTTTGTATTCCAAGTATAATTAGCAATTATATGTTGGTAGATTTTTTTTGCTTTTTCTATGGAATTAGGAGAGGATTGAATGTCTTGTGGTAGTATATCTTTGACAGTATTTATTTTTTTTAATTGTTGTCCAATAGTATTTTCTTTTTTTAGTTCGTTATCTACATTTTCCCAAGTATCTGTATATTTTTTATTCGTTCCATCAAAACCTTTATATTCTTTTAGTTCATATTCTACACTAGAAAAATAATTTTTCTTGGCTGTCATATACTTTTCTTCCTGGAAAGCAGGAATATCTATCATCGTATACTTATTATGAGAGCAATCAGAATAACCGCCTCTAGCAACTTCTAGACAATTTTTTTTGATAGAAGAGTCCTCTGTATGCAATTTTAAAGGACCTTTTAATCGAATATTATATACATAGTTGCCTGGTAGATCCGATACATATTCACTATACATTTTTGGGATTTCGTCCTGAAATTCCCATCCGTTAAAATTGAAAATAAAAGGAGATTCTAATTGGTACGAATATCGAATCACACAACCAGGTTTGATATCTGGAAAAGTAAACCTAATGATATCAAAATGCTCACTATATTCTTCTGTATAGATATTATCTTCAGAAATAGCTTTTCGTATAATTTCACCATTCTCTAGATTGTAAGTATAGGCAACAATATTTCTAGCTCTTTCTTTTTTGGTTTTATTCTTATAAAGAAATATTTCGACTTTTGCTTGGTCGTAGCCTTCTTTGTTTAGGATTTTAATTTTTCTTTCATAATCAGTTAGCAGATTATAATTCCCTCCATTCTCGACTCTACTATAGCCTTTTTCATAGATATAAAAAGCATTAGCTGTACTATCTTTTGGATATGTAGTATTTTCGATATCCGCTGTACTTACAACCATACTTCTATTGTTATAGTTTTTTTGAGTAAAACCAGATACACAGAAGAATAATATCAGCATCAGACCGGGTAATTTTTGTGTCATATAAAATGTAATAATATTGTATATTCTTTTAGTATCATAATGATTAAAAATGTTACTCTAAGGAATTCGTTTTTTTGTTTATAGACATAATTTTTAATTTTTTATTACGCCTTATATAACTCTGAATAATATGTTGAGCATCTTTATTATGACTGATGTTCGTGATGATAGATCTTAAAATTTCGATAGTATTTAGTTGATGATTTAGGGAGAAATATCCGATACCCTGTAATTCTCCATTTTCTATAAGAACTACACTTTGTTCATCAATAGTTCTACCTCTATCGATTATTGCCATATTTTTGGTATCGAATGAATGTTCATTAATAAGTTGTTGTACTTTATTGTTGTATGTAGTAACAGGTTCTTCGAGAATACAAGCACCGGAGCATTTTTTTATAGTGTAGTTAAAACAATTTGTTTTTCCAGTGTCTAGAGACATTAATTTTTGGCATAAATTGTATTTCTCTACCCATTGATGCATCAATGATTTGGCTTGTTGTCTATTCGTAAATGTGGTAATCATATGTTTACGTTTATCTACTTTACTTGTTTTTAGATTGATATACCCATTTTCATCAATAAATTGATACAAAGCCTGATCATATTTGACTCTTTTTAGTGCTCTGTTATACTTTGGTTTGTTTAGTTTTATTTCTTCATTTTCTTTAAGTAAAGCCAGTAACTCACTTCCTGTTGCTTCGTAAGTCACTTGCGATACTTCTTTTTGTATGTTTTTTGATTTTCTATTATCATTAGTAAAGTGTTGTGTAAGTCGTTTTTTGATATTCTTACTTTTTCCGATGTATATGATCACACCATCTTCTCTATGAATATAATATACACCCGTCACAGAAGGCACTTCTTCAATCAGTTGTAGTAATTTATGATGTACTTGTTTTTTTGTTTCTGATTTTATTGTTTCGGTGATGATTGTTTTTTTTACATCTTTTGATAATAGTAATTTAAAAAGTTTTAGCGTTGCTTGTGCATCACCATTGGCTCGATGTCTGTCAGATAATGGAATCCCGAGATTACGCACTAATTTCCCTAAACTATAGGATTGCTGGTCGGGGAGTAGTTTTTGGGATAATTCTACGGTACATAAGGTTTCCCTTTTATATTCAAAACCCAGTCTGGAGAATTCTGTTCGCAGGATTCTATAGTCAAAACTGGCATTATGAGCAACGATAATGCAATCAGTGGTTATATCTACAATTCTTTTTGCTATTTCATAAAACTTAGGCGCATTGGCAAGCATTTTGTTATTAATCCCAGTAAGGTTAACCACAAAGGGTTGTATTGCCCTTTCGGGGTTTACAAGACTGATAAATTGATCAAGTATCTGATGACCATCAAAGGTATATATAGCAATTTCGGTAATACCTTCTTCATTATATTTCCCTCCTGTAGTTTCTATATCTAAGACTGCATACATCATTCGTTTTTGGCTGGGTGTTTTTATAGAGATTTTTTAATTATAACTCATTTTAGTGACTGTAATTTCTAACACCAAAGATAGCGCTTCCGATCCGTACCATAGTGCTACCACATTGGATAGCAATTTTATAATCTCCGCTCATGCCTATCGATAATGTCTTGATGGATGGAGTATTGATTTTTACTTTTTCAAAAAAAGCACTTATTTTTTTAAATTCACTGTTTAGTTGCTCTTCGTTTTCTGTAAAAGTTGCCATACCCATTAAACCAGTAATGCTAATATTAGATAAGTCTTTTATTTCTTCGGCAGCTAATAATTGAAGAGCGTCAGCTTGAGATAGGCCATATTTGTTTTCTTCTGTTGCAATTTTGATTTGCAATAGGCAATTAATTACCCTATTGTGTTTCTTTGCTTGTTTATTAATCTCTTTCAGCAGTTTATAACTATCCACGGCATGTATTGTATGTACATAGGGCGCCATATATTTTACTTTATTGGTTTGTACATGGCCAATCATATGCCATTGGATGTCATTGGGTAATTCTTCCCATTTATGGGTCATTTCCTGGATCTTATTTTCGCCAAAAATACGCTGCCCTGATTGATAGGCCTCCATGATATCAGAAACAGGTTTAGTTTTAGAAACAGCTACAAGAGTAACGTCTTTTGGAAGTATTGTATGTAGGTATTGTAAGTTTTTTTCTATAGAACTCATAAGGTGTAAAGATACCCAAATTTAAATATTCAAGTTTATGATTATTTGATACTATTCATTAAGACTTTTTAGTTATGTATCGAACTCATAAATTGTGATTCCGCTTCTCATTTTAGGTTCTATATAGGTGCTTTTTGGAGGCATTTTTAAACCTTGATCAGCTATTCTCTTAATTTGTTCTACTGTAGCTGGATATAACCCAAAACCAATAGCAAATTCTCCTTGGTCTACTTTACTCTTTATCTGCATGATATTATTTTTACCATGCGAATATTCAATTCTATGATCTGTTCTTAGGTCTTTTATATCTAGAATAGGCTCTAATACTTTTTTATATAGAATCTGTGCGTCTAATTCTGATAAGGCGTCATTAAATTCGTACATGGTTTTTCTGAGATATAAAGAATAAAATTCTCCCTCCAGATACATGCTAAAATGATGTAATTTTGATGGTTTATAGACTTCAGAGCCTCTATTTTCTATTCTAAACCACTCATCTAATCGAATCAAGAATTCTTCCTTAGATAAGCCATTAAGATCTTTGATTAACCTATTGAATTCGTGTACTTTTAGTTCAGACTCAGGTATCAAATAGCTCATAAAATAATGATATGCTTCTGTGTCTGATTTTTTTTTATTGTTAGAGATATTATCTCGAGACAGTAAACAAGAAGAAGCACAACGGTGATGACCATCTGCGATGTAGATCGTTTCGATTTTGTTAAATGCAGACTGGATAGTTTGTATGTTGTCAGTATCGTTTATTTTCCATAAATAATGAATGTCTCTATTAGTAGTAGTAAACTCATATTCTGCACGCTCTTGTGTAACAGTATGTACTACAGCATTGATATTGTCATTATCTGGGTAGGTAAGCAGTACAGGTTCTGCATTGAAACCTACAGTTTTTAGGTATTTTTTAAACGTTTCTTCACGCTTTTTTAATGTGTTTTCATGTTTCTTGATAACACCTTTTTCATAATCTAGAGTGCTAGCAGCAGCTATAATACCACAAAAAGTTTCTTTTTCGCGATTTATAATTTTATATACATAATAACTGGCATTTTTATCCTGAATAAAGATTTCTTCTTCCTTAAATTCTAGATATCTGTTACGGACTAATTTATAGCGCTCATCTCCAGATATGTCCTTATGATATCGATACCCTGGATTAACCACATGTAGAAAAGAATACGGATTATAATTCATCCTAGTGTCTCGTTCATCTTCTGTATAACTCTGATATGAACGCGAAGCTACTAGACTTACCTTATCTCTTGTAGGTCGTACTGCTTTAAAAGGGAGAATTTTTGCCATTAGTATTGGTTGTAAATGTGTTTTTTAAAGGTTCAATATTTTTTTTATTTCAAATTAAGCGTTTTTTTAAATTAAATTGGTCAGATCTTATCTATATTTTTCTACAATTAGTTCATATCTACAGTTAGAATGGTTATCGTTTTTAAACCCAGATTCATAATTTTTAGTGATGGGGAAATAGAAATCGATATTCTTGCAGAAGGCGTTACTTTTTCTAATCAGGGATAAAATGGAATAGAGAATCAATATTGTAACGTATATAGTAAACGTGACAATCATTTACTATAATAGTAAGGTGGCAATTTTTATTTGCCACCTTTTTTTATTCATCTTCTTTATGATATATCACCCCTTATTACAGTTTCATCAAAAAATCTTTCAAATTATTAAAATAGTCTATTTTACGACCAGATTAGTTAGGATTAACTTCCTAATAATTCTTTAAGTTTATTTTCTAATTCAGGACCTCTAAGATTTTCATCGATAATGATTCCATTAGCGTCTATTAAGAAATTATAAGGGATCGATTGTATTTTATAAATCATAGCCACTCTAGATTTATTACCCTCTAAGTCGCTTAAATTCGCCCAAGGGAGATTATCTTTTTCGATAGCTTTTAGCCAATTAGATTTATTGTTATCTAATGAAACTCCTACAATTTCGAATCCTTTACTATTATACTTGTTATATGTTTTTAATAAAAACGGATGCTCTTTTATACAAGGCATACACCAAGAAGCCCAGAAATCTACTAAGGTGTATTTTGCTTTTACGTCTGATATACTAACTTTTGTATTCTCGGTATTATGTAATTCAAAATCAATAAATGCGTCACCAATTTCTGGTTTTTCTGGAAGCGTAAGAAAATCATTAATCAGTTTTCCTTTTATAGAAGTTTTGATAGTATCCGATAAACCAGCATATAGTTGACTGATTTCTTTTCTATCCCATGAATTAAGGTATACTTCTAATAAACTAACACTTATATATGAATTAGGCAAGTCTTTTATAAAGTCTTGCATTGCTTTTGTTGAAGCTACCTTAATTATTTGTAGTTGTTGTTGTACAGAATCCTGATTTTTTTCATTGACTTTTTTAGTTTGATAAAGCATTTGTATGCTACGATATGCTTTATCCAGACTATCTGTTCGTTTGGTCAATATATATTGTTCTTCTTGTGATTTTCCTGCTTTGATTATAGCAGTTTGCAGTTTTCCTTTTTCTGCTTGGATACTTATGTCTTGATTTTCTATCCAACTAAAAATATACCCATCTTGAAAATTACGTGTATGAAAAACCATATTAGTTGGTTCTTCTACTGATCCACGGAATTCAAATTTTTCTTTGATAACAAAAGTAGAATCTACAGGTTTGTTATCTACATTACGATATATTTTAGTGCTATCAGCCATGTTTTTGATAGTACCTTGTATAAAATACTCATCGATTCCCCGCTTGGGAGTTGATGCTTCTGTAGAAGTAGTAGTCTTCTGATCATTTTTACACGATGCTAATAGAATACAGCACGTAAAGGTTATATATAGTTTATAATTAAATTTTAAATTCATAATGCGTAATTTTACTATTTAGTATTTTGTTTTTTCTTTTTAATAATTTTTAGTTAAACAATTCTGCAAGTTTATCTTTTAAGCCAAGACCTCTTAGCATTTTTGCTATTATTTTACCGTAATATGCACCCATGGTAGTTTGTCTTTTTCTATAGCAGCTAACCAATCTTTTTTAGTGACGTCCTCCAGAGATAGAGAAACAATTTCAAAACAGTTATCCTTATATTGATTATACATTTTTACTAATGTTAGATTTTTATTTTCTACACGGAACGTTACAAGATGCTAAAAAACTAATTACTATTAAGATAATGATGGTAAAGTTGATTTTCATATTATTTTTTGTTAGTTTTTTTGTATAAACTTAGTTGGATCTAAATATCCTTCGGTTTTCTTAGCATAGCCACCACCAATATCCATAAAGATGTTATCTCTTATTTCTAGATGGAGATGTGCTAGATATTTCCCATCAGCATTGCCTATCGCCCCGATTAGTTTTCCTTTTTTTATCAAGTCTCCTTTATTTACTTTGATGGTTTGGCAATGTGCATATACAGATTCATAATATTTTCCTTTATATTGATGTATAATACGAATTACATTACCCCAACCACCTTTGATATCTTTAGCAAAAGAAACATACCCATTAGCTATAGAATAAATAGGATCTCCAAGATCAGAATTGCCACCTCCATTACCATTCCAATCATCACCTAAGTGATTATTTTTTGTAAACTTCTGAGCATTATAATATCCCTTTGCATTGGGTTTGCCTAGAGGGAAATCAAATTTTTTGGCTATAAACTGTGGGTGTTGTGTAAATATAGAGTCGTAAGTAGCATATCTATCCTGAGTAAAAAAATTGGGATCTATTATGGATACCGTATTTTTATACATAACTGCGGTATTCCTTTTTTCTTTACCAGAAAAAAATATAAAGGATAGTATAAAAATAGATATTACCTTTTTCATTAACTGATATTACTTTTTTTCATTACTCACGACTAGGATCATCATATAGTTATATAAACTGTTTAGCAACCTTTTCAGCCTTTTTATTTTCAGAATAGTCATAAAAGCCTTCATTGCTTTTTACGCCTAGTTTTCCTGCCATTACCATATTGACTAGGAGTGGGCAAGGAGCATATTTAGGGTTTTTAAACCCATCATACATTACATTTAGGATCGAAAGGCAAACATCCAGACCTATGAAATCTGCTAATTGTAGTGGTCCCATAGGATGCGCCATTCCTAATTTCATCACAGTATCAATCTCAGAAACTCCTGCCACACCATTGTATAAGGTTTCGATAGACTCATTAATCATAGGCATTAAGATTCGATTTGCTACAAAACCTGGGTAATCATTTACTTCTACAGGAACTTTACCTAATGTTTTAGAGACTTCCATGATAGTATTAGTCACCTCATCAGATGTATTGTACCCTCTGATAATCTCTACTAATCTCATGATAGGTACTGGATTCATAAAATGCATCCCGATGACCATCTCGGGTCTATTGGTTACAGCAGCTATTTGCGTGATAGAAATTGAAGAAGTATTTGTTGCCAAAATCGTATCTTCTGAGCAGGATTCACTTAATTCTTTAAAGATATTTAGTTTTAACGTTACATTTTCAGTAGCAGCCTCAATTACTAGACCGGCATATTCAACTCCTTCTTTTATAACAGTATGAGTAGAAATATTATCGAGTGTTTGAACTTTATCGGTCTCTGATATTTTTTCTTTGGCAATCATTCTATCCAAATTCTTGGTAATGGTAGCTAAACCTTTATCTAGAGCCTGCTGAGAAATATCAATTAATTGTACTTTAAAACCGTTTTGAGCAAATGTATGAGCAATACCGTTACCCATAGTTCCTGCACCAATTACTGCTATGTTTTTCATTGTTTTATTTTATAATTTGTGTTTTTACGGCTAGCCATAAATGCACTATTTTATTGTATTTATTGTTTAAAACACTCAATTACTTGTAGGGCAACTTCTAATGCTTTTTTTCCGTGTTCTAAGGATACAATAGGATTCGTATTATTGTTTATTGCATCAGCAAAAGTAGTTAACTCATCAAGAATAGCGTTGTTTGAAGCGATCTCAGGATTATCAAAATAAATTTGTTTTTTTACACCTTCTGCATTTTGTAAAATCATATCAAAATCTCCAGGATGTTTCGGAGCATCTTTCATTTTTACAACTTCACACTTTTTTTCGAAAAAATCTACCGAAATATAGGCATCTCGCTGAAAAAATCTAATCTTTCTCATATTCTTCAAGGAAATACGACTAGCAGTAAGATTCGCAACACATCCATTCTCAAATTCTATCCGGGCGTTTGCAATATCAGGTGTTTCGCTAATTACAGAAACACCACTAGCACTAATATTTTTTACCTCAGAGTGTACTACATTAAGGATAGCGTCTATATCGTGGATCATTAGATCTAATACTACTGGCACATCAGTGCCTCTAGGGTTAAATTCTGATAGCCGATGTGCTTCGATAAACATGGGCTTGTCTATTTTATCAACCACTGCAGTATACGCAGGATTGAAACGCTCTACGTGTCCTACTTGCCCTTTTATGTTATGTATATTAGCCAATTCGATCAGCTTTTTTGCTTCTTCGACAGTATTGGTAATGGGCTTTTCTATGAATACGTGTTTACCAGCTTCAATGGCTTGCTTGGCAACCTTAAAATGTGCAAAAGTAGGAGTAACAATGTCTACCACATCAACAGCAGCGATTAGTGCTTCTGTAGAATCAAATATTTGATAATCAAACTCTTGTTTTGCTAATTTTGATTGCTGTTCGCTAGGGTCATAGAAACCGATGAGGTCATATTTTTCAGATTGTTCTAGAAGACGTAAATGGATTTTTCCTAGGTGGCCCGCACCAAGTACTCCCGCTTTAAGCATAATTTGTGATTTTACACAAAAATAATATTATTTATAAATTTTGAACCTTAATTTTGCCCTAAATAAATTTTAGACATACCAAAACCTAACGTTTTACTGATCTGCGTGACTATTTTACTGTTTTTTAAGAAGGACCTCCTTGTTTGTATGTATTTGGCAGGCTTACTCTTTTACAAATGGATTATCTAGCCATTTATGTAGGTCAACCTTCATAAACAGGATATCTCTTTCTCGCTCTCTTTGATCGTGAATATGGCCATATCTTTTTTTAGGTAAGATCCCAAATGAACACTTATGATCCAAATAAATACAAATATTTTAGAAGGTAATGTATGTTGACCCCAGATTATGCATTAAAAAATCTATTACGCCTATGATCTACTGCAAATACTAACGTAGACTGTATTTCTTAATTTAACCATAGCGTTGCTATGCTAAAATTAAGAAAACACTAGTATTCATTGTATATCATTGACTCATAATGAAGTTCTAATGTAATAAGGCGGGTTTAATTTTTTGTTTTTTAATACTGAAATATTTTTATCGAATTTTATTTCCTAAAAAATAGAAACACATAAAATCTTTATGTAATTTTAGCCTGTTAATCTACCCTTAATGAAATCAAAAGATACGTTAAAACATGCAGGTAAAAGAAAGCGATTGGTTGATACACTTAGTAGTAAAGGTATTAAGAACCAGAAAATACTCGATGCGATTGCTAAGATACCAAGACATCTTTTTATGGACTCTAGTTTTGATGATCATGCCTATCAAGATAAAGCTTTTCCTATTGGTGCTGATCAAACAATTTCACAACCTTATACTGTAGCATTTCAATCAGAATTATTAGAAGTTACTATAGGAGATAAGGTATTAGAAATAGGTACGGGATCTGGATATCAAACAGCAGTATTATGTGAATTGGGATGTAAAGTATATAGCATTGAGCGACAGCAAGAGTTATTTAAGAAAACAAAATTATTTTTGCCTAAACTAGGCTATAGGCCTAAGCTTTTATCTTTTGGCGATGGCTACAAAGGATTAGAAGAATTTGCACCTTATAAGGCTATCATAGTAACAGCAGGAGCTCCTTATGTACCAAAGCCCTTGATGGCACAACTAGACATTGGAGGTAGGTTGGTAATTCCCGTAGGAGAAGATCCGCAGGTAATGACTCTTTTTATTAGAAAAAGTAAAAATGAATTTGAAAAACAAGAACTTGGAGAGTTTCGTTTTGTTCCTCTACTAGAGAATAAGAATTAATTGTTCTGCCAAATTAGTGGTAGAAACTACTATCTCTGATCATTTATAATTTTTTTTAATTCTATCTAGTGTTCTTTTATTATCACGATCTTTTATTGTTTCTCGTTTATCATATATTTTTTTTCCTTTAGCTAATACAATATCGAGTTTTGCAAATCCTTTTTCATTAATAAAAAGTCTAGTAGGGATAATCGTAAGCCCTGAATTTTTAACTTCTTTTTCTAGTTTTTTAAGCTCTTTTTTGTTTAATAAAAGCTTGCGTTCACTTTTAGGGCTGTGGTTAAAATATGTGGCATGCGAATATTCTTCGATATGCATATTGATTACAAAAAGTTCTGTGCCATTATGAAACTCACAGAAACTCTCTGCAATACCAGCTTTGCCTTCTCTAATAGCTTTAATTTCTGTCCCTGCTAGTTTTATACCAGCGGTATATTTATCCAGAAACTCATATTCGAATTTAGCTTTTCGGTTAAGGATATTTATTTTGTTTTTATGCTTACTCATTATAGTATTATTCACTAAAAATTGCAAAAGGGTATAAAAATACAAAAGCTTTCTGTAAGGAAAGCTTTTTTGTATACGGGAGTTGTATTTTTTAAAAATTAAAGAAAGATATATAACTACTAAAAGTGAGTGTTACTAATTTATTGATAATACAGTATCAGTAGTCTTATGATCTATAATTTTTATAATAAACAGTTTTCCATATTCTTTTTCAGATATACTAGGGTATTTTTCTTGTTGTAGTATTTTGTTAACAAATGCTGGAGTAGTGTTGCTGTGGCCCACAATTACACAGGTTTTTCCTTTTGTTTTTTCTTGAAAATCAATAGCATATAGGTTTTGTGGATTGTATGATGAGATTTCTACTTTAGCACGTTTAGCTATCGGAGCTGCAGTTTGCATAGTTCGCTTATAATTGGTGCTAAAAACCATATCTATCTTGGTATCGGCTAATATAGCTGCCCATTTCTCAGCCCTTATTACACCTTCTTTTGTGAGCTCAGGATTTTTATCTGATGGGTTATTGATATGCTTTTCTGCATGTCTTATCAGAAAATAAGTGGTTGTTTCGATATTAGATTTTTTTTCTTCTTGAGAAAAACTACTACAGCTGAATAGTAAAATAACGCTTATGATAGCATATAGTTTTGTCATTATTTCTATTGTTTTTTTATTAGTTCTAACAGAATAAGTTGATTGATCTGTATAGCACTAGGGTTAAAATTATTATCTGATATGAGTATGAGTGATTGATTTCCATTAGATAGTTTGGGTCCTATTGTAATCCCTTCTATATTATCTACTATGGCATCTGTTAATTTATTTCTTATAGATTCAAAATCAAAAAGTAATGTTTTTTTTGCAATAGTATATTTTTCTTTTGCTAGTATATCCATAGATAAAGTATTTGTTGCATTATCTATATCTGCAAGATATATTTTAATATGATTACCACGATTTTTATAACCAGCTATATATTCACGTTCTACGATTAAGAACATATGAGTAGATAATTGGATTAGTGCAGTAATTCCGTTTATTCCAAATTTGCCTTTGGGGTCTTTAGATAATTTGTCCGGTGTATATGCAAATTGATAGTCTGCTTGATACGTATTAGTATCAAAATGAGTAATTCTTACAGCTGCTCCAAAAGTATGTATACTTGGTTCTTTTCCATCTAATAGTAGAGGAAGTTCCATAGCTGCCCAGTATCCTTTATTATTTATATCTGATGATAATCCTTCAAAAACACCATTGTGTCTGGGTTTGTTTTTTTTAGATGTATGCGCTAGAAAATAGTGTGGGAGTTCGAATCTATTCTGATAATTTCCTAAGGTGTCAGTAGTAAAAATACTTGGATTCATATCGTGATTTAAAGATCCTTCGCTAGTAAAAATAAGCTTATTTTCATTAAAAACCCTAATGGCTTCTAGATCAAGTATAGCAGCATCTTGTAATTGCTGCTCAGTTTTTTTGATCGTTACAAGTTTTTGTACAGATACTGTTTTAAACTGATTGTTTTCTATAGCAATTGAGGATTGATAGAATCTAGGGTTTTTGGAATCATCGCAAGCTAGATAATATACATTTTTGTGTGGATCGTATTCAATACCAGAGAGTCCTCCAATTTTAGATCCTTCAAAAATAGAATCATTATGTAGTACGTATTCATCTAGATATTGGATTTTGTATAATGTTTCTTTAGAAATTTTGTTGGTATTTTTACAGCATATTAAGGCAATACTTAAAAAATTAGTGAGTATTATGAATTTGATTATTCTTATATGCATTTCATAAAAATAGTATTTTATGATTGATTTGTTGAAGTATATTTTTTAAATAAATTTCCCATCCTCCTTGCATTTAAAAGAAGAATGGGAATAATGTTTATTGAATGACTTTATTTTTTAATTTTTGATAAACCTATATGTTTGATTTTGATCATCAATAAATAGTTGTATCAGATATATTCCATTTTTTAGGTTAGCTGTATTTACAGAACCATTATATTCAGATTCAGAAATTAATTTCTTACCAGTGATATCAAAAATACTGTACTTCACATCTACACCTGTCGCTGTATTGATAAACAAGTTGTTTGTAACTGGTACTGGAGAGATGCTCACTCCTAAGTCCGTATCAAATGTTGGTACACTTAAAACATTTTCATCATATTCACTATCGGATATAACGTAAAACGACTCAATATTTATAGAACCTGAAAAATTATCTCCAATAGCTATTCTTATATTTTGTGAATTATCACCTAGTTGCACATTACGAATCGTAACAATTTCATATTCATTAAGACTTGTACTCGTTGTATTTTCTCCACCAATAAAATTGAAACTGTCATCTAGAAGTAATACAAAGTTATTTGCAGCGCTAGAAGAGAGAACTATCTGAATAGCATATGTGTCATTTGGAAGAAAACCATTTGCATTTACAACTACCGATTCTCCTGGCTTAAATCCTGTTAAAATACCTTCTCCATCAAAATCATCAACTGCTAAACCTGGGGATGTAAAATCAATTCTAGAATTAGTGTTAGCATCTAATTCCGTTGGTCTTTCTACTTCATATTTAGTTCCTAAACCATTTGGTACTAACGGACTATCAACATCTCCTGGACCATCTGGAATTACAACTTCACAGGATCCAAAAGAGTTGTCTTGCCAATTCTCAATAATACACCTTACAAAATCTCCTGAGCTTGTTAAATCATCATTTAACAAACCATTTACACCCGCATTACCACTAATAACTGATGCACCTTCAAACTTATCAGAGATTGACCAGTTCGCGTGACTAATATTATTTTCTTTCATGAAATTCATCCATACTAACGTTTGATCTTGATCAGCATCACCATCACCACTTGCTTCAACAGTACCCCATTCTGTAACAAATAAAGCAATTCCTTGATTCATAGCATTTGTAGCGCTTTGGATTAATGCATTGTGCTCGTTTTGAGCTGCATAGAAGTGTAACGTGTAGGCTACATTTAGATCTGCTCCATTTAAATTTAAGTCTGATTCCGTGATTGGATTAGCTGCTGCTGTTCCAACTCCTTGCGAAAAACCTGGAGTACCTACTATAATAAGATTATCTGGATCAATAGCTCTAATTGCATTTATAACATTTATCGCGTAAGGCTTTATGATAGTATTCCATGTTTGTGTAAAATTTGTTGGATCAAAAGTATTAGGATCTCCCTGAACTCTAAAATCGTTAGTGTTGATCGGTTCATTAAAAATTTCATATATGATATGCTCATTATTGCCATATTCCTGAGCTATTTCTTGAAAAAACCTGATGGCAATATCTTCAAAGTGATGTGCAAAATGCGTATGAAAATCCACAATGACATAAATATCATTCGCTATAGCTGCATCAATAATCACTTTAGCTTTAGCTAATTCAAATTCATAATTATTAAAAAGTCCACTTCCATTAGGATTAGGTACTAAACCTTGTGGAAAATTAGTATTAAAATTGTTGATGTTAACCAAATCAGCTTCTTCTACGGCTATAGCTGCTCTAACTACTTGAGAACCCCAATTTTGTGCTAAATGATCAACTACCTCTGATCTGTAAAATTTACCACCAACAGTTTCAAAGCCACTCCAGAAAATACTATTTCCAGCTACACTGTAGCCTTCTCCGTTTTTATTTACAATTTGGTTACCACTAACTTCTAGAAGACCATTGGTAGATACAACGTTTTGGGCTGATATGATTGAAGAAGTACATGCAAATAGTAATAGAAACAATACATTCTTAGGATGCTTTAAGATATTTGGGGATCTAAAAAAAGACGAAGACGTCTTAAAAACTAAAGAGTGGGTAATGATGGTTTTCATAATTATAGAATATAGTTTAATGTTAATAGTATAAAATACCATTAGTCATACAGCATAACTTTCTTGAGAAAGTTTTCTTTAGTTTCAAATTTGAAACCAAAATAAAACTAAACACAATTAAATTGTCTTGTACGAATATTAGTATTATGGTTTAAATAAAAGGTCTTTGGTTAAAAAGACTAATGGTTAACGAAGTGTTTTTTTGTTTATTATATATAAAATGAATTATTCGTTGTGATATCTTTTTGTACCCTTTAAATTGTCATTAAAGGAAGAATTTTCTTTCTATTGTTAAAAGAAAAATCAAGTAATTTATTAAATGTTTATAATAAAAATGATTCTATGATTTGTGATAAGTGTAACAGCTCAATTTTTAAGAAATGCTTATGCTGAAAATATGTTAAAGTTATTTAGTGTTTTTGGAAAAAAATATACCTTCTTTACATTCAAAAAAAGTTTTTTTACTTTTTATATTCAATTTAGTTCCATTAACAAGCATTGCTCAAGACTTATAATTTAGAGACGATTGGGGGTAATTGAATATAAAAAGTAAAGAAAATTTTTAAATAGGAAAGATTTTTTTCAATTAAGACTTCTTAAAAGATGGAAATAATTAATCAAACATTTGCAATTTCCAAGCTACAATTCCCATAGAAATGATAGCTATCATAAAAAAAGCTATATAAAAATAGACACTTCTTTTTTTAAGAGAGCTGTTATAACTTCCTGAAGACTTCATATTGAGCATCTTTTGTTTAGTTAAGATACCTTTAATAGACCTAATTCTGATATAGATGTTACATCTTTTGAGTTTTGAAAGAAGAAATTCTCTCATTAAAAGAAGAGACTTCTATTGGATTAACAACGGTGCTGAATAGTTCCATTAGCTTAGCATCATGATTCCAACGTTTTTGTTTAAGTAGATTGAAATGTACAAAAGAACTCCATAAGATAGATTTTAACTGAGTTTTATTGTGATTCCACATTTTTATTTCTACCATAAGTTCATTTTCAGAATATTTGAATAGTTGCGAATCAATAACGACAGTTTCCATTAAGAAAGCAGGTTTTAGATACGCAATTTGATTAGTGCCTACAACCCAGCTTATTCCTTGATTTTCAGCCATTTTAAAAAAATCAAGGTTATAATGATCAATGACCTGATCTTCTCTGGCGTTGATCATATAATTTATGTATTCTGCATTGTTTAAGTGATTAAAAGGATCACAATGTTGAAACCTTATTTTAGTTTTGCTTTCTAGAGTCTTTGGTAATGTTTGCATATTTATTTATATTTTATACCAATTGGTATATTTTAAATTAAAAAAAAGTTTATTGTTTTAGTTCTTTAAGAATAATCGTATCTATTTGATTCATAGTTTCTAACAAATAACTAGCATCATTCATGGTATGCGTCATAAAAATTGCACCCGTAATCATTGTATATATATTTTTAGCGTATAGAGAGGAATCGATTTGTCGATGTATTTCTCCTTTTTCTTTACCGATATCAATAAGTTTGGCCATATTACGTTGTATTTTAGAAATGGTATATTGTACATATTGAAAAAGAGAGAGGTTTTGATACTTGGCATCTACACCCATAGTAAGAATCGGACACCCACCAAGCTCTTTAGTATAATCGTAATAATTTCTATAAAAATCAGTAATTAATAATAGCTTTTTTATTGGAGAATCACTTGTATCTTGATGAACTGTAATACGTCTAAGCATATTTTTTATAGTTACAGTAAAGGCAGCTAGTGCTAATTCTTCTTTGTTTTTGAAATTACCATAAATAGCTCCTTTAGTTAGACCAGTAGCAGAAGTGATATCTTTTAAACTAGTAGATGAGTATCCATTTTTATTAAAAATAGGAGCTACAGTTTGTATAATAAATTCTGCTGTTTGTTCTGCTTTGGAAGGCATTTTTTATGAAATTTAATAGCTCAAAGATACTAAAATATACCAATCAGTATATTTTTATTTGAATTTTTGCGTGTTTAGTGCAAATGTTGAGTATTTATATCATTCTGATAAAGTTATTTATAACAAGAAATGAATGAAATTTAGGTCATATTTTTTTAAGGAACATCTAAATCACCTTGGATAGTATTTTTTTTGAGTATTCTCAATACCCCTTTAGGAAAAATACAATTGCCTTTTGTATCAGAATATTGGTAGTTTACCAGTAAGTCATATCGTTCTATAATATTTGATGCATTTTTGCAATCATTTGATTCATTTAATACTCGATTATTTTGAGTTTCAAAATTTTTATATTGACAGCTAATCGGATTAGAATTATAGAAATGAAAACGCTCTTCTATAGCATGTTCTTCTATTTTTTTAACTGAGATTCCAAAGAATAATTGATCATCCCATATATAATACTCATCCTTATATTGTATGAGATCTTGTTTGTATTCGTGTAGAATATGTTTTAATTCTCTACTGTTATAATAATAAGTAAGTGTGCCTTTTTCTGAAGTATCTTCGCAAGTATAATCTATATCATGTTGCTGTAGTGTGTCTTTACTTATAAGTTCACAGATAAGCGCATATTTATCTTTATTATCATTTAAGATTTCTATTTTGCTCTGACCATACGATATGGTAGCTACGAAGGTGTAAATTGATACTATTATAGTTGGTTTCATTGTGAAAGCAAAGTACTTAAAAGTTTGCTTTTTTGTAAGAATAGTTATTCACTTTGTAGGATTATATTTGTTAATAAACATGTTAAAACTGTATTAAGTATGACTTTTGACGATTGTTAATACTGTTAAAAAACAAATTTCAACACTCTTTTTTAATGCTTATTTAGTTAAATATTAGATAGATATAGTCTGATTATGTTTTATTGATATCAGGAATAGTTGAAACTATGTACTTTAGCTTCTAAAATTGTTGAACATTTATAAGCATGTAGTTTTAGTCATTAGTTTTTAGTCTTTTGATCTCTTCTAAATCTAAAAGCTGTATTAGAAGAGATCATTTTATTAGAATTATATCATTTTTCTTTAACGACACTAGTTTGATTTCTAAAAACTAAATTACCGTCAAATTCATCTAATAGAATAGTACTATCTGTAGAAATAGTGCCTGCAAGAATCTCTTTGGATAATGCATTGAGCACTTCTTTCTGTATAGTTCTTTTTACAGGTCTTGCACCATACTCAGGTTGAAATCCTTTTTCTGCTATAAATGAGATCGCTTCATCAGTAGCTGTTATAGTGATATTCTGTTCTTCCATGATTTTAGAAAGGTGTTTGATCTGTATCGCTACAATTTCTTGTATATTGGTTTTTGTCAAGGGAGAAAATAGAATAATATC
Source organism: uncultured Aquimarina sp. (assembly GCA_947493495.1). Classification (GTDB taxonomy): domain Bacteria; phylum Bacteroidota; class Bacteroidia; order Flavobacteriales; family Flavobacteriaceae; genus Aquimarina. The sequence goes on from CANLRN010000018.1 coordinate 33,623, forward strand.
ATCAATACGATTTAGAAATTCTGGTCGCACAGATTGTTTAAGTAAGCCTAGGACTTCGATTTTTGCAGTTTCTATCGCAGTATCAACATCTGGGATGGTTTCAAATTTTTCTTGGATGATGTGGCTGCCCATATTACTAGTCATGATGATAATGGTATTTCTAAAATCGGCAACTCTTCCTTTATTGTCTGTTAATCTTCCTTCATCTAATACTTGCAATAATATATTGAATGTATCAGGATGTGCTTTTTCGATTTCATCCAACAAAACTACCGAATATGGTTTTCTACGCACAGCCTCTGTTAGTTGGCCTCCTTCTTCATATCCGATATATCCTGGAGGAGCTCCGACTAATCTGCTTACGGCATGCCGCTCTTGATATTCACTCATATCAATTCTGGTCATAGCACTCTCGTCATTGAATAGATATTCGGCCAGTGCCTTGGCTAATTCTGTTTTGCCAATTCCTGTTGTTCCTAGAAAAAGAAATGATCCTATTGGTTTCTTTTGGTCCTGTAATCCAGCTCGACTTCTTCGTACAGCATCGCTAACAGCTTGTATGGCTTCTGTTTGTCCTACAACACGTTTTTGTAATTCTTTTTCGAGAACTAATAGTTTTTCGCGTTCACTCTGTAGCATTTTAGTTACTGGTATCCCTGTCCATTTTGCAACTACCTCTGCAATATCATCATTGGTCACTTCTTCTTTAATCAGAGAAGATGTATGTTGTTGTGCAGCTAGCTGGTCTTGTAGTGTGTCTAATTTTTCTTGCGCTTCTTTAATTTTTCCATACCTTATTTCAGCAACAGTACCGTATTCACCATTTCGTTCTGCGCGTTCTGCTTCTAATTTATATTCTTCGATAGAAGTTTTTGTGTTTTGGATGGCATCTACGACTTCTTTTTCACTTTGCCATTTGGTGAATATTTCTGCGCGCTCTTCTTTGAAATTTGCAAGATCGCTGTTTAATGATTTTAATTTAGTCTCATCATTTTCGCGTTTGATAGCCTCAATCTCAATTTCTAATTGCATTATCTTGCGATCCAGTACATCTAACTCTTCGGGTTTAGAATTGATTTCCATTCGTAGTTTAGAAGCAGCTTCATCCATTAAATCAATAGCCTTATCGGGTAAAAATCTATTGGTGATATATCGCTGCGATAACTCTACGGCTGCGATAATAGCCTCATCTTTTATACGGACTTTATGATGAGTTTCATATTTTTCTTTGATTCCTCTCAGGATAGAAATCGCACTATCTGTATCAGGCTCATCGACAATAACTTTCTGAAAACGTCTTTCTAATGCTTTATCTTTTTCAAAATATTTTTGATATTCATCTAATGTAGTAGCTCCTATGGCGCGTAATTCACCTCGCGCTAATGCAGGTTTTAAGATATTGGCAGCATCCATAGCTCCTTGTCCACCACCAGCTCCAACGAGTGTATGAATCTCATCGATAAACAATACAATATCCCCATTAGAGTTCGTTACTTCTTTTATAACTGCTTTTAGACGTTCTTCGAATTCTCCTTTAAATTTGGCACCAGCAATTAGTGCTCCCATGTCTAATGAATATATTTCTTTATGTTTTAGGTTTTCTGGAATGTCCCCTGCAATAATTCTATGTGCTAATCCCTCTGCTATTGCAGTTTTACCAACACCAGGTTCTCCGACTAACATAGGGTTGTTTTTTGTACGCCTAGAGAGTATTTGTAGTATTCTACGAATCTCTTCATCCCTTCCTATTACGGGGTCTAGTTTTCCGTTTTCAGCGAGTTCATTTAGATTTTTCGCATATTTATTTAGGGATTGATAGGTGTCTTCGGCGCTTTGGGAGGTCACTCGTTCTCCTTGTCTAATTTCTCGTATAGCTTCATTGAGATGTTTTTTGGTAACTCCTTGATCTTTTAGTATTTGAGCAATTTTACTTTTTGACTTAAAAATAGCAAGAATTAGGTGTTCTATAGATACAAACTCATCCTTCATGTTTTTTGCAATGATGCTCGCTTCATTAACAGATTTACCTGCTTCTCTGGATAATTGGATTTCTCCTCCACTTACTTTTGGAAAACTCTCTAATGTGCTATCTAGCAATTGCTGTAACAGAGAGAGATTTACATTTAGTTTTTTTAATAAAAAGGGTAACACATTTTCATCTACATTGAAAATAGCTTTAAAAATGTGTTCATTTTCTATTTGTTGATGCCCATAACCCTGTGCAAGTTGTTGCGCTTGCTGGATGGTTTCTTGAGATTTTATAGTGAAATTATTAAAATTCATCTGTTTGTTTTTTTGGTAAAATGAAAATCAACTATTAAAAATTAAGTAGTACACTTATGGTGATTTTATTAGTATTCTATTAGGTTATATTTTTTTTATAAAAGTTAATCAAACTATGTTCCCATAAAAATAATCGGTCATATTGTCTGTTTTTTAGTTTAAAATACAGTCAAAATGGCATTTTAAGATAATTGTTATAGAGGTGTAATTACTTTTTAAACGGATATGTACCTATCTTGAGCGGATTTGTGCTTGTATCAACATTAAATAAATTTTAATTTTGGTCACAAAAATTAGCCAAATTCATCTTAAATAATGTATCGACCTATCATAGTTTGTTTTTATATTTTAATTTTTTTAGATGTAGTTAATCTAAGCTGAAAAACTACCGCTATTGTAATATAAAGGATACACTTTGAAATAAAAATATACATATCAAAGATGAACTAAATAACTATATTTTATGAAAAAGCATACACTTTTATTAGTTTCTCTAGTATTATATTCTTTAACAACACAAGCTCAGTCTACTGTAAATATTGATATCGAAGAACAACGGTTTTTGGATAATGTAAGCTATCTGGAAAGAGATAAATATTTTGTAATACACGATAAATCTTTCAACGATGCTGATATTAACTCTTTTATAGAACAATATGATGTAACCCAAGGAAGAAGATTTTTTGGACCGTTCACTTTTGCAAGACAGCAAACAGGAGTGGTTGGGGATTATCCTTCTTATACTCCGGGAACTGATGATTCTCAAATTAGAGCAGTTTCAAAATTTGTTGCAACCACGCAACCCAATAATGTATTACGTTACAATCTTGATAGGGAGGCCGCTGCTGATTGGGCTGTAGAATATTGGTTAGATGAGGTAAATGATGAAAATCGTGCAGAATTCTGGGAACCTATGAATGAACCATTTATTCATTCTGATGATGATGAATTTACTGTAGATCAACCGGATCAGCAGTTAGTACGCGTACGTATGGCAGAATGGTTTGCTACTCTAGGAAAAAGAGTGAAAGAAACTCCACAATTAGCAAACATGAAAATGGTAGGATATTCTAGCGCCTGGCCATCTATGGAACGTTTTGATTTTGGACATTGGGAAGATAGAATGAAAATGTTTATTGATATTGCAGGGGAGTATATGGATGCTATTTCAGTGCATACTTATGATGGAGTAAATATTGCAGGACAAGATAACAGACGTTCGGGAAGCAATTCTGAAGCAATTCTTGATCTTATAGATACGTATACTGTAGAAAAATTCGGAACTCCCAAAAAAATAGCTATCACTGAGTATGGAATTATAGAAAAAGGATATCCAGAAGGATATAATGAACCCGAAAGCGCTATTTCTATACGAGGCATTAATAGTATGCTTTTTAATTTTATGGAAAGACAAGATAATATGGCTTTTACAGTTCCTTTTATTACAGGAAAAGCTAATTTTTATTACAGAGATGGTGTTAGGACTACTCCTTATGTTCCTGCATTGTTTAGACCTTTAAATCAGTTGCCAACTGATCCGTATACTCCTAGTAATTGGGTTCCATCTTACAAAGAAAATTTTTATAAGTTATGGTCTGGCGTAAAAGGGAATAGAACATTTATTCAAAGTGAGGATGTTGATGTGCAAGTGCAAAGTTTTCTGGATGGTAATGAATTGTATCTAGCTTTTAATAATCTGGATAATGAAAATAAGACAGTTGCGCTAAATATGCTTTCTGGATTAACAGATATTACAACTGTAGAAACTAGAAGCCTCAAAGTGTTTAATATTGAACAGCCTTCGTATACCATTACATCGGCTACATCACTACCTAGTACTATTTCTTTGGATGATGGCGAAACTGTGGTACTAAAAGTTACATATACATCGGCACCAAATTTTACAAAAAGTATTGTTAGAAAAAAATATTACGGTACAGTAACCTCTACCACGGTAAATCCAGACAGAGCTCCAACATTTAGGATAAATGCAAATGTAGCAAACACGTTTGAATTTGCAGATGTTGATTTAGGTACTGGGCAAGAAGGAGTAGCTACATTACGGCTAGGAGTAGGTAGGGTAAATAATGAGGTTTCAACAAATTTACCAAACGAAATTTTGGTAAATGGAACTCCTGTTACTATCCCAACTGATTGGAAAGGATACGATCAAGCAAATCGTATTGGTTTTTTTGGAGTGATAGAAATTCCTGTAGATATAGCCTTGCTAGACCAAGGTACTAATAATGTATCTGTTACCTTTGATGAAACCGGAGGGAGAATAAGTTCTTTAATATTGTCTGTAGAAAAGCGTGAAGATAATTGTAGCACGTCAGTTTTTTATGAAGATGCAGATAATGATAATCTAGGAGATCCTGATAACAGTATAGTGAGCTGTATACAACCGCAAGGTTTTGTAGCAAATGCAGATGATATATGCCCGAATGATCCCTTAAATGATTGCTTTATTAGTATACCTGGTCTGGTAGAAGCAGAAGATTATGAATCGCAAAACGGTATACAAACTGAAAACACAGCAGATACAGGAGGAGGAAGTAATATTGGATTTATAGAAGATGGAGATTATACTGAATATAAAATAAACGCTGATATTGCTGGTGTATATACTGTAAACTTTAGAGTAGCCTCTGCCTCTCAAGGAGGTTCAATTACAATATCTAGTAATGGTGTAAACCTAGAAACAGTAACGGTTTCTGGAACTGGAGGTTGGCAAAATTGGCAAACTATTACTACCACAATAACATTACCAGAAGATGGAGTACAAGATATTAAGCTTGAATATAATGGCGGTAATGGGTTTTTATTCAATATCAATTGGATAGATTTTACGACTTCGGTATTATCTGTAGACGGTTTTGATTTTGCTAAAATTAGTATATATCCAATCCCTGTAGAGAATACTATTTTTCTGGATGGATTAGAAAAAAATCATACTATTTTAATTACTGATATTACAGGAAAAATACTAAAGTCGCAAGAGGTATTATCGGGCGAAAAATCTGCTATTGATGTTTCTCAATTGCGTAAAGGTTTCTATTTATTAATTGATAAAAAAACAAACAGTTCAGTTAAGTTTATAAAAGAATAATTAAAAATATTTTACAACCGATTGATTATATTGAAGTGGTGTAAACTTTTTTAGTAAATTGAAAAAAGTTTACACCACTTCTTAAGTTAATTAATAGACTTATTATTCATAGTTGTAATTTTTATTACTTTTATCCGACTTTACATTTAAAAACTTGAGTTTATGGGAATATTTAATAAAATATTTGGATCTGATAGTAAAGAAATTAAAGAAGAAAAACAGCCATTACCTTGGCAACAAATTACATCTATAGGTCAATTAGCTACTATTGCTAAGAGATCCAAAACCAAAACACAAGCCATTTTTAAGCATTCTACACGTTGTGGTATAAGTAGAATGGTCATTAGAAATTTTGAAAGTAGTTTTGATTTAACAGAAGATCAAGTGGATTTGTATTACTTAGATTTATTAAGTAATAGAGATATTTCCTCAGAAATTTCTGCTAAGTTTCAAGTGTTTCATGAATCTCCTCAGTTTATTGTAATTAAGAACGGAGTAACAGTTCACCATGCATCACATAGCGCCATTACTCCGCAAGTTTTACATCAGTTTGTATAAATATTGATGTGATGTTGATGTAGTACTACTTTACTATTCTTGTCTAGATATATGTTAATTAGATATAGGTATTTCTAATTTAATATCAATATCTGGCCAAACTTTATTCATGTGAAATTCGCCACAAACAGTTTCTAATTCTTTGTATGAATCTTCCCAATTGAAAAGGTTCATATCCTCAATTGTTCCACTTAACATTAGTTTATTATTTTCTATGGAGACATCAAGATTAACATTCTGCGTGTTATCATTCATAGTAAAACTAATAATAGCTTCTGTATCATTGTAACTAACTACCCGCCCCTCAATTATAGGACTAAAAAAGGCGAAAAAATGTTTCCCTACATTCATAGTTCGTAATCCTTCTTCTCCATCAATATCAACAGAATTCGTTATAATTCTTACATCGGCATCTTTTAGCATGTCTAATGGTTCAGTATAATCTTGATTAAACTGATATTGTATATTTCTAAAAGTACCGCTAACACCACCGCGTTCTTCGAATATCGGATATTTATAAGCTGTAAAGGTCAATATAATCTTTTCTTCTTCTATCGGAGGTTCTCCTCCATCAGAATTTAAAACAGCTAAGAATTCTTGAAAAACTAGCTTTTCATCCTCACTTAATTGTGGAGATTCATCCGGAGGCATAGAAATATTAGAATTAGAATTAATGCGTTCTAACATTTGACTAATTGAAGACTTTGTTTTCTCGAAGTTGTCGTATCTGTTAGAACCTTCTAAGTGAAAATTGTGGCAATTAATACATTTATTTTCTATAATCGACTTTAAACTATTTTCATAAATTAAAGTAGCTTCTGCATCATTAGTGGGAAACAATTCTTCTGCATTTTCTGAGATACATCCAGTCACGAAGAATAGAATACATACTTTAATTGATATACTGATATACTTTAATTTGTTAAATAGCATCTTACTAAAGTTATTTCATTGAACATTTCATCAAAACCACTATAGACACCTTTAATTTTGATGGTTTGTCCATTAGCTATTTCTGTATTTTCTTTATCAAGTTCGAATTTGATACCTTGATTCATAACTACTACAATATTTTTAGGGGTTTTTTCTACAGTAGTAACTATTCCTGTTATTTCTATGACCTTATTAATAAGTTGGTCAGATATTTCTTTTTTGTTATCTACAAATTGAGCAATCAATTCATCAGCAGCTGTGTATAAGTTTGCTTGTGAATTCTGAATGTCTTTATGGGGTTTGTTATATAAATAATATCCATAAAAACTACCAGATATAAATAGTGAGCCAATTAGTAATATGAAAACCTTCTTTTTCATAATTTTATTTTTTTAATTATTTAATAATAAAAATAAGTTGTAAGTAAGAACATATACTATTTCGTTCTTTTATTAGAATTTTTAAACATCACCTTTTTCTTTTTCAAAGCAATTTTCTTTACATCTTAATGTTTGTTTCATGTACTGTATTTTGCAGTATATGCTTTATTAAGAAAAAGGTGAAGTCTAATTAGTTGGAGAGAGCACTTAAGTCTCTTTCTTGTTTCGTGTAATTTGCCGCAACATTTACTTGGATTTTTCCTGATATTTTATCTTTAACCAATGAGGGTACTTCTATTTTATAATCCTCTAATTTTATCAAAAACATTGAGGCAAAATTAACTGAACCATCTTGGCTTACAATAATACTTGCGCTGACTTCCATAGGTTTGGTTACTCCATGGAAATCCATAGTACCTTTTACGGTGACATCATTATAAGTTCCTGATTTTTTTAGGTCGATATCTTCTTGTATGACTCCTTCGAACTTAGCAGATGGATATTTGTCGGAATGCACATATTTTTCATTAAAATGTTCTTCCATTAGCGCTTTTTCAAATCTAAAAGATCGCAATAAGGCATTAAACGCGATCGTTTTTTTATCTACTAAAAAAATACTAGCAACTTGCGAGTTTTTAGCTTCTATGTTTTCGATAGGTGTTTTAGATTTGAATGTAATTTCACCTGTTCTGGTTATTAATTTTTCTTGTGCATTGGTAGCTATTGATACCACCATAAGAATTGATAATAATAATGTGCGATTTTTCATAATTCGTGAGTTTTAGAGTTTATATATATATTTAATTGTGTTTATATTTTAAAAGTTCGTAATAAGCTAAAACCAAAATTGATATCTCTATTAAAGAAATCACCGCTTTGATTGATAGCAAATTTACCTGGATGTAATGCAAAGGCATTGGTAAAAAAAAGTTGAAACACATGCCCTCCAGTTTCAATATCAAACCCGATGGTTAATGCATCTTTTTTAGTATCGTGCAAATCAAATGTCGGTAGTGTGTAAAAATATTCTATGTTAATAGAGGTAGATCCAGAGAATAAATACCTGCCTCCAACACCGATAGAATATATTTCATTTGGTTCACTAGAGGCATCTGTTAAGTTTCTATGAATCCAAGTAGGAGAAATTTGTAAAGACAGATGCTCTCCCATTTTTCTACTCAATAAGATTTGATTTATATAATCTATTCTTCCTTGAAAGTCTCTGTCTCTCTCTTCGGGAGCAAAATTTCTAGATTTGTAATCAATTCCGCCAAAATATGATATTGAGATGGGAAACGTTGTTTTGCCAGACTTTTGTCTTAATAAGCTTAGTTTTAAGGTTCCAGAATATGTCTTGTCAGGTTTATTAGATCTTGCGAATCCTAATTGTATATGATCTGTTAAACCATACTCAAAACTTAGATGCATATTATTTAGATTATCTAATCCGAAAAAATTGTCAATCCCTATTATTTTACTAAACACATGAGAAACCCTAAAGTGAAGTTGGCTTTTTCTAACTCGCTCTGTGGATTGACCGAGCATGAGTCTGGTAGATTTAAAGGTAGCTATAACTTCATTGTTATCTTGTACTGTTAATTTATCTAACTCATCAAAGAGATCACTGTCTTGAGAGAATAATTGTACAGGTAATGATACTAATAGTAATAATAGGGTAATCAGGAGTGGTTTCATTTTTTGTGTATAAGGTTATTTTATCCAATAGTTGGATTGAAAATTATAAAAACTTCTAAATAAAACTCTACGTTGTTACTAGCGCAGTACTTTTTGTTGAAGCTTTTAAATAATTAAGTTGGTTTTAATATTTAATGTTCAATATAAAATTAGTGAGATTGTTTTTTATTAAAAGTTAGGTGTAAAACTATTTAGTGTTAAACATTTAATAATTAAAGATGTATAATTCTTAAATGTTTGAAAAAACGTGTTAAAATATATGCTTATTTGTTATAATTTGGTGTCAAGTTCAATTTATATATTGAATCATTGTTCGATAAATATTTTTAAAAAATGGGATTTCCTTATAGGATTTGCAATTTTAATTTATATTACAAAATTTCGATATGAACAAAGAATATTTTACTCTAGTAAATTCAACCCTCCTTATGCATTAGAATTTCGTTATGAAGCTTTCAGATACAATAGAATATGACATTTTATAAGTTTTAGCATAGCACCGTATGCTGAAACTTAAAAATGTAGTGTAGCGTTATATTTTGCAGCAACTGAAAACTGTAATAGGTTTCTTAATGTAAAGTGGGCTTAAAATCGATATCTGCTAATAATATTCTTTAATTTATTTTTTAAATCTTCACCAGAGTCATATACCATTTGTTCATTGGTAGGAAATCGAACGGCTTGTAGTCCCAAGTATCTAACTAGATCATCATCTAATGCACGTTTATCCCCATTGTAATTGGCATATATGTGTTCGAATATGTTCGAACTGGAAATAGGAAAGGCATCTAATAGTTGTTTTGTAGAAAGGTTTTTGTATTGTACTTTGCCTACTACCTGAGCTTCTTTACGTTGTATAAACTCATAATATTCGCATCGTACTGTTACCATTTTATCGACTTTTATTTTTTTACCATCTTCGTCCAATACAAAGTCATTATTCTCATCCACTAAATATTGCCATCCGTCTTTTACGATTTTTTCTCTTTCTAATTGTCGTTCTCTCACTTGTTCTGGAGAGATATTTATTTCTCTAAAGGAGAGTTCCATAAGATAATCATAAGTAATTGAACGTTGGGGAGCATTATGATATACGGTCCAAAGATCATTTAGGCCATAGGTATTAAAATTCAATAAATCATCTTCTAATCTTTTTGGAATTACTACACGAGTTTGATTTTTCATGATTACCTTTACAAAATCAGTACCTTTAAAATGAGCTTCTTCAATCAGAGCTTTGGTATTCTTATAGTTAGGAGTGATTTTATTAAGATAAATTAGGTCATTGTATACATCGCGATATTCTTTCTTACTTTTGGCTCTGCTAAGCAAAGATGAGGCATTGTTATAGAGGTATGTTGATAACCTCTCTTTAGTATCTAGGATTTCTTGATTGTAATTTTTAAAAGTAAAATTAGCGTTTCGTCCTGATTCTACATGATAAAGAGGAAGCAAAGGTTTGATACGTTCCTGTCTATTATGTAAGGCTTTGTATGAGTTATAAATGCGTTCTAGATTAGCGGGATTTCCTTCTTTTTCTAGAAAATTAATGGCTTGTGTATCTCGCTCCGATGCTTTTGCAAAGGCATCTTCTAGAATAATAATATACTCTTGTTTTCCTTTTTTAGATTTATTGGTTCTTAATTTTTCTATAGAAGTACGAATCGCCTGATCATAATTACCTGTATTTAATGCAGTGAAAGTTTTTTTCTTACTACTGCAAGAAATACTACAAGCAGCAACTAATAATAAAAGTAGAAATTGTTTCATAATTTAAGGTATTTGAGGGAAATCAATTCAATTTTGATGCCAAAAGATACTAAAAAAACCCCAAAAGTTACTTTGAGGTTTATACATAGGAACAAGTAATTTTACTTTTTAAATACAGGTAATACCTTAGTAGAAACTTCTCCAAAACCAATTCGGACTCCATTTTTGTCACAATGGCCTCGAATAATAACAGTATCATTGTCCTCTATAAACTTACGACTACCTCCTTCGGCTAATTGGACAGGTTTTTCACCTCTCCAACTTAATTCTAGCATGGAGCCATACGAATCCGGAGTAGGGCCAGATATAGTACCACTGCCCATCATATCTCCAGAGTTAACAGGGCATCCATTTATTGTATGGTGGGTTAATTGTTGCGCCATATTCCAATACATATATTTAAAATTACTTTTAGAAACAATGGTTTCTTTAGCATTTTCGGGCTGTAAAGCAACTTCTAGATGTATATCAAAACTTTTATTTCCTGTATATTGCAAATAGGGTAATTGCTGTTTTAATGGTTTAGGGCCGGTAACACGATAGGGTTCTAATGCATCTAGTGTAACAATCCAAGGTGAAATTGAAGAAGCAAAGTTTTTAGCTAAAAATGGACCTAACGGTACATATTCCCATTTTTGAATATCTCTAGCACTCCAATCATTAAGCATCACTAATCCAAAAATATAGTTTTCAGCCTCATCAATAGGTATAGGTTCTCCTAGGTGATTAGCATCGGTAGTAATAAAAGCCATTTCTAATTCAAAATCTACCAGTCTCGATGGCCCAAAAATAGGATTTTCGGTACCATTAATTAATTTTTGCCCTTGTGGCCTGTGTATAGGTATACCAGAAGGAATGATTGAACTGCTACGCCCGTGATAACCTACTGGGATATGAAGCCAATTAGGAAGTAATGCATTATCGGGGTCTCTGAACATTTTACCCACATTAGTCGCATGTTCTAAACTACTATAGAAGTCTGTATAATCTCCGACAGTTACGGGCAATTGCATTTCTATTTCATCTAAGGCAAAAAGGACTATATTACAATGTTCTTTGTTGTTTTTTAGTGTATCGTTTTTAGCATCAAAAATATCTGCTATACGATTTCGTACTAATCTCCAGGTCTTTTTACCATCAGAAATAAAGTCGTTTAAAGAGTCTTGCAAGAAGATATCATCAGTGAGGGGGATTTCTTCAAAATAACCAAGCTGATGCAAAGCTCCAAGGTCAATAGCAGTATTACCAATACGAGTTCCTATGGTTATAATGTCATCTCTGGTGAGAAATACGCCAAAAGGAATGTTCTGTATAGGAAAATCTGTATTCTTTGGAGTTTGTATCCAGGTTTTACGATCAGGATTATTAGCAGTTATTGACATCTGTTTTTTTTAAATCATTGGCATTTTATAATTCAAATATATGATAATCGAATGGTTAAAATATTTTTATTTATGTAAAAATTGTTTAAAAAATGCATTATTCTTAATTGTGAAGAAAATGTTTATATTTATTAGAATTCCATATACTTATTTTATGGAATGTTCCTATTTTTGGCATCTATTTGATAAATAAGAAAACATGCAACGCGACGAACAGATTTTTGATTTAATACAGGACGAAAAAGAACGTCAAATTAATGGGTTAGAATTGATTGCTTCAGAGAATTTTGTGAGTGAACAAGTAATGGAAGCAGCAGGTTCTGTATTGACGAATAAATATGCAGAGGGATACCCTGGAAAACGATACTATGGAGGTTGTGCTGTGGTAGATGTGGTAGAACAAATTGCTATTGATCGTGCTAAAGAGTTATTTGGGGCAGCCTATGCCAATGTACAACCTCACTCTGGATCACAAGCTAATGTAGCTGTATATCATGCGTGTCTTAAACCTGGAGATAAAGTATTAGGATTTGACCTATCACATGGAGGACATCTTACTCATGGCTCACCAGTTAATTTTTCGGGTAAATTATACAATCCTGTTTTTTATGGAGTAGAGAAGGAGACAGGTAGATTAAATTATGATAAGATTCAGGAAATTGCTATTGCAGAAAAACCGCAAATGATTATTGCCGGAGCTTCTGCATATTCTAGAGAGATTGATTATAAAAGATTTAGAGAAATAGCAGATAACGTTGGGGCAGTTTTGATGGCAGATATTGCACATCCAGCTGGTCTTATCGCTAAAGGAGTATTAGCAGATCCTATACCGCATTGTCACGTAGTAACTACTACTACTCATAAAACATTGCGAGGCCCACGAGGTGGATTAATACTAATGGGTAAAGATTTCGAAAATCCCTTTGGGATTACTCTAAAGAGTGGTAAAAAAAGAATGATGTCTTCTTTATTAGATAGTGCTGTTTTTCCTGGAAACCAAGGAGGTCCTCTAGAGCACATAATTGCTGCCAAAGCTATTGCATTTAAAGAAGCATTATCTGATGAGTTTTTGCATTATATCATACAAGTGAAGAAAAATGCTGCTATTATGGCAGAAGCGTTTGTAAATAAAGGATATCAAGTGATCTCTGACGGTACAGATAACCATATGATGCTCATTGATCTACGAAACAAAGAGGTTACTGGAAAACAAGCAGAAGAAGCACTGGGAGTTGCAGAAATTACTGTGAACAAAAATATGGTTCCTTTTGATGATAAGTCACCATTTGTAACTTCGGGGATACGTATTGGAGTTGCAGCAATAACTACACGTGGATTAAAAGAAAATGATATGGCGGAGATTGTAACATTGATCGATCGTGTAATCAATAATATAGAAAATGAAAAAGAATTGGGTGCTATTGCTACTGAGGTACATGAAATGATGGCAGATAAACCATTATTTGTAACATAATAAAATAAATAAAGGGTTTTATACCAATTTAGATGGTATAAGAGTTGTGAAAACAAGGTTAAACGGAGGATAAAAAAATGAAGTTGCATTACATACTTTTTTACGATAATTATATTTTTTAGCATTTTGAAAAGTATTTGTAATGTATCATTTGAATCCTTCTTTGACTAATTATCTACAAGTATAGACTTCCTTTTCAAAAATAACATTGAATAAAAAAACAACTATAGTGAAACAACAATATACACTAATAACTATTTTTATAGTATTCATTTCAACTTTCTCTGGATATTCACAAATCAAATATGAAAAAGGATATTATATAGATAATTTAGATCAAAAAGTACATTGTTTTATTAAAAATGAAGGTTGGAGATTAAGCCCTATAGCGTTTAGTTATAAATCTTCAGAAGAGGCTACAGCAGCACAAAAAAGTATACATCTGGTTAAGGAATTCGGTTTTGATAACGGAAGATCAAAATATATTAGACAAACAGTATATATAGATACTTCTAGTGATAAAGCAAGTGATCTGGATAATGAGGGTAAACTAAACAGAAAAGAAAAAAGGGTGTTTTTAGAAGTTCTGATTGATGGTAAAGCTACTTTGTATGAATATAGACAAGAAAGGTATGATCGCTTTTTCTATAAAAAAGATGATGGAGATATAAAATTATTAGTGTACAAAGCATTTTTAAATATAGATAATAAAATAGGAAAAAATAATGCATACAGACAACAGTTATATAATGAACTACAATGTGATGATCATATAGAAAATAAAAACATAAAGAAAGCTGAGTATAAAAAAGATGACCTAGTCTATTTGTTTAAAGAATATAATGAGTGTACTGGAGATAGTAGTGTTCTACCAAATACAGGCATAAGTAATAAAGAGAAAAAGAAGCTGTTTGGGCTGGCAATACGACCTGGAGTCAATTTTGCTTCAGTAGAGACAACAGTATCTGGAGGAATAGGTTTTACGAATACGTTTTCTTTTAATTCAGTAGGATATCGTATAGGAGTTGATATAGAAGGAGTTATTCCGTATTTTAGAAATAAATGGGCATTTTTTATCGAACCGACTTTTCAACATTTTAGTAAAGATGATGTCTTTTTTATTCGCCCTGTTACATTTGTAAATGAAATAGAAGTTGAAGTTTCTATTAATTACACATCCATAGAATTGCCTCTAGGAATTAGGCATTATATGTATCTTAATGATAGCTCAAAACTTTTTCTAAATACAGGTTTTTCTTATGATATTAATTTGGGTTCTAAAATTTTAATTAATTCAGGAGATGAACGAGAATTTAGTACGGGAGCAAATTTTTTATTTGGTTTTGGCTATAAGTACAAGGATAGATACGGCATTGAAGTCAGATATATGACAGAAAGAAGTTTGCCTCAAGAAGGATTTCAAATTAATGAATTTAGCTATAGAGCATTTTCTATACTATTAGGCTATACTATTTTTTAATTACTCCATTTAATGTCTTAGTAACAATATTTATAGTACGGCTTATATTATATGCTTTTCCTGTACGTTCTTCGTTTTTTATGTTGCTCATGCTCATAGTCATTCCACAAAGCCTGGATGGCTTTGTTTTCTTCTAATTCTGGATTAGTTTCTACAACTTGGATGCCATTGCGAATAAATGTTTCATTCATTTCTTTAAAAATGAGTGCAGTAACTCCTTTGTTCTGATATTCTGGATCTACTCCAATAAGGTAAAAAGCAGCAGTGTCATTTCTGCGTTGTGCTTTTAAGATATGTAAAAATTTTAATGGATAGATTTTGCCATTCATTTTTTTTAGGGCTTTAGAAAATGAAGGCATAACAATAGAAAAAGCAATAAGTTTTCCTGTATTATCAGTAATACAGGTTATGTAATCTGGGTTAAGGTATGGAAGATATTTTTTCTTATACATTTCTATCTGATATTGTTGGATAGGTACAAATGTTTGTAAGCTACTATATGTCTTATTAAGCAAATCAAACATATCATCTGCATATCTTAAAATTTCTTTCCCCTTGCTAAATTTTATGAGCGAGAGTTGATAACGTTCTTTAATTATGTTAGCAAATTTGATAACCTTATCTTTCGTTTTTTTAGGAACCTTAATTTTATATTCTACCCAAGTGGCAGCTTGTTCTAGTCCCAATTTTTCCATATGTTTCGCATAGTATGGATAATTATACCAGGTAATCATCGTATTGAGCTCATCGAAACCTTTAATAAGAATCCCTGCTTTGTCCATATTAGAAAACCCTACAGGTCCTTCGATATATTCTAATGCATTTTGTTTTCCGTATTGTGCAACTTTATCCAATAATGCTTTAGTAACTTCTATATCATCAATAACATCAAACCAGCCAAAACGTACTTTAGGTTTTTTTTGTTCATTTACTTCTATCCAGTTAATGATAGCCGCTATTCTACCAACAGTTTGATTGTTCTTATAGGCAAGAAAATATTTAGCTTCAGCATTTTTGAAAACCGGATTCTTATCAGGATTCATTACGTCCAATTCTTCTTTAATTATAGAAGGAACGTAATAAGGTGAATCTTTATATAATTTAAAAGGAAACTTAACAAAAGTGGTTAAATCTCCTTTAGAAGTAATTTCTTTGATAGTAATCATATAGGTGCACTAATTCATAACAAATATATAACCCTTTTATCAAATATACTTAATAGAAAAGAATGATTTTATGAATCAATTATATCAACTTAAGATTTTGCAAATAAATAGATCTGCGTGTAAATAATAATGAGTTGGTACTAAAAAAACCGCTGATTATATATGTAATCAGCGGTATTATTATATAGAAAAATTACTATTTATTTTAGTTGCCTTCTTTTTTCTTACGTTTCTCTTCTTGTTTTTTTAGTTTTTCTTCTTGTTTTTTTCTTTTTTTCTCTTCTTTTAAGCGCTCTTTTTCTTCTTTTTTTCTGCGTTTTTCATCATCCTTTTTTGTTTTCTCTTGCTCTTTTTTCAGCTTTTCATATTCGGCATCCACATCTTCTTCGACAGGTTTTTTCTCTTTCTCTTTTTGAGGATCTCCGGTTTCTTCTTCTAATTTTTTAAGCTCTTCTTCGATTTTTTTAAGTTCATCATCTTCACTTCCTTCGTTTTGTTCCATTTTATCAAGCTCGGCATCTATCTCTTCTATCATTTTTTGCTTTTCTTTTTCCGCTTTTAGTTTAGCTTTTTCTTCTTCTTTCGCCTCTTTCGCTTCGCGTTTTAATCTTCTTCGTTCTTCTTTTTTGGATCTCTTACTGTTCTTTTTGTCTACTTTTTCTTGTTCAATTTTTTCTCGCTCTAACCGTTCCGCTGTTCTTCTTTCATCGAGATCATTTTCCATAGCTTCTCTATGACTTTCATCCTCAAAATCATTGACAAATGGAGCTCTTTCTTGTTTTAAGCTGTCATTTTCTTCTTCTTCAAACTCTTCTATATTTTCTTCACCATCACCTTCTATGTTTTCCTCTTCTTCAACTTCTTCGATACCACTTTTGTATCCAGGTGGGAGGATAACTTCATCTTTTTTATGCCAATCAAATCGATACGATGCTCCTACACTAAAATTAAATATAGACGGAGTGTCTTTAAAGTTAGTGGCAATATTAGCATCTATCTGCAAGTCATTATTAAACAAGTAAGCACCACCAAGCCTAAGGATATTATCACTGTAGAAATCACTTTTTTGTCCTTGGTATTCGGCAAATACAGCCCATTTATCATTAAGTGTATGGGTACTGGTCACAAACCAGCCAAATGCTGGATTTTCTGTTGTTATTTTATCGACAATAAAATTAGTTACTAATACCCAACTACCAGATTTGCTAGTATTCCAGTTGTTTTGAGTCATTAACACAAACTTAGGGCTAAATGTAGCATCATTAGCAAATGTAAACGCATTTCCAGCATTTACATAATTTACACCTGCATAAATAGAAACAGCAGGGATTAGATATTTCCATCTAAATTTATAGGTTTCTTTCCAGCTTTTTAACTTTGCGTAGTCTAAAGAATCATTCTTTTTTGGATTTTTATACGGATCATAGACTAGATATTTTAGACCTATAGTATTGTATTCAAAATCAGTTTTTCTAATTTTTTCTTCATTAGCACCAATTGTTCGTTTGATACCTTCACTTCTAAACCTTCCTGTAAGATTGATTTCTAATTGCTCGATCAGCAGGCCGTATCTAACAGCATAATCAATATAAAATACATTTGTTTTGGTATTTAAAAGCGCATGTTTTTGTTTGCCAAAACCAAAACCGCCTTCTCCTTGCAGTACATTGTTACCAACAGAAAATGCACCTTGAGAGCTACCAGGTCTATTGGTATTGATTTTCTCGGTATACTGTGCCGATACTGTAAGCCCAAGTAGGAAAAGGCAAACAGTCAATAACATAGATTTAGGGATCATATTTATTAGATTTGGTTCAAATATAGCAGATTTTATCATTTTTTTAGGAGTGACTTCCTGTAATTGTTCAGGGAGTTCCCTATTTTTGGATAAAAATAATATGCAAGAAGCTTCTTTATTAGGGGTATTAAAGGTAATTCTCATTCTATTACTGATATATTATGGACTAAAGATAGTAACGCGTTTATTTGGTCCTCTATTGCTTAGATATGTCACAAAGAAGGCTGGAGAAAAATTTCAACAACATTTTGATCAATACCAGCATACACAATCTTCTGATAAAAACGAGGTTCCTATAGATAAGAAAGCAAAACAAAATTCTACACATAAAGATGTTGGAGAATACATCGATTTTGAGGAAATTGATTAATTTGCCGCTTTATTCTTAAAAATAACTTTGCATATGCTGCCTAATTTAAAAAAACTCTTACCTCATTTATTGGTTGTTTTTGGATTTATAATTGCCTCACTCGCTTTTTTTAACCCCGTTCTTAGTGGAAAAATGATATATCAGAACGATATCAAGCAGTATGAGGGTATGGCTAAGCAACAAAATGAGCATCGTGCCAAAACAGGAGAAGAAACCTATTGGAACAATGCTGCATATGGAGGGATGCCTACCTATGCTATAGGAGCTAAATTTCCACATGATTATATGGATAAGTTGGATCGAATGATTCGTTTTTTGCCTAGGCCAGCAGATTATCTATTCTTATATTTTATTAGCTTTTATATTTTATTGTTAGTAATGCGAATTCCGTGGAAAATTGCAATTATAGGAGCATTAGCTTTTGGGTTTTCTGCTTATTTAATTATCATTATAGGAGTTGGACATAACGCCAAGGCGCATGCGATAGCTTATTTTCCGCTAGTAATTGCTGGAATTTTATTGGTTTTTCAGAAAAGATATATATGGGGTTTTTTACTCACTGCCTTAGCAATGGGATTAGAAATTCAGGCAAATCACTACCAGATGACCTATTATCTTGGGCTTTTGGTATTCGTTATCGGGATTTCATATTTTATAGATGCTTTCAGAAAAAAAAGGCTTCCTCATTTTTTTAAATCTTCAGCGATATTAGTAGTAGCAGCTCTCTTAGGGATAGCTACGAATGCTACTACCTTATTAGCCACATCAGAATATGCAGATGCGAGTATTCGAGGTAAAAATTTCTTGGCAGAAGAAAATGTAGGAGGAACGGTCAAAGATGGATTAGATTATGAGTATATTACTCAGTATAGCTATGGAAAATTAGAGTCTTTAAATCTATTCATTCCTAAACTTATGGGACTAGGTCGAGCTTCTGATCTAGGAAAAGAATCTGCATTTTATCAAAAGTTATTAGAAATAGGACAATCTCCTGAACAGGCGGATTACTATGCCAATGGAACAGGCTTGTATTGGGGTGCGCAACCTTTTGTAGAGGCGCCACCTTATCTGGGAATTACCGTCGTGTTTTTAGCCCTATTGGGAGTATTACTTGTTAATGGTAGATTGCGTTGGTGGCTGATAGGAGGGATGCTTTTATCATTGGTATTGAGCTGGGGTAAGAATCTAGATTTTCTCACCCGTTTCTTTGTAGATAGCATTCCATTATATAATAAATTTAGAGCGGTCTCTAGCATACAAGTAATATTAGAATTATTAGTACCTATTGCTGCTGTATTTGGCCTATATAGGCTGTTTAATGATAAAATTCCTTTTCTGGAACGACAAAAGAAGTTTTTTATTTCTCTAGGTGTTTTTGGAGGGCTGTGTTTGCTTTTTTGGTTGTTTGGCGGTAGTTTATTTAGTTTTAAATCACCTTCGGATGTACAATTAGCTATAGAGCAACCCGCTATTTTTGATGCCATTAAAGAAGATCGAATTACGATTATGAAAAGTGACAGCCTTCGTTCACTAATTTTTATACTACTCTCGGGAGGGATTTTATGGTTTGCCCTAAAGAAAAAAATAACAGAAAACATTACTTTGGTGGGGATAGGAATTTTGATCCTTATAGATTTGGTAGGCGTAGATCGTCGTAGTGTAGATAGTGATTCTTTTATCACTAAACGAACGTATAAATCCTATTTTGCTCCAACTGCGATAGATACCAAAATCCTAAAGGATAAGTCTTATTATAGAGTCTTAGATCAGGCAAGGGGATTTAATAATTCTCATACCAATTATTTCTTCAATTCAGTAGGAGGATATTCTGCGGTTCGCCCCAGAAAGATAGATGATATATACAACACCTATATTGGCAGTGAAAAAGTAAATTTACAAGTTGTAAATATGCTTAATGTAAAATATGTCATTCAGCAGAATGAAAAGATAGAATTAGAAGTTCAGGAAAATCCATCTGTCAATGGAGCTGCTTGGTTTATAGAGGAATTACAGTTTGTGGATGGACATAGATCAGAATTTGATGCATTAGCAGATATAGATACTAAGAAAACGGCAGTGATTAGAAAAGAGTATAAAGAGCAATTAGCCAATTATATTCCTAGTAAAGATAGTATCTCTACGGTTTCGGTTTCTAAAACGGATCCTAATCATATGGCATACAATTCATATACAGAAAAACCAGGATTCCTTGTGTTTTCTGAAACCTATTATAAAAATGGTTGGCAAGCATATATAGATGGAGAACCAGAAACTATGTATCCTGTAAATTATATGCTTAGAGGGCTAAAGGTGCCGGCAGGTAAGCATACGATCGAATTTAAATTCGAACCGCAAGTAGTAAAAACAGGTAGTACAATAACTTTAGCAAGTTCTTTTATCTTTGTTTTATTATTTTTTGGAGCCCTGTTTTTAGAATACAAAAGACGAAAAACCGACGTTTCGGAAGAGAATTCATAATTAATTTTGAAAGTATTACTTATTACATATTATTGGCCACCAGCTGGGGGTCCTGGCGTACAACGATGGCTTAAATTTGTTAAATACTTTAAAGGCTTTGGGGTTGATCCTATTGTTTATATTCCAGAAAATCCGACATATCCTTTACTGGACAAATCATTACTTTCTGAAATTCCAGAAGGAGTTACAATGCTAAAACAACCTATTTTTGAACCCTATCGTTTTGCAGCAATTTTTTCTAAAAAAGAATCTAAAACGATTAGTAAAGGGATCATTGCAAAAACGGAGAAACAATCTATTATACAGAAATTATTATTGTATATAAGAGGTAATTTTTTTATTCCTGATGCCCGTAAATTTTGGGTAAAACCGTCCGTAAAATACCTTGAAACCTATATTTCTAATGCAGATATAGATGTTATTATTACAACAGGTCCTCCTCATAGTGTTCATCTAATAGGGAAGGAGTTAAAAGAAAAACTGAAGCTTAAATGGATAGCTGACTTTAGAGACCCTTGGACTACTATTGGGTATCATGATAAATTGAAACTCACAAAAAAGTCGTTAGCTACACATAAACAATTAGAAAAAGAAGTTGTAACTACAGCAGATCATATAACTGTTACAAGTTATACTACTAAAAAAGAATTTACAGCACTAACAAATCGGCCTGTTTCAGTTATCACCAATGGATATGATACCGAAATAGTTGGAGAAGTAACATTAGATACAGAATTTACAATCTCTCATATAGGCTCACTGTTATCTGGTAGAAATCCAGAAAAATTATGGCAAGTACTTTATAATCTTACTCAAGAAAATAGTGATTTTGAGAACGCTTTAAAACTTCGATTAGTAGGGGCAGTAAGCAAGGATGTATTGTCTTCTATTAAAGACGCAGGTTTGTCAAGTTTTTTAGATGTTAAAGGATATGTTTCTCATAAAGAAGCAATTAAAATTCAAAAGAGCTCTCAGGTTTTGTTATTGATTGAGATTGATAATGATCAGACTAAATGTATCATACCAGGCAAATTATTTGAATATATGGTTTCTAAAAGACCTATTTTGGCTGTTGGCCCAAAAGGTGCTGATATTTCAAAATTGATAGAAGAAACAAATTCGGGTAAATTTCTGGAGTATAGCGAGTATAATGAGATGAAAAAAATACTACTCACTTACTTTAAAAAATTTCAAGAGCATAAATTAATAGCAGATACTCAAGGAATTGAAAAATATAGTAGAAGAGAACTGACAAGAGAAATGTCTTTAGTACTGAAGAGTTTGTAAATACAACTCGTTTTTTGAATATATATTTATAGTTTGCTATATGCAGTGATCAATAGCTAAAGTATTGATATATTAGGTGTAGAATTAAATACAATAATGGGAATAGTAGTTAACCAATCTATAAAAAATGTAATAATAACCTGTTTGGGTTTTGGCATTGGCGCGATTAACACATTATTTTTATTCACTAAATTTTTAGAAGAGGAATATTATGGATTAGTTTCTTATTTATTGTCTGCTTCTAATCTAATATGGCCTTTGATGGCTTTTGGTGTTCATAACACCTTGGTAAAGTTTTATTCTTCTTATGCTACCAAAATTGAGCAAAATAGATTTCTCAGTTTGATGTTGTTACTACCTATGGGGGTTGCATTGGTTTTAGGAACAGTAGGAGTTGTGTTTTATACTCAGATACTAGATTTTTTTGAAGGAGAGAATGCTATTGTACAACCCTATGTTTGGACGATCTATATTCTGGCAGTAGCTTTATCGTATTTTGAACTATTTTTTGCTTGGACTAAAGTAAAGCTAAAAAGTGTTTTTGGTAATATTATGAAAGAATTGTTCGTTAGGATATGCCTAATGATTCTTTTATTTCTGGTGTGTTTTAAGATCATTACGGTACAACAATTTGTGTACGCAATAGTTATTGTATATATCCTTAGATTAGGGATTATGTGTATATATGCATTACACTTGCATAAATTTAGATTTAGTTTCTCAGTGCCCAATAATTATGTTTCGATTTTTAAGTATTCCGTATTGATCTTAATAGCAGGATCTGTTGCTACCTTATTGATAGATCTGGATAAAACAATGATAGAACGCTACCTTCCAATAGAAAATGTAGCGAAGTACGGTATCTGTGCTTATATTGCTAGTGTGATTATCATTCCATCTAGAGCGATGCATCAGATTACGTATCCATTGACAGCTAAACTGATCAATGAAAAAGGATTTGAACAATTGCGTGAGTTGTATAAAAAAAGCTCTCTGAACCTTTTTGCAATTAGTGGATTATTATTTATACTGATCATATGTAATGTTCATGAACTTTTTGAGTTGATTCCAGAGGAATATGAATTGTTTATATGGGTAGTACTGCTAATTGGAGCAGCTAAGTTATTTGATAATTTATTGGGGACTAACAATTCGATATTATTTAATTCTGATTACTATCGATTGATTTTATATATAGGAATCGGAATGGCAATTCTAGCGTTTATTCTCAATTGGATATGTATTCCGATTTTTGGTGTCACAGGAGCAGCTATAGCTACTTTTACGGCTGTTTTTTGTTATAATTTGACAAAGGTATTCATTGTTTACCAGAAGTTTAACATGCATCCATTCTCTCCCAAAACATTTTTAGTAATACTATGTATTGTAGTATTTGGATTTGGATTTTATTTTTGGGACTTTGCATATCATCCAATAGTAAATATTAGTGTAAAGAGTATTCTTATCGTAGTAGGGTATATTGTCTTATTATATATTTTTAAGGTATCAGAAGATATTAATATTATTATTAAAAGAGTAATACCATTTCTGATGTAAAAACACCCACTTAAAATGGTTCATTTTGCTCTATACTTTAAAACAAAAATAAAACGTAGCTACGACTATGCTTGATTTTTATTTTTCGCTTAGAACAAAAAAACTTCAATTTTATTTTTGAGTATTTTTACATCAGAGGTGGTATAATTTGACTCTAAATCCCTGTTTCGAAACCATCAATACTTTTTGTATTTCTTTCTTTCCAGTACGTTTCTATTCGTTCTTGCCCTTGTTTTTCGGCCCAAGTTTTTAATTGCGTTCTTTCTTCTTTAAAATCCATAAAAGGCACAGCATAACCACAAGAGGTTTGTACTAAATTGATGTCCATTTCTATAATTTGCCTGCATCCAGGAGTCTCTGGGAAAAATGATATGTACTCTTGATAGATCTGATCGTTTTGATGGAATATTTTAGCTTTACCGTAGAGTCTTAAAATCATAGGCTTTCCTTCAAAAGAACAAAACATAATCGTCATTCTATCATTTTTAAGAAGATGTGCAGCCGTTTCATTACCACTGCCAGTAAGATTGAGCCAGATAATTTTGTTTGCATTCAAAACTCTAAAAGTATCCATGCCTTTAGGAGAAATATTTACGTTCCCTTCTGAAGCGGCGGTGCCCACAAAAAATATTTTTTGTCCTCTAATAAAATTAATTTGATCATGATTTAATTCTGTAAACTTTTTTCCCATTTTGGTAGTAGACTAATTTCTCTGATAAAATTAACTAATATCGTTGATTTTTTTACTTATTTGATTAAAAAAAAGAACTAATCAGTAGGGTGTTTTGCGAAACATTTGTTTTGAAGAAGAACCGTTTTAAAATGATAATTACGTTTTTAGATTTTATGTAATAGTAAAGGTACTCTAGAAGTCCTTATGAAGAATAATAAGATGAAGTTGTAACTATTTTTTAACGTTTTAAAATAAACCTTTATGCTCAAACGTTTTTTAACTAAACAATTATAAATATTGAGAACTAAACAAGCACTACACTTTTTTTTGATGTTTTTTTCATGCCTTGGTAAAGGTATTTGTCAAGAAAAATCATCCAAACTATCTTTGAATAAACATACAATTAGTGGATATATAACAGAATCTGGGAGCAAAGAATATTTACCTACAGTATCAGTATATATATCAGAAAGTAGTACAGGGACAACTACTAATGATTATGGTTTTTATTCGCTTACAATTCCAGAAGGGACACATGAATTAATTATATCATTTCTTGGATATAAGACCATCACTAAAAAGATTGACTTGACGGATGATCTTGTAGTTAATTTTGATATGATATTAACGACAGAAAGTCTAGATGAAATAATTATAAATGGAGACAAAGGAGTTAATGAAAGTGAGGTAACTCAAATGAGCGTAGTATCTATTAAACCATCAGAAGTAAAAGATATTCCAGCTATACTCGGGGAGAAAGATGTTATTAAAACGCTTCAGTTATTACCTGGAATTCAACGTGGAAATGAAGGGACTGCAGGTTTTTTCGTAAGAGGAGGTACTCCTGATCAAAATTTAATTATTCTTGATGAAGCACCAGTATATAATTCAAACCATTTATTCGGTATTTTTTCTGTGTTTAATGGGGATGCGATTAAATCAATAGATACCTATAAAGGTGGATTTCCAGCTAGGTTTGGCGGTAGGTTATCTTCTGTACTTAAAATCGATACTAAAAATGGAAATAAAGAAAAAATAAGTGGAAAGGTAAATGTTGGTATAATCTCAACCTCATTATTGTTAGAAGGTCCTATTAATAAAGGTAAGACATCTTTTATTTTTAGTGGGCGTAGGACGTATGCAGATATTCTTGCAAGACCATTAATGTCTTCTGATTTTAGGACTAGTTTTTATTTCATGGATCTTAACTTTAAAATACATCATGTTTTTAATGAAAAAAATAAAATATATTGGAGTAATTACTTCGGTCAAGATAAATTTAGTTCCAGAGATAAAGAAAGTGGAGATGATCTGAGTGCAAAATTAGCATGGGGTAATATAACTTCTACTTTGCGATGGAATCATCAATTTAATGAAAAATTCTTTTCTAATACATCACTCATTTTTAGCAATTACAATTTTGGAGTTAAAATAGATGATAAGTTTGATAACGAAGTTTTTAAATTAAAAACGAGCTCTGCTGTTAATGATTACGGAATTAAAACAGACTTTGATTATTATCCTAATCCAGAACATTCTATTCGATTCGGAGTAGTATCAACATATCATAACTTCATACCTAAACAATCAAGAATTAGAGAAACAGGAGTTGATGATACAGATATTATACAAAATATACGGTCACTAGAGAGCGCAGTATACTTAGAAGATAATTGGAAAATAACTAATAAATTGAGTGTTTCACCAGGAGTAAGGTTGACACATTTTCAATTTAAATCAACCAACTACCTCAATCTAGAACCTAGAGCGACTATAGCTTGGAACTTAAAACCAGATTTGGCAGTAAAAGCATCGTATGCTAAAATGAATCAATATATCCATTTGCTTTCTTCTTCTGGAGTAGGGTTGCCCACTGATTTATGGGTATCATCTACAGATCGCTTAAAACCACAAGTTTCACAACAATATGCTGCAGGAATAGCTAAAGATTTTTTAGATCAAGGATATGCTATAAATTTAGAGGCATATTACAAAAAAATGGACGATGTAATCTCCTATAAAGAAGGAGCTTCATTTCTTCTTCTAGAAGATTTAGAATCAGGAAAAGAAATCGATTGGGAAGAAAATATAACCTCAGGACAAGGCTGGGCATATGGAGCAGAACTATTACTGCGTAAAAAGACAGGTAAGTTAACAGGATGGCTTGGATACACACTTTCTTGGTCAGAAAGACAATTTGATGAACTAAATCAAGGAAGAAAGTTTTTCTCACGATACGATAGGAGGCATGATGTTTCATTGGTTGGGATATATAAACCAAGCAAACGAATGACATTGTCTGGTACTTGGGTTTTTTCTTCTGGAAACAATTTTAACCTTCCTGATAGAAGAGCATTATCGAACACTAATAATTTTCCGATTAATATTCCAGTTTTTAATTCTGGAACTCCCTTTAATACAGAAAGAAATAATTTCCGAGGAGAAAGTTATCATCGTTTAGATTTGGGAATTCAATTTCATAAACAATTCTCAAAGTATAGAGAACGTACTTGGGGTTTTTCTATATATAATATCTATGGCAGAAAAAATCCTTTCTTTTATTATTTTGATGATAATGGAAGAGGTACTGAATCTAAATTAAAGAAAGTATCTATTTTACAATTTATACCGTCAATTAACTATACTTATAAATTTTAGAAACAAACAACTTATACCTATGAAATATATTAAGATACTAGTAATAGCTATAATCTTCATTAGTATACAGAGCTGCGAAACGAATGTAGATGCAAGTGAACTTATAGACCAACAACAATTAGTAGTTATTAATGGTTATTTATCACCACAAGAAGAACTATTAAAAGTACAGGTCTCTAAAACTGTATCCATTACCTCTGGGACTTCTGGGATTGTTATAGAAGACGCGACTGTTATTTTATCAGATGAAGAAAATAATGAAGTGATGTTAACATATTCGAGTGAATTATTTAGTTATGTAACTCCTGCAACTAATTTACCTATTATAGCTGGTAAAAAATATTTTTTATCGGTTGATGTAGATGGTGAAGAATATACTTCTTCTTGTAGGATACCAGAAGATAAAGTAGAAAATATAGAACAAAGTGTTAGGTTTTCTCCAATTTCTTTTTCTACCGAAAGCGCTCTCAAAGTTACTATTGGCGATATTGAAAATATTAGTAATTATTATATAGTTGGAGCTTCGTTTAATGATGGTTCTAATGTATATTTTGAATTTGAACAATTTATAACAGATACTAATCGCGAAAATACAACGGTAACCGCTAATGGATTTTTTTTTCCAAATGATACTACTGATGTGGTATTAAAAATTCAGGTGAGTAATTCAGAAAAGATATTATATGATACGCTAAGAGCTACTTTTTTGAATGATTATAATGAAGGAAACCCATTTGTAGAATCAATTATTCCTCCTTCTAACATTGAAGGAGAGAATGGATTTGGAGTATTTGCGGGTTACCAACTTACGGAAATGGAATTTAATCTTTAAACCCTTTCTTTTCTCTTCAATCAAAAACCTTTATCCCGTAAATTCATGGTTTTTCGTTATAAAAAGTCAAAACCGAAAGATATATGGTAAACGCAGGAGTTTTTATCCGAAGAAATTGTAGTCTAGTTTTAACCCGCATTCATAGAAGGTTGTCAAGAAGCTTGTAGATGCAAGAAATACTAGTGTTTTCTTAATTTTTGCATAGCACCGTATGGTGA
>CANLRN010000019.1 GCA_947493495.1 uncultured Aquimarina sp.
GAAAAAAAGAAAAAGAAGATTGTGAAACAACCTTACAATCAGCTTATTAAAATTTAGTTAGATGGAATGCAATAGAAAACTGCTGTAGAGTATATTAATTTGATTATCAATATGTTAATTATAAATCAATGGATTGCATCAATGAACTAAATCCTATTGTATAATGCAGGTTTAACGAAATTATTACCATTTAAAAAGCCTTTAGAAAAATCTCTAAAGGCTTTTTTGCGTTTGACCAAATTGATGATGTTATAGAAATCTCAATAGGTATACTTATCTATGCTAATAAAGCAGTTACGTCTGCTGTTTTTACTGTTTTTACAATTCTAGCAGCAATTTTGTAAGGATCACCATTAGAAGCAGGACGACGGTCTTCTAACCATCCTTTCCATCCTTTTTCTACAGTAATAATAGGAATTCTTATGGATGCTCCTCTATCAGATATTCCGTAAGAAAACTCATTGATAGATTGTGTTTCGTGTTCACCAGTTAATCGCTGATCATTAAACTCACCATATACCGCAATATGCTCTTTGGTTACTGGTCTGAATGCTTCACAAATGGTTTCATAAACTTCTTTAGATCCACAAGTTCTTAATACTTCATTAGAGAAATTGGCGTGCATACCAGAACCATTCCAGTCCCCTTTTATAGGTTTTGGATGATAATCGATATAGTACCCATATTTTTCAGTAAGACGATCTAATAAATAACGTGCTATCCATATTTCGTCTCCAGCTTTCTTGGCTCCTTTAGAGAATAATTGAAATTCCCATTGTCCACTTGCTACTTCTTGATTAATACCTTCAAAATTAAGACCAGCATCGATACATAAATCAGCATGTTCTTCTACAAAATCTCTTCCGTGCGTATTTTTTCCTCCAACAGAACAATAATACATTCCTTGAGGGCCAGGATATCCTCCAACAGGAAAGCCTAAAGGTAATTGAGTATTTTTATCCATAATAAAGTATTCTTGTTCGAAACCAAACCAGAAATCACCATCATCATCAATAGTAGCCCTTGCATTAGACTCATGAGGAGTACCATCTGCATTCAGAACTTCAGTCATTACCAAATATCCATTTCTTCTTACTGGATCAGGATATATAGCTACTGGTTTTAACAAACAGTCAGAAGAACCACCTTCTGCTTGTCTTGTAGAACTACCATCAAATGACCAAGTAGGGCAATCTTCAAGTTTACCACTAAAATTGTCTTCAACTTTTGTTTTACTTCTTAGATTAGCAGTTGGTTTATAACCATCTAACCAAATGTATTCTAATTTAGATTTGCTCATAATTAACACTTTATTGATTGAACTCTTAATAAAGTATCAAAAATAATTCTATTTTATGAAAACCAAAAAAAATAGGGGTATAAAAGGGGGTTCGTACTTAATTTTTGCGAAGTACCTAGTTTTTTGTGGGGTATTTTTATTTTTTTTTAATTTTTGATCCATTTTTTCTTATATCAACAATAAAACTTATATATTTTTGACTTAAAATTAACTTAATTATGTCGACACTTAGATTTCATGCTTTAAAAGAAGCGTTACATCGTGATTCAGTATCAGTTGAAGAAACAGAACGAAGATCAGAATTGTATGCAAGGAATGTTTTTGATCAAACAGCTATGCTCCAGTATTTGACCAAGGATTCATATCAAAGTGTTATCAGTGCCATTGAGCAAGGAGATAAAATTGATAGACGAATGGCTGATCAAATAGCAGCTTCTATGAAAGAATGGGCGTTGTCTAAAGGTGTTACACATTATACACATTGGTTTCAGCCATTAACAGGTGGTACAGCAGAAAAACATGATGCTTTTTTTGAGTTTATGGATAATGGTATGGGGATCGAAAAGTTTGGAGGAGATCAATTGGTACAACAAGAACCAGATGCTTCTTCTTTTCCTCATGGAGGAATTCGAAATACTTTCGAGGCCAGAGGATATACTGCTTGGGATCCAAGCTCTCCAGCATTTGTTTTTGGAACTACACTGTGTATTCCTACAGTTTTTGTCGCCTATACAGGAGAGGCTTTGGATTACAAAACTCCCTTATTAAGGGCCTTACACGCAATAGATGAGGCAGCAACAGCAGTGGCCAAATATTTTGATAAGAATGTAAAAAAAGTAAATGCCTCTCTGGGATGGGAACAAGAATATTTTTTGATAGATAGTGCTTTAGTAGCATCTAGACCTGATTTAGTGATGACAGGTAGAACATTGTTAGGGCATTCCTCCGCAAAAGGACAACAGCTGGATGATCATTACTTTGGTAGTATCCCTTCTAGGGCATTAGCATACATGAGAGATTTAGAAGTAGAATGCATGTTATTAGGTATACCTGTTAAAACAAGACATAATGAGGTGGCTCCTAATCAGTTTGAATTAGCACCAATTTACGAAGAAACAAACCTAGCCGTAGATCATAATTCCTTGCTTATGGATATTATGGGAAAAGTAGCGCATAAACATAATTTTAAGGTGTTGTTACATGAAAAACCATTTGCAGGCGTCAACGGATCTGGAAAACATAATAATTGGTCATTAACTACTAATACAGGCGTTAATCTCTTAGGCCCTGGAAAAACACCAATGAGTAATTTACAGTTTCTTACCTTTTTTATTAATACAATTAAAGCTATTGATGAGTATGAAGAACTGATGAGAGCTGGTATTGCATCCGCTAGTAATGATCATCGTCTTGGAGCTAATGAAGCTCCACCTGCGATAATGTCTGTATTTATTGGACAACAATTAACACAGGTGCTAAAAGAGTTAGAAGGTGTTACAGATGGGAAACTATCTCCACAAGAAAAAACAGATCTTAAACTCAATGTAGTAGGAAAAATACCAGAAATTTTGCTCGATAATACTGATCGTAATAGAACATCTCCATTTGCTTTTACAGGAAATAAGTTTGAGTTTAGAGCTGTAGGGTCAAAATCAAATTGTGCCAGCCCTATGACAATTCTAAATACAATTGTGGCCAAGAAGCTTAAAGAATTTAAGAAAGAAGTAGATGTTCTTATTGATAAAAAGAGTCTGAAAAAAGATGAAGCAATCTTTAATGTACTCAGGGAGTATATCAAACAATCTAAAAATATCCTTTTCGAAGGAAATGGGTATGGTACTGCTTGGGAGAAAGAAGCCAAGAAGAGAGGGTTAAGTAATAATAAAACCACTCCAGAAGCCTTAAAAATAAAGATATCTAAGAAAACTCTCGATCTTTTTGAAGAGATGAAAGTGATGAATAAAACCGAAGTAGAAGCAAGATACGAAATAGAGATAGAGGAATATGTAATGAGAATTCAGATAGAAGGTCGTGTGCTGGGAGATATTGCGAAGAATCATATTGTACCAACAGCTATCCGATATCAGAACATGCTTATTAACAATGTTTCTGGGCTTAAAAACTTATATGAAAAAGATTTTAAGAAATATGCAAAAGAACAAATGAATATTATCGAAGAAATTTCTTTACACATAGGAAAAATCAATACCAAAGTTGCAGCTATGACTACAGAAAGAAGCAAAGCTAATAAGTTAGATGATATCGAAAAAAAAGCTACTGATTACTGTAATAAAGTGAAACCATTGTTTGATGAAATACGGAATAATTGTGACGCATTAGAATTATTGATAGATGATGAATTATGGCCATTGACCAAATATAGAGAGCTTCTTTTTATTAGATAAGTAAGAATAAACTTACTTGTTGTGAAAACATTAATTTTTTTAACAAAAAAATAATATGCTTTTAAAAGTCTATGAAATATATGAAATCAGTAGTTTTTATGGTTTTTTAGTAGTGCTTTTTATCGAATTCTCATAGAATATTAAAAAAAAACCTTAATACTTTCATAAATTTAACCAATATAAAACTTAAGGTAAGGATATTATAGTCCCAAGCTACTCCCCCTGGAAATACTTTAATTTACAGCAATTAGATTGCTATCTAATGCATGAACATTGTGGGCAAACTTTTGTAATTAATTAAACATATTTTTTAAAATTCAAACAAACTATGAAAAAAGTAATTTTTAGTCTAACAGCTTTATTCACTACAGTATTGATGGTTGCACAATCAAATACCAGTGTTGTTGAACAATCTGGAGATACCAATACAGCAAATATTACACAAGTAGGTTTATTAAATAGTAATACAACTTCACAATTAGGATCAGCTAATGTTGCAGAAGCAATACAAGGAAGTACTTCTTTTGCTTCTAGAAATGGAGTAGTAACTCAGATACAAACTGGAGATAAAAATACAGCTTTTGTACAGCACGAAGAAGATGCAAATGAAGTGTTTCAACAACAAATAGGAGGTGGTAATAGTGCTTCTGCAACTCAGAATTTGTCAAATTTTGGGGGTAATAATATTGGTGTACAAGTTCAAGAAGGAAATAATAATACAGCAACAATCTCTCAAGAAGGAGTAGGTATTAGTGGACAAGGAGTATTAAACCAAGCTAGTCAGAATCAACTAGGAGATGATAATACAGCTGTAACTACACAAGGAGGCGAAGAAAATTTTAGCACAATTGCTCAAACAGGAAATTTTAATACAGCATCAATAGTTCAAGTTGGAGATTTAAATTTTGGTGATCAAAGGCAAACAGGAGATGCCAATGAAGCTATAGCAGAACAAAGGGGACCTAATAATACATTACTTCAAACCCAGAATGGAGGAGGCAATATAGCAACTTCTCTTCAGGGAGGTATCTTTTTTGATTCTAGAGGCGGGATAGTAAACCAATCTCAAACAGGTGATGAAAATGTAGCTTATGCTCAGCACGAAGAGGATAATAACCAGATATCACAGTCTCAGATAGGAGATGGTAATAATGCTAGAGCCACACAAAATTTAGCGTTTCTAGGAGGGCAAAATCTTGTAAACCAAGTGCAGATCGGTGATGCAAATACAGCTACAGCTACACAAGAAGGGGTTCCAGGTGTTTTTGGAGAAGGTAATATAACAACTCAGACACAACGAGGTAATGAGAATATAGCAATTACTAGTCAAAATGGAGCAACTAATAGTAGTAATATCCTTCAGCTAGGGGATCTGAATATTGCACAAGATACTCAAATTGGAATAGGAAATTCAACATTTGTTACGCAAACAGGAACATCTCATAATAGTATTATTCTTCAAAATGGAACAAATAATACAGCAACCGTAATACAAACTGGTGGCACTGCAGGAGGGCTTTAATAATATTTGTTTAAAATATAAGAAAGAGTTATACTAGTGTTGCTAATTAGTATAACTCTTTTACTAGTTTTTAAAATCTAATTTGTATGAAAATTGATATAATCATTTATAGCTTAGTACTGAGTGTATGTATAGCGCATACTGGTATTGCTCAAGAATCTGATAATCAAAAAATTGAGCAAGAACAGAGTCAGGAAAAATTTACCATATTAGATCAGTTGCAAAATAATTCCTTGCAAGTGGCTAGAGAGAATGTATCAGGAATTAACACTGTATTTATCCAGCAAATAGGAACAGGTAATCAAGTGTTTTCTAATATCACCGCACAATCTTCTAAAATTAGTTTGAACCAGAATGGCGAAAGAAATATAATTGATATTACCGAAAACTCAAGAACAATAAAAAAGTTGATCACGCAGAATGGAACTAATAATACAATTACCGAATTCTCTCTTACTCCAGAAATATCCACAAATTTAGAAATCCTTCAAGAAGGAGATAATCATTACTTTGAGCGATTTGGTAACAATAATTTATCTAATACTTTAAAATTCAAAATGACAGGAACCGCTCGTACGATCATTGTTAGAAGTTTTTGATAGATGCGATATATAGCACTCATATTTTTATTTTTTAGCTCATACATTTCGTATGGTCAGTTTACTAATGTAGAAGTGATTGCTAAGATAGAAACAAAGCCTATTGATGATATTGTTACTATTGTAGGGAAAGCAGAGAATACGACAGAGGTACATAAGAGTTTGCAATATATTTTTTCAATTTTTAGAACAGATAGTATAGGTGCTGTTACTAAAACTGTGCAAGAAGGTAGGTTTACGCTAGAAGCTAATGAACAAAAAAAGATATACACAACTTCTAGAGATACAACTATAAAAGATAAGATTGTTGTACTTTTACTAATATATGAAGAAGAGCAGATTGTAGGAAAAGCTAGAATAGCTTTTAATGAAAAAGTAGAAAAAAATATTCCAGAAGATGTT
The DNA here is from genome assembly GCA_947493495.1 of uncultured Aquimarina sp. Classification (GTDB taxonomy): domain Bacteria; phylum Bacteroidota; class Bacteroidia; order Flavobacteriales; family Flavobacteriaceae; genus Aquimarina. The sequence goes on from CANLRN010000019.1 coordinate 6,229, forward strand.
AGCGATACTAATGACGGTATAGAGTTAAAGGGTATTGTTGTAGAAGAAACAAAAACCAAACCTGGGAAAGATTTTTATGAGTTTTTTTATAATTCATATACATTAAATAAAATTAATGGAAGTAAAATTGTTGGTGTTTATGAAAAACTAAGTTTTGGGAGAAGCACCATAATACAAGTCAAGATAGAAGATATTGTTATTCACGAGTTTTTGGGGAAACCAGATATAGAATACTTAGAACAAATGTCTAATACTGCGATAAGAAAAGTATATAAATACTTTAAAGATCTTAAAAACCAAAAAAATAATATCATTCAGTATTAATTACGAATTCTTACACACATGAAATCATTCATAATTACAATACTATTAATTTTTACAGCTACCACATATAGCGTAGGACAAGAGTTAGTATATAGACCGAAAAATCCTGCTTTTGGAGGTGATACATTTAATTATCAATGGTTGTTAAGCTCAGCTGAAGCTCAGAACCAATTTACTGAAGATCCTAATTCAGATAGAAATAGCAGAACAGAATTAGAAAGGTTTACAGAAAGTCTTAATAATCAGTTATTGAGTCAGATATCCAGAACTTTGTTTAATGAACAGTTCGGACAGAATGGATTAACAGAAGGAACTTTTAATTTTGGAACATTATTCATAGAAATCTTCCCATCTGGCGAAGGACTGGTTATCAATATTCTAGACACTAATACGGGAGATCAGTCTCAAGTAATAATTCCTAATTAATTTTTAATGCGTCATAGAATATACCTAGGGATTATAGTAATTTTTTGTTTGATAACCCTCTCAGGATGTGGTACTTATTTTAATCAACCCATTAGTATTGAACAGGCTCGTATTGGTGAGGATACTAAAGTGAGTAAAAAACTTAGAGATTTTCCCTTACCTACAGAACCTGTAGTTGTTGGAGTATATAAGTTTAGAGATCAAACAGGACAATATAAACCAACCGAAGCAGGTAGCACATTTAGCACTGCGGTAACACAAGGCGCAACAACCATATTGATTAAAGCACTAGAAGATTCTAAATGGTTTGTACCCATAGAACGAGAAAATCTAAGTAACTTATTAAATGAACGTAATATTATACGTTCTACCAGAAAAGAATATAGAAAAACCAAAAACCCTAATGAACCACAACTACCTCCATTATTATATGCAGGGATTATCTTAGAAGGCGGCATTGTATCCTATGATTCTAATATCATCACTGGAGGGTTAGGAGCTAGGTATTTTGGGGTTGGAGGGGCTACACAATATCGACAAGACCGAATTACTGTCTATCTTAGAGCAGTATCTACCTCAAGCGGTAAAATTTTGAAAACAGTATATATTTCTAAAACGATACTATCTCAAGCATTAGATGCTAGTTTTTTTAGATATGTCAAGTTTAGTCGGTTGTTAGAAGCAGAAACAGGTTTTACTAAGAATGAACCTGGGCAAATTGCAGTTTCTGAAGCTATTGAAAAAGCTGTAGAAGCATTAATTATTGAAGGAATAGAAGATAAGCTTTGGAGTTCTAAAGCTGATCCAGAAAAAATTAATGAGATAGTAACGACATATAATGCAGACAAAAATGAAGCTCAAAATACAGGTCTTTATGAGCGTTATTTTAAAGAAAGACGAGGAGAAAAAGCAGTATTTGCTAATGGAGGATTGGCCTTAATCAGTGGAGACTTTAATAATGCAGACTTTTCGTATTCAGCCAGAGTAGGAGGGAAATGGTATTTTAATCCGTACCTCAATGCCAATGCAAGTCTTAGTAAATTTCAACTAAGAAATGAAGGAGCATTTTCTCAGGGATTTAATGCAATAGACCTCAATGCGGAGCTCACCGTATTACCTTTCGAAAAACTCACCCCATTTATTTTTGGAGGAATGGGAACGGTAAGTTCTGATAATTTTGATAGCACTTTTTTCAAGCTTCAATATGGAGGAGGGTTAGAATATCTGATTTCCGATCGTATTGGTATTGCATTAGATGTAACGCATAATCTGGTATTGAGTGATACATTAGATAAGATTGCTCAAGGTAAACGTGATGATCAATATTTTAATTTCTCCTTGGGGTTACATTGGTATTTTAAGAATCCTTTAAAAATGGATAAAGAACTTCGAAAACAAAAACGTAAAGAACAAAAAGAATTAAAAAAGTTGAAGAAGAGAAATCGAGAAGTTATTGACAATAAGGAAGAGGTTCCTAAAGAATAAAAATCTCATGGTGATGAAAAGAAATATAGTAAAAATAATTAGTATTCTCATTATTACGTTAGTGACCGCTTGTAATGAAGATACGATAGATGTAGAAGGATTAGGTGTTGTAAAAGGACAAGTAGTTGAAGTGGGTACCAATGAACCTTTAGAAAATGTAAGAATAGCAACTAACCCAACTACTAGTACTGTTTTTACAGACCAAGAAGGGCGTTATCAAATAGAAAATATACCAGTAGGAGATTACTCATTATCTGCTCAGCGAGATGGATTACTTGCCCAATTCGAAGGCATTACTATTATAGCAGATAAAGAACTGGAAATTGTATTCGAAATGGATGTAGAAACGGCGGGGAATAGACCTCCAGAAGCTGCAGTATTAGCTACTCCAATCGATAATGCAGTAGATCAAACACTAGAATTAGATCTTATATGGTCTGGAAGCGATCCTGATGATGATGATCTTATGTATAGAATAACTCTTAGAAATGATGAAGATACAGCTGTAGAAGTTTTCGAAAATATTACAGATACGATATATACAGTAACCAATTTAGCCTACAATACTAAGTATTTTTGGCAAGTTGCCAGTGATGATGCTATTAATGATCCTGTAAACAGTACTGTTTATAGCTTTGAGACGATGAGCCCCCCAAACAATAGAATTTTATATACAAGGTCTGTAGCAGGAAATAGTGTTATATACTCTGCGAATGAAGAAGGAGGCACAGAAATCAAACTTACTCCAGAGTCAAAAAATAGTTTTAGACCTAGAAGAAATAGTGATACAGGTAAGATAGCTTTTTTACAGTCCGTAGGTTCACAAACACATTTATTTACGATGAATGAAGATGGATCAATGAGCAATCAAGTTACATCTCAGGTATCAGTATCTGGATTTAACCTTGGTGAGCTTAATTTTTCTTGGGCTGATAATGGTTCTAAATTACTTTTTCCTAATCAAGATAAATTATATAGCATTAATGTAGATGGAAGTGGATTAGAATTAGTATATCAGACATCAAATGGAAATTTAATTACTGCGATAGACAAAAATGACCTTACTAATACCATTGCACTGAAAACAAATAATCTACAAGGGTATGGAGTGGAGATTTTTACTATTGATGCTTCAGGAGTAGTATTAGAAACAGTTTTATCTGGAGTTACTGGTGCAGCAGGAAGTGTTAATCTATCTATAGATGGGTCTAGATTATTATATACATATGACCTATCAGGTTTCGAAAGTAATGCCTACAGACAATTGGACTCTCAGATATTTATATATGATTTTGCAAATGCAACTGCGCAGAGTATTTCAGTCCAAAAACCGGCAGGTACCAATGATATTGATGCTCGTTTTTCACCAAATGAAGCAGCTGTCATATTTGTGAATACTTCGAATGATGGAATATCACAACAAAATATACAAACAATAACAATCCAAGAATTAACCAGTAGGACAGATATACTAATGGATGCTTCTATGCCGGACTGGGAATAATATAATTCTGTATTCTGAATTCAGAATACAGAATTTCAATTATCTTTGCGCATCACGATAAGCATAATATCATACTTATGAGTCAAGAAGTAAGTAAACGCTACGCCCAGCGTGGAGTTTCGGCATCAAAAGAAGACGTGCATAATGCGATCCAGCATATAGATAAAGGTCTTTTTCCACAAGCATTTTGTAAAATAGTTCCAGATTACCTTACGGGTGATCCAGAGTATTGTTTGATTATGCATGCGGATGGAGCTGGTACTAAATCTTCTCTGGCGTATATGTATTGGAAAGAAACAGGGGATATTTCTGTATGGAAAGGTATTGCACAAGATGCATTAATTATGAATATAGATGACTTACTATGTGTAGGGGCTACAGATAATATTATGTTATCATCTACGATAGGAAGAAATAAAAATCTAATTCCTGGAGAAGTAATTTCTGCTATTATCAATGGTACCGAAGAATTATTAAAAGAATTGAAAGATTTTGGAGTCACTATTCACTCTACAGGGGGCGAAACTGCTGATGTAGGTGATCTGGTACGTACCATTATTGTCGATTCTACTGTTACTGCTCGTATGAAACGTGCTGATGTAATTGATAATGCAAATATCAAAGCAGGAGATGTTATTGTGGGTCTTGCTTCTTTTGGTCAAGCTACTTATGAAAAAGAGTATAACGGAGGTATGGGGAGTAATGGACTTACCTCTGCGCGTCATGATGTATTTCATAAAATTTTGGCAGAGAAATATCCAGAAAGTTTTGATGCCTCAGTACCTGAAGAATTGGTGTATTCTGGAAAAACAAAACTTACCGATGATGTAAAGAATGCTCCTATTGATGCAGGGAAACTTGTATTATCTCCAACAAGAACTTATGCGCCGATTATAAAGAAGATCCTTTCTGAATATACTAATGAAGCTATACACGGAATGGTGCATTGTAGTGGTGGCGCTCAGACTAAAATTTTACATTTTGTAGATAAGTTGCATATTATCAAAGATAATTTATTTGATGTCCCTCCATTATTTCAATTAATACAAGAAAACTCGGGGACAGATTGGAAAGAAATGTATCAGGTATTTAATATGGGGCATCGTATGGAGTTATATGTATCTCCAGAGATAGCTGATGATATTATTTCTGTTTCTAAAAGTTTTAATGTGGATGCTAAGATTGTAGGTAGGGTTGAAGCCGGCAACGATAAGAAACTGACGATCACTAGTGAGTTTGGGACATATATATATAACTAGTTAATACTATTAGAATAGTTATCTCTTAAGAATTCTAATTTAGGGTTAATGTATTTCTTACAAAAAGGTTTTTCAGGATTCTTTGCATAATAATTAAGAAGTTCATTTCTAGAGGGCTTAAATTCTTTAAATTTTAGAATAGTAGTAATTAATGTAGCGTCAAAATTTTTCTGTAGTTCTTTAAGGATAAACTCTATAGACAGTTTTTGATTTTCTTCAAAATAATAGATGGCGCTTCTGTATTTTTCTCTAAAACTATGATTAGATGTACTATTATGAGTATGTAAATGAATTTCAATTAGGTCTTTTAGTTCAATAACTTTTGAGGTATACGTCACAATCACAGCTTCAGAAAAGGAATCGTTTTCATCTAGACTAGCGATATAGCCTTGTGCTACTTTTACAACCCCTTTTAATTGTTGAAAAATGGCTTCTGTACACCAATGACAACTACCACCTAAGCCTATTTTTTGTATCGTTTCCACAATATAAATTTTTATCCGTAAAACGTATAATACCAAATTAATTATACTTTACTATGTACAGGTATTTCAATGGTAAGAATAGTTCCTTGTTCTAATATAGAATCAATTTGAAAAACCCCTTGTAATTTATTTATTTTCCTTTTAATTACATTAAGTCCAGATCCACGATAAGCATTATTTGTCTTAAACCCAATCCCATTATCTTCAAAAAGAATAAGAATAGTTTTATCCAGCAAGCTTATTTGTAGATCTACAGTAGTTGCTTTGGCATGTAATACGGTATTCGCTAATAGTTCTCTAATTATGGTAAAAATCTCTGTACGTAATTTATTATGAATCCCGTTTATTTCTCTCTCAGGAAAAGAGTTAAAGGTTGTGGTAAGTCTAAAAGTAGCTGTTATTTTGTTGAGATAATCTTTGATAAGCATGGCGAACCCTTTATGATAAAACTCTTCAGACATTAGATTTTTAGTTTTGACTCTTACTAAATCTGTGGTTTGGTCTAGCTGATCTTTAAGTAGGTTGAATTTTTTGTTTGATTTCTTTATATCCGATAAATTGAGCTTTATAGAAGCTAGATTTCCTCCTACCATGTCATGTATTTCCTGCGAAATACGTTCTCTTTCGGTTTCTTGAACATTAATAGCATCTTGAATAAGTTTTAATTCTAGTTCTCTAATAGAGGTAAGTATCTTTTCTTTCTTTATTTGCTTTTCTTGTTGTATCAATTTGTTTTTTGCTACAAGTTTTTGATTGTTTATAAAAAGAAGTGTTATAATCGCTATGAACAATGCCGAAATAAAAATAAGTGCTACTGTTCTATTCTCTTTTTCAACGATTAGTAGTTCTTTATTCATTTGTTGTTCCTTTTCCAATAATTCTATTTTCTTTTCCTTTCGAAATATCTGAAACTGTGATACTAACAGATCAGCATTTTGGTGTTTTTGAATTTGTAGTAAAGAATCTTTTAGACGATTGCCAGAAACTGTATATTGATAGGCATCTTTATAATTACCTTGATCAAAAAATAGTTGACTAAGGTTGCGATAAAGTTTTATTTGCATATCAATAAACCCATGTTGCTTTGCGTTCTGCAACGCAGTATTGAAAATTGATGAGGCTTTTTTATATTGCTTTTTTTTGGCATAAGATTTGGCAATATTGTTATCCAGATCTAATATGAATTTACTATTTCTATTATTTTTGCCAAATTGTTCTTTTGCTATTTCTCCATAATGTATGGCCTTGTCCAAATTACCCATTTTATAATGGCATTTACTAAGGTTTACCAAATAGAACCCTTTTACTTTTAGTCCTTCGGGAGCCTCTTTAATTTTTTCCAAATAAAACAATGCTTTATCATATTGTCCAATATGCGTATATATCAAGCCTAGATTGTTATATGATAGGTATATAGTAGAACTACTTTTATTGAGGGTAATACTTTCTTCATATAGAGGGATAGCTTTTTCATAAATTCCTTCATCGTTATAATAATCTGCTAATCCTCTAATATGATGAGCAGAAATATAGGCATCTACCAGTTTTTTTTCGTAGAGCTCTATTCCTTTAAGATGATAAGCTCCTCTAATTTGACGGAGTCCCTTATAACCATATGCTATAGCTAGCATATTGTAACATTGACTGAGCATACTATACGATAAAGAATCTTCTTTATTGATAGTTAAATCATACATCTTGTCACCATAAGAAATGATAGAGTCAGGAATTTCTTTCTCAACATAGTATTTGGCCATATAATTAAGACCATTAATATGTTGTTTTTTGTCTTTTAGGATTGGAGCTACCGTCTTATAATAATCGTTATAATTAAGATTATTGATATCGTCCAACATATTCTCTAATATATCGTATTGCTTAGAATATTGTACACCCTGAGCATAAAACAACTGGGTAACAAACAGTAGCAAAAAAATATGTATACACTTAATATTCAAAATCTAATTTTGATCAAAATAAATGAAACTATAATAATTATCAGCTATTAAAAGATAAATATTTTAAACATCTCAATAGTTATATTCTATATGATAACAATGATTTTAGCTATAAACAAGAGTATTTTAAGAGATTGTCTGAAAAGTCCATGAATCCTACAATTGTGAATTTCGAGCCTGCCTTGTCGGCAGACAGGCTTGTCGAAAATATTTTGAAAATCAGCATATTAAAAACTTCGACAAGTTCCGTTTGACTACTTTTCAGACAACCTCTTTTTATTGTTAAGAAAATCAATTTAAAATTAGTTTTAAAACCTTATTTTGAGATTTAGTTTCCAACACTACAAAATACACTCCAGGAACAGTGTTTAATAAATCAAAAATAAATTGATATTCTTTTTTACCTATATCTTTTTTATTAGTAATCATTTGATTATTAACGGTACTAAATATGCGCACTTCTACAGCTTCTTTTTCTGGGAGGCTAATATCAAGAGTAAATCGCTTATCCTTAGTAGGATTTGGATATAATATATATTCTAAATAACTATTAGTCTGAACATACCCATCAGCATTGATGTCTTCATTATCTGGATCAATAGATTTATCAATAACAACTACGGTTTTGGTCTTAGACGTTTCACACAATCCAAAGGTATTATGTAGAGTGATTTCATATTCTCCAGGAGTATCAAAATAGAGTTCGACATGATTATCGTCAGATCCTACCAATGACGCACCTTCTGGAACTAACCACTCAGATATATCTGGAACAGGGCTACTAAGATTTACAGCAACGAATTTTTGATTTGTAAATACTTGATTTGACATTGCAAAATCTGCAGCAATGACTCTATCCGTAGCCTCTATAAAAATTTCATCAGTTACGATACAGCCGTTACTTGTGGTTATTTGTACACTATAAATATCGGTTTCATCCACTTCTATTTGAGCGGTATCCGCAAAATAAGCTGCTCCTTTTTGCCAATAGTATGTAGCACCTTCATCTTCTTCTAATGTTGCATCAAGAAGTGCAGATTGTCCTAGGCATAGAGTAATATCTTTACCAAGTTCTACTATAATTGGTTCTGGATCTTCGATTTTAATTGTTGTCGCCTTTTCGCAGCCTTTATTATCAATCACAGTAACCTTATACTCTCCAGCTTTCAATTGGGTAATACTCGAATCCGTAAGGCCATTTTGCCAGGTTATTTGATATGGAGCTACTCCATTTTCAAGTGCTAAAGTAATGCTTCCGTCATTTCCACCAACACAAGTGGGGATCTTCACCTCATAATTGATCAGCAGTTCTTTAGGAGTGTCTATAACTACAGAAACTTCTTCAGATTGACAACCTTTACTGTCTCTCACCATTAGAGTATATGTTGCATTTGGGGTAACATTTTCTAGGGATGCTGTTGTTGCTCCAGTATTCCATAGATAAGTATAGCCTCCATTACCTCCTTGTACCACTGCTTCTATACTCCAATCATTACCATCACCACAATTCTGGTAATCGGTTTTCAACTCAACTTGTAATGGTTTCGGCTGTTCGATTTTTTTAGGATCACTCTTAATTTCATTACCATTACCATCTTTTACCACTACATAATAGTCACCTGCTCCTACGCCAGTAAGTGGATTACTTTCTGAAATTGGATTTTCTGGAGCTGTTACATCATACCAGGTATACGTATGTTCTCCTTTTCCTCCCGTAGACGTTACTCGAAGACTAGCCGTAGTATCGCCATAGCACAATATGACATTTGATTGTATTAGAGATACGATTTCTAAAGCCTCTGGCTGGATTAAATCAAAAGATTGTTCGTCGCTACATTCGTTCTCATCACTATACACTAAGGTATAGTTACCATCCTCAAGGTTTTCGATCGTTGCTTTTTCGCCTCTCAGATTCCCATTTTTGTCATACCATTTGTACGTATAGTTTCCAGTTCCTCCTTCTAATACTACCCCAATCTCTCCATTTGACAAATTAAAACCTGTAGGATCTTTTTTGTAAGAGGATTGAATTTGAAGAGGTCTTGGTGTTCCGATTTCTTGTACTATAGTTTTAGTTTCTCCCAATTGGTCGAATGTACATCCGTTGGTATCCCTAACCTGAATTTGATAGGTATCAGCTACCAATGCAGAAATGACTGTTGTTTCTCCAGAAATAAATAAAATCCAATCCCCATAATTTTGATTCGTTCTTTTGATTCGATATTCAAAAATTCCGTTTCCTCCTTGAGCAGAGAGTTCGATACTCCCATCGGTACCCTCAAAACAACCCACGTCTTCTTTTTTGCTAACTGCTGCAACTATAGGTTGGGGTTCTTCTAATGTAATAGGTCTACTTTTTTCGGTAGTATTTTCACCATTACTTACTATTACATAGTATTCGCCCTTAGGCAAATTACGAATCTCTTTATTGGTTTCTCCAATTAATATAACCGCTTCGCTATCGATGACTTGATACCATTGAAACTGGTTTCCACCAACACCACCTACAGGCTCTGCACTTAACACCCCATCAGAACCATTAAAACAGCTTATATCTTGATTTTTTTCTATATCTACAAGCAATTCTCCTGGATTAGACAGGTTGAATTCGTCATTAATTACACAATTTCCATTAGCATCATCTACGCTTAACATGTATTTTGCCTCAGACAATTGATCGATTAAACTAATAGGAGAGTCGGTAGTTCCTCCTGCTCCAGGCAGTGCTTCTTCTTCATTACTTTGAAGGTTTATTTTTTTCCAGTTATACGTGTATGGAGCAACTCCTCCAGTGATTTCGATTTCTATTTTACCGTCGGCAGTTTGATCGGAAGAAGGACGCTCTATAGCAACCCGTGAAATTTTAAATGCTTCTGGGCTTGGAATTTTTACAAGATTTGGATAAGAAAAAGAACATCCTTTGTCATCCTCTACTCTAATTGTATATGCAATATCTGTACGCAAATTCTCAATCTCATTGGATGAAGTTTCTTGTCCGTTATAAAAATAAGTGTAAGGCGCTACTCCTCCTTCTACGGTTATCGTTATTTTTCCGTCAGTATCACCAAAACAAGTTACTGGAGTAGTTAGCATATTTGTAATCTGTAATGCTTCAGGTTCTTCCAAAAAGTATACTTCAGAGGGTACAGTAATTCCATTTCCATTGGCATCAGTGATTTCAACGCTATAATTACCTCCTGCTAAATCGGGCTGTATCGCCTGAGTACCTAAATCATTACCATCATCATCTTTCCATTGATACGTATAAGGCTCAATACCTCCTTTTACTTCTGCTTTTAGCGTGCCAGTTTCACCATAGCAGTTAATAGCTATTTCTTCGGTAATGGTAATCTCTATAGGATCTGGCTCTCCTAATACAAACTCAAATTTTTCTGAAGAACAAGTAGCTTGTTCTGTTACGGCATAACTAATCACCAAATAATACGTACCTGCTTTGATATCTTCAAGAATAGTACTAGTAGCGGGTAGTAGATTGTCATCTATATCAGTCCAGCTGTATGTATATTCATCTTCTGACAAGTCTCCATCTACAGTGACTTCAATTTTACCATTAGACCCGCCATTTGCGGTAGGTAAAGTCTTTTTGGGTTCTTCTATACGAATAGGTGATTCGGGCTCGGGAATTGTGATGTCTGTAAAGGTTTTTTCGCAATCACCGCTTTTCACCGTAACCGAATAGGTATCTCCTGATAGTCCAGAGATATCCCTACTATCTTCACCATTACTCCAGGTATAGGAATATATTTCTCCTGGTTTTCCACCAGTTACCAAGAGCTGTATCATACCATTTGCTTCTTGATAGCAAGATGGAGTAATGGTTGTTTTTATCGTTAATTCTTCATACGTTCCAATACTATACGTATCGCTATCGCTATTACCTTTAGGGTCTTTTACAGTAAGAGTATATTCTCCTGCAGACGGATTAAGGAGTTCTATGTCAAAACTTTCAAAATCAGGATCTTCTTTCTTTGTCCAGGTGTATGTTTTATCACCTATACTACCGCCTTCTACCGTAGCGGTTAATGGGCTTTTGGAAGTTTCACCAAAACAAAGAGTTTTATCCGCATCAGGAAGTTCGTTTATTGTAACCTTTAATTCTTCAGGTTGGCCTACTTCTTGATCTTTGAGATACTTTTCACACTTATTGGCATCGGTAACGAGAAGTGTATAATTTCCCTTGGGTAACTTATCAATATCTTGAGTAGTTCTGCTAAAAGTATCGTCTTCTTGGCTTGTCCACGCAAAAGTATAAGGAGGTGTTCCTCCTTCTACCTTGACAGCAATACTCCCATCATTGGTTTCAAAACCATTCAAACCAGTAATTTCTACATCATAAATACGTATTGCTTCCTTTGGGGAATCTATAGTGAGTCCCGTAAGTGGTTCAGAAGAACACGCTCCATTCATCACTGTTACGTTGTAAGTTCCAGCAGGGGCATTAATCAAATCTTCTTCATTCCATGTAAAATTGGGATCATTATTTTTTGTCCATATAAAAGTATAGGTAGCTCCTGTGTTTGGAGTTACTGTAATATCAATGCTTCCCGTATTTTTTCCAAAACATGTTACATCAACGATAGGGGTATCAACACCAGCAAGAGTAACTCGTAATTCTTTTGGATTTTCTAAGGTATGAGTACGTTCGTCTTCATTTCCACCTTCATCTTTAACTACCACTTTGTAGACACCATGACTTAATCCTGGTATTGCTGATAAACTAAAATCAGTATTTATTGGAGTTTCTGTATTATCTGGATTGATTTTGTACCATTGATAAGTATAACGTACCTCTCCTGATTCGCTTACATAACCGCCAGATGGAGTAATTTTTAATTCACCATTGGCACCATCAAAACAAGTAATATTTTCTACGACCTCTATGTCTCCTAAATCTAGAGGTTCTGGATCATTTAAGGGATATTCTTTGCTAGTTTCACATACCTCTGGATCGTCTAAGTAACGAATGATCACAGTGTAGACTCCTCTAGAAAGTTGGTCAATTACGTTTCCACTTCTAGAAAAAGTAGGTTCTCCATCTTTGGTCCAGGTATAGCTATAGTTACCGTTTCCTCCTTCTATTTTGGTAATTTCTATTTTTCCATTGTTTCCACCGACCAAGGTAATAGCCGAAACTTGATCTTCTGTAATTTGCAAACGTTCTGGAATCTCGATACGTGCTTCTTTGGCTTCATCAATGGTACGTCCTTGATCATCTCTAAGCCATATACGATAAGTAATTTCTCCAGATAAGCCTGTTATGGTATTATCGGTAAGACTAGCTAATGGGATATAAGTATTTTGATCATCTATAGAATAAAAATACGGTGGTGTACCTCCGTCTGGGGTCAATTTAATTTTTCCATCGGTCTCATTAGTTTCAGAACAAAGAATGTTTACGGGTTCTACGCTCAGAGCTATTGGTTTTACGGGTTGATCTACATAAATATTATCCCGGGTAAAAGGAGTACAGTTGCCATCACTAATCGTTACTGCGTAATTACCAGATGCTAAGTTTTCAATGACTGTTCCTCCTAGCCTATTGAAACTAGGATCATCCAATTTAGTCCATTCGATAGTATATCCTCCTGATCCGGGAGTACCTCCTTGAGGAGTGATTTCTATTTTACCTGTTGTACCTCCATAAACGGTATTATCTGTAATTATTGGATCCCTTACTAAACCTATGGGTAATGGAGGAGCTTGTATTTGAATTCTATCTGATCGAAGGGACTGGCAATCGGGATTGGCTTTTCGCCGTACTTGAAATTGATATCCTGCTCTACTATATTCTACTTCAAACCTTGGACTGTCCTGCCAAGTAAAAGTTCCGTTGTTATTGATACCATATTCATACTCATCGACAACTAAGGCAGGATCAAGTTGAACTTCTAGTATGGCTTTACCATCACTACATTGTATTTCTTGAGCTATTTCAACCTTGGTAATTTGTATTTGTTCTGGAACGTTTTCAAAAGATAGATCTTCTTCTGGTGTCGTTCTTCTCGGATCATTGTTATCGGTAACGGTTACTTTAAAAATATCAGTACGCCCTCCTGGAATACTTGGAGCTGTAATAGCTGGGCCTATGTTGGTTCCATTTTCATCTGTTTTTTGCCAGATAATGGTATAATCTCCTGATCCTTGTTGGATATTATCCACTGTCATCTCTCCATCAGTAGCATCGTAACAACTAGGGTCTTTTTTGTTAACCTCAAAAGTAATTGCTTCAAGTGCTTCTAATTTGATAACGGGTATTGGTGTTTTACACCCTAGTTCATCAAAAAATATGATCGTATATTCCCCTACACCTAAACCGTTTAATCTAGTTCCTGAAGCATATACTCTTTCTTTAGTGGGATTGGCATTGTCCCCTTTTTTGGTGATGGTATACTCGTAATAATTCCCATTAATATCGTTAAAAGGTGTTCCTCCACTTACTGTATTTATACTAATTACTCCATCCTCGGCTGTCGAGCCAGATGGTTGTACTGTATCACCCATATTAGGGGTAACAGTAGTGTTTTCTATAATTTCTAAGGATATAGATTTGTCTGCTTCACAATTATTAGTATCTCTTATGAATAACTCATATTTTGCTGGCGTTAATAATGAAATACTAAAAACTCTACTTGGAGCTACATTAAGATTTTTCCAATTATTATCCCCTAAGTGGTATTGATAGCTATCAGTACCTCCAGAAACATTCCCCTGGATCACACCGTCTTTTTTACCGTAGCACACTTTGAAAGGCACGTTTGCATCAAATTCTACAGGTGCAGGATTTTGAACCTCAAAAGGCCAACGATTCCCTTCACAGCTGGGTAGTCCTCTAGTACTATCAAATCCAGTTACCACAACTTCATAGTTTTTTCCAGTATTGATAAGAGTAGAAGAGTTACGTTTAAAATTATAACCAAATAACCCTGGCTGTATTCCTATAAATTTTGTGTTGGATCCATTGATTACATTATTATCGATAGATTGCTCATCTTTTAAAAGGTTTATTTGAATTTCTTCACCATCCTTTAATTGTCGATTAAAAAACAATGTGATTTCTGCACTATCATCCGCACATTTGGGCTCTTCGATATCGGGTTCGTCCACAAATACAGGAGGTGCAGGAAGAAATTGGAATGATACCGATTTAAGTAATTCAGCTTTTAGTGGTCCAAAAATAGGTTTTTCAGATAAAAGTTCTCCTTCACACGAATAATTTAATCGCACTTGTAGATTTTCGCCAATAGCCTTGTTTTGTTGTTCTGTATCGGTATAGAGATTTTTTAATCCTATGCTTATAGATTGCTGTGTAGATGCAATATCAAGAAGCGGTTTCCATTTTGGGTTATCTACAAGAACTTTTCTTGGGCGATTAAATGCAGCTATTTTTGTCTTTATAGCTTGGATTTTTGCCTGGAAGTCTAGAGCACAACCTAAATCTGTACAACTGTTCAGACCCTCTTCTAATCGGTCTAACTCATCTTCCAATATTTTTAAGTCTGGATGAGTAACTAAATCTTTATTTTGAGTATCAAAAAATTCCCATTGACTTTGTGGAGAGGGGCTAATTGATGAATTAATCCCTATTGATTCATCAGTACATACGGTATTAATAATAGAGGGGTCAGTATTATCTGAAAATGTTAAATTTGGGATAGGCGTGATAGTAACATCAGCTGATCCTGTTCTCCCATCAAATTCGTGCTGAGGGTAAATCTCACTACTTTGATAAGTCCTTTCCCAACATCCCAATAAATTAGGCATATTTATAAACTCCTGATCTTCATTTAATCTTTGACATTTACCTGACACAGGACCACCTCCTCTTTTCCAAGGGATACTATAAAATTCTATCCTAGTAACTCTATTATTAGCACTAAAAATATAAGGTGTTGCTGTATAATTAACTTCAGATCGACTATTTTCCAGTGATCCATCTCCTAATACATAATGCTTTTGACCATTTTCAAAATACAATTGTATATATTGTAGCCCATTCGGACCACAATCAGTTCTTCTATTTCGATGAATATATCCTTCAATTTCTAAAAGATACTGTTGTTCTTGAGCGATAGTGCTATATGTACTTAATAGTACTATTAATAAAAATAAAATCCTTTTCATGTTCGGTAACATTTAGTATGTTATTGTTATTTTTTTTTCCATGGTCGATGTACCCGATTCCCGAATTACACGCAATGCATATACATAGGTCGTGTTGATTTTTAATTGGGTATCTGTATAACTATTTATGGGAGTATCAAAGATTTTGTATAACGTTATAGGCGCATCTTCTTTTGCTTTATACAAATGAATTTCTTTGATGTTTTGATTTTTATATTTCCAATCTAAACGTATGTTTTGTTCTTCTCGGTTTACGACTGCATTTAATGGCCGTGCAGGTATTATTTTTTGATAATCAGGTATTTTAATACTTAATGGGGTAATCGGTTCTGACTCCAATCCAGTTTCATCTACACTTACCAGAGTATAGAGGTATTCTTTATCTGGTATGGTATTGCTATCGAGATGCGTATTATGGGCAACTACGGGTTCTGCGATAAGTTCCCAAGGTGTTTTGGTCCCTTTTTCTTTTCTGTATACCAATGTTTTTAGAGCATCTTCGCTACTACTGGATATCCATTGTAATTGAACTTTACCTTCTTCTACGTTGTACGATTCAAAAACTGGTTGTGTAGGCGGGATGATGTCTGGCTTTTTGAGTTTCAATACTTCAGAAAATCCTGAAGGGTTATAACGACGATCAAAAGCTTGTACCTTATAAAACACTTCTTTATTAGCCAAATTCATCTGTACAGTATCTACGAATCGATTTTGTACAATAGGATCGACTGTAAGTTGTGTAAACTCATTATTTTCTACTGTAGCCCTAAACACGCGATACCCCAAGAGGTCGTTTTCTATATTTTTGTTCCAACGTAATACGGCTACCCCCTTAGCATCCAGTTGCCCAATTAATCCCAATGGAGCAACTGGAGGGGTACTATCTAAGGGTTCTATTTTTTGTGGAAAAGAGGTACGTTTGCTACCATCTTTTCCTACTGCAGTAATCGTATAATAATTGATCGCTTGTAGATCATTAATTTCTATGGTGTTTTTGGTTTTAGGAATTTGAGATTGAACTACACTATAATGACCTTTTACGGTATTGCTTCGGTTTACCTCAAAATAATCCAAAGCCTCCAGGCCTTTTTCAGGAAACTCCCAAGTGATTACTGCACTTTTTTGATGTTCATGCAATTTTGCCACAGTAATTGCTGGATTATGCAATAATGCTTTTTGTCCTTTTCCTTCGATCTCATCAGATGGAGGTCCGATATCTCCAAAAGGGGAAATACCCTTAATACGATATTTGTAGGTATGATTATTTTGTGAAAGACTATCGATATAAATGATACGTTCTGAGGATTCATGATCGGCCCCTTCATCGACATGAATGACAGGAACATCCTGAAGCGGTTTAAAATCAGAAGCATGATCTGCTCGCTCTACAATATAACTGTTATAGTGGTGCTGCAATAATTTATAATTCCAACTTAACAATGCGGTTTTATCTTTAAAAACCCCAGTAAACTCTACAGGTTTGGGTAACGGTTGATGATCTTCTAACCCTATATATACCCCACCTTTACCAACATTAAGTTTTTCGGTAGGGATGTTACTAATCACCTCATAAAAATATTTTTCATTAGGTTTTACACTAGTATCTACATACGCCAAACCAGAAAGTTTAGCCACTTCATAATCCTGATCTGCCGCATACAGTGCTACAGAAAATCGCTGTTCTAATACTTGAGCTTGATTTACAATTTTCAATATGCCATCGCCTCCATTTTCCATATCCACATCAAAATCATCTCCATAAATCGCCTGTGCTGCAATGGCTGCGGCATCACTGTTGTCTATAAAAGGATCCCATGCTGTCAAAGGTTTTGGGAGAATAGTACTTGCCAGTGAAGTTACTTCTGAAGGATTAATCACCTCACCGTTAGATACGATGGTTTTTCGTATAATTTTAAAACCATAAGTATTGGCATATTTCCAGGCCAAAGGTGTGGTCACTGCCCATCGCAAGCGAATAACATCTTTTGACGCAGCTGCAATTACTTTTACTTCGGGTTGTTCATTACCGATAGCCTTCTGAGCAAAATTTTTGCTGAAACTACCCATTAGAAAAATAATGACAACGATACTATATTTTACTAAACTACTCATTGATTGGATTTTCATATTTCTTAAAGTAACTACTTCCAGTAATTTGTTGCCCCGGAAGCCTGTATTGAAGTTTGGTATCGTAATAGCCCTTTCTCATAACCGGGAAACTATTTGTTACAAAATCAACATGCTTTGGGTTATTCTGCCACTCCATACCCGATTGTAATAATTGTGTTCTTAAGTCAACATAATCCTGATAATAGTATAATGATAGATCATGTCTAAATGGGATCACTGTATTGTATTGATGTTGTGATACTTCATTCTCCAGATATGTTAAGTATGACGAGCGTGGCTTAACCCCTTCTTTTGGAGGAATTCCCACGACATCGGTGTCTCTTGTTACCTGAAATGTATTATGCATTGGATAATCTTCATATAATAAAGGATAAATCTTGTTTTTATAATAATTGTCTTTTAATAGCGCTTCGGGTTGGATTAATGGTTTTCCTCCAGACAATGGACTCCCTACCAATTCTATAAGATCAAAAGGTTCTGAAGGTTCAATCTTTGTAGACAGCGCTATACCATAGGGGTATGGAACATGATCATAAA
Source organism: uncultured Aquimarina sp. (assembly GCA_947493495.1). Classification (GTDB taxonomy): domain Bacteria; phylum Bacteroidota; class Bacteroidia; order Flavobacteriales; family Flavobacteriaceae; genus Aquimarina. Next base: position 24,479 of record CANLRN010000019.1, read on the forward strand.
GTGCCTTTGTTTTTTTAAGGGCTTTCATTTTTTTAGAGAACTTGGTAAAACTACTAGTCTTAAACTTAAAATCCAGCAATTTTCGTTCTTCTCCCTTAATTGCAACATCACTTAATGTATTATTTCTAACCTCTACCAGGTTTTGATGTTCTTCATCTCCTTGACCTAGGTCAGATGCAGTATAACTTTCTGATAAACTATCCTCTATATTGCTATTTTCGCTGGGTATCAAAGTGATATCTACTTGATATTGAGTCTGTGTGCTCAATCCTGTAGAGAGGTCAAAAACCAACTGTTTGTTAGCAGTGTTATAAGTAAATTGTTGTGCTTTTGATTGCCCAGAAGCATCGGTTATAGTAACGGTCTTTTCGAAATTAGGTACAGCATCAAAGAGGTATTGTTGTCCTCGTTTTAGATTGATATATCCTGTATTATATTCTTTGGTAAAGAAATATTGTTGCTCTGCCACAGGATACATATATGCAATATTGTGTTTTGGGATGGTTTTTGGAGCCACACCAGTTACAAAAGTAATTTCTTTGGTTTCAACGGCAGGATTTCCATTGTCTTTGATCACTTGCCATTTTCCATTGATTAACTCTTCAAAATGAAGTTGTACAAAGGATTTGAGTTCTGTTTTTGGAGGCAGAATCTCGTGAGAATAGAAAGTTGCCAGACTGTTGGATCGATTCCATTCAACCTCTCCCTTGATAGGAGTGCCATTTTGAGTAATTTCAAAAGTATCGAGCATTATTCTATAGGTATGATCACCTGTATCATCAGGAATCTGTATCTGTTTGTTAATCTGTAAATTAAAAGATACCTGCGGAGCAGCAAACACATCCACATCTGTAGCCCCTGTTTTGGGTGTCATATCTCCAATAACCACAATGCCATCCAGCACATCACCTACTATTTCACACTTATCGCCCAATTCTACTTTAAAACGGAAACTTCCTTTAACCAAACCACCTAAAACTCTATAGGTTCCTCCGAAGTACCCTCTCATCCAAAAAGGATTAGGAAGTCTGGCTTGCATGAGAACAGCAGCGCTTCCACTAAAAATGGATACATTCTTTTTCCTACCCAATATTTTTATTCTAAGTCCTACTTTTCCTGCCAGGTATCCATATGCTTGTCCGTTTGCATACCAACCATTTAATCCTATTTGTTCGGTAGATCCTTTACAATGAGCATCTCCATAATCCTTGACCATGACATCAAAACCTATTCCGGCATCAAATCGCGCATAGAAAATTAGAAACCTAAGATCTCCAGTAGAAACATCATATCGGGTTCCAAAAGCAAGACCTTTTCCTGATTCTAATAAGTTTAAATCTCGAGTATAATCAAGCTTGGAAGCGTCTACTCCTAAAGCAGAAGCAATATATGAGGGTGGGGGTGGACTACCAGGAATATCTACTCCTGTCATAAAATAACTACGGGTTTCAAGTTTTAAAATACCGATATCTAGTTTTACACCCACTGGATCCGATGGTGTACCAACCAATAAGTGCCATTTATCGGGTGATACATAAAAATCCAACCACCCTGCTCTACCATTAGCACCGATACCTTCTAAGATTCCAAAATTGATATATAACTCCGAAGTACCATGAAATACATCATTTACAAAATCATACGAGATAAACACATTGGCAGACATAGACCCTTCTGGTTGAAAAGGCGTAATGGATTCTTTATTATCTGCTATTTTTTCTAGTTTTGCAGATACCTTATCATAAAAATCATTGGGTAAAGCAGTTATTAATTCTCCTTCTCCTTTAAAATAAATTTCTTGTAACCCTCCAGATCTTAAAAACGAAATTCCGAACTCGACATTGGCATGAAACAGTTCTTCAGAGTTTTGCGTGATAATACCCATAGAGGCTTTCATTCCAAAACCGTTTTGATTATAAGGTTCATAGACTACTCCTGAAGTAGAAGTGCCAATAAAAGAGGTTGTATCTTCTGATGGATTACGGTTTACACCACTCATACGCATTCTATTGTAGAAGCCCCCTCCAAAAGAATTAGCAGCAAATCCCGGGAAAATAGGAATTCCTGTTGGTAATGTAACCGATCCATCAGCAAACCAATATCGAAAATCTTCAGTTTTTCCAAATAACACCTTGGTTTCTACACCTAGGTTTATTCCTGTAGTAAATTGTGCACTTACCCCACCTGCGAATCCAGTTCCATAGGTTGCATCATCCTCAAAAATGGTAATATCTCCTTTGAGTTTTAAACCAGGAACTTGCATATTAATGCCTATTCTTTCTAGATCGATACCATCGTATTTCCATCGATCGATACCACGATCATTATCTTGTTTTGCTTTGAGTATCAACTTGGCAGAACCTCCATTACCTCCATCTGTTTCTGAAGAGAGATTAATGGAAAAATCTATGGCTAGTTCTAGGTTATTTTCTGTTGGAGTATTGAGCGCTACATCATTTAGGTTTACTGGAAAAAAAGCTAGAGATAGGTCTTGATTTTTTTCCTTTTTTATGCCAAAATTACCTACAGAAATTTTAGGAGATTCTGTTTGTAAGACTAATTTTTCAAAATATAAGCCTTTAAAGTTTACCGTATTTTTGGTTTTAGAATCTTCTTTTTTGCTCAATCCAGATATCAGATCAAAAGAACCATTTAAGCTTGCTTTGGGACGCAGAGCATCACTGATAAATTCCATTTCTATAAAAGAATCTCGTGTAAGGGTTACTTTAGATCTAAAAGTATCAAATGTTAAATCTTCTAGGCTTGTAATTCTAAAGTTATAAACATCTTCTTGGATCAATGCTTTGTATTGTAATTTATCAACTGTAGAGACTGGTAAGCTAATTTCTCCATCAAATTCTCCTCTTAATATCGCATTGGCTTCTATCTGAAATGCAAAACGATCGATAGAGAATTGCCATCCCGATGCAGACCCGTCATTGATCGATAGCAAATTTTCACTGATAAAGTTACCCGTAATACCTTGCTCATCGATAATCATATCGGTAGCAGCAAACGTAGTACGTTGATTATTTGATTTATTAGCAAATGCTTTGGGTAATGATACATTAAGAGTTTGGATATAAACCCCTCTCCATAATAACGGATTAGCGCCATAGTATTTGGACAAATATTCTTGAGGTTGATTTTCATGATTTCTTAAATCACTTAAATCTATAACTGCCTTTTCCATATGAAAAGAAGTGTTTTTTAACCCTTTTATACCAAACGGTGGAAGGGATACCTCTGCAAGGAGATCGTTCCAATCACTGATTGAAATATTAAAATCACTTTCTAGATACCTATTATTGATTTTTTTACCATTCTGATCTACAGGAAATACTTGGTCTCCCAAGAATTTGATATTAGCATTTAAAAAAAGATCTTTAAATCCAGCACAATCAATTAACGCATAGGTACTTTGGGTAGCTAACCCCCCTTTTAGAGTAAGTACTGCTTTTCCATTATTAAAATTAATTTTGAAATTTGAAATTAAATTCAGTCTTGTATCTCCAAGTAATCCTCCTGCCGACGATAATTTGATATCATCCGAACCAAAAAACAAGTCTCCTTTTGGAGTTGTCATTTTTAAAAAAACAGTAAGTATAGCGTACTTGGGTTTAAATTTTACTTTTGCGATTCCTACGGTATAGGATACGTTATTGTTCTTATATGGCGTGATTCCAACGGGTAGTTCTGATAGTTCTTCTTGAGATAGATAATCAATAAAGTTATTCGTGCTTTCTATTTTATCAAAAACTTCTTGAGCATCATTTAGTAACTGTTCGTCTTTGGCATTGTTCAACTCAAAACCTTCTGATTGCTCAGTAGTATCGGTTTTATTATTTTCAATAGTATTGAACTTTTCTAGGCTTTCGAAATTCCTGAAATTCTTTGGTGGTAATTCTGCGACCGATACAGTATTGCCTTCAGGCTCTGTTGTATCCATCTCATTGGCTTGTACTACAAAGTTGAAAAGTATACAAATACAAAAAACAATTCCTTTCTTATGCATCATAGCTATGTTGATTCGTTATCTATGGGCTTATATCGTAATAATTAAGTGCTTATACTTTATATAGTAATTACCGCGATACAACATTTTAATTTTTGTTATACAAAATAAAAGCAATTTCAAATTTCAAAAAACACTGTTTACCGTAAAAAAGAGACCCCTGAAAACAGGGGGTTGATTTTCACTGCAAATAGTGTTTTATAGAACTATTAAGTTTTTGAGCTTTGTAGTTTCATGGAGAGAGGTAAATGTATAAAACCATTTTCTCTAAGGAAATTGCGATGGAAAAGAAAAATGTAGGATTTAAAAATATAGTGTTGTTTTTTATGATTTGTACTTCAAATATGTTGATGTCTCAAGACCTAGAACAGCTTGGTAAATCTAAATTACTAAGGTTGACAGGTGGGGTATCTGCAAATACTATATTTTATGAAGGGCAGTCTAATCGAGAGCAGCTTACCTATTTTGCTAGAGGGAATTTAAATTTGAACATAAGTGGAGTGTATAATATCCCGTTTTCTTTTTCATATTCGAATCAGAAGTTTCAATCTTCAAACCCTTTTAAATTTAATAGGTTAAGTCTGCATCCAACCTACAAATGGGTGACTGCACATATTGGTGATGTAAGCATGTCTTTTTCTCCATATACACTTAATGGACATCAGTTTACAGGCTTAGGTCTTGATATCTCCCTTGGAGAAAAATTAAAAGCTCAAGCTATGTATGGACGACTTCTAAAAGCAGCAGAATATAATGAAGAAGATTCAGAATCCAATCCAGCTTTTCGACGGCTGGGTTACGGTACAAAACTACAGTATGATTTTGATAAATTTTCTCTGGGAGCTATAGTGTTTGCAGCAAAAGATGATCCGGCATCAATATCATCAGATATTCCTATAGAGTTGGAAGTGTCGCCAAAAGAAAATGTGGTCACTAGTGCTGAGGTTACTGTCAAGTTGTTTAACAAAGGATCTCTACGACTAGAGTCTGCTATTTCGACAATAACCGAAGATATTTCAGTTGTATCCAATGAAAATGACGTTTCTTCATTTTTTTCTACCTTAATCAATACCAATGTTTCTACACGACAGTTTAGAGCACATAAATTACAGTTTGATTACCAAATTAAAGATGGAACTGTAGGTTTTGGTTATGAATATATCGATCCTGAGTATCGAACATTAGGTGCGTATTATTTTAACAATGATCTAGAGAATTTTAAGATCTCTGCCACCAGAAGTCTTTTTAATGGTATGGTATGGGTTGCCTTTGACGGAGGAATTCAAAGAGATGATCTAGACAATACTAAATCTTCGCAATTACAGCGTACTGTAAGCGCAATTGATCTAAAAATAACACCTTCAGAAAAAATACAAATCAATACTGGATATTCAAACTTTCAATCTTTTACTAACACAAAGGATCAATTCGATTTGATTAATGAGATTGAACCTACAATAAATCTAGATACTCTTGATTATAGACAGATATCGCAAAATACATTTCTGAATGCAAATTTTGTACTCAGAAATTCTGAAAACATACAAGATAATATACAAACATCATTTACCTATCAAACCAATAACAATGAGCAAAATGATAAGGCTATAGAAAATGGCAAATCAGATTTTTATAGTTTTTCGGGGAATTATTCGATAACATATCCTGCTATTAATTTTACGTTAAGCCCTTCTATTAATGCTAGTCTTAATGTTATTGGCGATGATACTAGTTTTATTTATGGTCCTTCTATAGGAGCTAGTAAATTGTTTTTTGACAAACGATTGAGAACCAATGGTTCGGTTAATTATAATGCCAATACTAATAATGGAGAGAAAAATGGAGAGGTAGTTAATTTTAGATTGGGAGGTAATTATGTGATTAAAGAGAGACATCATCTCAATCTTAATTTGTTGTTTCAATATCGTAATTCGACTTCTAATGAAGGTTCGGATTTTACAGCCACCTTAGGCTACAATTATCGTTTTGGAAAACTTCCAAAACCAAGATTTAATTTAAAAAAGAGAAATAGAGGTAAGAAAGACAAGGAAGAAGAATTGATTGTAAATCGAGCTAAGAAATCAAAAGAAGAAACCCTTCGATTTGTATATAGAGATTCTCTTTACCAAGGAACCATGCGTGAGATTAATTCTAAAATTGGCGAGTTAAAAAATAGTCCAAAATTCAGAAATACCCCTAGCTATAAGAAAAATGAATTAACTCGGTTAATGTTTAAATTATTTAAAGAAAGAAAAACAAACCTATATAAATTTAATGCGATCGCTTATCTAGATGAGCTGTATAAGTTTGTTGATTTTCTCGAGCTGTATGATCAGTTTGTGTACGAAGGGATTTTGCAATTGCAAAAAGATATGAATAAACTCAATATCTCGATCGAAAAAGACTTCGTAACCGCAAAAATTGCACTCGATAATCACCCTTTGCATAAAGCAGATCCAAAAACCATTGAAACTGCAAGCGAAACGATGAAAGCAGAGTTAAAAGAATACCAGAAAGCGGTAGACGACGGGATAGGAAGACTCGTTGCACATCAATGGATGCAACCTATTATTCTTAGCTATGACAGTTTAGAAAAAGTAGAAGATCCAGAAGATAATTATCTGGGAGTTTTTAAGGATAAAGAGATTGCTAAAGTTTTTGAGTTATTTGAAAAAAATAAAAAAGAAGAAATAGCACCTTATATCATGATACGTATCATAGAATTCTATTTTAAAGAATCCTTACAACATACAGATCCTAATAAATTTTACCTAAAGTATATTGAAAAAATTTGATTATGAATAAGACAATAGCCCTTGTTACACTGCTCATATCCTATTGCACATTTGCACAACAGTTTCCAGTTACTGTTTCAGTATTAGTGCAGTCACCACCACCAATCTATGTGTATAATTATGCAGATGCTGCATCAATCAATAGTCCATTAAAAGCACAACTTTTGTTGAATGATATTGCGGTGAGTAGAGAAGTACGATTAAAAATATCTGTACAAGGTAATGGTTTAAATTTTGAAAGTAATGATGTAATTATCGGTGGAAAACCTATTTTTATAGATGGAGGAATTCCGATCACGCTAACTAATGTAGACTTAGCTCCGTATTTCGAGTTACAAAATATAAGAGGACTAACCCCTAATGCATATGGGGCATCATTGCCAGAAGGAGCATATCAATTTTGTCTAGAAGTTTTTGATGTGATAACAGGAAATCGATTGTCATTAAAGTCCTGTGGTTCAACGTTTATTTTTAAAAATGATCCTCCGCTTTTAAACCAACCTCTTGATGATAGTAATATTGTTTCTAGAGCGACCGAGAATATAGTTTTTCAATGGACTCCAAGACATGTTAATGTTACCAATGTAGAATATGAGCTTCGTATCGTAGAAGTGTGGGATGATACTGTAGATCCTAGAACTTCATTTTTATCGCTTCCGCCAGTATTTACAGCAACTACTCGTGCAAATTCTTTTGTATATGGGCCGGCACAACCACTTTTATTAAAAAATAAACGCTATGCATGGCAGATAAAAGCAAAAGCCATACAAGGAGGAGGAGAAGTAGGGCTATTTCGTAATCAAGGAGAAAGTGAAATTTATTCTTTTACTCTTACGGAACCGTGTGATAGACTAACCAATATATATGCAGAGCCAAAAGGAGTGTCAAAAGTTAATATTTTTTGGGATCAAGATCCTTTCTTATATCAATCCTATACCATTGCATATCGAGAAGCCAATAAACCTGAAGCCGAATGGTTTACCAAAACCACGAATAGTACCTGGATGACCCTTTGGGATCTCAAATCAGGGACTACCTATGAGTATAAGGTAAAAGGAAGCTGTCCTTATGTAATTTCTAATTTTTCTTTGGTTAAAGAAGTGACCACCGATGTTCTTGAAAATATAGAAGCTAATTATAACTGTGGCATTGTGCCAGATGAAGTTGCTATTACCAATCAAGAACCTGTACAAAATTTGAATCCCGGAAACCGAATTACAGCAGGTGACTTTTCGATCGTTATTACAGAAATCGAAAGTCTAAATAACGGAAGAGTAACTGGTGTAGGATATGTCGGTATTCCATATCTCAAAAATGCTCAATTTGGTGTTAAATTTGAAAATATTCTAGTAAACACTAATTACCAGCTGGCTCAAGGTGAAATTGTAACTGGAGCAGATACGTTTCTTAGAAACCCAGATACTCATCAAGTGGATGTTACTATCAATCCATCAGAAACTATTTATGGAGATAGTGGAACTGTCCATAGAGAAGAAGTAGCTATTGTTATAGAAGATGTAGATATTAATGAAGATGGTGCTGTAGTGGTTACAGGAATTAATGGCGAAGAACTTATCTTTCCTGGTGGGCGCGATATGGTGATTGTGGATGAAGAAGGAAATGTACGAACGGTATCAGAAGATGGGACCATTAGTAACGGTAGCTTGGCAGAAGGTGGTGCGACCGATGCAGGAAATACCAGTGGAATCGAAGGAAGTAACGTATTACAAATTACAGCAGAAGGAGTATTGGTTACCTTTGAACCCTCTGGCTTTTATGCTTTTGATGAGCAATCTGCCAGTACAACAGCTGCTTTGAAAGAAATTTATACAACTATTCCTATCAAAACAGGAGGTACTTATTCCATTGCCAATAAGGCTATTTCTGATCTTACTAGTACGACACAAGATGTGATTTTAGCAAAAGCAACCTTTACTGATAATACCATTTCCAAAGAAGATATCATTTTTAAAACAAAAGAAGGCGTAAAAATCGATGCAGTCTGGAATGGCAATACAGCAAGCCTTACTTTAAAACAAAAATTTGACTATGCTAAAGAAGAAATTTTGGCCGTAGTTAAACCAAAAAACGATTCGAAAAAATATACCGTTGCAGGTGTTTTTTCATTGGTTCACCTTTCTTCATCGAATGTGAATACTATCAATGTGGTAGTGGTACCGATTAATGGTGCATCAGTTCCTTCTACCATAGCCGATGAACTTAATGAAATTTATAATAAAGTAGGCGTAAACTTTAAGGTAAATATGACAACATCTTTGGATCTTCCAAAAGATTTGCTAAACCAAGACCAAGCATTAGAAGTAGGTGATAGTTCAATTTTAGCAAACTATACCAATGATGAAACTATAATTATAGATTATTTTAAATCTCAAGACGATTATCAAAAAGATTCCTATTATATTTTTGTTTCTGATTGGGCGACTACAGATCCTACTTTAAAAGGATACATGCCACTTAAGAGACAGTTTGGGTTTGTGTTTCAAAAAGATCAAATCGAGCGAACTATTGCTCATGAATTGGGACATGGGGTTTTTGGTTTAGAACATCCTTTTAAAGAATACAACACCCCTAAAAGTGCAACGAATTTATTAATGGATTATGGAAATGAGTATCATTTTAATCACAAAGATTGGGAGCAAATACATGCCCCAGGATTAAAATTATATCTCTTCCAAAGCGATGAAGACGGAGCTTTGTCTGGTGGTAACAAGCTGGATGATAATACTAGAATGAAAAAAGTATTAGAACATTTTAAAATCAACTTTTCTGAAGCCAAAGACGTGTTACAATGGAGAGAACTTATCAGAAAAAATTTAGGAGGGCGGAATGGAACCGGTTATAATTTGAAAACAAAAAAATATGCGTTTACAGATTTAGGCGAGGATATTCTAAAATTCAAATTATTATCACATCCTGATGCCGTAGAGGAGATAGAAATCGCCCAGTTAGATCCCAAAATAAAAATAGAGAAAGTGGGGGTTGCTGGTCTCAAAATAGGGCCTCGATATAATGTTATTTACAAACTAGTCTTAACAGATAAAGCTGGAGTAAACAAGTTTGAATTCGAATTTGATCATTACGACGATGTAGCTGCATTTTATAATTATGTGAATGGTACTAAAAATGGATTTATAGATTCTAAAATATCTCATAGCATCATTAATTATCTTAATAATTCTATTTTCCCAGAAGGTGGGTTAGATACTTCAAATGATTGTAATGATATTGATGTCTATTTTGCTGAAATGCCCAGTGAAGCTATTGCGTTATTTTTTACCTATGATCAGTTAAAAGATTCATTAAAAGCGTTATTGGGATGTTTTGTTACAAGTACAGGAGCAAATGAAGAAAAAGCGGTACTCACTATATTGGAAGCTCTTGCAAACCGAAATGCTGACGAATTTCTTGCCGATATTAAAACAGATAAAGTTAACGATAAGACCTTATTTGAATTACTCTATAAAAAAATAGATAATTGGGGCGGCGAAGATAACTTCTCAAAACTTGCTCTTTTGTTATATGATATCTGGAAAAAATCAGCCTATATACAAGCACCAGCAGAAGAAGTAGCCTATAAAAACAAGAAATTTTTAGGATTTCATACCAGTAGCTATTCTTTGTATTTTGATAAAGCGTATTCCAAGATCAAAATATACAAAACAGAAGTAAACAGCGAAAGTGTAAGCGGCTCCTCAAGTTCGTCAAGTTCGTCAAGTTCATCAGGTTCGTCAGGCTTTTCAAGCAGTTCGATCAATTCCAGTAGTTCAAATGGTTCAAGCTATAATAGTGGCAGTGGAGGGTTTGAAAATCCAGAAAGTGTAAACACAGAACTTTTGGCAACCTACGATCTTTTTGACCCTATCATACTGGTTAATTATGATACGATTTCTTTTGTAGATTCAAGCTTAAATAAAAAAGGGTCAGTCATTCCTGTATTCTTATTAAAAGCCATCACAACTTTGCAAAAAACCGAAAATATAGAATTAGGAGCAGCATTAGCATTTGATGTTGCAACTACAGCTACAGGGGTCGGTAATATAGCTAAACTAAGACATTTGTCACATTTAAGAAAGCTAAATAAATTAGAAAAAACTATGGCAACTTTTGAAAAAACTGAAGCTTCGCTATCGGTAGTCAATCTACTACTTAAATATGGATGTCAAACCGATGAGTTCGAAGAAACATATGCTTGTGATAAAAGGTTATTGAGTTATCTGGATACTTATGAAAAAGTACTGGGATTAGGGTTATCGGCAGATAATATTATTAATGCCAACAGAAAATTGCTGGACGAGATAGATGATAACCCCACTCAATTTAATTTTTCAGAAGAAGAACTAGATCTTATTCGAAGAGGTCTTAGAAATTCGTTAAACAACAGAACTGAAATATCAGATTATGCAGCATTAAAGAAAAGCTTAGGGAATAATAATACTGTAAAATTAACTATTGAAGGAGTAACCTTGTCACTCAATACCCTCGATCTCTTTTTAAAATTTTGTGAGAGCGAAGAATGTAAAGAGATTAAAACCTATCTGGAATATATTAATAATGCAATAAAGGGATCTAAATTGTCAATAGCTACATACAAACTATATGCTAGAGCTGCCAGAGCTGAACTTATAGATCCTATTGATAATTCACCCACACCAAATCAACCTCAACCTTCGAATAACCAAGGAACAAGCAAACCAAAGCCAACTATAGCAGAACAGGAAAGCATGGTTCGTGAAATCGATAAATCGATATTGAAAACTTCAGTCGATAGGGCATCATATTTGAAGGAAAAATTAGATCATAGCATTACTAAGAATCCAGAGATGAAACGTCTTTTTGATAATGCTTCTCCTACTAAAAGAACTCAATTAGAAAAAGCTTTTGAAATACTAGATGATTTTCCTAGAACTCAAAATACTCCTAAGTTTTTAGAAATATTAGTACAAGTCAATCATCGATTTAGTTACAATAATAATGCTGGGCTCGATGGTATTGACGAATTGTTTAACGTAGGATCTGCTGCAAGCAAGAAAAAAATTATAAGAGGACTGGCTCAAGTAGACGAAATATTCAGTACGGACCTTAACCTGCCTGTAGCTTTTACAGCTATAAAAACAGGTGAAGTCAAAATAATGTCTCGAGATACTCCTAATAAAGAAATAGCACGAATTATTGATGGAAGACTTGAAATAGGAAACAACCTATTGGATAAAGGAACTGTAAAAGGAACTTATGAGAGATATGAAATTCTTGAAAACAACGGTAAAATTGGATTTAGAGAAATCCAATGAGGCTTGGAATACCCATGGATTTTTTGAATTTCAAAAATATAACTATATCTATTAATCTCTAATACGATTTGTGATTAAAAAATTCGTATAAATTCATTGAATTATTTTTTCTTTATGCAAGGCAAAAAAATCAAGCATAGCTATAGCTACGGTTTATTTTTTAAACGAAGTAGAAAGGAAAAAGAAACGATGAATATGCGAAATTTTTAGTTATAAATCGTATAAGAATTTAGTTAGCTATAACAAAAGAAACAGATATAACCTAACCCCTGTAAACAGTGTATTATAATTACCCAGAAAACAGGGTGATATACAAAAATGTAATTAAGTAGTTTTGCTCATAATTAAGAACAAATAATCACAATATGAAAAATCGAATCATTAGAAACATAGGTTTTATATGCTGCGCTTTTTTACTATTTTCTTGTAGTAATGAAGTATTTACAGTAGAAGAGGAACAATTATTTATAAAAGATAAAATACCGCAAACTTTAGAATTCGTTGAAGAAAATGCTACTCAGTTTTCTATCCCTAATAATGAAAATTCGGTATCTCGGTTAAATGCTGAAATTACCAAAACTTGGGCTGCTTTGGATGGTTCTTATTTTAAAAATTACAAAAACACTATCAAACAATACGCAGATGACAATCAGAATGCAAGAATTTTTTCTGTTATTTATGAGGATGATTTTTTTGTGTATATACAATCCAATAATGATAATCAATGGTTTGCTTTACCCAAATGGAATCCTAATAATAGAAATTGGTCATATCGATACGACAACAATCGTAGGCAGTGGGTACGGTATATTCTATTAATATTTAGAGAAGATTATTCTAATATTTTTACTGTAACTACCGAGAATATTACAAATACAACTGCCAAATTACTATGGAATATAGATGATTCAGAAAGTTATACATATGATATTTTTCTTGATGGAGAAAGGGTTGCAACTGATATAACCAGAAACAGTTTTAGATTAGAAAATCTCGATGAGCAAAGCTATTATAATGCAAAAATTGTTGCAAAGGGACCACAAGGAGCATTGAATATAATAGATGATTCTTTCGAAACTCATAAGACCATCACAGTATCTCCCTGGCATCTTACTTTTTTTGTAGAATCATACCCTAACAATAATAGAACAGGAATAATTTCGATGATAGTTACTATTCCCAAAATTTCGGATGGATCAAGACCTTATATAGATATTGACGTATATGGACCAAATGGAGATTTTGTAGATAGGAAGTTTATAGATGTTATCGAAGATGAAGAAATAGATTTCTATCAACTTCCTATAGAAGTCGATACGATAGGGGTATATAGCTTTGATGTTAGATTAACTGCTGGAATTGATTATACGGTACGCGATAACCAATTTGAAGAAGTCGCCTTGGTAGCACCAGAATAAAAACAAACATTGTAATATAATCCAATGTCGTTAACTAAATAAGCTCAAAAAACACCTATCGAGGAGTGTAATTGTAACCATATCTAAAGGTTATAATTATACTCCTCGATAGGATTTTGCATTACTAGTATGAATTACTAAACATCGTCGTAATTGTAGCAAATAGTAGTAGATTATTACATGCCTTATTATAGAATTGAATAGTTTTTTTATTAGGGCTTGATGTATTTCATTTTCAATGCATATTTGGTAAGTCCTGCAAGGTTTCTAACGTTGAGTTTTGCAATCAAGTTTTTTCGATAACTCTCGATAGTATGTTTACTTAGAAATAATTTTTCGGCAATCTCTGTAGTTGTATACTCTTGCGCAATTAAGGTGATAACATCAATTTCTCGTTGTGTTAATTTAACGTCTTCACTTTTTTGTTTAGTGAATTTATTTTGAATATAAATGTTTTTAATCTCTTTAGAAAAATACTTTTCTCCATTTAGAATAGTTTCTACAGCATTTAAGAACTCTTTTTTCTCGGTGTTTTTGTGTAAATATCCATCAACATCATCCTCAATTAAGCGATCAATCATAGTAGGGTCTTCATGCATACTCATGACCAAAGTTTTTATTTTTTTATTTTTTTCTTTGATCTTTTTGTTAAGACTAATACCATCTACTTCTGGCATGGAGATATCTGTTATGATTAAATCAATATTTTCTGTAGGATTTATTTCCAAGTATTTAATTATATGTTTTCCGTCTCTAGCTGTTAGTACAATATTATATTCTTTTTTTGCATCCAAGATACTTAGCAAACCTTCTAGGAACATTTTGTGATCATCAACGATTATAAGATTGTGCTTCATGTCTTTTGTTTTTCAGAAGTTTGGTTGTAATCTGGATTTGGCATAAGAAATCGTGTTTTCTACGTTAGAAAAAGTAGCGTAGTTAGTAGTTTAAAATTATTTTTCATGTATGCCTTTAAAATGATAATAGTACTTAAAGCCGTTTTATGCATTAGAAAATCTACTCCAGTTTCCAGTTGCTGCAAAATATAACGCTACGCTACATTTTTAAGTTTCACCGTAGCGGTGCTATGCTAAAACTTATAAAATGTCATATTGTATTGCATCTGAAAGCTTCATATCGAAGTTCTAATGCATAAAGTGGGTTTAATATTTTATTCTATTGATTATTTATATGTTGTTTATAGATTTACTATATAAAAATACAAATTACTATAACTAAGAAATCAAAAATTTGCGATACCTGCAAGCGAAATAGTAGCTATTACAGTATTGTTTGATCTAAGTAGGATAACTTACAATAAATTTATCCATTTCTATCTTAAACAATGTTCCTCTTTTAGGATGACTATCAATAAGTAATGATCCCGATAGTTTATCTATTCTGTTTTTAATATTATTTATACCAATTCCTTTATTTTCTTTTAATAAATCTATAGAAAAACCTTTGCCGTCATCATCATAGGTTATGTGTAATTTATCTAAAATAGACTCTAATCGTATATTTATCTGTTTTGCTTCGGCATGTTTTAATGTATTGGTAATTAGTTCTTGTAATATTACAAAAAGCTCATTCTGAATGACAACATTAATTTTATTAAATACCTCTTCTTCAGAAGATACTAAATTGATTTTTAACTCAGTTACCTCATTAATATTATTTATATATTCTTTTAATATTTCTATATATTCGTTTTTTCTATTTTTTTTAGGAATTGTATTATGAGATATTTCGCGTACTTTTTGATATGTATGATCTATCAAATTTTGGATTTTTTCAATTTCTAAGGCTTTAGTTCCTTCTATAAGTAATTTTATTGCCGCAAGATCATTTCCAATAGAATCGTGTAATCCCTGAGCAATTCGAGTTCGTTCTTTATCTTGTCCGTCAATAGTTGCTTTTATTAATTTTAATTCCTGTTCTTTCATCAAGGAATTAATTTTTTCAGTAGTTACCTGTTTTTGAGTTTTATTGAGCTCTTTTTGTGTCTTTAATTTTTGATAATACCCCAGAGCAAACAACAAAATTAGAGTGATAAGTATTGCAGAAATTATTAATATTAAGGTATTGATATATATCTGTTTTTCTTTGTCTTTTTTAAGCTGATTATTTTCCTTTTCTTTCTGTAGGGTTTCGTATTTTATTTCTATTTCATTAATTTCTTTAGCTTTTTGAAGTTGATTAATAGAATCATTAATGATAGCATATTCTTCGTGATATTGTAGCGCTTGTTTGAAGTTTTGATTTTGCATTGCTACTATTTTTAAATTATCATAGCAGAATAACATTTCAATTAAATTACCTTCCTGTTTTCTCTCATCTAATAAAAGCAAAAGTGTTTTTTTTGCCTGATTTACTTTATTTCTTTCTATATAGATAGTAATTAATTCTTTTTTTGCTTCGTTTTTTAGATAAGAAATTTTCATTTCTTCTCCTCGTTTAATAATCTTCTTAAGCTGAGGGATTATTTCATTTTTTTTGCCTGTGTATTTTATATTTTTAGCAACATTTAAGCGAATAGCTAAGTCATAATATGGATTTTGATTAATTTTTAATGCTTTGTTATTATACTCATCAGATTTATTATAGTCTCCTAATATTTGATACACGCGGCCTAATGACATCATTGAACCTACCGCAACATCAATATCACTGCTTTTGGTTACTTTTTCTAATAAAGTAATTGCTTTATCAAATTTTTGATCATAAGAATACAGATCCGCTAAAAATAAAGTAAAACGATCTCTCTCATTATATAGTTGCCAATTTTCTGCTTTCTCTAATCCCTCAATGATTGTTTTTTTTGCTCTTTTAAAAAGTCCTTTACTCAAAAAAGAATTGGCAATGCTAATATATGCCAGAATATGTCGTTTATTTTTTATAGAATCGTGAGAAAATTCATTGAATTCTAATGCTTTTTTAGAATAATATAGTGCTGAATCTGATTCTCTGGTCTGTTCTAAAAAATAACAAGAAATCTGATGGGTTAGCTTTGATTTACTAGCATCTGTCTTTAATTTTTTTAATAGTTTGTGTGATAATCTATAAGATGCTTCTTTATCATTTTGGCCATAAAATAGCTTAGTTACTTTATTTACTTCTTCTCGTTCTTTGTCCTCAGCTAGCCTTAACTCATTAATTTGATCTTCAGTAATTTTTTTTTGAGATAAAATCTTTGTAGTAAAAAATAGTAAAAGAATACTAAATAAAAAGGGTTGTGTAAACCTCATATATTAAAATATATCATTGTACCATGTAATTATTCCAAAAATAACTAATCTTCTCTTAAAATCAGATCAAAAAGCACAAATTATATCGTTTTTTTTAACAATATATTTAGAATTATTTATGATTCGAAGTCTTTTCTGTTTTTTAGTGGTATTAATTTAGGTTTTTATAAGCGCAATTTTAGAATATTGTCTTAGGATTTTAATTGAGAATTGTCTTCAACAGGCTTCAGATTAAAAAATGATAAAGCTTAACTTAACGATATAGATAAACCTGTTAAATTCTTACTTTAATTATATTATATAATACCTATTTACAAGGCTTCTACACCAGCTTTGGCGACGGCATGATCATTTTCTACTGTACTTCCGCTTACTCCAATAGCACCGATTACGTGTCCTTGTTCATTTTTAATAGGGATTCCTCCAGGAAAAGTGATAAGCCCATTATTAGAATGTTCGATATTGTATAAAGCGCCTCCAGGTTGAGATAATTCGCCTATCGCTCCAGTATTCATATCAAAAAAACGAGCGGTTTTTGCTTTCTTAATAGATATATCTAATGAACCTAACCATGCGTCATTCATACGGGCAAATGCAACTAGATTGGCACCACTATCTACAATAGCAATATTCATTTTTGTATGTAATGCTACTGATTTTTCTTTTGCGGCTAGAATTATTTTTTCTGCTTGTTCTAAAGTGATATTCATTGTTTTTTTTAATACCTTATAATTTTAAACCTAAAGTAAACGGATTGGTTTGATTTCTATATATGCGTTAAGGATACTTTATGATTTTATATTTTTTTAGAATTTGAAATGTTAATTATTACTTTTTTAAAACTATGAGTTAAATAAACTACTTCTTTTTATACTAATTTAAAGGCTAATTTTAAAACCATTATTATGTTAAAATCAATTTTAGCCTTACAGGGATTAAAAATTCTGACTAGAAAAGAGAAAAATGCATTGAACGCAGGAAGTCCTCCTAATTGTTGGGTTGCATGCCCTGAGTATGCAATGCGAGTATGTACTTTACAAACAGGGATTTATACAGGAGAATGCGACTGTAATTGTTACTGAAAAAGTATGAAGCGGGATTTTTTCCCGCTTCTATAATAATACTATTTGTTGTTTGAATTTACTGTAAAAGAAAATTAGTGATTTTTACTTCAGTAAACCTATCTGTCGACAAAAAGGAATAGAAATCAATCATAGAAATGCTATGATTTATACCCAGTCAAGCTGAGTACGAGCTTTTATTCTGAAACTGAGGTAAAAAGCTTGCGCTCAATTAGATTGAGTAAATATTTTATTCTAGTAAATTCAAAATAGTAAATGTCATAAATCAAAACTTATTTTTTTTCAGACAAACTAAATGTTTTAGTCTCTGTATTTTCCTCTTTTGTCTCTACAAGCTCTATGGTATTATCATCATTAAATTTTCCTTCTTTTTTCTGAAAGAAAATAGGAACAGGAATTAGAGCGACCATGATTATAAACGTGAGTAAGACGATACGTCGAATTGTTTTTTTAAATCTTTTCATTTTTTAGAATAGTGTAAACCGCTAGCAGATGAGATAGCGAGGTTAATTTTATTAGTGAAACTCTGGTTTGAAAAATTGCGTAGCAATGCCTATAAATCAGGTAGTTGAACTAATCTCAATTTTTAAGCGGGATCTCAGGCCTAATACCTCTAAGCTAGCTTCGGGATCTTGAAAATTATTTTCAGTTGAATGCCTCATGAGCTTGCTCCGAGGTAGTTTACTTTAAAATTAGCTAAAAAGCTTAATAGTGAGAGTGTTATTTTATATGAAAGGAGTCTTCTTCAGAAGTATAATTACTATTTAAACAAAACAGCGTTTTACGTGTTATTGCCAAAATAATGCAATTGTCAAATTCGTTATCCTTATTCAAAGCAATACTATGATGATATTGCGATAGTATTCGTAAATGGTTACTATAAGGAACAAAATAAGTAATCTTATGCAGCGAATTTCTATGAGAAAGTGTTTTTGGTTGCACTGTTTTCTCAGAAATAACGAGTTCAATTGTATTTTCTGCAGCAATTGGTTGTGTATAATTAGAATACCCCCCAATACCAATAAATAGGAATAGCGTAATGAACCAAGTTGAAATCAGATTTTTAGTAGGTGTAAAAATAGTGCTTAACATATTGATTACAAAGATACATTTTTTTTGAATTTATAATTCACTCTGATAAGATCGAAATGGTAATATGACCTTTTCATAAAAAAACGTATTTTTGCCAATTCCACAGCATAGGATAGATAGCATTATGATTGATAAATTAAATATTGTAAAGCAACGATTTGATGAGGTAAATGATTTGATCATTCAACCTGATATTATTGCAGATCAAAAGCGGTACGTAAAACTTAACAAAGAATATAAAGATCTTAAGTCTCTTATGGACGAGAGAGCAATATATATAGAGCTCACTAATAACCTAAAAGAAGCCGAAGAGATTATTGCAGATGGGAGTGATCCAGAAATGGTAGAAATGGCAAAAATGCAATTAGAAGAAGCGAAAGAAGCCTTGCCAGAATTAGAGGAGAAAATTCGTTTTATGTTAGTACCTAAAGATCCTGAGGATGCTAAAAACTGTGTGGTAGAAATCAGAGCAGGAACTGGAGGAGATGAAGCTAGTATTTTTGCTGGAGATTTATTTAGAATGTATACCAAATATTGCGAAGGCAAAGGTTGGAGCACCAGTATCGTAGATCTAAGTGAGGGAACCAGTGGAGGATATAAAGAAATTATTTTTGAAGTAAATGGCGAAGATGCCTATGGAACGATGAAGTTCGAAGCTGGAGTGCATCGAGTACAGCGTGTACCACAGACGGAGACTCAAGGGCGAGTACATACTAGTGCTGCTACGGTTATGGTCTTACCAGAGGCAGAAGAGTTTGATGTAGAACTGGATATGACCGAAGTACGAATAGAGCGAACAACTTCTACAGGTCCTGGAGGACAATCGGTAAATACTACTTATTCTGCTATCAAGTTACATCACGAACCTACAGGCATGATTGTAAGTTGCCAGGATCAGAAATCCTCTCATAAAAACTTAGAAAAAGCATTAAAAGTACTGCGTTCTAGATTGTATGATATAGAACTAGAGAAAAAACAAGCTGCTGATTCTGCCAAACGTAAAAGTATGGTGTCTTCTGGAGATCGATCAGCAAAAATTAGAACCTATAACTATCCTCAAGGTCGTGTAACAGACCATCGTATTGGCCTGACATTATATGATCTCAGTAATATTATTAATGGAGATATCCAAAAGATTGTGGATGAACTTCAATTGGTAGAGAATACAGAGAAGCTAAAGGAATCTAATGAGATTTTTTAACCAATTAAAAAGCCTAAGTGAAGTTTTATATATCCGGCTAGGTATTTAAGTCTATGAGACTAATGTACCTGATAATGCTTCTTCTGGTATTCTGAAGGTGTAACACCCACTAAGTTTTTAAAAACTCTATTAAAAGATGATTTGCTAGGAAATCCCGCTTCATAACCAATAGCAAGAACCTTATAATGTTCGAATTTAGGGTCTCTCATCAATTGTTTTGCTCTGTCTACTCGATATAGGTTGATAAAGTTGTTAAAGTTTTTCTGAAAACAGACATTAAGTACTTCTGAAAAAAAATGTGGTGTCATTCCTAATGTTTTAGCAAAACTGGATTGTTTGATTTCATGGTTCAAGTATGGTTTTTCTTGCTCCATAAAATCTAGAATACGATCCATATGTTTTTTTTGTTCCTCTGGTGATATCGAAGATTTTTTTGGCTTCTTTTTTACAGAATTGTTATCTGGAGTGTTTTCTTTGATGTGTTTGGCAAACGTATTAAGTTTATCTCGCAAAGCTTCATTTTCATTTTCTAATAACAACTTACTTTCAGATAGCTGAAAGGATTCTCGGATTACTTTTTTTCTTTTATTCCAATAGAGTATAGAGCATATTAGGAATACAATAATAAGAATAGCTCCTATAAAAATATAGACTTTTTTTTCCTTGCTAAGAAATACAATTGATTTTTGTTGCTTGTCTATAATTTTAGATTTAGCTTCAGATTCTTTTTCTATTTTTAACCGTTGCGCATTAGAAAGTGTTTTTAAGTATTTATCTCGAGTTTCTGTATATAGTTTTTGTTCTTCTAAAGAATTTTTAATACGATCTAAAGATTCATAAACCTTAGCCAGATACTGATGGGAATCCATTTTTATTTTTAGGAAATTTCCACTGCTAGCAATAGCCTTTACTTCTTTTAGTAAAGAAAGTGCTTTTGTCAAATTTTTTAATTCGAAATAAGAAACAGCCATACTAAATTTTGCCAGAGCTTCACTCTCTACAGATTCTTTTTCTGTGATTCTATCTAATGCTTCCTGGCTATTTTGAATGGCCTCTTGATAGCGACCTAGATTTCGTAGACAATCTGATATGTTAATAAACGTTCTGATGACATAATCTTTTCTTTCCATCTTTATGGCTAGGTCCTTCGACGTATACATATATTCTAATGCTTCAGAAAACTTTTTTTGGTGTAAAGCAGAAGTTCCTAATATACTATAAGCAACGGTAAGCGTTTGGTCAGGATTTTCTTGATATTCTGCTAGCTCAAGTATTTTGATCATAGTCTTATCTGCCATTTCATAGTCGCCAATGGCGATATACAAATTGCCTAGATTTGCGGAAACAAGAATTTGTAAAAATGAAGTTTCGGGGATTGACTTTTTTAGTTCTTCAGCTTCTAAATATGTGGATAATGATTTCTGATATTGATCAGTCTGCTGATAATAAATAGCAATATTGACTAGTGATCTTATCTGAACTTCAAGTAGATTGTTGGTTGTAGCGATGGCAAGAACTATATCACTATATTTTTTGAAAGCTTCTAAATCTCCAGCTCTATACGCAGCAGCAGACAACTCTTTATATTTAATGATGCTGTCTTGTGTCGCAGGATTTTGAGCATCGTTGTTTTGTATATTGGTAAAAGTAGATGCAAAAAACGTATTGACACACAAAAAGATAAAGATACAGAATCTTGTTTTCATAGTGTTGCTGTTACTTCATCTGGTATTTAAATTAGTATTTCAAAGTAGATTACTTAGGGTTTTCATTAATTTTCTTAGCTCTTACTATAAAATAAAGCCCAACAAGTACAAAAGGGATACTTAACCATTGCCCAGTAGATAATATTCCTAAAGCGTTTTCGAACCCTCCTTGGCTTGATTTCACATATTCTACGAAGAATCGTACGGTGAATATAAGTGCTAGATATGTGCCGAATAAAAAACCTCTATAAAGCCTCTTATCCGTTTTCCAATATAACAACCAGAGTATAAGCGATACAAAAATATACCCAAAAGCTTCATATAACTGCGCAGGATGTAGATATGGAACAGATTCTAATAGATCACTATATTTAGGGTTTTCTGTTATAGCTGTATATGCTTCATTTATATTTTTAATTCCTGTTTCTTTTACTGCTTTAGATTTACTAAGAGTTGATCGTATAAATTTTACACCAAGAGAGAAATCTCCAGATGGTTTTCCAACAATTTCTGAGTTAAAAAAATTACCTAATCGCACAAAAATACCTCCAGTAGCGGCAGCAATAGTAACTCTATCCATAATCCATAAAGGATGCTTGTGCAACACTTTTTTAGCATAGTAATACATTGCAATAACAAAAGCTATGGCTGCACCGTGACTTGCTAGTCCAGTAAAACCAGTAAATTCGAATTCAGGCTTAAAACGTATAGGAAGAAGGATTTCTAATAAATTATTGCGGTAATACTCCCAATCATAAAAAAATACATGACCTAGTCTGGCACCTAATAGTGTACCAATAACGGCATAGATAAATACACTATCTAATTTCTCCATAGAGAGTTTCTCACGGATATAAATCTTCTTGGTAAGATACCAGCCTAATGAGAATGCCACGACAAACATTAAACTATAAAAACGTATAATAAAAAATCCTAGATCTATTCCTTCTATTGGATTCCATATAATTTTAGAAAATATCATATACAATTTTTTTTCAAACGTAAATATAGCTATTCTATAAGAAACTGGTTAGCTGTATTAAAGAATTAGGACTACAATGCTTATTAATTAATTTGTGGTTAGTCAATGCTTTTTTTAGGGGACAGGATCATAGCCTTTTCCTCCCCAAGGATGACAGCTAAAAATACGTTTAATAGCTAATCTACCACCTTTAAACAGCCCGTGTTTTTGCAGAGCTTCTACAGTATAATGTGAACAAGTAGGTTGATATCGACAAGTCACTGGAGTATATGGCGAAATGATATGTTGATATATTTTGATAAGCCCAATAAAAGGAGCTATCATTATTTTTTTTAAAGTTACTGTAGTTACGTTCATACTTAATTAATAGAAAAACTAGTTCCTTCTCGACCGTCCTTAAGCTGTATCCCAATCGAAAGTAGTTCATCTCTAATCTTATCACTAGTCGCAAAATCTTTATTAGCTCTTGCTTGGGCTCTTAGATCTATTAATAGTTCTACAGTTCCAGAAAGTTTATTACTTATACCAGAAGAAGCCTCATTGATACTTGTCAATCCAAGGATATCAAAAACAAATTCGTTCATAGCGCTATAGAGTAATTGATAATCTGATGTGGAGATAGTCGCTTTTTCTTCCTTAACGGAATTAATGAACTTGACAGCATCAAATAATTTTGCAATTAGGATTGGACTGTTAAAATCATCATTCATCGCATCATAGCATTCTGCTATCCATCCAGGGATATCAAATCCTTGGGTAGCATCACTTTGTTTTAAGTGTTGTAAAGATGCTATAGACTCCATAAGTCGGTAAAAACCTTTTTCAGAGGCTTCCAGTGCATCATTAGAAAAATCTAGAATACTCCTGTAATGTGCTTGTAACATAAAAAATCGTGCTACTGTTGGGGCAAAAGCTTTTTGTAGTTTATCGCTTTCTCCATTAAATATTTCTGCAGGAGAAAGTATATTTCCTGTCGATTTAGACATTTTCTTACCGTCTAAAGTAAGCATATTTGCATGCATCCAGTAATTGACTGGTGTTAAACCACAAGCTGCTTCTCCTTGTGCAATTTCGCATTCGTGATGTGGGAATTTTAGATCCATTCCGCCTCCGTGGATATCAAATCGTTCTCCAAGGTATTTGGAGCTCATTACGGTACACTCTAGATGCCAACCTGGAAAACCGTCACTCCAAGGAGATGGCCATCGCATAATGTGCTCAGGTTCTGCTTTTTTCCATAATGCAAAATCCTGCGGGTTTTTCTTGTCACTTTGTGCAGTTAACTCACGGGTATTGGCAATCATATCTTCGAGTTTACGACCGCTCAATTTCCCATAATCATTAGTTTCGTTGAACTTTTTAACATCAAAATATACAGAACCATTGGCTAGATATGCAAAACCATTATCGATGATGGTCTTGATGGTTTCAATTTGCTCTACAATATGGCCAGTTGCGGTAGGCTCTATACTGGGAGGAATATTGTTAAACTTGGCCAAAATAGTATGAAAATCTACAGTATAGCGTTGTACAATTTCCATAGGCTCTAGTTGTTCTAATCGTGCCTTTTTAGCAACCTTATCTTCTCCTTGATCTCCATCATCCTCTAAATGTCCGGCATCAGTGATATTACGCACATAACGAACTTTATATCCTAAATGCTTGAGATATCTATAGATCAAATCAAAAGAAATAAAAGTTCGGCAATTTCCTAAATGGACATTGCTGTATACAGTAGGTCCGCAAACATACATTCCTACATAACCTTCAGTAATTGGAGTAAATATTTCTTTTTGACTCGAAATAGAATTGTAAATCTTTAATTTTTGAGTTTTGTACAACGAAGTTGCTGCCATAATTTTTAGTAAATACTTATAGTTATTTGAGTAAAGATAAAATTAAAAAGTAGTATCTAATTTGATATAGTCTAAAAATTCTCTTCGTACAGCTTCTTCTTTAAATTTACCACCAAACTCACTAGTTACTGTACTACTTTCTATATCTCGTATTCCTCTAGAGTTTACACAGAGATGTTTTGCATCTATAACACAGGCTACATCCTTGGTGTTTAATACCACTTGTAAATCCTGAACTACCTGCATTGTAAGACGTTCTTGCACTTGAGGTCTTTTTGCATAGTAATCCACAATACGATTCATTTTAGACAATCCTACAACCGTACCATTAGAAATATAGGCTACATGGGCACGACCTACGATTGGTAATAGGTGATGTTCGCAGGTAGAGTAAACGGTTATATTTTTTTCTACGAGCATCTCACCATATTTATAATTGTTTTTAAAAGTAGAAGCATCTGGCTTTCTTTGTGGATGCAATCCAGAAAAAATCTCATTGACAAACATTTTTGCCACGCGTTGTGGAGTGCCTTTAAGACTATCGTCAGTAAGATCTAGTCCCAGAGTTTCCATAATATGTTGTACATCATCTTTAATCAAAGCAATTTTTTCTGTATCACTAAGTTTAAAGGCATCTTTTCGGAGTGGGGTAGTAGCACTAGTCGCTACATGATTATCACCTAATGCTTCGATGGCTTCAAGAGCCTTGTCTATCTTCACAAATATTTTTTTTAGTTATGTTATCTTTAGGAATTTAAAAAAATAACCTACTTAAATTGTAGTATATGTCTTTTTGATTTCCTTACTAACTTTGATCCTTTACAATAGGCTGTAAAGATACGATTTTGTCTTTTCACAGCGCAAAAGCTATAGTAACAATTGTAATAATATACACCAGAATTTATTTTTAAGCTATAATTTCTTACTTTTAATACTTAAAATTTAGCTGTTAATTATAATTTTGAAATAAATAAGTAACTAATTATGTGATGAATACTTTCTATGTTTTCTTTATGCAAAACAATAAAAAGGACAAGAAAGTTAAGTTGTAAATGTTATATATATGATAAAATTACTGCCCCAAACTACAGTGCTTTATATACTATTCTTCATTGTAAATTATTCTGTACAAGCACAAGATTTTGATGTAGCTTGCCGTACCGCACAACCTTTTTGTTCTGATGCTTCTGAAGTTTTGACATTTCCTAATACGATTGGAGATGTAGTTGGTTTAGGACAGGTAGGATGTCTTAATACAACTCCAAATCCTACGTGGTATTTTATTAGAATTGGCGAAAGCGGAAGATTGGTATTTGATATCAAGCAATGGATAGATGAAGATGATGACAGCCAATTAGATAGGCAAGAAAGACAACTGGATGTCGATTTTATTGCCTGGGGTCCATTTCCTACTTCTTTTGTGGTGTGCGATATTTTAGAAAGAGGATGTGATCTTGATGGTGATGGAGAAAACCTTCGCCCTGCGGAATGTGTAAATAATGCAGATGAACCTGATTTTTATATAGATAATTTGGATAATACCAATATTATGGATTGCAGTTATGCAAGAAGTCCTGATGATAGTTTCCTCGAAACATTTATAATACCTGATGGACAATCAGGGGAATACTATCTTATATTAGTTACCAATTTTGCCAATGAAAGTGGAGTGATACAACTAGAACAAACAAATTTGGATGACGAGGATGCGGGTACAACGGATTGTAGTATTTTAGAAGATGGGGTAGGTCCAGATATAGCTAGTTGCGGGGATTTTCCTGTGATGATACAAGGAAGATTTGGTGGAGCTGTTAGTTATCAATGGTATCTAGATGATGGCACTGGTAATTTTGCACCTATAGGCGGCGCTACTGATCCTTTTCTAGAAGTCAATCAACCTGGGATATATCAGTTAGAAGGTTTTGATTTTAATAATGACTCTTTAGGTACTGATGCCTTACAAGTAATAGATGTTTCAACGGTAGCCATAACTGTCGATTATACGATTGCCGAGGATTCGTTTAGCGGCGAATACACTATTACTTCTCAAGTAACTACTGTTCCTAATATACAGGCAGATGGTTTTATAGATTTTGAATATAGATTGGATAGGGATTTAGATAATGGAGAAGGTTTTTTTGAATATTTGCCTTTTCAGTCTTCTCCCATTTTTGAAAATGTACCCCCTGGAGATTACCAGATTATTGCTAGATATAGAGATTGTCCAGTAACAGAATCAGCCTCGGTAGTACTTATGATTTTAGGATACCCTAAATATTTTACACCTAATGGAGATGCATTTCATGATACTTGGAACTTAATTAATACAGACGATCAGCCGATTCCAGCTCTTATATATATATTTGATAGAAATGGAAAATTACTAAAACAATTGAATCCATCAGGAGCTGGTTGGGACGGGACATATAATGGTAGTCTCATGCCTTCGTCACAGTATTGGTTTAGAGCTGAATATAATGAACAATCAGATCGAGATCCTAATAGAGGGCGTAGGGTATTTTCTGGAAGTTTTTCATTAATCAGATAAGGTTTTGGACTATTACTTTTATTAGAGAGAAGTCATTCCCTAAAAGAAGTGTCTTATCTATTTCTGTAAATGGTTCTGACTATGGGTAGTGTTTATTACAAATTAATACCTAATGTAAACGTCAGGTTATCTCTATAGCTATCTACTGCAAAAGCATTGTCGAAACCAGAATTCGGATAAAATTGATCTAACCTCTCTTGCTGTGATACATCATACGCGACATCAAACTTAAACTTACCAAAATTATATCCAATTCCTGCAGATACGCCTGTTCTTTCACTAAGAATCGTTTCATTTTTATAAGGACTTTCTTCATAGACATACCCGCCTCTAAAACTCCAATTTCCGTTACGGAATTCTCCTCCAATACGAATCGTAGAAGCGCCTTGTAAGTTATCCTGAATCTGATTATTGATAGGAGAGAAATCAATATTTTGATCAGAATCAAATTCTGTAGAAGCATAATCTTTATAGGAGTAATCCAAGCTTATGAGTCCTCTTTTCCCGAATAATACAGCTACACTTCCTGTTGCCTTAGCTGGTGTTCGGAGTTGATACACAGGAAAGATATTGACAACATCAGGATTTATAAGAACATTCCCATTTGCATCACCAAAAGTTTCTAGACTTTGCTGTGTTTGTTCTTCTATATGGTACCAGGTAGGAGACTCTAAAGAAGCGCCTACTCTAAGCATTCGTGATATTTTAACAATACCTCCAATTTGCGCAGAAAACCCTCCTCCAGTAGTGGATAGGCGATTAGTAAATAATACTTCATTAATTGTACTTCCAGTATTAGTATTACTTTCAAAAAACTCGGTTACTCGATCATAATTTATAAAATGGATATTTAGATTGGCACCAATATGAAATCTTTTATGTATCTGGGCGCCACCATTAATAGTGAACTTGCCATTAAGTCCTGTACTTTCTAAGCGATATTCTTGATCAAAAAAACCTCGGGCTATATTGGAAGAATATTGGGTGTTATCTGGATTATTGAGATCATTAGCTTCTATCAAAAAACTTTCGTGTCCCAGAAGGGCTAATTGTGTACTAGTACCTTCAGTTTCACCTAAAAAACCATACAGTTCATCAATATTTTCTCCTGATCTTGGAGTTATTAGATCTAAAGGAATACCTTGAACAGCACTTGTAAAAAGGGTGTCTATAGAAGTATTGCTTCTTCCAAAAGCAAATAATTCATCCGTATTATCAGCAGTTTGATCATAAGTGATTCCTAGAGATACTCTGTTGATTATACTAGATTCATTCTGATTATTATATACAAAAACACCTCCTAATTGATTGAAATTAAGATTGTTATTAGTAGCGGTTCCTAAACCATTAAAATAATCAGTGTCATTAGTAATAGATGTACTTGATAGTGTTATTGATCCTGAGGAGTTTAAAAATACTGAAGATCCAGCAGGATTGATTTGAATAGCAGATAGATCTCCACCCAAAGCACCGAAAGCTCCACTCATCCCTCTAAAACGGGCAGTTCCTAAAATATCTTGTTGAGAATATCTTACCGCATCTGTAATGTCTTGAGCATTTAGAAAAGGCATAGATAGTACACCTATGAATAAAAATATCTTTTTCATATTGTTTAAAACTAATATTCTTGTAATTAATTATAGGGATTTATCTTCTTCCACGACTTCTTCCGCCTCTAGAACCACTACTTCTCGAAGAAGATCTACTACCTCCTCCTCTGAATGATCCAGAGCTGCTTCTGCTTCTAGAACCTGAATAACTTCTTCCAGAACTTCTACTTCTAGAACCTGAATAGCTTCTGTTGCTGTTGCTTCTGGAATTGTAGGATCTAGAATTATTACTTCTGTTTCTATTAGGAGAAACTGATCTAGATCGGGAGTAAGACCCATTATTGGATCTAGTTCTATTTCTTGCA
This sequence comes from uncultured Aquimarina sp., assembly GCA_947493495.1. Classification (GTDB taxonomy): domain Bacteria; phylum Bacteroidota; class Bacteroidia; order Flavobacteriales; family Flavobacteriaceae; genus Aquimarina. The sequence goes on from CANLRN010000019.1 coordinate 53,646, forward strand.
CTATTAGAATTAGTATAAGCTCGTGTTCTTCTATTGTTGGCAGATACTCTTCTTCTGTTATTGTACGTAGCAGATCTTCTAGATCTTACAGTATTGTACCTTGAGTTAGCAAATGCTCTACGATTTCTATAGTTGTATGCATACCCATTTCTATAGCCTCTGTTGTACGCAAAAAATCTATTACCTCTGTAATATGGATATCCATAAAATCCTCCACCATAGAACCCACCGCCATAAAATCCAGGACCGTAAAATCCACCATACCAAGGATTGCGAAAGCCTATGCCCCAACCGCGACCATAAAAACCGCCGCCGCCATACCACCAAGGATTATAAAAACCTCCGTAACCAAATCCAAAGCCTCCTCCCCAGAAGCCATTATTCCAACCGTTATTGTATACGTTTACTGAAACATCATCATATGTACTACCCCAAGAAGGTTGTCCGCCTTGATACTCCTGTGCGACACTAGTAGAATCAGTAGGATCATAATTCTCAGATGCATAAGAATCTATGTCAGTAAAAATAGCTCCTTGATCTGCAATATTATCATATTGAGCAGATTTTTCAGAAAAATAATTAGAATAATAATTAGCACTAGAATTTCCAGTAGCAGTATTAGTATTTGTTCTTGGTTCATAATTTCTTTGGCCTCTAGCATTAGCGTATATGCCATCATCATAAGATACATAATCATATGAACCACAAGATGTCAACATAAGTAGAGTAATAACTATGAGTGAAGTCCCAATGGCTTCTTTTTTCTGAAAATAATTTTTAAGTCGCATATCTCCTTATTTTATTGTTGAACTTTACAAATTTAGTTAGTTTTGCGCTAACAATTTTTTATTTAACATAGTCACAATATTTGTGCCAAAATGCATCTTATGGGTAAAAATCTAACAAAAAGAAGTGAAGATTATTCAAAATGGTATAATGAATTGGTTGTAAAGGCCGATTTAGCTGAGAATTCGGCAGTAAGAGGATGCATGGTAATTAAACCCTATGGGTATGCTATTTGGGAGAAAATGCAAGCAGAATTGGATAAAAAATTTAAGGAAACGGGCCACCAAAACGCATATTTTCCTCTTTTTGTACCTAAAAGCTTGTTTGAAGCTGAAGAAAAAAATGCAGAAGGTTTTGCAAAAGAGTGTGCCGTAGTCACTCATTATCGATTAAAAACGAATCCTGAAGATACCTCTAAATTGATTGTTGATCCTAATGCAAAATTAGAAGAAGAGTTGATTGTAAGACCAACCTCTGAGGCTATTATCTGGAATACCTATAAGGGATGGATACAATCCTACAGGGATTTGCCTATTTTGGTAAATCAATGGGCTAATGTGGTACGATGGGAGATGCGAACACGTTTATTTCTTAGAACAGCAGAATTTTTATGGCAAGAAGGGCATACGGCTCATGAAACCAAACAAGAAGCCATTGCGGAAACAGAGCAAATGAATAATGTATATGCTGAGTTTGTAGAGAATTTTATGGCTATACCTGTAATCAAAGGTAGAAAAACGGAGAGTGAACGTTTTGCAGGAGCAGAAGATACGTATTGCATAGAAGCATTGATGCAGGATGGAAAAGCATTACAGGCAGGGACGTCGCATTTTTTGGGTCAAAATTTTGCTAAAGCTTTTGATGTAAAATTTACTTCGAAGGAAGGGAAGCAAGATTACGTATGGGCTACCTCTTGGGGAGTGTCTACTCGATTAATGGGGGCTTTGATTATGACGCATAGTGATGATAATGGATTGGTACTACCCCCTAATTTAGCTCCAATACAGGTGGTAATTGTTCCTATATATAAAGGAGAAGAACAATTGCTTCAGATTTCAGAAGTTGCAAATAGATTGTTGAGCAACCTAAGGTCGCAAGGGGTTTCTGTAAAATTTGATAATCGAGATACACATAGGCCTGGAGCCAAATTTGCGCAATATGAGTTGCAAGGTGTGCCACTACGAATTGCTATTGGACCCAAAGACTTAGCGAAAGGAACAGTTGAGTTGGCAAGGCGAGATACACTCACAAAACAATTTGTAGATACTGATGATGTGGTTTCAACGGTAACTTCTTTGTTAAAAGAAATACAGAAAAATCTACATCAAAAAGCTACTCAATATAGAGATGAGCATATTACCGAGGTTTCTTCTTTTGATGAGTTTAAAGAAGTTCTAGAGAAAAAAGGGGGTTTTATATCTGCACATTGGGATGGAACCATAGAGACCGAACAAAAAATTAAAGACCTGACCAAAGCGACTATACGATGTATCCCCTTTGATGCCAAAGATGAAGAAGGAAACTGTGTGTATAGTGGTAAGATGTCAAAAACAAGAGTGTTATTCGCCAAGGCTTACTAAGAAAACAAAAAAATAAAATAAGACTTGTTCGATTAAAAAATAGTTGTATTTTTGCACCCGCCTGAAGGATATTTTTAATTAAATGTTGGGTAGGGCAAATATTAATGGCCCGTTCGTCTATCGGCTAGGACGCCAGGTTTTCATCCTGGTAAGAGGGGTTCGATTCCCCTACGGGCTACGAATTAAAGAATAAGTTGCACATTTGATGTGAAAACAATAAATTTGCAATCCTTTTTAAAAATACTGATGGCCCGTTCGTCTATCGGCTAGGACGCCAGGTTTTCATCCTGGTAAGAGGGGTTCGATTCCCCTACGGGCTACGAATTTTATAATAAAAGAAATTTAACAAAGAGAAGATGGCAAATCATAAGTCAGCATTAAAGAGAATTAGAAATAGTGAGACGAAGCGTCTTAGAAACAAGTATCAGCATAAAACGACACGTAATGCTATAAAGAAATTGCGTGAGGCTGATAAGAAAGAAGCAGAGACTTTGTTTCCTTCTGTAGTTTCTATGATAGATAGATTAGCAAAACGTAATATTATACATACTAATAAAGCAGCTAATCTTAAATCTAAATTAGCAAAACACGTAGCTGCTTTATAAGTTAGTAAGGTACTTTCGATTAATAGAATAGAGCTTTTCCAGTAATGGAAAGGCTTTTTTAATTATTGTAAAATTTCATAATAAACTTATTATTAAGGGATCAAGACCAATTAATCATACTTAAAAGTGCTGTATAAAATAGATGTTAATTTTGATAAAATTATTCTTTTTTTTTTTTGAATAAAAAGCTCCGGGAAACCAGAGCTTTTTACTATCTGATATTTGTTAATTCATTAAACTTTTTGACTTTGATTTTATTTATATAGTTTATGTGTAACAGATCTTAAAGGTGTTTTTATTTCTAAAAAATAAAATTGAGATGTTGATAAGGGTAATTTTTTAATTTCAAGAGTTTCTTTTATATTTTTATATTCTTTTCGGTATACTACTTTGCCATTAAGGTCTTTAAGATAGATTGTTACTATTGATCTTTCATGTTTTGGAATATTGATATTCAGGCTTTTATTGTTTAATGGATTTGGAAAAAATATAATTTCTTTTTCATCTATTGCTTTAGAAGCAGATTCTATTTTCCAATTGAAAGTTTCCCATTCCTGATCTAGATTTCCTTTAGGATAGAGAACAGCATTGTTTACATCATGAGAGGCTTGTATCCATGTATTGGCATGAACGCTGTAAAGAGCTACTTCACCGAGGCCTTTACTTTTCCATGTAAATTGGGTCCAATTACTTTTATTTATGGCAGTTGCTCTAATGGGGATATTGGTATTTTTATCGAATACTTGAATGTATTTATTATTCGACAGTGCCTTTAGAGTAACTCCTCCATTTGGATGAGTTTCTACTAAAAATTTTTCCCACCCAAGAGTCACATTGCTTCTTGCAATAAGTTGATTGTTGTTATTGAATTTTTCTGCAGTGACATATTTTAGATCCCCTCCGGTTTTTCTTAAGGAAATAATTTGTCCAATTGGAGGTTCTTCCGTTGGATTTGGACTAGAGTCTGTGGTGAAAGAAACCCAATTTACATTAAATAAGTAGGTTCCAGTGCCTTTAAATACACAGAATAAGTCTTTAATACCGTCGATATTTGTGACTTTATCAGTTGTTATGGTTTGATACTGTTCCCATCCACCAGTATTGGAGATGTTCATTGTACCAAGAAGCGGCCCAGTTACAGAGTTTGCCCTAAACTCTAGAGTGCCACCTTGTGATCCAGAGGATACTCTGGCTTTTAACTCAGTCAATTGACCTGTAAAATCCACTTCATTAAATCGTACCCATCCATTATTTTTAATAAAATCAACCTGAAAACCATTAGGTTCATTTCCTTGTACCTTGTGAACTTGGGCGTTACTGATTTTATTATATCTATCAATATGGATGATATCTCCTGATTTTGGGATTCCTATTCCTCGTATGGTTGCTGTTTTTGGGTTGATAGTGCCATCGGTATTAAAGGTGATCTCATCGGCTCGAATGGATCTTAGCTTTTTATTGTTACTTAAGGACCAGTAATGATAGAAAATATACCATTTGCCCTTGTATTGTACTATTGAATGATGATTTGTTCCTTTATCTATATTGGGCATAATAACACCTTTGTATTGAAATGGTCCAGTAGGGCTATTAGAAGTTGCGTATTCTATTTCATAATTTTTGGGAGTTACTCTGGCAAATGTAAGGTAGTAAAGGCCACTTTTTTTGAACATAAAGGCTCCTTCTTTGTATCCTCTTGGTAGTGTTAATGGTATTTGATTCCCTTTAGTTTCAATCATATTGTTTTTAAGCTTGATGACTTTAAGAGCAGTAGTACTATTGCCACTTCCAAAATATAAATATGCTTGATTATCATCATCGATAAAAACATTAGGGTCTATACCCTGTATTCCTTGTATATGGGTGTTTAAAGGAGTAAAAGGTCCAGTAGGACTTGAGGCGGTGGCGACTCCTATTCGTCTAAAAACATTTTGATTAGCGGGTGGTGCCGGAAAATAAAAATAATAGGTACCATTACGTTCAACGCAGTCTGGGGCCCACATGCCATAACTGTTGCGTTTTACCCAAGGAACCTCATTTTGAGTGACGATTACACCGTGATCTGTCCAGTTGTACAAATCATCGGTTGAAAATACGTGATAATCTGGCATGCAAAAACCGTTGTTTCCTTGCCCAGCATTACAAACATCCACATCATGTGAAGGATAGACATAGAGTTTTCCATTAAATACTCTGGCGGTGGGATCTGCTGTATAGATATCGGTTACAAATGGGTTTTGAGAAAAGGATACAGTGAAAACTAACAAAAAAATAAATAGAGTGTTTTTTTTTAAAATTAGATTCTTCATAATTAAGTATTTTTAGTGTGAGTATCTAAAGTTATATGAACATATATGAAATATCAATTTTAAAGCATACTAAATAGTGATTTCATTATAAATTTATAATGATCCCTTAATTAACCTATGGTTTAATCTTATTGCAGGTTGTTTTTTGGCATTATTGCGTAGAGAAAATAATTTTTTATCTAAAATTGAGTACTTGTTTTTCTACCTAGAACTTGTTTAGCGCTTCTTCCATCAATAAGCCAAACATCAAAACCTCTTGACTTCCAAATTTTCGATACCAACAATAACTTTTCGAGATCCAATATCAATTCCTGTTGAATATGCTCTACTTTTTTTCATTATTTAGTAAATTAAAAGCCACGCTCAGAAAATAACTCTTCGTGAAAGACTACTATTCGGGCATCAATATAGATTGAGTACCATAAATTACGTAAGTGTATTCACTGGATAAAATTTTTATTGAATGTCTCCTGAGCTTGCTCCTAGGTAGTTTATTTAAATAAATGAGTTCAGAATTTCATCAAAAACCTTTTTAAAGTATAAGTTACGTTAGAAATATTCTACTTATCAAATGAATTGATACATCTACAAAATGATATAGAGTAATTACATTGTTATAATAGAGTTTCATAATACATTAAACTAATTTTAGTCCCAATAAGACTCATATGAGTAGGATAAATTTTCTAAAAAATGAAAAGACTTTTATTTTTGGGATACTTAATGTGCATAACTACAGTATCCATTTCGCAAACTACTTTCAATCCTAATAATGGTAATTTTAGATACGTAGGAAGAATTGACCTCAGTAATGCTAATCAACCTAGATTATGGTATGGAGGTTCTTATATAGAAACTAAATTTACAGGAACTTCTTTAAAAATAAAAGTTTCTGATCAAAGTTGGGGAGGCGATAATTATGTGGGATGTATTATTGATGGTGGCGAGGCGATCGTAAAAACGGTCAGTAGTGGCGATGGTGTTAAGACAATAACAGTGGCTACGGGATTATCAAATACAACGCATACACTCTATATCATTAAGCGAAGAGGACAGCTTAGTGGTTATATGGGGTTCCACGGCATTGAGTTAGATATTGGAGCTAGTATATTGGCTCCGAATGCTTCACCGTCTAGAAAAATTGTACTTTATGGGGATTCAGTTACTGAAGGAGAAAATGCAGATAATAAAAATGGAGATTTTGAAGGTGGAGGTCCAAAAGCAAATGGATGGAATACTTTTGGGATGGTAGCGGCTAGAAGGTTAAACGCAGAATGTCATAATAATGGAATATCTGGTTTGGCTGTGGTAGATGGAACTGGTTTTCATAATAGTCATGCAGGGGGAATAGGCTTACAAACCACCTATAATAAAATAGGCGCAAATGATGGAAATCTACAAGTTTGGGATTTTAATCGTTTTACGCCACAATTAGTAATTATGGCAATGGGGATTAATGATAATGGTTTTATTAATAATGGGAATGTAGGAGGAGAATCTGGATGGAAAAATAAATATAAAGCGATTATTAATGATTTACGAAATAATCGATACCCAGATGCCGACTTTGTTTTTACGGTGCCTCCACTTGGACAACGATATGATAGAATGAAACGATTATTGAATGAAATAGTAAATGAGTTGAATGATCCTAATCTTCATTATTTTAATATGCCTGATAATGTTTCTGTACCAAGGGCGCATCCAAATTTCGCAACACATCAAGCAATGGCAAATGAATTAGTATCGTTTATTAATGGCTTAGATATTGATTGGGAAGGTGGTAGTGGAAACCCTAATCCTCCTAATCCGGTCAATAATGATATTCTATCTGTAAATGCTCCCGATCAAGTAAGTCCTGGGCAAACAGTTACAGTTACTGTTAGATACGAATCTAGTCAAAATAATGATATCCGAGTAGCCTTCCAATCCACAAGTGCTCCTAATTACACTGTGTATGGAGAAACAATAGTACAAGTTACCGAAGGAACTAGAACTGTAAATATAGAAGTACCTATTGCAGGCAACACTCCAATCTTGCAGGATGAGTATCAGTTTCAGACTTTTATTACACCTCGCGGAGGAGAATATGATGATCGATTTGATAACCAAGCAATCACTGGTGTAGACTGTGTAGCTGGTGGAGCAGGAAA
>CANLRN010000020.1 GCA_947493495.1 uncultured Aquimarina sp.
AAAAAAGAAAAAGAAGATTGTGAAACAACCTTACAATCAGCTTATTAAAATTTAGTTAGATGGAATGCAATAGAAAACTGCTGTAGAGCATATTAATTTGATTATCAATATGTTAATTATAAATCAATGGATTACATCAATGAACTAAATCCTATTGCATAATGCAGGTTTAAATAATGAATGAAACTGTATAGCTATAATTTTTATCAAATTACTTTTTAATGAAGAACAAAATCATTATAAAATTGAACAATTTAAATACTAATTACGAAAGAATATTGGAAGTATATCAAAAGACCGTTACCTTATCAAAGACGCCGATCTAGGTTCAGTGGTTTTGGTCTTGGCATGATTATCAAAGGTTTAACGCATCTACGTACTACTTGCATTATATATTGCTAACTCAATTCAACCCTTTTGGTCAAGCTACTACAATCCAAAATCCATCTGCTATAGATAACTTGTATTTACTTTTCTAACTCATTCCGCTTTGGTGGCATCGTTCCAATTATCCGTTCTAAAAGATGAAGCTGGTAACAGATTAGTATCATAGAGTGTCCCAACTACCCAATTGCGCCAAGCATACCTTACCGCTACCGGATTGACTACCTTATCACTCTGTACAAAGACCTTTTTGCCTTTGATAATTTTGGCCTTAGCCGGATAAAACACTTTATCATCACCTGCAATTTCAAATCCTTCCAGAGTATCAAAACAATAAAGTCCTTTTTCTGCATTCTTAAATTTTAAGAATATTCCATTATCCTTTACTTCCTCTGACTCTAAAATTGGTCCGGCATGATCAATGGCGCTATACTCATAAGTTTGGTTTAGCGCATTATATAACAATCTATTGGCTACTTCTTCTTTTTTTGGCGGATGTATACTTTTACGGTCCCCAATATCCAAGGTAACAACCATTCCAGAATTAGGTATGATATCCAAACAACCCAACTGTGCTTCCCTTAAAAAAGCGGTGTTTTCAACTTCTTGAAACACATTGTTATCGCCATAGAGATATGGTGCTATCTGTACATAGTAAAATGGAAAATCGCCAATGCCCCATTTTGCACGCCAATCTTTAACCATTGCTGGAAATAGTTTTTTGTAATATACCGGTTCAAGACGATTGCTTTCACCTTGGTACCATAATACTCCTTTGATCGTATATGGGATTAAAGGATAGATCATTGCATTGAACAATGCGGTGGGAATATGGTTTGTCTTTTTAGAAATATCAATATCTTCTATAGCTATTTGCTCAAAGTCCTGTAAAACATCTTTACTCATCCATGCTTGAACCATGCTCCCTCCCCATGAAGTATGTATCAATCCCACGGGTACATCTAAAATTTCTTGTAGCTGTTTTCCAAAAAAATAGGCGACCGCACTGAAGTTACTCACATTATTGGGGTTTGCCTGATCCCATCCCGAATACAGATCAACATTACTTATGGGTAGTTTAGAACCTTTTTTATGAACGGTAAATAAACGTAGATCTGGATTGGCAGATGTAGCTATTGTTCTATTGGAACCAAAAGTTGGTTGCCCAGAATACCCCTTTAATGATTGAAACATATTGGATTGGCCAGAACACAACCAAACCTCGCCAAAGACAACGTTATCGAGTTCAATATATGATTCCTTACTACTAATTGTAATAGTTTGAGGAGTTGTACTCAAAGTTGTCTCTACTTCCGTATCCCAATTCCCTTCCCTATCAGCTGTTATGTTAATTTCTTTTTTTAACCAAGTGGTCTTAATAACAATTTTTTCGTTAGCACTGGCCCATCCCCATAATTTTACAGTAGTATTACGCTGTAGTACCATATTTGACGATACAATTGCAGGTAGCTTAACCTTTGCTTGTATTGTTGAAATACAAAGGACATTAAGCATTAAAAGCAAGACTTTAAAGGCTATTTTTTTCATTATTTATTCTTTGTTATAAGTTTGAACGTTTATGGTATTCCTCTTTTTTAGTAATCATAATATACAATACAAATGGCACTATCCAGTTTGATCCTCTTTCTACAAATGCCCAAATGGATTCCCCCGAAATGGGTCGTATCAAAGCGGTTGAAAAAGCCCAAATAAATGCCCATAACACCACATATTTATAAGGTTTAAATGCAATTATTGTGGCAACTACAACATCCAAAATGCCAATGTAAAACATGATATCTATTGCAAACCTCCCAGGCAAACCAGCAGTTTTCAAATAGATTGACCATTGTTGATTACCAATTAGGGCAACTATGCCATGACCTAAAAAAGTTAAAAAAACCGCTATTCTCAAAAGCAATTCTACGCACTTAAAAAAATCAATCTTCGTCTTACTTTTATTATCAATAAGTTTAAACATCTAAATACTGCTTGTAATACATATTTCTAGCTACATCTAACCTATTTGAACATTGTAGGATTACACTTCTGGTTTCATTTAGTTAGGTTTACTTGATGGATCTACAATCTGTTAAAATATATAGTCAATATAGTTTCATACCAAGTGCTAATCTTTATCTATTGTTTTCTCGTTTACTCTATTTTTTAAATGTTAGGGCATTGCTCTTAATGGTATGTTCCCCAACCGTCTTACCTTCTATATTGATTATCTTAAAAACTATTTCTGGTTCATTAATCGCCGTATTAAACTCCACTAAACCAAAAGAACATTCTTCATTATATCCCATAATAAATTTTGAACCTATTGAGTTTTCCAAAAGATCATGAGTATGGATATTGGTAAGTCTTGAACTCATCATTTCATATAGGTCATATCCTTTTGGGCGAGGTATTTTTCGCAAGTCAGTACGGTGCCTATCAGCAGACATAAGTACCACTCCCTCTATGTTATTGTCTTCAATATAGGTGAATATTTCTTCACGGCCATTGTTAAATCCATCCCAAGTGTCTTTAGAACCAGGCTTTACCCCTGGCGCCCATGGCACTGATGAAATAAGGACTTTAATCTTACCATTGGAAGTTTTTAATGTTTTAAGCAGCCATTCTTTTTGAAAATTACCAAGCATATTCTGGTTGTCTAAATCTCTATAGTATCTCGTATCTAAAAGAATGAAATGTACATTCCCAATATAAAAATCATACCAACATCCTGGGTGGTCTTCACCTCCTCCATAGGACGGGTTATTCCAATTGTTTTTGAAAACGTTCCATACGTCACGCTTCCATTTTGGGTTTTCAATTTCCGGCCCAGGGATGCAGTCGTCATCGCCAAAATCGTGATCGTCATATATCGCATAGATACTGTTGGTAGCTACATATTGCTTGAACTCTGGTCGTGATTGTCTACGATAATAACAATAACGGTCAGTAAGGGTATGTTCTGGGTCATCAATGTATACGTTGTCACCTAAAAGTAATGTGGCAATGGGGTCAAAAGTGTTCATGGTATCCCACATTCTTTCGTTTTGCTCTGTAAAACCAGCACCCCCGCCAAAGGCAATTTGAAATTTTGAAGTACCTTTTTCTTCTGGAAAAGTTACAAACCGATAAAGCTTTGATTGTCGTTTTCCATTGCTGTAAATTTGGTAACCATAGCTTGTATTTGGTAACAACCCCGATACCTTTAGCACAGCCGTATAATCATTTTCGGCCAATGTCTTAGACTTGGCAAAAATTTCTTGTTTGGGAGAGGTAGTGCTATCGGTTGGTCTCAAAACTACCTTGACCTTCACCTCTTTGGCAGTACGCACCCAAAAACTGGCAGAACGATCCGTTACCGATCCCAATAAAGGGCCATGGACAATACCAATCTTTTTTCGTTTGATAAATTTTTTAAAGGGTTTATATGCATGTAATTTAGACAGCAGGTTACGTGGTTCTACAAAAAAACGTTCTAGGGGAAAGCCATTTTCAAAGGCCTCTATTGCAGATGCAAAAGCAAGTTCCAATTTATTTTGTTGGCTGTAGACCAACATTTTAACATAAGCCTTTTCTGCTTGGCTAATTGGACTGTTTTTTCTGTGGTTTGGAATTTCCAATACTTTAAAAACATTCTTGATCTGACCACTCGCCAAAGTGCGTACGGCATTCCTAGACGCATCATGTTGAGCAAAACCAACATTTACGACAAAAAAAAGACATAGAATAGGTATCAACCGTATTAGGGTCTTTTTAAACATATCAAACAGAACCACCCTTTGTTTTCTATTTTTTTCATAAGTATTACAGTACATAATCCAATTACAATATTTCCCTTGAAATATAGCCAAATAATCCATGGTTAACTAAACGATTTCTACTTTTCTAGAAGTTCTTTATAATGAAGTCGCTGCTGCTCAGCAAGCTCCTTGGTAAACTTTAAGTTATACAATCCTTTTTTTGATTCTGAATATTTAAAGTCAAGGTTTTTTATTGGCATTTCGGCATCCATATCTTTCAATAAAACATTAAGCCGATTCGCCAAGAAATCCCTTTTTTGAGGATTGCTTTCCGCAAGATCGTTAACCTCTCCTGGGTCATTCAATAAATCGTAAAGCAGATAAGCCCCTTCTTCATCATTATAAAACCTGATGAGTTTCCAATTGTCCTCGACGATAGCGGAATAAGGTCCAGAAAAACCAGTATAATGGGGATAATGAAATAGTAGAGGACGCGGATTCAGCTTTTCTTTTTTTGTCAATAAAGGCATTAGATCTACACCGTCCATATGTTGTTCTGGCATTAAGTCCAATCCCGTAGCACTTAGAAGTGTAGGATAAAAATCTGTCCCAATCACCCGTTCAGCACTTAAGCCAGGAGTAATTTTTTCGGGCCATTTAATAATCAACGGAACGCGTACCCCGCCTTCAAAAGCAAAACTTTTCCCGCCCATTAAGGGATAGTTAGATGTAATATTTCTTAAGGTCAATCCTCCATTGTCTGAGGTGAATATTACTATCGTATTTTGTTCCTGCCCTGATTCTTTAATGGCATCAAGAACCTGCCCCACACTTTCATCAACACTTTCTACAAGTGCTGCGTAATCGGCATCCGTCTGATCCGTTGTTTTTCGATTTTCATATTTTGGCACCTTTTCTTTACGTGGAGTAATAGGCGTATGAACAATATAGTGCGACAAGACGGTAAAATATGGTTCGTCTTTATTTTCTTTAATAAATTGAATGGTTTCCTCGGTTAATGTTTCTGGAATAAACTCCGAATCCTCCGGATCTGGTAGGTTTGCAAAATTCCCAGATATCCAACGATCTCCAAAATGGCCATATTTTACCCCATGTACACGTCTATAGCCTTTAGCAACCTGAAAACCACGCTCATCTGGATAATAACCTGGACATTCTCCAATATGCCATTTGCCAAAATAACCAGTCTTATAGCCGCTTTTAGCAAGCACCTGAGGTATGATGACTTCTGACTTTGGTAAAGCGTGCCTATGTAAGGCTTCAAAATATTGATCATTTTCGCCACGGTATTTACTCTTTGCATGAAGTCTATCATCAGGCCCGGCTGGACCAGCAAAAACATTAGTCAACTTGGTGCGCGCCGGAAATTTACCGGACAAAATCCCTCCTCTAGATGGCGTACATAAGGGAGCTGCAGAATATGCATTTGTAAAACGCATGCCTTCAGAAGCTAATTTATCAATATTGGGAGTATCATAGAAAGTACTCCCCGCATATCCAACATCTTTCCAACCCATATCATCTATTATAATGAGTACAATATTAGGAGGAGCAATATCCTCTGCATCCGAACATCTTAATAAGGCAGTACAGGCTAGAAGTATGACTGTCAGTTTTCGTTTCATATTACTAATTCTTACGGTGACCATAATTTACAAAGAATATATCCATATTTATTTGAGCCATGGTCAAGTGTTATTAAAGAGCAAAACAAACGTTTGTTTTACTTTACCAAAAAGTGCTAAGTTACTAAAAGATTTAGTTTCATATTAAAAATCGATTTGTACAACAGCTACCCTTGTTATATGGCCATTTATCCCACTTTATGCATTGGAAAATCTATTACGGCCTTGAGCTACTGCAAATACTAGTACTTCGCTGTGTTTTTTAATTTCACCATAGCGATGCTATGCTAAAATTAAGAAAACACTAGTCTTTATTGCATCTCAAAGCCTCATAACGAAGTTCCAATGCATAAATTGGGTTTATGTAAACTATTTTCAAATTCTGCTCGAAACATTGTGGTTCGATCGCAGGTTTTCCAACTTTTCTGTCAATTACTTGATAGCACATTATTGTTTTACAAACTTTTGCTATGAAAGCCTAAGAATGGCGGAACTTTTACGAAATCAATCGTTTAAAAATGACACTGTTACGAATATCTCTAGGTGTAACGTTATAACTTATACGTATATAGACAAAATGAATTAGCTTCATCTATTCTTATCTGTATATTTCCATTCTCATCTGTATTTCCCTTAAAATCTGAACCATTACCATAAACCTTTGTGAAGCTTACTTTTTGGTTTGGACCAAACAGCGTTGCCAGATTAAATTGGTCTTGGCTGTTTAGTTCTCTAAACACCAATAAATAACCTTCATTATCAGAGATTAGAAACTGGAAGCCTGTAAATGTGGTTCCATTTGGTTCATTTCCGATAGGAAAAATTTGTGCACTATGTAATTTGGAACGAATAGATTTGAATTTTTTAAATAATTCTATTGATTTATTAGCTTCTTTTGGTAACCCCGTGGTTTCAAAAAAAGCAAGAGGTTGACTTGGCATTGTAATGGCAAATAAATAGTCAAAAGAGTACTTTCCTGGGGCAAACGGATCATCTGCATACTTGCTTTGATTCCTCCATTTATTTAAGAATTCTAACTGTATTTTTTGTGAAGGAACATAATTGGAAAGCATCCATATATTTCGCAATGTTTGGTAAGGATAGTAGTTTTTCCAATCTGTATACCTATTTTCAAGAAAGATATTACCCAAATGGTTATTGTAATGGTAGCCATACCTATTATCTGCGGTTGCATCCACATTAAAAACAACTTCATAATTGGATTCTTTAAGAATTTTATTGAAAAAGCGTTCCAAGTTTAGGTCTGCTTTTTTTGTAGGTAGTTTAATTCCATCGACCTTTATATTTTTTATTCCAAATTTGCGGTAGAGATTCAATACAATAGTAGCATCCTGTTCCCAGTTTGCATATTCATTTTCGTTGCTTGGATGAAACCATAAACCTATTTTAATATCTAGTGAATCAGCCAGTTTGAGAATGTTCTTGAACTCATTTGGAAATCTTATTTTATTTGGCAACCAATCTTCCATAGACCATTGATCCCACAATCGCTCACCTGCAACACCAGAATTCATGGATAAGCCTTGTTGCCACCCATCATCTATTTGATAATGGGTAAAACCAAGTTTGTGGGTTTCTTTGAGCTCATCAAGAATAAATTGTTCACATAATTTTGTATCCCTGTTTCTGTCTCCCCAAGTGTTAACCAACATCATTTCATCCCTACTGGGGTCTGAAATTCTTGTGTTGTATTGGTAACTTCGCAAGGCTATTTTTTTTCCAGACTCTTGGTTGTTGTGCACTCCCAGCACGAAGCTGAATGTTTTTACCCACTCATTTAAGTTCAAATCTTTTGGTGTCACTCCCAATCCAACTGATTTTACCGTAGTTAAAGCAGATTTAAGCTCTGAGATAAAATCATACCCCGGGTAGTTTAGCTGTATATTTGAGCAAGGAGCTTCTTTTAAAAAGAATAGCCCTTTATTATGCTGTAAACTGGACATGAAAAGGATGTTGCCAACATAAGTGTTTTTCTTAAAGGGAAGCTGTTTATCTATTTTTACAAGGGTATTATTGTGGTCTGTATTGTCTAAAAACGCTATTGCCTCCATTTCCCAATGTCTATCAGCTATATTTAATCTTTCTACGCTTAAATCACCTATCTTAAAGCTGAGTTGGTCATCTGTTTTCTTCAGGTAGTACACACATGAAATACCCATGGACGATGGGAAAATTTTGAAAACTTGTTTTACTTCCAAACCTTGATACTTGGTAACAATCTCAGTACTTAGGTGGGATGGTATTATTGGCGTAGCTTTAATCACTTTACTTTTGTAATGATTTTGATCTGATATTGACTGAAGACCATCAATACTAAAATCAGGATGATCGCCATTAAATATTGATGTTTTTTGCCCCGTTTTTTTATTTAAAATGTTTAGACTGATTATGTTTCCTTTATTCCACTTAAATTTTCGTTCAATAAACTTATTACCTATCACCAAGGTGTCATTATACAACTTGGAATAACAGTTTCTAACTTTGTTTTTTTCATTATTCAGTACATCTATTACCCCACTATTCTGAGTAAAACAGGTAATAAAAAAGAGCATGCAGATTAGTAAGGGGAATTTTTTTTTTGTCATAGGAGGAAATCTTATTTAGCTAAACAAAATTAGCTACAATTGCTTAATTAGTTCTAAATATGTTGAACAATATTGACACAGAATCGTATCAGCGCTTTATAAAACTAATGCTCTGTTTCTCCTTGCCCGAAATAAAAACATTCAAAAAGTAAACCCCTGCCTCCAATGATGAAACATCAATATCTGAACTGCCTTTTAGACTGTCCATAAAAATACCCGCTATATTGTAAACTTCTATGATTGCTCCATTCGGTATATTGCCCAAATGCAATACCTCACTTGCAGGGTTAGGGTACACAAAAATAGAGGCATCCCGAGGTCTCTCCTCTTCCTCTTCGGTAACGGTAAGATTAAGAAGTCGACTAGTTAAACTGGCTCCCGTATTCCCAGTTAACTGTGGCCTATCCGATGCGTTCGCAGCTTCAAACGAATGGTAGCTCACAAAAGCGTTATTACCACTGCTTATTCCACTGCCCAAACGAAAATTAATGGTCTGTTGACCGTTTGAGAGTGCTTGGTTGACCTCGTCCGTGACGTTAAAACTGACCGTTCCCCCTGGATTGGGTACGCTTGATGAGGTGATAAAGCCGTTAGTGTCGGGCTTATTGTCATAGTTCAAGCTGGTATCGCTCCAAGTATTGTCATTTACCAAGTGTAATGTGGCCCGCGATCCTGAAATATTTCTGCTTCTTACGGTGAACCTAACACTTGCTGTAGATACGCTATTACCGAACCCGGATAGGTTAAACCTTATGTATGAAAAACGATTAAATCCTGTAGAACTTTGGCTTTTGGTTGCCAAAAAGTTCTGGTTGGCGTAATTAACCCCAGAATGGACACCGTCCCTAACATAGGAATCAATATTAGTATTAGTGGAACCAGAGATTCCTGTTGCGCTTATTGTCGGTCTATTGTCAGCATTTGTCGCCTCAAAAGAATGATAGCTTACAAGGGCGTCGTTGCCACTACTTATTCCACTGCCCAAGCGGAAGTTGATGGTTTGTTGACCGTTTGAAAGCGCTTGATTGACCTCGTCTGTGATATCAAAGCTAACCGTTCTGCCTGGGCTGGGTACGCTTGATGAGGTGATAAAGCCGTTGGTGTCGGGTTTATTGTCATAGTTTAAGCTGGTATCGTTCCAAATATTGTCATTTACCAAATGTAATGTAGCCCGAGATCCTGGAATATTTCTGCTTCTTACGGTGAACCTAACACTTGCCGTAGCTACGCTATTACCAAACTCAGACAAGTTGAACCTTATGTATGAAAAACGATTGAATCCCGCAGAACTCTGGCTCTTGGTCGCCAAAAAGTTCTCGTTGGCGTAATTGGTCCCTGAGTGGATACCGTCCCTAACATAGGAGTCGATGTTATTGGATACTACAGCAGGGGTAGAATTTAAACTACCCTCTCCCTGCCACGCTTCTAAAGCATCATAAATGGTACCGTTTTGTTGCTCTTGAGTTGCTATATTATCCACGGCCGCGGGTCCTAATCTATCTTCAAGTTGTTGTAGGTATAGGCTCCGTGGCCGTACCGCCGTCCCAAAAGATTCAAAAAGACCGTTCCCACTTCTACGGGGACCTACGGCACCAATGGCCCAGTTCCTGCCACCTTGGGGGCTCGCTACAATGTAACGTCCTCCGCTGCCCGTGTTAACGTTGTCAGTAGATGAAACATTGTTCCATAACATCTGGGCATTACCAACCCAGCCATGGCCGGTGCCCAGCCAGCCTCGGTTGCGCACATTAATCTCACCTCCCTGTATGTTGTCATAAAGGGAACCTACGGCCCAACGGTGATGAGGGCCTATATCTGAATTTGTTTCTTCGGCAAAGGAGTCCAACCAAACATTGGGTCCCGTGGTCCTACTATTGGTCACAAAATCATGCCTCCCCGCTCTAGTATAGCATCTTTGAAAGAGGGTGCCAAGCGCCCTGTTTATCCAAAAGGAATACCTGCGCCCTCCAGTGATCCTAGATTTGTGGTCGATGGCCGCGCACTCTTCAATGGTATTGAACTTTGAAAAACCACTTAAGCCAACGCATCCATAAGCGATGTACTGCGCGGTAACCTGCCTTACCCAACTGTTCTCCACATTGGTAAGGTTTACAGCCGTCCATGCGTGATTTTCATCTGTATTTGAAGAAAATACAGATTCTACCCTTAGATTCTCAACGCCACAGTTGGTAATCCTTCCTGTTTCCGTAACTTTAGATACTTCTCCACCACCGTAAAGGTTCTCCATGACATCCATTATGGGAATGTCTATGGTGATGGTATTGTTACTAATGGCGGTAATGATACGCTCGTGCTTCATAACATATTCCTCGGGCGTCCAACCCTCACAGGTACGACCTGCCGGGGCAGAATCGCAAAGCGAACTCTGGTCCATGCCTATATCGTTGATCCAACGTTGGTTGGGCGTTCTTTTGACGGATATCACATCACCCACTGAAAAGGTAGAGGCATTGGCAATGTTGAAACTAGTAGACCCTAGGGGCACATAAGAGGTAGTGATGCGCTGTGTGGTGGAGGCATCCTCGATTATGGGATCTGATGTGTTTTCAGTATTTCCCCGCAATCGTATAAAATCATGTCGGGATCTTCTTGTGGCGCGTAGTACGGTACCATCCAAACCTTGTCCCTCTCCACGAAGGACCACACCGCTAGTGTTGATTAACAGGGAATTGCTCACTTCATAGAGTCCTGCAGTAAGTAAGATGGCTCCCCTAAAACCGTTCGCGTCCAAGGGAAGGGCACTTACTTCATCTATAGCTTGTTGGATCGCTGCAAGCCGATCACCCGATGCAGGGGAAAGAGTACGCACTACCGAAACATTAGGCAATGCCACGCCTCCACCCATGTATCCTGCATGGGAATAATCAGGAATAATATTAACCTCATTGGATTGACCTTGCATAGCAAAAGTCGTATAATCCAAACGGCCATCACTGCCAATAGATACCAAAGAACTCTCTTGGGCGGAGAGCGTAATAGATACTATAAAAAACATTAAAAATCGTAAGAGGATTATTTTTTTCATAATAAATAATTTTTAAACAATCGTTTGTGTAAAAATATATCTTAATTTAAGGATAATCAAAGAAAATAGCATAAAAATTATATTTTTATGTAGGAATATTTAAACTAAAAGCTCGTATACTCCCTTATTATTCATTTGAAAAGATTGATGTGTTTGTAAGGAGTTCTCTATGGGTGCGTAAAATAATTTAAAAGAATCCTTAGCTCACTGCTCTAAAAAACGTTTATGCAGTTCTTGGAGCTTCTCAGGATTATTTTTCCACTTTAAAAAAACCTTTGAAGCTAACTTCAAAGGTTTAATTTATTTAATAACTGTCAATCTATTTTAGGACGACTCAGCTATACCAATCCAACATTATCGTTTTATTAAACTAATAACCTGTTTTTCCTTGCCCGGAATGGAAATACGCAAAAAGTAAATCCCCGTTTGCAATGATGAAACATCAATATCAGAATTTCCTTTTTGACTGTTTATCATAATACCTACGGTATTGTAGATTTCAATACTAGCTCCATTAGGCAGATTAGTCAAATGCAATACATCACTTACTGGGTTCGGGTAAGCAACAACAATAGTGGTCTCCTGTGGCTCTTTTTCTTGAGCAAGAGTACTTCTCGTTACACTGGTACCGTTATTTGTTGTTAACTGTGGCCTGTAAGAAGCATTCGTTGCCTCTAGCGAATGATACCTCACATACGCATCGTTACCATTGCCAACAGCACTCCCTAAACGGAAATTAATGGTTCGTTGACCTCTAGATAGTGCTTGATTCACTTCGTCTGTAACATCAAAGGTGACGCGTCCTCCTGCTGCGGGCACGCTTGATGATATGATATAGCCGTTAGAGCCGGGCATATTCCCATAGGTCAAGCTAGTATCTTTCCAAGTATTGTCATTTACCAAATGAAGTACAGCCCTTGATCCTTCTTTATCTCTAATACTTACCGTAAAACCAACATTTGCTCTAGTAACTCTGTTACCGAATCTGGATATATCGAAACGTATAAACGCTTGACGCATAAACCCTGAGTTGGTCTGGCTTTTGGTCTCTAGAAAATTCTGATTGGAATAATTAGTCCCAGAATGAGATCCATCTCTCACATAAGAATCCATGTTAATAGATTGGGTAATTCCTGTTGCATTTATTATAGGTCTATCGGAAGCATTCGCAGCTTCAAATGAATGGTAAGTCACGTAAGCATCGTTACCATTGCTAATAGCACTCCCTAAACGAAAATTGATGGTCTGCTGACCTCTAGATAGTGCTTGATTTACTTGATCTGTAACATCAAAACTGACCGTTCCTCCTGGTGTGGGCACGCTTGATGATATGATATAGCCGTTGGTACCAGGCATATTCCCATAGTTCAAGCTAGTATCGTTCCAGGTATTGTTATTTACCAAGTGTAGTGTAGCCCGCGATCCTGAAATATTTCTGCTTCTTACAGTGAACCTAACATTTGCCGTAGATACGCTGTTACCGAACTCAGACAGATCAAACCTTATATATGAAAAACGATTAAATCCTTCAGAACTCTGGCTTTTGGTCGCCAGAAAGTTATCGTTGGCGTAATTGGTTCTGGAATGGACACCGTCCCTAACATAGGAATCGATGTTATTGTTGTTCATAGGAATTATGCCTATTCTTGGTCTATCTGCAGTGTTACTAGCTTCTAAAGAATGGTAGGTTACATAGGCATCATTACCACTACTGTCATCGCTACTTAAACGGAAGTTAATGGTCTTTTGGCCATTTAAAATAGCTTGATTAACCTCATCCGTAATATCAAAACCGATGCTCTGTCCAGCATCTGGTATACTCCTTGATGCGATAAAGTCATTGGTGTTCGGTTTATTATCAAAGGTCAAATTAGTGTCCGTCCACGTATTGTTATTTACTAAATGCAAACTGGCAATAGACCCTGGTTTATCCTTAAACCGTACCGTAAACCTAGCACTTGCATGCAATACACTAGCGCTTAAATTGGATATATCGTATCTAATAAAAGCCTGACGCTGAAATCCTAAATTCGTCTGGCTTTTGTTTTCCAGATAGTTCTGGTTCGAATAATTTGTCCCTGAATGTTCTCCATCCCTAACATACGAATCGATTGCACCTTCAATGACAATACCATAATCGGGCTCACCCAAGACTAGCTCCACACTATGTTTTCCTGATGGTATAGCAACTTGAACGGAAGACCCAGTCGCAGCCAAAGGAGCTGCTATAACTCCATCAATTCTAACCCCATTGATGTTAGATTTAAAGAAGGTCACATTTGCATTTGCAAAAGCATTGATATTCCCGGAGGTATCTTCCATGACCACACTAATTGGATTACTTGATAAAAACCCATATGTGCCATTTTGCGTATCTAAAAATGAGGTCCCATTAGTTGACGTATATGTCGTTGTAACACCTGAAAGCTTACGGAAAAAAGTAGAGTTCGCTTTGAATTCAATTGTACCATTATAGGTATTGTCTGTACCATTAGATGCACCTATATAAGTATCAACAAGGTTGGAATTATGCGAGATTTCTACACCTTTAAATCCTGAACCTGAAATTTCAGTAAAATTGGGTTTGCGATGCGTAGCATCTTCGGGAAAGATAACTGTTGTTGCTCGCACATAACCATCTGATCCTGTTTGGTATGTTGCTTGAACATTGTCTGTCTCAAGTGAACCAAGAATAAAATCAGCCTTAAAGGATTCAATCACATTAACTTCTGTAGGTTGCGACGGGAAAAATAAATTGACACGCTCACTACCATCACTACCGTCTTTATTCACGAATGCTGTTGCTGGAGCTCTATATTCTTTATTATTCGAAATAGTATTGGTCTGCCCACGTAGCGCGTTTGTTTGAAAATTGATTTTGACACTTTCTGAAGCTACATCAGGTTGAATTTCATCAAATACTACGAAGTAACCATTAGATTGGCCTGGTATAGGATGTATAAAGTGTAAGGTTCTTTCGTGGCTACCGTTTCCTAAGGCTCGCCCTGCATCTGTGGTTCCAAATTCGATTGAATTCCCAACAATACCATCAACCAAACCATTACCATATCGTCTTGAATGACTCATTCTATTTCCAATGAGTACCGTGTTTTGAAGTCGAGCTCTGAACCATCGTCCGCCATCTGGAGCAAAACCAGGATAGTTAAATCCAGTACCACTGGCTCGCGTATATCTCACACCTGCATTGGCAATCATATGCTGACCATACGCACAAATATCAAATGAATTGACGTCTTCAGCATCATGACCAATTTCGTCTACATTTGGATTGTCTCTTTTAAGACTATAGAGGACACCTTGCAAAGCTTCCTTTGTATTAGTCTTATCCCATAATGCTGCGCCAGATTTTTCTTTCAGCATAGAGGTTGGCATAATCGGAGTAGACTCATTAATACTTTTTAATATATAAATAAAAGAGTTTGTATGGTTAGAACTAGAAGGCTGAATGGAACCCGTATGCCATTTTGCTAAACTACCTGCACGAGAGCCATATTTTTCTGCATAAAATAAAGGGGAAGACCTATGAAGTATATTTGTTGAATGACCTGTATCACCAAATTTAGTAAATCCGCCAAAAGGAGTGAATGCAAAAGTTGTGGCCCACTCAAAAATGCCTTGTATTCTCGAATCATTATAATAGCTACCAATATTTGCAAATTCCATGACATTAATGATATGAGCTTTTGGCATTCTAGTATCTAGCATTCTTGCATGGATATAACCTGGTGATTGTTGCCATGAGCCATCATTACCTAATTGTCTTCCGAACAGGTCATTATCATATCGATTTTTCCATGTTGCGATATCATTTGAATCGTTTCTATAAATAGCGTGTAGTAGGTTGATACCAATGTGGGCCAACTTCCAAGGCGCTGTATTGTTTTCATAGAATTCCGCCATCGCAGCAATATCTGCTTCTGCAGCTAATAATTGATTATTGGTCAAATCATTGTAAATAATATCTAACGCAATAATGCTATTAAATAATACATTGGAAGAAAACACATAATTTCTATGCACACGATTATCTAAATATTGAACTTGATCAGGCAAACGATCAATTATAGACAACAGCTTGTTTTTGTATTGTGCTCGAAGACCAGCATTTTCTTCAAGAATATATGCCAAAGTGTTGTAATGAATAGTTTGGGCAAAAGATCCCCAATCCGCATCGGTTACATTACTATCCCACATATCGAATGCGGCATCTTTAATAGATGTAAAGGGCTCTCTGTTTCCTGCAAATTTTTGACGCAACTCAGGATACATGTCTTCTGTAACTATAAGGAATGGATGTGTTTGGGAATTACCCTGAGCGAAGAGCGAAACCGACAGGAATAGAAGCATAATAAAAGGCAAATTGTTTATGTGTTTCATGTTAAGAAATTTTAAAAGATTAGTATTAAATTGTTTTTTGTTATTTTTTAATTGTTGTGTACAGCGAATAAGTGCAACTTACTTATTTTTTAGGTCTTCAATAAGGGGCATATAATTAAACTTTAGGGTCATATAATCAAACTTTCTAATAGGTCTATCTAATAATATTTGCGCTCCCAGATTGGGTATCTAAAGCGGCGGTAACCAAACGTGAATCATCCAAACCCTTTACTTTCTTGGTCAAATTGGTAAAAACTGCAGCCTTGATTCACCTTCTGGAGTCTCATTGACGATGCTCCATAGAACTATAGCTGCTCTGTTCTTGTCCCTGGCCATATCTTCCAGTTGCTTCTCTGCGTTTTTATATGTAGCTTCATTATCAAACAAAACCGTCCAGTATACGGGGATTTCAGACCATACCACGAGTCCCAATTTCTCGGTTTCTTTAACCATGTTTTTGTTATGGGGATAGTGCGTCAATCGTATAAAGTTGCATCCCAATTCCTTGGTCCAAAGCAATATTTTACATTCTTCTTTTGTGGAAACCCTTCCGGTCTTAAAAGGTGCTTCTTCATGTATACTTATTCCTTTAAGAAATGTTGGTTTACCGTTCAACAGAATTTTTGTCCCTAAAACAAGAACGATTTTTAGACAAGATATTTGGAAAACTATTTGCCGATA
This sequence comes from uncultured Aquimarina sp., assembly GCA_947493495.1. Classification (GTDB taxonomy): domain Bacteria; phylum Bacteroidota; class Bacteroidia; order Flavobacteriales; family Flavobacteriaceae; genus Aquimarina. Next base: position 16,502 of record CANLRN010000020.1, read on the forward strand.
AAGGGTAAGTAGGAAAGGACTTAGTCAAGTTACTTTTTATAGATGGAATACAGATGATTACACATATTAAAAATAATATGAGAAATTGTTTGATGACTATATCCGACAAAATACTTCTTAGAAAACGTTCGGTAATCGAAACAGTAAATGATGAACTCAAAAATATCTGTCAAGTAGAACACTCAAGACACAGAAGTTTTGGAAATTTCCTTAACAATATCATATCAGGACTCATAGCATACAGTTTCTTACCTAAAAAACCACAAATCAAATTTCAAACACAAAATACTAACCAAATTTGCCTATTTTAAGAATCGAACTCAGGTTATTAATAATGCGATATACAAACTAACCTGAAAGTATTTCATCTTTGTTATTCCATTTAATTTAAATCTATGTGTTTTTTATTATAGGTAATGTGTTCAACTAATTAGTTGAACATCTTGGCAGAAATAGCTTGGTAAACTTCTTCGTTAATGGTAATCACTGCAGTATTTCGTTCTTTTTCTATGAGATTGTTATAGTTTTCGGTCTCATAATAGTACTTTACTTGCTCTTTTACCTCTTCTAAAGGGTAATAACTGAACTGTAAAGCTTTTTCAAGTTTAATAATATAGACCCCTTTTTGAGCCCTGATTATTTTATGCTCATTTAATTGCATCCTTTGGGCATTCTGTTTGATGATCTCATCTGGATTATCTTCACCATATATTGGAACGGAATCATAAAAGATTCTTTGTTGATAGATTCCCGGGGGATATTTTTTTTCCAAACTTTTTTGAAGCGCTAAGCCATTGTCCAGCTCTTTCAAGATTTGATTTATTCTTTGATTTGATTTTTTGTAAGATTGTAGCTTATAATCAAATCCAAAAAGGCCTATTTCTATTTCCTCAGCGTATGCGAACCTATCTTTTTTAATTTTTTCGTAGTACTGCTGTAACTCTAAATCATCACTCACAAACAGGGTCTTGACTACCTTGTCCTTAAGACGTATTTCTAGGTTGTTTAAGAGATAGTTATAGTAGTCATGAAGGTCTGTAAATACAGAACCATAAACTACAGAATCTTTATCGTGTGCTTCTTTTTTTTGTTGGTTATAGTCCTTCCATTGCGATTTGAATTTAGCAAAGCTAAACCCAGAAATCACATTATACCTTTGCGCTAAATCGTGAATCAATTTTGATTCAACGATCCGTTTATTGGTTCGTTCTTTAATAAAGTCTATTGGTTTAATGCCATTATGTGGTGTTATCCAAAAACTAGGAGAGTTTTCAATGCCATATTCCTGATAAAAGTGATTATAGGTCATGGCAATCTCTCTTTTTAGATGAAGTATATACTCTTCCTCCCTAACTTCAATACCATTGACGGCAATTATCGCATCATTGCTAAGCTTACTAGGCAAATTTTGCAATGGTACTCTACTATTTTGCTTTGCCAAAAAAAACAATATCAAGACTATTGCTATAAGACAAAAACCAAGAAAATAAGCTTTCTTTTTATGCAACTTTTGAATATTTACAATTAATTACTACTAAAAAATACTTGATTAGTTGATTACTATAGCTTATTCCACCTTCATTAACCACAATAAAGGCAGAATAAGCATCTATCAACTAAACAATTAATAATCACTATTGTTTTCTTGTAGCTGTTTATTCTTAAACTAGCGTACAATTATTTTTTCATTTAGTACATCACCGTTTCTTTTGTAGAAACGCACTAGATACATCCCTTGAGGAAGGTCACCTACATTAAGCCCTGATGTTCTGATCCTTTCAATATCAACACTACGCTCTACTACATTTCCGTTAATGTTTGTGATATCAATTTTTAGGATAGTATCATCTTTTGCAAGGTTCTGAACGTACAACACATCACTAACAGGATTAGGATAAACAGACAATTCTTTTGCCTCACTTGCTGTATCCTCATCAGATTCAACATCTGTCAAACCTTCAAGTAAGTTAAATCTTAGATTAGAACTTCCTCCTCCGGTAGTGATCAATAAAGATGGTCTAAGCGAAGCATTAGAAGATTCTTTACTATGATATCTTACAAAATGCTCCCCACCCGTTACAGCAGATGATAATGCCAAACTTATAGTACCATCTCCAGCAACTTCTTGTTGCACCTGAGAGGTAACGTCCCATTCCATTGTGGAACCGCTTCCTTGTTGGGAGTCTAGTACAGCACCTCGGCCTGGTCTGTTGTTCCAAGTAATACCAGATTCTGACCATGAGTCATTACTTACAGAACGCACCTCTATCCGAGTAGAAGATGCATTTGACCCAGCAAAAACAGGTTCTAAAACCAATCTTGCATTGGTAATGTTACCGGCATTTGCAACGGACGACACGTCAAATCTTATGTAGGACAACCTAGAAAAACTAGTACTTGCCTTTTTAGCTTCAATATTACTAAGACTACCAAAATTTGTATTGGCATGGCTACCATCTCTTAACAAGGCATCTGCTTCTGCGGACAAGGATGTTGATGAACCGTTGGAATCCCCTTCAACTGCAATAAAGGCTCCAAAATTACCTCCATTATTCTCTTTGGAAAAGAAGTCTGCCGTAACACCCGTAGTATTGTCATCCCTCAAACCTATGGATAAGGTGCCACCATTGGCTATTTCCCCCTGTACCAGAGAGGTGACATCTATGCCATACCACTGGTCCGTTGTTTGCACGGACAAATCTCCTTGATATGTACTAAACGAAGGTGCGTTGTTCCAAGTAACACTTTCTTCTTGCCAATTGTCATTGTTGATTTTGTATACCGCTACATCCATTTGTTGCTGTGCACTTCCATAGACATACAAAGTTGCAGAAGTAGCTGAACTCAAACTGTTTAGATCAAATCTCAGTAAGCCATGTCTGGTAAACTGATCGTTGGAAGATTCTTTTACCCGTATTAAACTATTGCTCCCAAAATTGGCACCTGAGCTGTTTCCGCCCCGTACAAAAGCATCATCAATTACGGAGTTCACAGTCGCATCTGGGCTGATCGGTGGCCCGGACGGACCTGAAAATTCAACTACCAAGGTCGGTGTAAGTTTCTTACTAGCAGATTCCCTACTATGGTATCTTACAAAATGTTCGCCACCTGTTATAGTGGATGACAAAGCCAAACTTATGACACCATCACCTACAAGCTCCTGCTGTACTTGGGATGTAACATCCCATTCCATAGCTGAACCGCTCCCTTGCTGAGAATCAAGAACAGCACCCCGTCCTGGTCTATTGTTCCAGGTAATTCCGGATTCCGACCACGAATCATCGCTTACGGCCCTTACCTCCATCTGTGTGGAGGATGCATTGGACCCGGCCAAGCTGGGCTCCAATACCAATCTTGCTCTGGTGATATTACTACCATTTCCAAAAGAAGCTATGTTAAATTTAAGGTAAGACAGTCTAGAAAAGCCTGTACTAGCCCTTTTGGCCTCTAAATAGGTAAGGCTTCCAAAATTGGAGTTGGCATGGCTACCATCCCTTACCAAAGCATCGGCTTGGGCAGATATTGCCGTTGTTTGATTATTGGCTGTTCCATCAATTGCTATAAAAGCACTTACTCCACTTTGCGTATTTTCTTTAGAAAAAAAGTTGGCTGTTAAACCAGTATCGGTATCATCCCTTAAACCTAAGGACAATATACCACCATTGCCAATTTCACTTGTTACCAAGGAGGTAATATCTATGCTATACCACTGGTTGGTTGCCTGTACCGCCAAACTACCTACATTAGTGCTGAACGCCGGAGCATTGTTCCAGGTTACATTGTCCTCATTCCAATTGTCATTGTTTATGTTATATACGGCTACATCCATTTGTTCGTCCGCATAACCATAAATATATAATCTAGCAGAACTGGCTGCCGGTAAGCTGCTTAAATCAAATCGTAAAAGTCCATGTCTGGAAAACTGATCGTTGGAAGACTCTTTAATCCGTATTAAACTATTGTTCCCAAAAGTTGTACCTGAACTGCTTCCTCCCCGTACAAAGGTATCATCTATAACAGGAATGATAGTCTCATCTCCACTCAGTGGAGGTTCTGTACCACCGCCAGTAGATCCCGTATCACCGGCATATTCTGAAGCACCTATGTCTGGCGCGCCGTTATACAAGGGTTCCCCATGAAAATCTTGCCCACCATTGTCGGGAATGACCCTACCTGCATTGATACAGGGTGAATCTGAACGCAGTTTATAGCCTGTTAAAACATTGGGATAGTCATCCCAATCAATATCTTGCCCACCGGTGTTAGGGGCCACCAACCTAGGATTGGATGTTATGAAATTGGTCCCCTGCGGCTCTATATTGTAAAAACTATTGTTTTGGAAATTTACACTACTGGAACTAAAACTTCCCCAAGAAGAGCCTGGATCTTCAAAGTAAAAGATGTTATTATAATAGTTGGTTTTAATAGCCGTACGTCTAAATCCTCCTGATCCAAAAACCGTTAACTGAATACCAGACCTTACATAATGGGTATTGTTATAAAAATTTGCGGTTGTTAAGCCAGAACGACCTTCAAATCCGTAAAAGTATATGGCTCTTTGGTCGTTTTCAGAAATGTTATATCTAATGGTCACATTCTCGTTGACCGCTCTCTTCATAATGGCAAAACCCCAAAAGTTATCGTGGCTATAATTATATTGTATAATGGTATTCCTACAATTATAATCCGCATCATAAGCTCCTCTATCCTTATCTCCAGAACCTACATTTCCGTATGCTTCATTGTATTGCATGATGATACCGTCTGTATTAAAGCAAAAAACGCTGTGTCCAGAATCATATCTACTGGTGTTGATCAATGTATTGTATTCTACAATAGAACCGTCGCTTGCCCTTACGATCATATTGTTCCTTCCGGTATTGCTTATCCTGTTCCCCCTGATCTCCATATTTATGGAAGGGTACCTATCACTTCCAGCAATACGGGCATGTGGGGACTGATTGGCTATACCCAAGCCTCCCACTCTGTCAATGACATTGTTCTCAATTTTTAGATCGTTGTACCTAGAAGGAGCTTCACTGAATGCGGTCATATAGATTCCACCAGTCTCCTTGGTAGCTACATTACCGTTAACATCATGGATAAAACAATCACGAATATAGATATGGTTAGCCTCCATACCTCCTGCAATATCAAGTTGACTTAAGATACCCCATAGATCTCCTTGGTAATCTGTATCTCCATTAGTATTGGTTATTTCTAAATTATTGATTTCTAAGTATTCTGAATTTTTTAATAAGACTGTCGCAGCACTATTAGTCAATAGTCCTCCTCCATTTATTATTGGCTTATTTCCAGAACCGTATCTATTTACTATAATAGGATTTCCATTGGTTCCAGAATTGTTGATCAAAAGTTGGTCGTTCCATACCTGTCCTGCCCGTAACAATATTCTATCACCGGGTGAAAAGTTAAACGAGTTTACTCTATCCAATGATCGCCAAGGACTACTGGGGTTTGTTCCGTTATTTGAATCATTTCCAGAAGTAGCATTAATATAATAGTCAGTAGCCCACAAATTAGTAGATAGGAGAGTGATGGCTAGGAATATAATGATTTGTTGGAATTCTAGTATTTTTTTCATAGACAAATATATTAAGACAATCGTTTGTGTTATGCAATTTTAAGTGTTTTTAATAAATTATACAAGATAATTGATGAATATCAGGGTTTTGTTAAAAAAAATTGTTCATTGAAATCTATAGTCTTGCATAGATTGTTTTTTTAGTATAAAGAATTGAAAAGTATGTCAATGAAGATTTTTATGGCTTTTACTAAATCCGAACCATAGACAGAACCTGAAAATAACTTGACTACTTCATAACCCAATTTTTCTGCTCTATTGATTTTTGTCAAAGATCCGCTACCAGATAATCAAAAGATTTTTCTTCTATTGCAGACTTTGATAATATCTTTCCATAGAGAGGGGGTAATCATAAAGTTTACGCCGATTTTAAGAATTTCTCATTATCAGTGGCGGTATTTGTAATACAATTCTAATTCACAAAGTGCGCCATTTATAATGATCCATAGTAACCATACATCAGTAGCGTTCTTAATGAGATATTGTTTGAAATCACTTCTGGGAGGCGATAATAGGTAGCCTTTGGTCAGCATTAGAATGCAATAAAATATTCCAAATAAATCCCATTTAGATAGTTCAATATAAATGTAAGAATGTTTTATGTAAAACAAACCTTTGCGTGATAAATTTCATTAATTTTAGGTTATTTTGTTAAATTGCGTACATGAACCAGAAAGTCACCATTAAAGATATTGCCAAGAAGTTAAACGTAACACCTTCAACAATTTCAAGGGCGCTAAGTGATCATCCAAGTATTAGTACAAAAACAAAAGATTTAGTTAGAAAAACGGCTATCGAGTTAAATTATCACCCTAATAGAATGGCTTCTAGTCTTAGAAGGGGGAAGGGACACAGTATTGGGGTAGTGCTCCCCAAAATCAATAGTAACTTTATGTCTAACTGTATATTTGGTATTGAAAGTGTTACCTATCCTTCTGGTTATGATTTAATTATATGTCAATCAAATGAGTCTTTTGAAAAGGAGATGAATAATATTGAAGCGCTCATTGCTAGTAGGGTTTCTGGTGTATTGATTTCCCTTTCTAGGGATACTAAAAACATCGATCACCTCAGAAACGTTTTAAGACGTAATGTTCCGTTGGTAATGTTTGATAGGATTGAAGAGTCTTTGAATGTTGACTCTGCCGTAAACGATGATAGGACAACTTCTGCTGATGCAGTTGTTCATTTGGCAAAACAAGGATTTAAAAAAATCGCAATTTTATCAGGACCAACGCATACATATGTTTATAAAAATCGTTTAATGGGTTATTTGGACGGATTACGTCTTTCAAATCTTGAAATTAATGAAAATTGGATTTATTCCAATGTCTTTTCCAAAGATAATGCAAAAAAAATTGTCAAGGATATTTTTAAAAAATCATTAAATAAATCAAGACCGGATGCGTTTTTCTGTACTGGAGATAAAATCGCTTTAGGTGTATTACAGAGTGTTAAAGAGCTGGGTTTGAGTATTCCTGATGATATTGGTGTGATAGGTTATGCCAACGATCCATTTTCTAGTATTATTACACCAAGTTTGACCACTATAGAGCAATTTCCGAAGGAAATTGGAATTAGTGCAGCAAAGATTATTATCAACCTTATTGAGCAGGGTAAAACCTTTACATCTCCTAATAAAAAAATACTAATAAAACCTCAATTGATAGTCCGAGAAACATCATCTCGGGTTACGAATCTTGACGCCTCACTAAAATCTTCTCCTTCGTAAGAAGGGTGACGTTTTGTTTTCTTTTGTAACAATTTTTAATTCAATATTTTGATATGAGTAATAACTGTTTTCTTTCGAAGTTTACAAGAGAATTACAGAATTTTTAGAAATACTTCATAAGGATCAATGTAATCATAGATAATACTTGTGTGTTGCAAAATTCAGCAATAAAATGCTAAAAAAAATAAAAAAATACAATTTTTTTAGGATAATATTAGGAAATATATATATATTGCACAACGCAAACGTTTGTTTATTTAACTAAAAGTAATATGAAAAGTAAATTATTAGTTGGATTATTATCCTTATTTATTAGTAGTATAATCTCGGGTCAAAGTTCTATTTCCGGAACTATTACAGACAGTCAAGGGGTTCCAATACCCGGTGTCAATGTTTTGGTGAAGGGAACTGATATAGGGACTTCAACTGATTTTGATGGCAATTATCAAATTAGATTAAATTCTTCTGCGGATATACTATTATTTACATATATTGGTTACAAAGAACAAAGCATTACTGTAAACAATCAGACCACAATAGATATAGTAATGCTAGAAGATACTAATGAACTAGACGAAATTGTGGTTGTTGGTTACGGTACACAGAAAAAATCTGATGTTACTGGATCAGTAGCTTCAGTAGATGAAAAGTTTTTACAGGAACGACCTCAGGTAAACATTCAGCAAGCACTGCAAGGTGCATTACCTGGTGTTAACATAACGATTAATTCCAATACAGCATCTGGTAACAATAATAATTTTAATATACGGGGTAGGCGTTCTATTTCTGGAAGTTCGAGACCGCTAATTGTTCTTGATGGAATTATTTTTGGAGGAAGTTTGACAGAGATCAACATTAATGATATACGATCTCTAGAGGTTTTGAAAGATGCCTCCTCCTCTGCTATTTATGGGGCAAGGGGAGCGAACGGTGTAATACTGATAACCACTAAAAGAGGTAAACCTGGTGATAAGCCATCTATAACTGCTACATCAACTTATGGTGTTGACTTACCTTATGACTTACCAGATGTAATGGACGGAGAAACCTTTTATAGAAGAAAGGTTGAGCGTTTTGGTGAAGATTTTATTACCGATACCGAGCGTCAAGTCTTTGAAAGTGGAGATTTTCCTGACTATGTCGATTTAATACTTAGGGATGGTCAAACGTCAGAACATAATGTATCAATCTCAGGTGGTTCTGAGACTAACAAGTATTTTGTGTCAGCAAATCTTCAAGATGTTGAGGGTGTGGCTATAAACGATAACTTTAGAAGGTTGAATATGAGAACCAATTTAGAACTTAACTTAACCAGTTGGATGAAGTTAGGTACTAATACACTGTTGGGGTTTGCAGATAGGGATGGTATTGCTGGTAGTTTTGCAAACGCCTTTTACTTAAATCCTCTGAGTATTCCTTTTGATGAGAATGGGGTACCAAGCATCAATCCTTGGCCAGAAGATGTTTTCTTTGAAAATCCTCTGGAAAATACGCTTTATGACAACAATGATGATACTGTCAGTATAGTTTCTAACAATTACCTGAATATTGATTTTCCCTCTATACAAGGATTATCATATCGTTTAAATACAGGGTATACTAGTAGGACTAGAAAAGAACAAACCTATAGAGGGCGAAATAGTAGAAGTGGATCTCAATTAAATGGTTTTGCTCGTTTAAGGGATACTAATTTTGAAGATTGGTTGATTGAAAACGTTATTAACTACCAACGTTCTTTTGGTAAACATAGCTTCTTTTTAACAGCCCTTTATAGTGCTCAACAAACCACTAATGAAATTGATCAACTGGAAGGGTCTGGATTTCCTAATGATATTCGTACCTATTTTCAACTGGGGAATGCTGATATTTTAAATGCAGAAGCACCTATAATTAATGGGGGAATAGCACCTCTTTTTGCACAAAGCACAACGATATCGCAAATGTTGAGGGTTAATTATAATTATGATAGTAGGTATTTATTGACGTTTACAGCAAGAAGAGATGGTTTTTCAGCCTTTGGTAATGAAAATAAGTTTGGTGTTTTTCCTTCTGTTGCATTAGGCTGGAATATTAGTAAAGAGGCCTTTTTAGCAGATAGTAGCGTCATCAACAATCTTAAGTTGAGATTGTCTTGGGGACAAAATGGTAACAATGCTATCGATCCTTTTAGCTCTTTGCCTAGTTTGAGGGGACAAGATTTTGTAGATGCTGATGGCAATAATCTTGTTGGATTTTTGCCCGATGTTCTTGGTAATCCTAACCTAGAGTGGGAGACTACCACTTCTTTTAATGTAGGAGTTGATTTTGGTTTATTCCATTCAAGAGTAAATGGGTCAGTAGATGTATTTACTTCTAGAACCAAAGATCTTTTGTTGACCAAAGCAATACCAGCAATTAATGGAAATACCGAAATTCTTCAAAATATAGGTGAGACAAAAGGTAGTGGTGTTGAAATTGCTTTGAATACTATTAATGTAGTTACAGATGGTTTTAAGTGGAATTCTAGCTTTTCATTTACACGTTCTTTAAACGAAATTGTTGATCTAGGTTTACGGGATAGTGAAGGGAATATTTCAGATGATATAGGGAGTCAGTTGTTTATAGGAGAGCCGGTAGATGTAAATTTTGGTTATGTATTCGATGGTATTTGGCAACTGGATGAAGTGGATGGAGTAAACCTGGAAGATTTTGCTGCTGCTGAGGCAGGAGATGTGAAATATAAGGATTTGAACAATGATGGAATCATTAATGAAGAAGATAGAACTGTGATAGGAAGTTTACAACCCGACTTTACTTTGGGGATCAACAATAGGTTGCAGTTCAATAATTTTTCTATTGACTTCTCCTTATTCTGGTTAGAAGGGGTGACCAAGAATAATAGCCTGATCACTACGAATGATTTTAACTTGAGAAGAAGAGTATTTAATGTGAACTATTGGTCTCCAGAAAACCCTACTAATGATTTTCCGGCAAATGCTGATAGAAGTACCAATTCGCTTGGCGCACGCTTTTACGAAAATGCTAGTTTTGTTAGGTTGAGAGATGTGACATTTAACTACCGGTTTCCTCAGCAAATGTTGGATAAAATTGGCATGCGCAATCTTGAAGTGTTTATCAATGGTAGAAATTTGATTACTATAACTGATTGGAAAGGAGTAGATCCAGAACTTCAAAGTCAATTGGATAGACCTTTTTCAAGAACATTTTCATTAGGTTTTAGAGTAGGATTTTAAAAAAATAAAGAGATGAAAAACATAAAATTAAAAATGATTTTAAGCCTATGTATTTTAACAATAATAGGTTGTGATGACGATTTTTTGGAAGAAAAACCACAAGATACCCTGTTTGCGAATACGCTCTTTGTGAACAGAGATGGTCTACAACAAGGATTGAATGCCCTATATTCTTTGGTGCGCGAAGAGCGCAGCGAATTGGCGGGGGTATCCTTTGAACGTTCTACCGCTTGGAAGGCTGGAACAGATGTTGCTTGGGGCAACTACACCTTTTCTAGTTTGCGTGCGGTAGACCTTTATGGCACCAATTTAAATTCGGCGACAAGTACCATAGATGGCCTTTTCAATTGGTTATATGAGGTAGTGGTTGCTGCTAACCAGATAATTGCTAGGGCCGAATCTGGTACGATTGATTTTCAAGGGGCCAATGATGTTGAGAATTTAGCCACACAAAACCTAATGGTAGCTCAAGCGAGGTTGCTTAGAGCTTGGGCTTATAGACACTTGACCAATAGTTGGGGAGATGTTCCTTTGAATATTCAGGAGATAGATGGAAACAACTTTAGGACATTTTGGGAGCGTTCTGAAGTAAGTATTATTCAAGGACAGATGATTGAAGACCTGACATTTGCAGAGCAATTTTTGCCAGATAGCTATGATGATCCGTTAGTACTAAGTAATGCGGTTGCAAAACATTATTTATCAGAGCTTTATCTGCTTAGAGGTGAAAATTCATTAGCAGAACAGAAAGCTGAAGAAGTAATTTCGAATCCTAATTTTGCACTGATTACAGAAAGATTTGGAGTAAATATGAACGAGCCAGGAGTGCCCTTTATGGATCAATTTGATGAGGGTAATTCACTACCTTCGGGAGGTAACACAGAGACGTTATGGACTTTTTTGAACGCACCAGATGTACCAGGAACAGCAAGTACGGCCATGCGTAGAACTTGGGTAAATAGATACTTTAATCTCACTGATGATGATATATGGGCCTTTTCTGAATATGGAGGTAGGGGAATAGGTAGAACAGCACATACCCGTTATGTTGAAGGATTGTATGAAGAACAAGATGATAGATTTGGTCGTTTTGCTTTTAGTCGCTTCTATTTAACTGAAGAAGCAGGAGATACTATTTTCACTAGAGTTCCCTCCTTTGATGATTGGAAAACCTCTGATCCTGCTTGGCCAGGTACCAAAAAATGGGATGGATTTCCTGATCTGCCTCGCGTTAATGCTGCAGAACAAACCAATAGCATGCCCTATTTAAGATTAGCAGAAACATATTTAATTGCTGCTGAGGCAGAATTCAATCAAGGTAAAAATGGTGAAGCTGCAGCGCATATAAATGCATTGCGAGTTAGATCTAATGCAACTCCTATTACGGCTGGAGATATTACTCAAGATTACATCTTGGACGAAAGAGCAAGAGAACTGTTCTCCGAAGAACATAGACGTTACACCCTAAATAGAATGGGGCGTTTGGTAGAAAGGACTTTGCAACATAATAAATTTTCACAAATAACGGAAAGAGATATTTTGTTTCCAATACCTCAAAATTTTATAGATTCCAATGACGGTGTAACGGAACAAAACCCAGGATATTAAAGACATTGTTAATTTAGCTTTTTTAATTCAATCAATTATTGATAGTACAAATTCCAACATGATAAAACGCATATTTTTTTTAGGCACTATTTTATTACTATTAAGTTTAGATATATTGTCAGCTCAGTCATCTCGCGAAAAGATATCTCTTAATGAAGCGTGGCGTTTTTTGCCAGAGGGAATTGCTTTTGGTCAAAATAAGACTTTGATCGATGATACAACATGGGAAAAAGTAAGCATCCCCCATACTTGGAATGCTTTTGACCCATATGATGATAAAAAAAGTTATAGAAGAGGAATAAGTTGGTATCGAAAAAAAATTAAACTATCAAAGGATGAACTTAAAGGAAAAAGAGCCTTTTTACACTTTGAAGCAGCAAACCAAGTAGCAGATGTTTATGTTAATGGTATTCAAGTTGGTAGGCATAAAGGAGGATATACTGGTTTTACATTTGAAATCACCAAAGCCATAGACTCTGAAGACGATACTCAACTCATAGCGGTAATGGTTAATAACGCTCATGACGCTATGATTGCTCCTTTAGCTATTGGTTACACGCTTTATGGTGGGATTTATAGGGATGTCTGGTTAATTACTACAAATGAGACACATTTTGATTTATCTGATTATGGTTCAGAGGGCATATTTATAAAAACACCCGAAGTATCCGAAGAAAAGGCTACAGTTAGTATTAATGGTAACATTGTAAACCAATCATTAGATACCGATTCTGTCCAAGTTGAGTCTATAATTTTAGATGCACAAGACAATGTAATAGCAAAAACTATTACTGAACTCAATGTGTTAGCTGAATCAAAAGGAGATTACACTCATAACTTAGAAATTAATAAACCTAAGCTATGGAGTCCTGATAATCCTTATCTATATAAAGTACATTCCATAATAAAGAAAAATGGTGTTACAATAGACAAACTAATAAATCCATTGGGTTGCAGATGGTTCTCAGTAGATGAAAACAAAGGATTTTTTCTTAACGGAAAACACATAACCTTAAGAGGAACAACGAGACACCAAGATATGCTGGATAAAGGCTCTGCACTTTCCAATGAAGACCATAGACGGGATATGCGGATCATTAAAGATATGGGCTGCAATTTTATTAGAGTCTCTCATTATCCGCAGGATCCAGAAGTATTAAGGGCAGCTGATGAATTAGGATTAATCGCATGGGAAGAAATTCCTCTGGTGGACTATATGACTATAGATGAAGAGTTTTTAGACAATTCAAAAAACATGCTTCTTGAAATGATTCATCAACATTACAATCATCCTGCTATCGTACTTTGGGGCAGCATGAACGAGATTTTTCTTTGGGGAAACAATGAAGCCCGTATAAGAAGACAAACAGATTCCGTCTATATGCGCAATGTGGCCAAATTTACCAAGGAGTTGAACGATTTGATCGAAAAGGAAGACCCAACACGTTTGTCCACCATTGCCATGCATGGAGGTAGCAAAGATTATGATGCAGTTGGCATTGAGGATACGCCGCAAGTAAGTTCCTATAATATCTATGCCGGTTGGTATGGAGGTACATTTGAGGGGTTTGGCAGGTTTTTCGACAAACTACATGAAAAGAAACCTAACCAGAAGATATTTGTAAGTGAGTATGGTGCGGGAGGTGATTTACGCTTAAACACGGATAAACCAATACGATTTGATTTCTCTGGGCAGTACCAAAGAATGTTTCATGAATCGCATTTAAGGCAAATCAATGAGCGTGACTATTTTATTGGAACCGCAATTTGGAACGAGTTTGACTTCTCACAACCCCACGTTGGAGGCCCAATACCTCACCTGAACCAGAAGGGAATGCTCACTTGGGATAGAAAACCTAAAGATGTGTATTTTATGTATAAGGCCAACTGGAACAAAGAACCTATGGTGTACATTGCTGAGAAAGACTGGCCAAAACGTGCAATTATCAATGAATCCAAAACATACGATATAACAATTTACACCAATTTACCTAGTGTTGATCTATACGTCAATAGCAAAAAAATTGGTCAAAAATCTTCTGGTGATCTCAATAAAATAGTTTGGAAGGTGAAACTGAAGGAAGGGGAAAATATCTTAAGAGCAGTTGGTACCAGTAAAGGACAACGGATAGAAGATTTTGCTACTATTCACATGGTAAAGTACACCAACGATACAAAACAAATGGGAGCTAATTTTGCAATAAATTCAGGTTCTAACGCCCAGTACTTAGACGCTACGGATAAAGTTTGGATACAAGACCAAGCCTTTGATGGGATATACGGTTATAAGGATGTTGATACTAAACAAACCTTACTCAACAGAAAGCACATTATTAGAAATTCGAAACACGATCCAATGTACTATACCTTCTTGGATGATGTTAAAAATTACAAGATCAAAGTTAAAAACGGTATTTACGCCGTAACCATGTATTTCATCGAAAATAACAAGGAAGCCAAGGTAGGTGAGCGCATGTTTGACGTATCGTTGAATGGAAAATTATACATTGATAATCTGGACATAATGGAAGAGGTTGGTTTTTGTTATGGTCTTGAAAAAACAGTTGAAGTAAATGTCATAGACAATGAAATCTCCATTGATTTTAAAGCAGAAGAAGGTAAGGCGGTGCTGAGTGGATTGGAAGTAACCAAAATAAAATAGAATTTAAAAAAGAGTAATGAACCGAAGATTTAAAATATCATTATTTCTGTTTCTATTAGTTAGCCTTGGATTTTCCCAAACAAGTATCGAGCGCGTTACAACCTTTACAGGGATGGATTTTGTTGATTTACTAATAGAAGTGAAAGGGTTTCCTAATCAGAGCATTTTGGTCAAAGGAAATATAACCAATACCAATAGTTCATTATGGAAAGGGGCTATAAATGGAGAGGTACTCGAAAGAGATGGTAAACAGTATATTCAAGCATCAGTTAAAAACTTATCTCCTGAACTCTGGACTCCTTTAAAGCCCAATTTGTACAACCTTTCTTTCGAACTATACGCAAACGATTCCGTAATTGGATCCGCAAAAGAAAGAATTGGATTCAGAACTTTTGAATCCAAAGGTGGACAGCTATTTTTAAACGGAAGCCCCATTTTTCTTAGGGGGATTGCCATAAACCCACCTGGAAGGGGAATCCCACCCAATCTTGAGAAAAGCAGGAAATTTGCATTAGAATATGTTCAGTTCATGAAAAATATGAACGTAAACATTATTAGAATACCAGATAATGAAGACTGGTATGACGTCTGTGATGAATTGGGCATGATGGTATTTGGTGGTAATTATAGCGGTAGTGTTGCTAACGGCGGTTATATGAAAGCTCCCAAACCAGAGGACTATGAATCTTCAATTAGTTGGTACCGTACTAAAAAATTCAATAAAATAGCGCACCACCCTTCATTAATGGTCTACGCCATAACTAATGAGACACCCTATAGAGGAGATAATTTTAAACCTTGGCAAGACTTTACAAAGTACGCTTTTAAAAGATTACAAAAAGAATGGGACAATACTCGTTTATATATAGGAAATGCTGGCTATGGTTACGGTCAGTCTGGTGATATCTGCGATTTGCATAGATATTGGGGCTGGTATTATTCATCACCTTTTACTTTTTTGAACATAAGGGATAACAAGGCTATAGTGCCTTTTGACAAACCTGAGCAACCAATAACATTTACTGAATGTGTAGGCAACTACACTGGGCCTGATGGGAGATATAATCTATCACCAAATCATAAAAACCCTGTTTCACAGCTATGTTGGACCGGTCATGCCGCAACCGAAGTGCAAGCCAAGTTAGCTAGCGAACATCAAGTCTTTACCATAAAACAAGTATTGGAACTTAACCGAAGGTTAAGAGTGCACAACAAGGAACTGTCAGGTGTTTTTCCATTTACCATCTTATTTAAGAATTGGCATACGGTAGGCAGTTTTTCAGAAATGGAGCCTAAAAAAGCTGCTTTTCAAGCTAAGATTTCCTATGCCCCCGTGCTGTTGAGTTGGGAATTATGGACGCAAAATGTTTATGCAGGTCAAAATTTCCCTATCCGATATCATATTGTAAACGATGCGGATGATTTTATGGATGTGACAGATGCCCAATTGATATATAAAGTAATCGACGAATCTGGAAAGGTTTATGATTCTGGCAAGGTGGTCTTACCAACAGTTCCGTATTACGGCACCCAAAGTGGTCAACTAACCTTAAGTCTGCCAGCGGTTATGCAATCTGGAAAATATAAAGTGGTTGGAGAACTCCAAAAAGGAGATAAGGTCATAGGCTCAAATAGCACCAAATTGTATGTAGGCAACAAACGTAACATAAATCCATCACATGACATTTTCGTTCTTGATCGGGATACCAAAGTTATAAATGCCCTTGACGTTTTGAAAATTTCTGATTATCAAATCGTTTCAAAGCCAAAGGAGCTTACAGAATCTGGTTTGTTGATTCTAGGGCGTGAAGGGGTTTTGGCAAAAGACACCCAAAAATCTATTAAAAAGTTTGTCTCCAAGGGAGGTAGAGTGCTAATAACAGGAGAACTGGAAGGCTTGTACCCTAAAATTAGTGAACTCTGCGGTATTCCCATAAAGGAAGGTAGTATGGATATTGATGACGGTACCTACCCTCCACCATTGCGACCGTCAAAAAATGGCTTTAATATAAACCCAGAAAGACCAGACCACCCACTTTATAGAGGAATACAACGGGAAGACTTAAAAATTTTCTCAGACTACACAGCTTGGGATGAGTCTAAATCAGGCTTCCCAAAAATTTATCCTGTTGAAAACGGATTCTCTTTTGATAAAGAAACATCCTTTGAAAATATTGCTGTTTTGGGTAATTATAGCGTAGGATTAGAGGCCATTGCCGTAGCAGAAGTTTTCCAAGGTAACGGCAGCTACTTGATCAACGCCTTTCAGTTGCTAAAAAGAGTGGACAAAGACCCATTAGCAGATAGATTACTGCAGAATAGTATTGCTTATATGGCAAATGATAAAGAGCATGATGCACATCCTTTGGTCGAAGGCACTATTTCATGGGGACAATACGAAACTGAAAAAGGAGTTTTAACAGGTATTAATAGTGGTTTTATGCTCAATTCTAAACCTCTATTGACTGGCAGTTACAAGGATATGCCATTGGTTCTAAAACCCGAAGGACATTTGTATGCAGAAAAGCCTGGAGGATGGAATAATAGGCCAAGCTTACAATATGTACCTTATGGTAGGAGAACATTTGGCTCTTATTATCATAGAGGATTTGGCGGTGTACCAGAAGCGTATGATTACGATTCTTTAGGGAAGGCTGAGTTTTATTGTAGATTAGAAAAAAATGTGACGAATATGAAAACTTTAATTTGGAATCCTTCCCAAGAAAATCTTACGGTCGAATGTACGATAAATGGTAGTGTGGTCGAACAAACCGTACTGCCTGATCAAAAGGAATGGATAACGAATTCTTTTAAACAAAATAATAATAATAAAATAACTTATAAAGCTGATCGACGTATTGTTTTCTTAGAAACATCATTTCAATAAAAATTAACTAAACTATAACTCTCATGAAACACATTTTTAACACAACAGTTTTAATAACACTCGTAGTTACGAGTTTGTTTGGTGCTATAGTCACTGCGCAGACCACGTATTATGTGCACCCAACGGTAGGTAACGATAGTTCTAGCGGAACCTCCCCAGAGCAGCCTTGGCGAACCTTGAACAAGGTAAGCACGACCAACTTTAATCCTGGTGACATTATAAGGTTTAGAGCAGGGTTTACTTTTCCTGGCACATTGATTATAAGCTCTAGTGGAGCACCTGGGAATCCTATTACGTATGATAAATACGGTCCTGGCGACCTGCCGATTATTGATGGCGAAGGTGCAGACCTTGCCGTACACCTATTGAACAAAGAATACTTAGAGTTTAAAAACTTTAAGATCACCAATTTTAGGGAAGGTACCATTACTGAAGAGGATCTCTTTTTGGGAATGCTCATTGAAAGTGTGGATTTTGGTACCGTTAACCACCTACATTTTGATAACATAACAATATTTAGGGTAAATAGTGCCTCTATTAAAAGTGTAAGCAACACTCGCTTTTTTGGAGGTGCCATTCTGTATGCAAGAGGTGAGACCGTACCCAGTAATTTCAACGATGTACTTTTTGAAAATTGTACTTTTGAAGACCTTGGTAGAACAGGTTTGAGCACGCGCTCAGAATGGTGGTTGCGTAATCCAGACACTTCTTTTGGTGAGGATTTGGGCGACGGCCGTACCGATAACTGGTTCCCCAGTACCAATGTGGTCATAAGGGACAATGTTTTTCAAAGAATACGGGGTAACGGACTTATTGTAAGGGTTACCGATGATGCTTTGGTAGAAGGTAACTTTTTTGACCTTTGTGGTGATGGTATTTCTGGCAACGCTGCCTTTAACTTTAATACGGACGGAACTGTTTTTCAATTTAATGAGGCCCAAAGAACCGTTTTCAATTCTGGTGATACCGATGCTAGGGGAATAGATAGTGATTTTCGTACTAAAAATACTATCATACAGTACAATTATTTGCATGATAATGGTTTAGGAGGTGTTGTGGCCACTGGTGGTAACGAGGTAGGGTCAATACCTACAAGATTTAATTTGAATACCATTATCAGATATAATATTATTGAGAACAATGCAAGACAAGGCATGCACTTTTCTGGGAACCTGATCGGTTGTGAGGTATACAACAATATCTTTTATGCCGATGATCGGTTTGATGACGTGGTCATTGCTAATTTTAGACGCTGGGGAAATGTGTTTCCGCGTGATTTTAACTTTACCAATAACGTATTTCAGTTTGAAGGGGATAATCCCAGTTATAATTTTCAAGACGGAAGCGGCTTTGGAGCCATGAATATCCGTTTTACCAACAATATTTATTTTGGCCCTACGGCGGATAAGCTTCCGATAGCCTCCAACCCAGAATCCATACCACAGGTGACCTCAAAGGACAGTAACTTTTCCTTGCAAGACCCTTTGTTCAGAGGTATGGTAAATGGAGTTATGGATTATGCCTTATTTGAAAATTCTCCTGCTATTGGCACTGGTGCCAGTATACCACAACCATCAATTGATTATTATGGGAATTCCATCGGTAACGGTCCCTTGAACATTGGTATTTACCAAGGATCTCCCATAGCGGGAGGACCGCCGCCACCGCCACCACCTTCTGGACCAGGCACCGTTTTTGTTTCAGAAGATGCCCAAGTTAGGGATGGTAATTTTGCAAATACCAATTACGGCAGTGCTACGACGGTTGGTGTTAAGAAAGCATCTGCAAACGTTACAAGAAGAGGATTGTTAAAGTTCAATGTGGGCAATAGAAACATTTCTGCCGCTACACTTAGGGTCTATGCTACTTCAAATTCTTCCCAGACCTACCAGAACTTCATTTATGGAGTTGATGACAACTGGTCAGAAGATACGGTAACCTTTAACAATGCGCCAAGAGTTGGCAGTAATCCCCCGTTAAGAGGGTTTTCCATAGAAAGCACCAATGGGAGATGGTATGATATTGACCTTACCTCTTATGTACAGTCCCAAGCGCAGGGTGATGGGGTAGTATCACTTTTAATTACAGATAGGAATTCATCAACACATTTAACAAGGATTACTTCCAAAGAAGGAAATAGTGATTTTAGAAGCCATATCATCATAGAATCTGACAATACCATGGTGCCTGTTCTAGAAGATTCCTACACCAGGGCAGGTAGTTTTTCAGATACCAATTTTGGAACGGCGGCAACCGTAGATTGTAAAACCAGCTCACCCGAATTCAATAGGTTTGGGGTCCTTAAGTTTGATAGTACCCAATATGAGGATAACATCGTTTCTGCAACGCTTAATTTCTTTGCTTCTACAAATACTACTAATACCTTTTCACAAAATATTAGGGCTATAGGCAATAATTGGGGCGAGAATACTATTACGGAGAATAACAGACCCGCGCCAAGAGAAGTAGTGGGTTCCGTAACTTTTGACTGTCAAACCGAAAAAATGTACAGCATAGATGTTACGGACTGGGTACAAGAACAAAAGAATAATGGCTGGTCACGGGTTTCCTTTGCCATAGAAGATACAGACGGAAGCACCTTTTTGTCAAGGATTATTTCTAAAGAAGGGAATGCTCAAATGGCGGCTTTCTTGGAAGTTGATAGTAACAATGCAACATCACTACAGGCACGTGTGCTTGATGCGTCCGATGCAGAACGTCCTTTTACAGTATATCCAAATCCCGTAGAGTCCAACTTTAATGTAGAAAAGAGCTTTGATTCCAGTGATAATATTGAGGTATCCATTTACACTATAACAGGGATACTGATCTCAACAACCACGGAAAAGGTCGAAGCAGGCCTATGGCGCAAGAAATTTAATCGAAATCAGTTACAATTGCCTCGTGGTATTTACACGGTGAAACTAGCTTGTGATAATGCGGGTGAATTTTCTTCGAAAATATTAGTGTACTAATACATCGAGATAAGAATGAAGTGTGAATAATTATGAATTTTAGAACCGCAAATCAATAGTGAATATTGATTTGCGGTTCTTTTTCATCTGTTTTTATATACATTAGTTTTAATGGTCAGATGGAATCGGCATATAAAATCATATCAGAGGGTATAAGCAAACTATAGGATGTGAAAGCTTGTACATTATAAATTAAAATATATGAATATAAAAGATAAAGTAGCTATTGTAACAGGTGGTGGTGGCGTATTAGGAGGAAATATTGCAAAACATCTGGTAACAGTTGGATGTAAGGTAGTGATTCTGGATATTAGAGAAGAAAACGTCAAAAATAGAATTACCGAATTAGAGCATATAGGAGGCGATGCCATAGGTTTTGTATCTAACGTTCTAGACATTGATGAAATGAAAGAAACCAAGCAAAAAATTCTGGATAAATATCAGAAAATTGATATTCTAATCAACGCAGCAGGGGGCAATTTACCTGGAGCAACACTAACAGAAGAACAAAGTATCTTTGATATGAAGATAACAGACTTTGAAAAAGTAACCGCACTTAATCTAAATGGAACGATCTACCCCTGTATGGTATTTGGAGAGGCTATGGCCGAGCAGGGTAGTGGGGCTATAGTAAATATATCTTCAATGGCCACTCTTTCTGCAATCACACGAGTACCTGGTTATTCAGTAGCAAAAAGTGGTATTGATATTTTTACAAAATGGTTAGCAATGGAATTGGGGACAAAGTTTGGTGAAAAAGTAAGAGTAAATGCAATTGCCCCAGGCTTTTTTATTGGTGATCAAAACAGAAAAGTTTTGATTAATGAAGATGGTTCTTATACTGAAAGAAGTAAAAAAGTTTTAGCGAGAACTCCAATGGGACGCTTTGGAAATATAAACGAATTGAATGGTATTGTAAATTTCTTGTGTTCAGAATCTGCCAGCTTTATTACAGGAGCCATAATTCCAGTAGACGGAGGGTTTAGTTCATTTAGTGGTGTATAGAAAGGATACTGTCTTGAAAAATAGTAACGCATAAGACTTTAGATGTACTCGATAATCGAGATTCAAATGCTCCGAGGCTTATCTCGAAATTTGGAAGTTATAACCATTGAATGCCTCGTGGGCTTGCCCAGAGTAGTTGACCAAAAACGTATAAAATAGAAGAATGAATTTAACAAAAACACTTAGGTGGTTTGGAGAAAAGGACACCATAAGTCTACCTGAAATAGCACAAACAGGAGCAACAGGTATAGTTACTGCATTACACCACATACCCAACGGTGAAGTTTGGACAAAAGAAGAAATTAGAAAGACTAAAAAAAATATTGAAGATCATGGTCTCACTTGGGAAGTTGTAGAGAGTCTTCCTGTTACTGAGGATATAAAAAAAGGAACAGAACTCAGAGATCTTCATATCGAAAATTATAAAGAGAGCATTAAAAACTTAGGAGAATTTGGTATAAAAACGATTTGTTACAACTTCATGCCAGTGTTGGATTGGGCCAGAACCGATCTTAGTTATACGTTACCCAACGGAACTGAAGCTATGTATTTTGGGATGAACGAATTTGCAATGTTCGACCTGTTTATTCTGAAACGACCAAATGCTACCCTGAGTTATTCTGAAGAAAGAATAAAAGCAGCCGAAACTTTGCTAAAATCTTTAAAATCAGAAGAAAAAGAACAGATAGGCTATAATATTATTGTGAAAACGCAATCATTTATAGATGGTGCCATCAAAGAAGGTGAAAAGGATTATTTACGTTTGTTCAATGAGCTTTTAAAAGCTTATGATGGAATTGATAAAAGCAAGCTCAGAGAAAATTTCTCGTTCTTTTTAAACGAAATTATCCCTGTGGCAGAAAAATATTCAGTCAATATGGCGGTACACCCAGATGACCCACCATTTCCACTTTTGGGGTTGCCACGTATAGTAAGTTGTGAAGAAGATATTAATTGGCTTTATAATGCCAACAAATCACAAAATCATGGACTTACTTTTTGTTCTGGATCTTTTGGAGCTAGAAAAGACAACAAACTTCCAGAGTTATTTAAAAAATACGGTGATCGGGTGCATTTCATACATTTAAGAGCTACAAAAGTCTTACCGAATGGTGATTTCTTTGAGACTGAGCATTTAGATGATGATTCTGACCTTCCTAGCCTTATGAAAGCTATCATAGAAGAACAGATAAAACGAAAGACCATCGGTAGACAAGACATTGATATCCCAATGAGACCAGACCATGGACATAAAATTCTCGATGATTTTACCAGAGAAACCAATCCAGGATATCCACTTCTTGGTAGAGTAAAGGGTTTAGCCGAACTTAGTGGTTTAGAAAAAGGCTTAAAACATCTTTTGGTAGATAAATTAAATTAGCAATACTGTTTTTTTGATTTGTTTAGTTTGAATTAAATCATTTTATTATATAAAAACGTATATGATTGTATTAGAGTTTACTACATTTTTAGGTCGTTTTCATCCACTATTTGTACATCTCCCAATTGGATTTGTATTTTTGGCGATTCTATTGGAATGGTGGCAATCTTTCAAAAAACCCAAAAAAATAAATCCACTAATTTCCATAGGATGGTTTTTAAGTGGGCTGAGTACTATAATGGCCGTACTTTGTGGTTGGTATTTAGGTGAAACAGGCCTCTATGAGGAAGAAGAACTTTTTCTTCATAGATGGTTGGGTATTGTTTTGGTACCGATTTTCTTTGTAGGGTGGTGGTTAAAAAAACACTATTCTAGCTTCCCCAAAATAGTACAACATGGATTTAATATACTGATTATCGTTTTACTTTCTATAGAAGGTCACAAAGGAGGAAATCTAACTCACGGGGAGACTTATTTGACTGAGTTTGCACCAGAACCTCTGAAAAATATTTTGGGTGCTAAAGACCAAAAAGTTACTAAACAATTTCAGTCGATTAATCCAGATTCGATTAAGGTTTATGATGATTTGATATATCCTATCTTTGAGAATAGTTGTATTGCTTGTCATAGCGATGAGGTCAAACGAGGAGGTTTGAATATGGCACATGCGGATTCGTTGATGTTCGGAGGCAGTAATGCCCCTGTAGTAATTAAGGGCAATGCAGCAGATAGTGAGATTTTTAGAAGAATTACATTACCTCAAAAAAGCACTAAGTTCATGCCTCCAACAAAAAAGGTGCTGACGTATGACCAAATTAAGACCATTGAATGGTGGATAGATCAGGGTGCATCTTTTAATGCTACTATAGCAGATGTTGAAGTAAGCAAGAGTATGAAATCTGTTTTACTAAGACAATACGGTCTGAATACTGAACCTCGGCCTTGGTACGAGAAAGTAAGAATTTTGCCCTTGGATAGCACCAAGATTTCTGCTATACGCCAACAGGGATTTAGAGTAAATATTTTAGGAGAAGAAATCCCCTTGCTTGATATACAGTATACTGGTAGTGATTTGACCCTTGAGAAAATAAAAACCCTTGAAGTGGCCAAAAACCATATTACTTGGTTAGCACTTTCTGGTACAAATGTAAAAAATGAATGGTTGTCTGGGATATCAAATTTTTCAAATTTAACACGTTTAGAACTTGATCATACTGTAATTGCTGACGAAGGTGTTGTTTACCTTAAAGGGTTGAAACATCTAGAAGTACTTAATCTTTATGCCACAGAGGTAGGTAATGCATCACTTATTATTATTAAAGAACTTCCAGAACTCAAAAGAGTTTATTTATCTAAAACTAGGGTAGTTCCAGAAGATGGAATGAATCTTGATAATGATAATTCAAAACTGTCTGTTATTATTACTGCTAAAGATTAAACCAGCTAATTTTATCTGTTATAGACCTTAACTTAACGATAGTGATGAATTGGGTAATCTATTGAAAGTAAGTATAATGATTGGTTAGACTCGGTGTAGTTTATAGGGATAAACACCCCCAGCATTCCATTGGCAGACATATAAGTTCTTATTTTTATCAATGCACACATCATGACAATTTTTAAAAACAGGTTGATCTTGTAACATCAGTTTTAATTTCCCATTTTCATCATACTTGGGTGCTGTTCCTCCTGGATTGGATATCACTTTATTTTCTTTATCCAAAATAGTTACAAAACCCTTGTTTAATTGCATATTATAGTTGCCCTTTTCCATTCCAAAGCAAACACCAGAATAGACGTTTTCTCCATCTATAACTGGGCGACTCACAAAAAGTCCCGGCATGTAGTAGCTTTCGATAAACTCACCCTCCAAAGAAAAGCGTTTAAAAGTATTTTTAATTCGTGCAGTACAGAGTAGCGTAGGGTTCTCTGGATCTCTAGTATCTAGGGCAACTCCGTGAGCTTGTTTGAATTTTTTCTCATTTAAGAAGCTGTCACCCCCAAATTTTCGGATAAAATTTCCTTTTAGGTCATATTGCAATATATACTGTGATCCGTATCCGTCTGCGACATAAACATCTCCATTAGGACCAATAGCCGTTTCTGTTGGCTTATAAGGCATTTTATCACTATAGGCTTCAATTTTTGATGGATGCTTAAGTTCACCAAGGATTTTTCCATTCAAGGTAGTTTTGATTACTCTGCCCAAACTTGGATCAGTGATGTAAAGCACTTCTTCACCCCCTTCGTTATGTATAGTCAGGCCATGAGCTTGTGGTAAATTTAATGACCAGTTATCTAGTAATTTTCCCGAAGTATCGTAAATTAAAATATTATTTTTTATATGGTCGGTTAACAGAATAAGCCTTTCTTTACTATCCATTACCATCTCATGGCAATTTCTGACTGGATGTTTTTCAGGATTTAGGTTTCCCCATTCCTTTTCTACCCGAAATGTAAAATCGTTATGACCTATTACTTTATCATCAAGCCTGGTCTTGTTATGGTGAATATAAAATGGAACACTGGGTGTGACCATTAAACTGGTAAGGCTCAGAGAGGTTTTTTTTACAAATTGTCTTCTATTTTCCATAGTGTTATGCTAGAATATCTTTTACCACATGACCATGCACATCTGTTAAGCGGTATCTGCGGCCTTGATGTTTGAAGGTTAATCTTTCATGATCCATTCCCAGAAGATGTAACAAGGTAGCCTGAAAGTCGTGCACATGAACTCCGTTCTGTACCACGTTGTAACTGAAATCATCAGTTTCTCCGTAGACTATACCAGGCTTGACCCCTGCGCCAGCCATCCACATGGTAAAGCATCCTGGGTGATGATCTCTACCGTAGTCAGTAGCTGTTAACCTACCCTGTGAAAAACTAGTACGACCAAATTCGCCACCCCAAATGACTAAGGTATCTTCTAGCAAACCACGTTGTTTTAAATCTGTGATGAGCCCTGCAGTGGCTTGGTCGGTGTCCATTGCTTGTGCCTTTATTCCTTTGGGAAGATGTCCATGTTGATCCCATCCCATATGGTATAGTTGTATAAACTTCACGTCTTTTTCTGCCAGACGGCGGGCTTGAAGACAGTTAGCCGCATAAGTTCCAGGCTTTCGAGCATCCTCACCATATAATTTATAAATGTGTTCTGGTTCTTCAGAAACATCTACAGCATCAGGAACTGAATTTTGCATGCGGTATGCCATTTCATACTGGTTGATTTTTGATTGAATTTCGGGGTCGTTCCATAAATTATATTGTTCATTATTGAGGTTCTTAATGTAATTTAGTGCCCTTCTGCGGTCTTCATTATCTACTCCATGAGGATTATTTAAGTACAATACAGGATCCTTACCAGAACGAAATTGTACACCTTGATGATGAGAAGGAAGAAAACCATTGCCCCATGCAGCAGAACTTAAGGGTTGTGCCCCTCCTGAACTACCTTTGGAGAGCATAACCACAAAATTTGGTAAATTCTCATTATCACTACCGAGTCCATAGCTAAGCCACGAACCTATAGAGGGTCTTCCGCTGATTTGTGATCCGGTCTGTACAAACATCATAGCAGGTTCATGGTTAATCGCATCGGTATGCATCGATTTGATGATGCATAGATCATCAACAACCTTTGCCGTATGTGGAAAAAGTTCACTCACCCAAGCACCAGATTGGCCATACTGCTTAAAATCATAAATGGACTTTACTAAAGGGAAAGTAGATTGATCCGTTACCATACCAGAGTTTCGTTGTGTACCCCTAACAGAATCAGGAATCTCCTGTGCATGCCATTTGGTCAGTGCAGGTTTATAATCAAAAGTCTCCAATTGTGAAGGACCACCACTTTGAAAAAGGTAGATAATTCGCTTTGCTTTGGCAGGAAAGTGTGTGCCGCTCAATATGCTACTAACATCATTTTTTGAAGAGTTACTAGAAACCAATGAATTGGCAAAGGAATTTGTTGAACCTAACATGCTGGATAATGCTATGGATCCAAAACCAAGCGAGGCTTTTTTTAGAAAACTCCTTCGAGTTTCTTGAAATAGTTGTTTTTTTAAAAAATCGTCCATTCTTTTTTGTTTAAAATTGCTTTGGTTATGAATTGCAATTCAGCAATAAGAACCAATTACCTTATGGTGTAAGCTTCTGAGGTGTTCATGATTCCGTTTACTACTGTTGCCAAAGCTGCCACTTCTATTGGATCAGAAGTTTCCTTTATCCTAGTTTCACCCATATTAAGATAAGAAATAGCATCTTCTTTATTTGTAGAAAATCGTTGTAGCTCATCATTATAAAAATTACTTAATAGTTCCATTTCCTTTGTTGAAGGTTTTCGTCCTGTACTCAATTGAAATGCAGCTTGCAACTGATTTTTATTATCATCGCCAATAGATTCTATCAGATTTTCTGCCAACACATATGATGCTTCAACAAATTGTGGATCATTGAGCAGTACTAATGCTTGCAATGGCGTACTGGTCTGTCTCCGTTTCACTGTACATACGCTGCGATCACCCACATCAAAAATCTGCATTGAAGGTGGAGCAGAGGTTCGTTTCCAAATGGTATACAAACTTCTACGATAAAGACCTTCACCCGGTACTTGTTTATATTTGTAACGCCACCATTTATTACTGATTTCGTCCCATAATCCATCAGGTTGATATGGATATACGCTTGAGCCTCCAATTTTTCTTGACAATAGACCACTTATAGTCAATGCATTATCTCTTACCATTTCTGCTGACATCCGTGAGCTTGGACCTCTGGCTAACAGAGTGTTATCTATATCAATATCTAATAGTTTGGGATTAATTTCTGAGCTCTGTTGATATGTTGCGGACATTACGATTAATTTGTGCATTTTCTTAATGTCCCAACCAGATTCCATAAATTCAACAGCCAACCAATCCAATAATTTAGGGTGTGAAGGTAAGTCTCCTTGATTACCAAAATCATCAGATGAAGGTACCAAGCCTTTACCAAAATGTTGTTGCCATATTCTATTTACAAACACTCTTGCTGTAATTGGATTTTTTTTATCAAATAACCATTTAGAAAGACCTAGTCTATTTCTTGGTAAGTTATCATCAAATGGCATTATAGCTTCGGGAACATCTGGTTGCACTTCTTCAGAAGGAGCATCATACACACCTCTATCTAGTATGTAAGTAGGTCTTAGTTCTGGTAAATCACCCAAAACCATGATCTCTTTAATTGGCTCTATTTCTTCTATTTTTTGCTTACGTAATTCTTGTATTTTTTTGCGTTTTTGTTCTGAGTTTTTCTCAATACTTTTATAGTAAAAATCTTTTAACAGGTTCTTGTTTTCTTTTAAAACAGCTAATTCTAAAGCTCTTTCAGGTGAGTTGTCATAAAGCACTTCTAAAGCAGATAATTCTCTGTTGTATATTTTAAGATTATCGACACCTCCATCTTTAAAGGTTTTAAATTTATCACGTACCCCCATAGTAAATCCCTTAAAACCATAAGTATGTATGTTTTTCTTATATAGTATGGATTTATAAAGGTTGTCTATTTCAACTGTTAAAGGCACCTCTTTACCATCGACATAAATTTTTAAACCAGATGCTTTTGCAAGCCCATCGTAAGAAACGGTCACATTATTCCATTTCTTTGTAGCAATAGGTTCTTTTGTTTTAACTTGAATAGCATTGGTAGGCCATGATCTAGATAGAACAAATTTTAAATGGTTATCTTCTAAATAAAGGGAATACCCTTTTAGCCCCAGACGTTTTTCCTCACAGTGTGTAAAAACAGCAGCATCTTCATAAATAGTCTCAGGATATAGGGATAAGGAAATTGTAAAAGGATCAGATTGATCAAACCACCCAAGCTTTTTTGGCAATGTAACCGTAGTATAATCATCAAAAAATAACGCCTTACCACTTTCTACATTAACAACTTTAGGTTCATTAACAAGTGCTGGTTTTCTATTGCCTGTTATATTGGGTGTATTGTACTTTTTCTTTTCTATTAATTTATATTGATTAAAATTAAAATCTGCAACTTTTCCTTTGTTAAGCCCTTCATTTAATTCTATTTGAAGATTATCATAAAAAGATTTTGATAGTTTAAGCTCTTCTAAACTCTTATTTTGTATTGAGGTTAATTCATTTTTTGTTTCGTTGATAATATTATCAATATATTGTAGCATTTTTTCTTGCTCATCATTTGTGAGTAATAAGGCTGGTCCAGGAACTTGGGCAGGCCCATAAACAGCAGTCCCTAGCTCATTTGTACTATTAAAAAACGCAAAAAGTTCATAATGGTCTTTTTGACTGATAGGGTCATATTTATGATCATGACAACGTGCGCACTCTACGCTAAGACCTAAAAAGGCCTTCCCAACCGTTAGTGTTCGATCAGCCACATACTCCACCCGATATTCTTCATATATTATACCTGCTTCAGAGTTTTTTCTATGCAGACGATTAAAGGCAGTTGCCAAAATACTTTGCTGTGTAGGGTTCTGAATAAGATCACCTGCCAGTTGTAAGGTAGAAAATTGATCATAAGGCATGTTTTTATTAAAGGCATCTATGACCCAATCTCTATAGGGGCTGAAGTCGCGATGTTTATCATCAAGGTAACCGTCGCTATCAGCATATCTGGCTACATCCATCCAATCAGCAGCCATCCGTTCCCCGTAAGTTTTGGAAATCAATAACCTATCAACTAATTTTTCGTAAGCATTATCAGAAGTGTCATCAACAAAATCCTTGATTTCTTGTAAGCTTGGTGGAAGCCCTGTTAAACCAAAACTCAACCTTCGTATCAATATTTCTTTGGATGCCCTTTCTGAAGGTTGTAATTTTTCGTTTTCTAGTTTGCGCACTACAAAATGATCAATTTCATTTTTTACCCATGCCTTTGAATCATTGTCTAACTCTGGAAGTTCTTCTTTTTGAGGTTTGATGAAAGACCAATGTTTTTTATATTTAGCTCCTTGGTCAATCCATTTGGTTATAATAGCTTTCTCTTTACTGGTTAAGCTCACATTAAAATTAGTTGGAGGCATTTTTAGTTCTGGGTCTTCAGATAAGATTCTATTAATAACTTCGCTTTGTCCAGGCTTACCAGGTACAATAGGATGTTTTCCGGAATCTTTTAAAGCTTCATAAGCATTTTTAGCAATATCCAATCGAAGACCTGCTTTTTGATTTGCCATATCTGGTCCATGACAGGCAAAACATTTATCGGACAAAATTGGCTTTACGTGGTAATTAAAGTCGATTTTTTCTGGAATTTCCTTCATAACTATTTCAATCTCTTCTGGAGCGTTAAATCCACAACTTAAGAAGAGTACCGAAGAGGCTGAAAATAAAACGTTGAAAAAGAATCTCATATTTTAAAATTTTCTCAAAAATAATTTAATATATTTATAGATAAAGCGTTAAAAAACTGTGTTTTTAACAGTTAAAAAAGTACTTTTAAAGCTTTAATAAATTGTTTTATGATTGAAGAGGAATACCAGGAATATCTCAATAAAATAGTAGCAAGTAAGTCATTCGGTAATTCGCCAACCTATTCCAATTTATTGCGTTATTTAGTTAAATGTACTATAGCTAATGATGTTCCGAAAGAAACCGAAATTGCCTCCCAAATTTTTGGCAAAAAGGACTTTGATCCTTCGCAAAGCACGCTGATACGAGTTAATATCTATAACCTTAGAAAGAAGCTTAAAGTATATTATCAAAATGAAGGGGCTAAGGATAAAATGATGTTGCGTATCCCTAAAGGAGGGTATGAAGTTAAATTTGGGAGAGAAGAAAACGCTAATTCTTCTAAAAAAAAACGTTTAAAGCAAAAGATTTTACCTGTAGCTATAGCGCTATTAGTTAGTTCTTTAGTAGTTAATTGGTTTCTTTATTCAAAAGCGAATTTCAATAAGCCTATTCGTAATTCTGAGTTATGGGCGGAGATATTTAATTCAGAAAAGAATATGATGTTGTTGGTCGGTGACCTTTATTTGTTTCAAGAGATTGATACTATTCGAAAAACGCAAAAGATTATACGTGATCCAGTGATCAATTCCAAAGAGGATTTATTGGTCTTACAAAATACGATGAATTCTACTGGTATCATCTATGAGTCACTACCGTATTCACACTTGATTAGAAACACCACTTCTTGGGTCAAAGATCTTAGTAATGCATTGCACGATGAAAATAAGAATTTTGTGGTTCGAACTGTATCTGGTTTTAATGCCAAAGAGCTACCTGAAAATGATGTTTTAGTTGTTGGCATGGTGAAAACTTTAGGTATTTTTCGTGATTATATAAAAAAATCATCAGTTGAATATGATTATAAATCTCACCGTTTTCTATTCAAAATAAAGGATAAAAAAGAAAAAGAATTTTTTGAACCTTCTGGAGAACCTGAAAACCATCATACAGATTATGCGTTAATGCTAAAAGTACCTGGGCCCAGCGGCAACAATATTTATATTTTTGCTGGAGTATGGGATACAGGAGCATCACAAAGTTTTAAAAATTTTACTGATGCAAAACTGGTCAAAAGACTTGAACGAAAAATGGTAGATGAATTAGGAAAAGCACCTGATTATTTTGAGGTCTTTTTTAAGGTTAATGGTGTTGATAGGATGGAACTGAGTTCGGAGATAATACATTTGGGAGAGTTGGAGTTTAACTAATTTTCTCCACTACATTGGAAAATGTATGTTTTTATATTGATACAGGTTCTCTCTATGAAACCTTAAATGAGTTTATAATTAAAATCTCCTGATCCTTATAGAGGACAAGAGATTTTGGATCAAGATCAATTATTGTATTAATGTAAACGATGGATAGCTACAACTAAGTATAATAATCTTTAATGATATAGATTATGCTGCGATAGTTTGTGCCGGAAGTCCGAATACTTCTTTTATAGGTTCTTGTATTTGCTCTTTGTGTATGGGTTTTAGATTTTGAAGTACATTATAATTGAACCATATGGATACTAATCTATATGGAATCTCTAAAGAATCCTTTAACCCTAATTTAGAATCATCCATATGTACCCATCTTTGTAAGGGTTGTTCATAGATTTTATTTACTATAATGGCTTTGCCAAAATGTTTTTTCATTCTTAGAAACATTTCTACATCAAACAACCATCGGCTGAAGAATTTTCTTTTAAAAAGCACTGGAATAATATTAGTTCTAAATACTTTAGCACCACATTGTGTATCTTCTATAGGAAGTCTGAGAATAAAAAACACTAGCATTTTTATTATCTTTGATAAGCAAGCTCTTAACGTATCTTTTTCGATTCCCTCAGAAGCATTTTTGGCTCTGGATCCAAATACCATGCTTAATTTGTTATTGGTTTTTAGTGTTTTTAAAAGACGATCAAAATCCTCGAAATCGGTAGATAAATCAGCATCAATGAATCCAACAAAATTCATATCTCCTCTGCTATGAAGGTATCTCGCGCCAGCTCTAACCGCGCCAGCTTTTCCGACATTATTTTTTATATCAATAACACTAATTTTAAAAGGGTTTTCGGATTGTATATTTTTTAATACCCTAATAGTATCGTCTTTACTACCATCATTTACAAAACATAAATGAAAGTTATTTTTTTTATTTATAAAGTCTAAGAACGCAGCTACGTGTAGTCTTTTTTCTTCGTTATAACAAGGTATTATTATTCCAGTTTTCATGATAGATTATTTTGGGGATTACAGGTCGAAATTAGCGATGATTGACTCCTTAAAATGGAGTATTTCGATGAGTAGATATTTGCTGTAGACGAATGGTTTTTATCGATAGATGTACCATTCGTCTAAACAAAAGCTTTGTTGTATATTGGAGTATAATTCCCCTTATTGATTTGATTGGGGATTTGAGTCATTATTCTGATCTGTCTACAGATAATTATAATGAGTAGTATCAAACAACGTATTTTGGATATAGAGAAAAAAACTACCAATAAGTATTTAATACTGGCATTGTTAATGGCAGTGCTGTTTCATGGTACTGCTATCTTTTTTACATTAGAGTCTACCTATGATGCTTTGATTCATCTTTTTTTTGGACATCATTATGCAGATAGTTGGTTCGAACCCTGGAATTATAGTTGGTATACTGGTTTTACTGTTACGGGATATCCTCCATTAGTTCATCAGAGTATCGCGCTATTATCATATGTAGGAGGTTTAAAATTTGGGCTATTTACTGTAGCTATCTTTGCCATCATAGTATTTATTACTGGAGTATATCGTTTTGCTTTACTGCTTGTAGCTAATAAAACGGTTGCTGGATATACTGCCATCTTAGCTGTTTTTTCCTCTTCTTTTGTAGAAACCTTACATATCTTTGGACAACTACCTAGTATTGTAGGGATCGGGATATTAATGCATTCACTTCCTGAAATTTACTTATGGATAAAAACAGGAAAGAAAGCCTTTTTGATTAGATCATTAAGTTTGATAGCAGTAACAGTAACTTCGCATCATGTTACACCAATTTTCGGAATGATTTTCTTCATATTTCCATTGATTGGAATGGTAATAATGGATACTTCAAAGGATAATGTTTCTACATTTAAGAAAGTTACATTTTTAGTTTTCTTAAAAACATTTTTTCAACTTTCTAAAAGGATTATAAGTTTTGGAATAAGTTCTTTAGTTCTAATCATAGTATGCATTCTACCATATTGGATCAATACAAAGAACAATCCAATTACCCAAGTACCAATTCCTCATGGTTCTCGTGATAATTTTTTAGAAGTGACTTCTTCGGGATTGGTCTTTTTTTTAATTCCTTGGGGAATATTAGTACTCTTTTTACCATATATATGGTATCGATTTTTTAGCAAGCGATATTTGTTTTTTGGACTGTCTATTATTTTATTAACTGTATTAGGAACAGGAGGGACAACTCCGATACCTAGGATGATCTTAGGAGAAAATGCATTCAATATTCTTACCTTAGATCGTTTTACATTGTGGGCCTCTATAATGGCGCTTCCTATATTTGGAGAGTTTGTATATCGTTTTGTGGCAGGTGATTTCAAGCAATTTATTCAGCAAAAATTTGGAGCTGTCTATCACCGCTTTATAGCAGGAGCATTGGCTTTTGTTTTTATTGCTACTATCATTTTTACGATGAACTTGGGGTATTTCAGACCTTCTCAGCCGCAAAAAATAAAAATGCTTCCGATTCTTAATTTCTTACAGCAAGATCAGCATGATCATTGGCGGTATCTACCATTAGGGTTTGGAGATCAAATGGCGTGGTTGTCTGCTCAGACACAAGCAATGACAGTGGATGGTAATTATCATTCTGTAAGAAAGTTGCCAGAGTTAACCACTCGAGCTGTAGAGCGTTTAGAAAATTCAAAATTTAGAGGAGTAGAGGGAATTGGTTCTTTACAGCAGTTCTTAACTGTTCCCGAAAAGTATAATTTAAAGTATGTGTTTTCTAATGATAAATTTTATGATCCTATATTGTATTTCTGTGGATGGCAACGTTTACGCCAATTAGAAAACGGAATCATGGTTTGGGAAAAATTAAATATTCCTCCTTTATCAACAATCTTACCAAAGGAAGAGATACCTACCTATCAAAAGTTGATGTGGGGATTGATACCGATTACTACTGTTGTATTGGCTTTTATATTAAATATACAAATGATATGGATTAGAGCTTTGCGCCGTTCTCGATGTAGAGTTCCTGAATATGTTAGTTTCGCAATTCCGTATGAGGGATTCAAGAAAAGAATGTTTACAGTTTTACATATTTGGGGATGGTTTTTGCTAGTCATGTTTATAGGTGTTACATACTCTTTTTATATTCAAAATGCGTCTCAGATTAGTCCAAAAAATGTAATGATGTCATATTATGACGCTTTGGATTTTAAAGAGTTTAATAGAGCACATTCATACTTGGATCCGAAAAGAAATAAAAGTATTGAGCAATATATGTTAGAAGTATCTGTCACTGATGGATTACTAAGTTCTTATGCTAAACTAGATGAGATCGCTATAGAAATTATAACCCAAACAGATACCACAGCGAGAGTTAATGCGATTACAAATTGGATCACTCCTTTAGAAAAAATTAAAAAAACATATGACCATGAATTGGTTAAACGAAAAAGGAAATGGTATATACAACCATCTACGTATGATCTTGATATCCCTCCAGATCAATTGTTTTCTGAGAATACTACACATTTTTATAATCATGGAAGACGCAGAATAAGTTCAGAACAGACCTATCATGAAGATGTGCTGAACCAGCCTGTTCTGGAAGTCCTTTCTGCAAAAATTATTAGAGAGAAAGAACAGTATCATATTATTGGCGAACTACAAAATGTAGATAATGTACCAGCAGATGTTGTAGTAACAGGTACTTTATATGATCAAGGAGATCGGAAATTAACAGCATACAATGTAAAACATCAAATGAAGCATAAATTACTCCCAAAGGAAGTGACTAGTTTTCGAATAGATTTTGAAGATATTGCTTGGCTGAAAACAGATGATGCTAAACCAGATACTTTTGACCCTAATCAGTTTACAGCTGTTGTGTTTGAAAACATCCCAACTAAATTTGATTTACAATGTGCTGGAAACGTGACAACAACAGATTTGTATAAAGGAGTAGCAATCAATGATATTTCTATTTCTGGAGATCAGATTACAGGAGTTCTTTTTAATTCGGGATTACAAGAAGTTACAATTCCGCAAGTATTGGTTTCTTACTATAATGATCAGAAAGAATTAGTATGGGTAGATCATCAATATTTGTCTGAAGGGATTCGGCCACAACGAAAACAATATTTTGAGTATACGCTATTAGGCGTTTCTCATTTGTCAATTATTAATAGTGATATGAAGTCTATTTTTATCAATGGATTACCAAATGAAGGTATCAGTAGAAAAGTAGTTCCTAATCGAAATCGAGATCAATCTTCTCAACTATTATCTATAAAAGGGAAAGGATTTAACTACATTAAGATAGAGATCAATACCTATATCGCAAGTCCGAACTAATGAATCTTAAAAGAATACATATCGCTCTTGGATCTTTAATGCTACTATGTCTTAGTGTTGGTTTTACTAAAATGCTAGTTGACAAACCTGAAGTTTCAGCCGTTTTAATATCTAAAAAAACGATATATACTGCAGGTCAAGAAATTCAATTAAATTTTGAATTAAGTACTTCAGTACATACGCAATTATTTCTCCACTCCTCATTTGGCAATACAATCCTCGAATCTGAAAATGGTAATTTTATTTTCCCAAAATTTATTGCGAACAATAAGGGGATGATACAGTATACATTATTATTCGATTCGCAACAGCTTTTATCAGGGGGTATTAAGATAATAGCAAACACCAATACAAAAGTTGAACTAGAATCGTATGTAGGGCCATCAAGTATTATAGCAGGAGGGAATGATTACACCATGCCAGTTATTATACCAACGGATATATATGATAATCCATTGCCAGATAGCACAGCGATTGGATTGAAACATCAATTTTTGAGTAATATAAAAGAGGAAATAGTTTACACTAAGGATATCATAGGATGGTCAGCTATATTCTCTTATGAACAATCTGGGAGACTATTACTATCCTCAAAGGTTAAAGAAACATCTTCTAAAGAATTTTCTATAGTCGTTTTTCCTGCATTACCGCAAGATTTTCGGATCACTGCAAAACGCAAACATAAATATGCTGATGGTAATCAGAT
Organism: uncultured Aquimarina sp.; assembly: GCA_947493495.1. Classification (GTDB taxonomy): domain Bacteria; phylum Bacteroidota; class Bacteroidia; order Flavobacteriales; family Flavobacteriaceae; genus Aquimarina. The sequence continues at coordinate 53,332 of CANLRN010000020.1, forward strand.
TACAGAGTTAATTACATCAACGCTCAAAGATAAATATGGTAATATTATTAGTGATGGAACTTTGGTAACGTTTCTAATCAAAAATAAGAAAGGGGTTTTACTAAAAACACAAGCAAGTACTATTAGAGGTATTGCGATTGCCAAGATATTACATCCAGATCATCAGGATTTATGGGAAATAAAAGCTTTTGTATCTGGTATTGCAGAGAGTGATATAGTACAAATTGAATATGAATCAGTATTGGATGATTTTAAAGTGCAGTTTTCTGAAAACAACCGAGAGATCGTAGTTGGTCCATTAGTAAGTTTTATGGAACAATTAATTCCTGATGGCGCTACTGTGACGTTAAAAATTTCTCAAGAAGATACTATAATAGATACTAAAATGATGACATCATCTAATGGAGAAGTCATATTTAAAATACCAGAAGGATTTTATCCGAATGGGAATTATGATATAACAATTAAAACGCTAGGGATAGAAAAACAGTATGAAAATATAATAATGCAATGAAGACTTGGAATAAAAACATATACAGATCTGTTATCCTAGTTTCTTTTTTAGGAATTATTATATTGATATTGTTTGGGATCAGTCAAGTACTTTCTTATTTGAATACTGGTGCGAATCGGTCCTCTATGTTACATGTGAATTTTGAAAATAGCCAAGTATATCTTCCTAAAGTAAGTTGGATAGATACCATCAACCTAGGACGACCAATCGAAAAACAAACCTTATATGATATCCAAAAAGATTATCTAAACGCTTGGTATGTAGGTCAAGTAGCCAATCAAACCTATGATACAGTAGGAATAAGTGATTATTATACTGCAAAAACCAGAAAACGGATTATTGAACCGATTCATAACAATAAAGCAAATGCAGTTAGGGTACATAGTACAACAATTGCACATAATTTATCGCTTGATTTTTATAGTGCTGATGGGCAATTAGCTGTGTTAACGGACAAAAATGTAAAACAATATCAACGCGTATATAAAGAAAATCAGTTATTATTAGAAACAGAAATAATTTCTGATTATAAGGTACTATTATTATTAGAAGATGGATTCTGGCGTATTAGACATTTGATAAAAGAAGAAGCTCAACCTATTAAAGATATTTTTTGCACAGGGCATTTGACTATGGTCGAGGGAGATAAAATATATGTTGATCATAGAGAGTTTCAGATTAAAGGCATCAATTATTATCCGCAAAAAACACCATGGGATATGTTCGGAAATGATTTTGATCCAAATGTAATTCAACAAGATTTTGATAGTATCAAAGCAATGGGACTCAATACTGTTCGGATTTTCCTTCAGTATGAAGATTTCGGGAAGGCAGCCGTAAAAGAAGAAAAATTACAGAAATTACAACAAGTCTTAGATAAGGCTGAAAATAAAGGCATAAAAGTGATCATTACATTGTTTGATTTTTATGGAGATTATTTGGTATTAGATTGGACACTTACACATCGACATGCTGAGCAGATCGTAAGTACTTTTAAAAACCATAAAGCGATCCTTGCTTGGGATATTAAAAATGAACCCAATCTGGATTTTAAAAGCAGAGGAAAAGAAAATGTTGTAGCTTGGTTACGAGAAATGACTAAGCAAATCAAACAATATGATCCTAACCATTTGGTTACTATTGGCTGGTCTGATATCGCATCAGCCAATATTTTACAGGATGAGGTAGATTTTGTATCCTTTCATTATTATCAAGATATAGATGATTTTGAAGAGTTATATGCTGCTATGAGCGCTAAGATTGATAAGCCGATTGTTTTACAAGAATTTGGACTGTCTAGTAGCCGAGGATTCTGGAATCCCTTTGGTGCTTCAGAAAAAAAACAAGCAGAGTATTATGAACAATTTCGAGAGATCACTCAGAAACAAAATATTCATTATCTATTTTGGACATTATATGATTTCGAAACTATTCCCACTGATGTTGTAGGTAGTTTACCTTGGCGAAAGCATAAACAAAAGTACTTTGGAGTTATTGATTCCGAAGGAAATAAGAAAAAAGTGTTAGAATTTATTGGAGATTAATCTGATTTCTCTAAAACTATAATAACAATTCTCCTTGTTTTAGTTTTTGTCTTTATTCTAAAATAAAGGAGAGGTAGAAAATATATTTTCAGAGCTTATAACCTGAATTCGATATAAGAATCATAGATAAAAGTCAATAAGTATGATAGATTCGACTTATAATTACCATAGACTAGCTAGCTAGTCTATGGTAATTTAGGGAAGAAGATAGTATGTGTAGTGGTTTTTAGCTTGAAATCAATAAATTCTCTCGGGTTATATAGCACTTAGTTACATGTTATTTTGTTTAAGAAATTGATATATAGTACTTTATGTGATTAACTTCATTTTTCTTAGATCGAACTCAGGTTTATAGTAAACTTTTCCATTAAAAAAAACACTTGCAGAAATACAAGTGTTTAATATCTATGACAATGATAGGTGTTGTAATTACGACGATTTTTTTGTTATAAAAACGGAATTGGCTTTTTGGAAATCAGTAACCTTATGTTTGCCAATTTTTTTAAACGCAGCTACATACATTTCGGTAATTCTACGCATAGGATACGCCGTAGCAGCTTTATAGTTCGCTTTTCCTAACTCAATCCGATATAAAGGGTAGCGTACAATTTTTTCGATCGCATCTGCAAGACTATCGCTACTTTTAGGATTAAAGAATTCTCCTTGATACCCTTCGTCTTTAATGAGCATACTCAAGTCTCCTATATCAGGCATTACCACTGCTTTTCCGTAACTGCCAGCTTGATGCAAAACTCCAGAGCTACCGGTAGTAGCGGTGTAAGGAAATACTACCATAGCGCTTTCTCCAAAGATTGTTGGCACTTCTTCTTCTGCTACATAACCCGTAAAAGTTACCTGAGGAACATGTGCGTACTTTTCTTTTATAGATTTTAGATATCCAGGGACATTAGGGTTATCAGTTCCAGCAATTACAATTTCTATATCTGCATCAGTTCGTGATCGTACTTTCTCAACAGCTTCAATGAGTATTTCTACTTTTTTATAGGTTCCAAATTTTCCAAAGGTCATTACCTTAAGTGGTCCTTTAGGGATGTTATACATTGGTTTTTCTGGTATTTCGAATGTGCCGTGCGGAATTAGAATAACATTATCAGCATTGTATTTTTTTTCGAGGATATCAACATATTTATTGATCGTTACTGCTACTATATCAGCTTGTAATATCAGTTTAGTAAGAGATGTTCCTATAAAATTATATACTTTTTTTAAGAACTTATTTTTGGTAAAACCAGCACTTTGTAAATCAACTTGTTCTAAAATATTATGTAATAAAACAATTGTTGGAATTTTTCTAAGTACACAAAATAGAGGTAATAATAGACCTAATGCCGCAGGAACCTTCTGATCTCCAAACTTCATAAACTGTAGATTAAACAATATCGCATCGGGAGTAGTTTGTCGTACTGCTTTCATTACAGAAATTACATTCGAATAACTATTGAATCTCCAGCAAGGTTGTACTGTTACTTTACATCCTTGTTCCTCGAAGTTGATTTCTACTCCTGCAGCATCCATATCAGTTAGTAAGATTAATTCCGAGATCTCTGTTTTTTGTCTAAAGTGTTTTACCAAATGAAAGGCATATTCATTTAAGGTTACTTTGCTAGGAGGGTAGGCAGTTACAATTGCAAGTTTCATAGTAGTTTCTTTTGGGTTACAGTACAAATATGGCTTAAAATCAATGGTTTATCTGTCAATTTTCGATGAATAGTAATTATCTTTCGGCGAATCGTTAGAATCTGAAGTTATACCATTTGCCATTTGAATTTATTGGAATAAAATGTTCCTTTTTGTATCCGCATTTCACAATTTTTGACTTCCGTAGCATGCCTTTAGATTTGTTTTAAGAAATAAAATCGTAACTAATCAGTCTGCAAATTGATATTCAAATTTTGCGATTAATGTAAGAGCTTGGATTATGTTCATTCCATTTTTGATAGTTGTATCAATCACAGATCTTATTTTAGCGAAGTTTTCAGCAGCAGTTATAGTTTTAAACTGTTCTGATATTTTTTGTTTGACCTTTACATTGCGAATAGCCCTTTCTGATGGATTGTTATCAGCAGGTACTTCTTTAATGTATAAGAACACAAATAGATTTTGTTGTTCTCTGCGCATTCTTTTATAAAAAGAGTGTAGTTCTTTGTGTTCTTTATCAGGAGGTTGTTCTAATAAATGTTCAAATTCCCTAATAATAGCGATCTTTTTTCTATTATATTTTCACTGTCAAACTCTTCTTGTTTTTTGAGTGAAATAGCCTGATAGAGTACTTGTTGAAATTTGATACTCCATTGTTGATTTAGATATTTTTCATTTAAATAATTTAAACGTCTTAATAAGTGAGGTAAACAAGCTTGATGATGAAGTGCTGGTGTTGTTAATTGTGGTCTCCATCCATCACTTACCAGTGTGCTTTGAGTAAAACCATTTGGAAATTCTTTTTCTATAGTAGCATTTCCTCTAGTATCTGAATGAGTGATATAGGTAGCCTTAGTTGTTTGCCAAGTCCATATCCAGTGCTTCTCTCCATCTACTTTAGCTCCTGTTTCATCTGCTCCGATAACTAAATCGTTGGATACTCGTTGTTTTATAAGCTGATATACTGGAGTAGTTTTTTCTGCATACCTATTCAATAAACAGTGAATTCCTCCTTCACTAATCGGGATATTAAATACATCGTTAAAGGTTTCTTTCATTCTAGCAAAAGGAAGGTATTGACGTGAATAAAAATAACCTACAAGAGCTTCTATATTTGAACCATAGCTTATAGCAGTATTGATGTTTTTTGGAAACTCTCCAGTATTTTTACATCCACAACTACATTGCTTACTAAAACTCCTGTATTCTGTGAAAAATACTTTAATAGGTGGAACATCTACAACTTGACGAACATGTTCTTTTTCAGACACTACTGCTGTCAGAGAAGATCCATACTCACGGCAATAATCAGGATGTAACTCTATGATCTGATCTGGGGTGGATGTCATCTCGAGTGTTTTACCCTTATGACCTAATTGACCTCCTGGCTTTTGCCCGAAGATCTACGCAAACTTTGGTTGGATTTAATCCGATGCTTATCCTGAGATGGGGGAATCGAACTATTGCTACTATTCTTTGGGTTCTCGTACTTAGAAAGACGTTCTTTTAATTCAGCATTTTCTTTTCGTAATACAGCTAATTCCTTTGTATGAAAAGAAAGTTCTTTTTTTAATAATGCTAATTCAATGATTACCTCTGAAAAATTCATAATTGAAAATTACAAAGAAACAACCTAAATTAGGACACAAAAACAAAGACTATATGACATGTGGAAATTCTTGCCAAATTGACCCACCTATTCCTATTATATTGACCCAGTAAATCCTATTTAAACTGACCCACCTAT
>CANLRN010000021.1 GCA_947493495.1 uncultured Aquimarina sp.
ATTTCAACTAAATTTAGTCTTAGACTAGTAAAATGGTTAGATTTCTTATCCCTTAAATTTATTTAGGACAGGATTGTAGTGTTAACTAAAAATAGTATGCTCTAAAAAAGAAAATCACTCTGCATTTAATTGATTTTTTGCATACTTTTTCCATCGATTTATACAAGCCATTATATCATCTGGTATCGGTGTTTGAAAACTCATTAACTCCCCAGTAACAGGATGTTCAAACCCTAATGTCCTAGCATGCAATGCTTGTCTTGGGAGTACTTTAAAGCAATTATCTACAAACTGTTTATATTTTGTAAACGATGTTCCTTTTAGAATTTTTTCTCCTCCATATCGTTCATCATTAAATAATGTATGCCCAATATATTTCATATGTACACGTATCTGATGTGTTCTACCTGTTTCTAGCTTACAACTAATTAATGTAACATATCCTAATCGTTCTATCACCTTATAATGCGTAATGGCAGGTTTACCTTTTTCGGATTCATCACCTATAAAAACTGTATTTTGTAGTCTATTCTTAGGGTGACGACCAATATTAGCTTCTATAGTTCCTTCATCTTCTTCTACATTTCCCCATACAATGGCAATATATTCACGCTCTGAGGTTTTATCAAAAAATTGCTTAGCCAGATGTGTCATAGCCGTTTCTGTTTTTGCAATTACTAATAAACCACTGGTATCCTTATCAATACGATGTACTAATCCAGGACGATCACTACTATTGTTAGGTAAATTATCAAAATGATAGATCAATGCATTGATCAGCGTCCCAGAATAATTACCGTGACCAGGATGTACTACCATTCCCGCAGGTTTGTTAACCACTAGTAATGAATCATCTTCATAGACTATATCTAATGGGATGTTTTCTGGGATTAATAAATTCTCATAAGGTGGATGTGCAAACAAAACTCTTACAATATCATTAGGTTTTACCTTATGATTGGATTTAACCGTAATATCATTTACGTATACATTCCCAGATTTAGCAGCTTGTTGTATTTTGTTTCGTGTTGCGTTTTCGACAAAATTCATTAAAAATTTATCAACTCTAAGTGGCTCTTGACCAGCTCCAGCTATAAATCGATAGTGTTCATAGAGGTCATCTTCATTATCTTGCTCAGTATCTATATTTTCTTTAGTCATATATTTCTCGTAATCTCTTATTTATACCTTTTATGCTTCAAATTTACGGGAATAAAATATTTACCTAATCCAGTTGAGCATAGGTTATTTCCGCCTCAGTTTCAGAATAAAAATAATTCTGTTGATAAACCCAATAGCTAATTAATCAGAAGAAAGATTGACTTTCCCCCCACTTTCATCACCAACAACCAAATCTATTGTAGAAGTTTTCATTAATTTATCTCCTGGTCTTACTCTTTTACCTTTATGCCGTAATTCCAATACTAAGCTAGACATGTGGGGTACCTTAGTAACAGCTCCTATTTTAAAACCAAGTGCTACCAATTTAGGTTCTACTTGCCTACGAGTTGGCTGCTCGAATTTTGGAATTTCTACTTTTCGATATCCAGATGGGTTTAGCGTTACATATATTTTTCGATTTTCTTTTACCATATTTCCAGCAGCTGGATTTTGATCAATTACAGAATACTTAGGGTATTCTGGATTAAAATTTGCAGAATCCTGAACTTCGAATCGCAACTCTTTTTCTTCTAAGAGAACTGCAACATCATCTAATGTTTTCTTACTTAGACTAGGTACTACAATACGTTGATCATGATTCGTAGAACTCTCTAACCATTGTAATGCAATAAAACATATGATAGTCAACATCGCAATAGCTAATACTAACTGAATCAAAAATGTTTTGCTGTAGATAAACTTAAAAAGACCTTTTATAAATTCCATAGATTAAATGATAGTTTGGACAAAGATATAAAAACGGTAAGTTTTTAGCTTTTGTTATAATATAAATGATATTTTTGTTTATAAAGCTCACGAACTAATCTGCAGTAATGAAAAAAAATATTGCCATCCTAATGGGTGGTTATTCTAGTGAATTTGACATCTCTATCAAAAGTGGAAATGTAGTTTATAAGTATATCGATCGCAATTTATATGAAGCATACAGGATTCATATAACAAAAGATACTTGGTATTATATTGATGATCAAGAACGTAAAAAAACAATTGATAAAAATGACTTTTCATTACTATTACAGGGTGAGAAGATTAAATTTGATGCTGCATTTAATATCGTTCACGGAACTCCTGGAGAAGATGGATTATTACAGGCTTATTTTAAATTAATCGGTATTCCTCAAACTGCTTGTGACTTTTATCAGGCTGCGCTCACTTTTAATAAAAGAGATTGTATTAGTGTACTACAACCTTATGGAATTCCTACTGCTACAAATTATTTTTTGAATAAAGGAGATGCTATTGATCAAGACAAAATCATAGCTACTGTAGGATTACCTTGTTTTGTAAAAGCGAATAAAGCAGGTAGTAGTTATGGTGTATCAAAAGTAAAAACTATAGAAGAATTAATTCCTGCTATCGAAATAGCTTATAAAGAAGATGATGAAATCATTATCGAGTCTTTCCTTAGTGGAACCGAAGTATCCGTAGGAGTTATCACTTATAAAGGAAAAGACATTGTACTGCCTATTACAGAGATTGTATCAGAGAATGATTTTTTTGATTATGAGGCCAAATATCTAGGCAAATCTCAAGAGATCACACCTGCCAGGCTTACTAAAACTCAAGAAAAAGAAGTTACCGAACTAGCACTTAAAGTATATAAAATTCTTAAAATGAAAGGGTTTTCTAGAAGTGAATATATATTTCATAATGGAGTACCCCATTTTATAGAGATGAATACCAACCCAGGCTTTAGTGAAGCTAGTATCCTACCGCAACAAGCAAAAGCTGCAGGGATTAGTATTACAGAGTTATTAACGAATACGATTGAAGAGTGCATGAACTAAATTGTATTTACATAACGCATATACTACTGCCTCCATTTCTAAAAAAAAGAGTCTCTGTGCACCTAAAATATTGAATGTGCTATTTTTTTAGCATAGCTACATCATTTTTTCGATTATCTTTACTAACATAAATCCATAACTCATGAAAAGAGCTGTATTTCCGGGTTCGTTTGATCCCATTACTTTAGGGCATTATGATATTATCAAAAGAGGACTTACACTCTTTGATGAAATCATACTAGCCATTGGTGTAAATGCAGAAAAAAAATACATGTTTACCCTCGAAGAAAGAACATATTTTATTGAAGAAGCTTTTAAAAATGAACCTAAGATTAAAGTGATGACTTATAAAGGGTTGACTGTAGATTTTTGTAAACAGCAAAATGCAGAATTTATACTCAGAGGCTTACGAAACCCAGGAGATTTTGAATTTGAAAAAGCAATCGCGCATACCAATAGAAAAATGACCGAGATAGAAACTATATTCTTACTCACCTCATCAGGAAAAAGTTATATTTCTTCTTCTATAGTTAGAGATGTGATTCGTAATGGCGGGGATTATACTGGCTTAGTTCCTGATACAGTACGCGTTACACAATAACAGTATCTATAAAATTTTATCATATACTCAAGCTCGATAAGAGTATAAATTGTTCCTATTTTTAGAATCAAGACTTATATCATTATAATCCATGAATCTTTAACCCGTTTTATTCATTAGGAAATCTATTCCATCTTTCAACTGCTGCAAACACTACCGTTTCACTATTTTTTTTAATGTAACCGTAGCGACGCTACGCTGAAATGAAGAAAACATCAGTGTTTATTGCACTTGAAAGCATCTTGACGAAGTCCTAACGCATAAACCGGGTTTAAACATTTAAAACTTTAGGTTTTTTATACTATTCTTTATCAGACCTGGTAATAGATCGTACTAAATTATAATAGCGCTTTTGCTTTTCTATCTGGTAATACAAAAGAAGTGTCATATCCAGCAAAACGTTTCATATAGTAGCGTATTGTCGTACCAAAAGCATCAGTAAAATCTTCTACGCCTCCACTCCTTAAGTATTTTTTTACGGCACCAGGTCCTGCCAAGTGTGCTGCAGCTAGTATCCCAGATTCCGTAACAATAATTCCATTCATCCGTTTATTAACAAACCATTTAATATCCTTACGTAAAATCCATTTATTCCTTGATACATTTGCATAAAATGCTTTTTCTTGTAGTTCTGGATTATTGAGAAATTTATTTTTATTCTTAATCCCTATAAGCGCTAAGGTGCCAATTCCGAACTGATATTTTCCCATATATCCGAACTGGTTAATAATTCCGTAATCACCTCTAGATTCTTTGAAAGCAAGAGCTTCTTTAAACCCTATATAAGATCTTGTCAATTCTGGAGTGCCAAAAATAGTACTTGATGTAATATTGCTAGAAAGCAAATTCTCATCGATCTCATTAAAGTTAGGTGCGATGTAGTAAAGATCTAAGTCAGCTGTACTGTATGACTTCATATCGTTACTCTTTTCTGGTGTAAAACCAACCGATATAATTCCTCCAATTGTAAGAATTATTGATAATCCAATTATACGTTTTATCATAAATAAAATTTCTAAGTAGTCATCATAATTGATGTTCCCCAACTACTTAAATTTTAGCGGTGCAAATATACAATTTTTCTCACAATAATAAAAAAAGAGGTGTTAAATTTACTAATTAAATGATTATCAATTAATTAAATGAAAAAATATGCAAAAAAACGCAAATATTATCAAAAAAAATAAAAAATAATGACACTTAAACGTCAAATTTTGTATTTCAACCAATCAAAAATAAATGTTAATTATGGGAATAAACCACATGAAAAAGAAAAGTCTGTATATAAATACCTTAAAAACTTTAACATTATAAGCGAAAAAAAATTGCTTTTTTCCTACAAAATACAAGACAATTCTACCGTCTTACTCCTTGTTTATTGATCCAATTTACGTACTGCTTTTTGTTTCTATTGTGTTGTGTTAATGTTTTTGCAAATTTATGGTATCCAAAATTTTCAACATTCGCTACAAAAAAATAATATTCATGTTTTTCATAATGTAGAACCGCATCAATCGATGATATATCTGGCATGGTAATAGGCCCAGGAGGTAAATGTTTGTATTTATATGTATTGTACGGACTATCTAATTCTAGATCCTTATACAATACTCGTTTGATAACAGCATCCCAGTCATTTCTATGTTTTTTTAATGCATAAATAACAGTAGGGTCAGCATCTAGTTTCCAACCGTTTTTATATCTATTTATATACACACCTGCTACCCTTGGTCTTTCATCTACTTTTGCGGTTTCTTTTTGTACAATAGAAGCCACTGTCACTACCTGAGAGATTGATAAACCTATATCTTTTGCTTTTGCTCGTCTGTTTGTATTCCAAAACCGATGGTACTCCTTAAGCATCCTATCTCTAAATTGTTCTGCCGAGGTATTCCAAAAAAACTCATATTTATTGGGTACATACATGGATAACGCATTATCAGCTGTAAATCCATTCGAAGATATAAATGATGGGTCTCTAAACGATTGTAGCAATGAAATACTATCTGTTTCTATTTGTTCAGCTATTCTTCCTGCTAAATTTTCTAATCGTTCTTGGTTGTTAAAATTAACTTGAATAGGAGAGTTTTTACTTCTAAGCACTCCAATAATCTCATTATTATTAAGTCCCTTAGTTAGTATATATCTGCCAGCTTTGACATTTCTGGCATATCCCTTCTTATCGGCTATTTTATCAAAAGTAGTTATATCTTTGACCAAAGGAAGAATTAGCTCACGCAGCTGAGGATAGGTAGTTCCTGATGGAATATAAATAGTAGTTGTTTCTGTTTCAAAATTAGTATTTGGCGAAAAAACAGCTTGATATACATAATAAGCAAACAAACCTCCACCTACTAAACCCATTAATGTTATAATTAATAGTATTTTTTTAATGTACATATATTAATTGATATAATAATTCATCCTTATACTCCCCATTAATGAGGTTCCAATCTTTTTTTACACCTACTTTTTTAAAGCCTTGCTTTTCGAATAACTTTACACTATCCCTATTATCTTCTGATATATTGGCATATAATTGATGTACCCTAAGGTGCGTATTACAATATTTAATCACTAGAGATAATGCTTCGGTTCCATAACCTTGTCCTTTGTATTGATTTTCAGCTATCAAAATACCAACACCAACTCTATTATGCATTGGATTAAAGTCAAACAAATCGATAAGTCCTAATGTAGTAGTATTTTTTTTGGAACAGATCATTAACCGTAACTGTTTAGCTTCATATATATCCAAATGAGCGTTTTCTAAATATTGTTTTATCAAAAATCGTGAGTAAGGTGTTTGCGTGGAGCTAACTTCCCAGACTTCTTCATTATTTTCAATAGAATGTACAAAATCTAAATCTTCGGGTTCTAACGCACGTAGATATATATGTTTCCCTGTAAGCGTTAGCATACTATTTCTCCTTTAAAAACCTGTTCTGCAGGACCTATCAGAAATATATCTTTATACTGTTTTTTATCTACATCAAATACAACTTTCAATTCTCCACCAGGAGTATGAATCACAACAGTAGTATTATCCGTCATTTTTGTAGTATGCATAGCTAATGCTACAGCAGTAACTCCAGTACCGCAAGACAATGTCTCATCCTCTACCCCTCTCTCATAAGTTCTGACTGCAAAAACTCCATTCGCTTCTTTTTGCACAAAATTTACATTACTACCTTCTTTATAATACGGAGCTCCATTTCTAATCGCCCTTCCATTAGCAACTACATCATAATTAGACAGCTCATCAACCATTGTCACGTGATGTGGTGAACCAGTATCCAAAAATAAATGGGATTCAAATTCATCTATTCTTGCAACATTTTGCATCTTTAAATATATCAAACCGTCTTTGATCTCTGCTTGATGTTTCCCATCAATTGCGGTGAATGTTGCCGTAGTATCTATAACTCCCATGAATGAAGCAAAAGCCACTAGACATCTTCCACCATTGCCGCACATAGAGCTTTCATTACCATCCGCATTAAAGTACACCATAGTAAAGTCATCTTCATCATTAGTAGGAGCTTCTAATAACATCAATCCGTCTGCTCCAATACCAAATTTTCTGTCACATAGTCTGCCAAATAATTTGGTATCATTTTTGGGGACAATAGATTGTCTATTATCAATAATGACAAAATCATTTCCCGTACCTTGATATTTATAAAAAGTAATATTCATTATCTTTATTACTATAAAAATGTCAAATGTACAAAGAATGTATTCATTATACTATCGTTAATAGACCGTTAAATATTAAAAAAAATATACGATACTTGTAATTCTATAAGTTATTTACAGTCTATTATGATACTACAATTTAATTATAACAAGAAAAGAAAAAGATGATGAAAAGATTTTTAAGCCTATTAGTTGTTTCTATTTTTGCTGGTGCAATCACACTTGGAGCCTATAAATTATTCGTAGAACCAGAATACAAAGAAAGCGTTACTGCTAGTGATCAGGTCAAATCAAAAACCAATATAATCCCTGTTAGTTATAGTTCGACCAATACCAATGCTATTGCATCTAATATTGATTTTACAGTTGCTGCAGAAAAAACAGTAAATGCTGTAGTCCACGTAAAACAATATGGGGTATCCCGTACTCCAAGAAATTTGATGGAGTTTTTTAGAAATGGAGGCCCGCAAGAAAAGAGAATTCAAGGTGTGGGTTCTGGAGTAATTATTACCGAAGATGGTTATATTGTAACTAACAACCATGTAATTGATGGAGCATCAGAATTAGAAGTTACTCTAAACAATAACAAATCATATAAAGCAGAAGTCATTGGAACTGCAAAACAATCTGATATCGCATTACTAAAGATAGATGCAGATGAAAAACTAAGTTATATTCCTTTTGGAGATTCTAATGTTGCAAAAACTGGAGAATGGGTACTGGCTGTAGGTAATCCATTTAATCTTACATCCACCGTTACAGCAGGCATCATAAGTGCAAAATCAAGAGACCTTAACGAAGGTGATAGAAATTTTCAATCTTTTATTCAAACTGATGCTGCTATCAATCCTGGAAATAGTGGTGGCGCATTGGTAAATACCAAAGGTGAATTAATAGGTATCAATACAGCCATTACTTCTCAAACGGGAAGCTATGTAGGTTATGCATTTGCAGTACCTTCTAATAATGCCAGAAAAATAGTAGAGGACATCCTAGAATTTGGTGATGTACAAAGAGCCATTATAGGAATAGGTACAATACCTCTGAATGCGAGTACAAAAAAAGAATATGGTATCAGTACATCTCAGGGAGTTCTTATCGATACTATAGAAGAAAACAGTGGTGCAGAAAAAGCTGGATTAAGAAAAGGAGACGTCATCAAAGAAATTGATGGTCTTAAGATTAGAAAATTTTCCGATTTAACTGGTTATGTGAACAGCAAAAGTCCAGATGATGTAATTAATGTATCAGTTATTAGAGATGGAAATAAACTAGACCTACCTGTAACTTTATCAAAATATGTAATCCAGACATATAATATAGATGATGTAGGCGTAGAAGTCGCCAATCCTAATAAGAAATATCTCGAAAAGTTTGATCTAGATCACGGAGTAGTGATCAGTAAAGCCTTAAGTCCAAAAATGCAACGATACAATCTTGAAGGGCTAATTATTAGTGAAATTGATGGAAAAAAGGTGAAAAATGTTTTGGAAGTAAAACAGATTATAGAAAGTAAATATCCAGAAGAAGACATTACCATAAGCTTAATAGATACTAATGGAGAAAAACGTGAGTTCGTTTTTCAGAATTAAACGCCTATCCTAGCTACATAAAATCAATAATCCCATTGCTTGCTACAAAAAGTAATGGGATTTTTTTATATAAAAGGGTGTACGAAAACGTTTGAAATTCATACTTTTGCGCGAAATTCCATGTTTCAAAAAAAATACAGCATTATATGAACTCTAATAAGGTTTATGAAAAAGAACTTGCTTTTCAGGCAGACAGACGCCGCGCTACAGTGGCTTTTATTAAAACGGTAAGTGATCTATGGTATGACAATTCTATCGAATTAGTGATTTTTAGAAATCAATTAATAGATAAAAATGTGAGCGAAATCCTCAATCTACATCAATATGCTGGAGAATTTGTTCAAAAACCCATCTCGATATTTGACTCAGTAGAAATCGCACAAGCCATAAAACTAATGGAGCTTCCTCCTTCAAAGCTTGACATCGGGAAGCTTACCTATGAATATCACATAGCTGGGAATCAATATGATTCTGCCACCGCATTTGTAATGAATAAGTTAAAAGATGCAAAAGAATTCGAGAATATCTCTCCAAAAGATGTAGTTCTTTATGGTTTCGGACGTATTGGTCGTCTGGTTGCCAGAGAATTAATGACTATTACAGGTAAAGGAAGTCAATTAAGGCTTAGAGCTATTGTAACAAGAGGAGCTATTACAGAAGAAATCCTCGAAAAAAGAGCTTCCCTATTAAGAAATGACTCTATACATGGAGAATTTTCTGGTCTTATAGAAGTTGATATAGCTAATAGTGCCTTGATTATCAATGGAACTACTGTAAAAATAATTAGCACTAACAATCCAGAAGATATCGATTACACCGCTTACGGTATTAATAATGCATTACTTATCGATAATACTGGTGCTTTTAGAGACAAAGAAGCATTGAGTAGGCATTTAATCGCGAAAGGAATTGATAAGGTATTATTAACAGCCCCAGGAAAAGGAATTCCTAATATTGTTCATGGAGTAAATCATAAAGAATACAACCCAGATAAAGTAAATATATTCTCTGCTGCTTCTTGTACTACTAATGCAATTACTCCTGTTCTACAAGCAATAGAAGAAAGTTTTGGGATTATCAATGGACATCTCGAAACTATCCACGCATATACCAATGACCAAAACTTAGTTGACAATATGCACAATAAATATCGTAGAGGACGTGCTGCTGGACTTAATATGGTCATTACAGAAACTGGCGCGGGCAAAGCAGTCTCTAAAGCACTACCTAGTTTAGATAAAAAATTAACATCTAATGCAATCAGAGTACCTGTACCCAATGGATCCTTAGCTATTCTAAATTTAAACTTAGCCAAAAAAGTATCCACGAAAAGTATGAATGCTATTCTCAAAAAATATGCTTTAGAAGGAGATTTGGTAGAGCAAATAAAATATTCATTAAACAATGAATTAGTATCTAGTGATATCATTGGATCTTCTGCTCCATCGATCTATGACAGCAATGCTACCATAATAGATTCATCAGGCAAAAAAGCAATTCTATATGTTTGGTACGATAATGAATATGGATATAGCCATCAAGTGATTAGGTTATCAAAATATATCGCTAAAGTAAGAAGATATACTTATTATTAATTTTTTCAGAAACATAACAGTAAATTGAAAGTAACTATTTTATAACTATTCATTTTGCAATGCAATTGCTTTGTGTATAGTCTACCAATTAATTATAAAATGCCGTATAAATGACACTCCAATAGTTCTTGTATATTTGCTATATCACAACTAATTTTATGGAGTGAGAGTTATAAATTCAATGCAAAAAAAGGTAATGGTTAGTTAACTTTTTACTCTATTATAACACATATTCGTAATGTTATGGCTACTAAAAACAGTATCTATAAAACAAATAAGGCCTGACAATAAAAACTTTTAGATTATTTACAATATCGTATATTTATAATCGTTAAAGTTAATTAAAGATAAACTCAAAATTGAGACTGCTCCTTCCAGGCAAATTTCAAAAATCTAATTTGACAGAAGCATTGTTTCATAAGACTATTAAAACATCTAAAATTCACACATGAAATTATTACAACATCTATTACTTTTAATAGCATTCTCCCCTATCATTCTTAGCGCTCAAGTACAAGATGAAAAACCGCAACTTACTGCTGAAAAAGCACTGCAAACAGAAGACATCAAAACTCAATTTGATGTAATAATTAAAAAATCTGGCAAATACCAAGAATATAAAGTAGTAAAAAGAACCTGGCTTAATAAATTAAAAGCTAACACTGTAGACTCTATCAAAACATTAGAATCAAAATTAAGTGCGACTAATGAACAGATCAGTAAACAACAAGCTACTATAAAAAATTTAGAATCGTCATTAGCAAAAACAAATGAAGATCTCTCTTCTGTTACTGAAGAAAAAGATAGTTTAAGTTTTATAGGGATTCCCATGACTAAAGGGAGCTATAAAACAATGATGTGGGCAATTGTTGGCGGATTACTCCTCTTTCTTAGTTTTTTTATTTTCAAATTTAAAAATAGTAATTCTATAACAGTCCAAGCCAGAAAAGCATTAGAAGAAACCGAAGCCGAATTCGAAGATCACAGACGTAGAGCATTAGAAAGAGAACAGAAAGTAATGCGTAAACTACAAGATGAAATCAATAAACAACGAAAAGCTGGGGCTAATAAATAGCAAACCAATAATATTAGTATATCAATAGTTTCTTTTGCATCTTTGCCTCGGTTAATTATCGATGATGCGTATAGATATAATTACAGTCGTTCCTGATATTCTCAAAAGCCCTTTTGAAGCTTCTATAATGAAGCGCTCTATCGAAAAAGGGTTGGTTGAAGTACATTTGCATAATCTAAGAGATTATACTACTACCAATTATAAACAGGTAGATGACTATCAATTTGGAGGAGGCGCTGGTATGGTGATGATGGTAGAGCCCATAGATAAATGCATCTCTAAATTACAATCAGAAAGAAAATATGACGAGATCATATATATGACGCCAGATGGCGATACGCTAAATCAAAAAACAGCCAACAATCTATCACTAAAAGGTAATCTAATTATTCTTTGTGGTCATTATAAAGGCGTAGACCAAAGGGTTAGAGATCACTTTATCACTAAAGAAATATCAGTAGGCGATTATGTGTTATCTGGAGGAGAATTAGGAGCTTTGATACTTTGCGATACAATTATAAGGCTAATTCCAGGAGTATTAGGCAATGAAACCTCTGCGCTTACAGACTCATTCCAAGACAATCTATTAGCACCTCCAATATATACAAGACCTGCAGAATATAAAGGATGGAAAGTCCCCGAGATACTCACTTCTGGGAATTTCCCTAAAATCGAAACTTGGAGAGAAGAACAAGCCTATCAAAGAACCAAAGAACGAAGACCTGATTTATTAGATGAATGAGAACTAAGAGGCAATCTACAAATACACAAAAAAAATTACAAAATACTTGTAAATCACTAAATAACACTTATTTTTGCACCCTGATTAACATAACCTCTGGCGAGAATCGTGAATGTTATTTTAATAAAACATAAGTTAACTATCTCAAAATGGAAGATTTAGTACAATTTGTACAAAACGAATTTGTTACAAAAAAACAATTACCTGATTTTGCTGCAGGTGATACAATCACAGTATATTACGAAATTAAAGAAGGAAACAAAACACGTACACAGTTCTTTAGAGGAGTTGTGATCCAAAGAAGAGGTTCTGGTTCTAGTGAAACTTTTACTATCAGAAAAATGTCTGGAACTATCGGTGTAGAGCGTATTTTTCCTATCAATCTACCAGCACTTCAAAAAATCGAAATAAACAAAAAAGGTAAAGTTCGTAGAGCACGTATATTCTACTTTAGAGGACTTACTGGTAAGAAAGCTCGTATCAAAGAAAAAAGAAGCTAATACTAGTTTCTATATGCATAAAAGGTTGTCAGACGGCAACCTTTTTTTTATGAACAAAAGTTAATAACTATAGTTCATAAACAGTTGATAACTAAATAAATAGAATATATTGCACGCAGTATAAGTTTTTATTACTTTTAGAATAGAAATAATTACTGATAGAAGATGACACAAGGATTCTTTATTCTTTTATTTCTTATAACTGTTCTTTGGAACAATTTACATAAGCCATCTTAAGATATTCGAATAAATATAAAATGAAAGTTATTTTTTTGAATACATCATTGAAATCAATTTAAAGGATAACTTTGAAATAATTTCAAAATGAAATTCAAAGGAAAAAATTAAATTTTGACACCTTTCTAATTTTTTAAATGGTATTTGGTTATCGAATAAAAAAACTGAAAAATTGCACAAGCAATTTAGAAACACAAGTATTCGTTATAGCCGTTTGAGTAACACTTAAATTATACAAATTACTATTTGACAAATTTATGGTTATTCGATAAAGCAGAAGTATAAATCTGGTATCACTAACGAAAGTTGTTATTTTATGGCGGGTAAAACAGCCGACATTTTTTTATTTCTGAACAAAAGCCATATCAAGATATTCGTATTATGATATGGCTTTTTAATTTATAGAAGTTAATATTTTACCAGTTCTGATTTAAAAAGATACCCAGAGCAAGGTTTAGATATATTATCGAGCAGATCTATTTCTTAGAAGTACTAGTATATAAAATTATTTTCAACATATACCTCCTACAGCACACCTAATAAGTATTCTCATAAACCAAAAACAAGTACTACACAACAAAATAATTCATCACCTTTAACGCAAAACTAACAGTACGCAGGTTGCATTTACCTCTCTAGATTTGTATATTCGCGCTCGGAAAATCTTTCAGCAAATGATACGTAGAAAACAAATAATCAGATATTAGTTTAAAAAATAAAGCTACTATTGTTTGTTCAAGAGAAGTCAAACGACTACTATTTTCTTAATAAATACTAAAAAAAGAGTAAGGTGTAGATATTATTAGGCATAAACACCTTATCAAAAATCAAAAAATATGGGAATTAAATCCTCTAAAATTGTTTATACCAGAACTGATGAAGCGCCAGCATTAGCAACATATTCTTTCTTACCAATAATTAAGAAATTTACAAAAGCAGCAGGTGTCGAAATAGAAACCAAAGACATCTCTCTCGCATCAAGAATTCTTGCTACGTTTCCAGAAAAATTATCCGAATCACAAAAACAAGAAGATGCATTAGCAATACTTGGTAAGCTAGCACAAAAACCAGATACCAATATTATCAAGCTGCCTAATATTAGTGCATCAGTTCCTCAATTAAAAGCGGCAATTGCAGAATTGCAATCGCATGGTTTTGATATTCCTAGTTATCCCGAAGAACCAGATAACGATACAGAAAAAGAAATTAAAAGCAGGTATAATAAAATTAAAGGTAGTGCCGTAAATCCAGTGCTGAGAGAAGGAAACTCTGACAGAAGAGCTCCTAAGCCTGTAAAACAATACGCTCGAAAAAACCCGCATTCGATGGGAGCCTGGAGCCCTACTTCTAAGACGCATATCGCTACAATGTCTAGCGGTGATTTTTGTTCTAATGAAAAATCAGTCACTGTTTCTGAAGCTGGTGACGTAAGAATTGAATTCATAGATCATAATGGAGCTATAACTATACTAAAAGAAAAAACGTCACTTCTTGCCGAAGAAATAATTGATGCTACTGTTATGAGCAAGAAAGCACTCATTTCTTTCTTAGAAGAACAGATTGCAGATGCAAGAGAAAAGAATGTATTACTCTCTCTACATATGAAAGCCACAATGATGAAAGTATCTGATCCTATCATTTTTGGTCATGCTGTAGAGGTATACTTTAAAGACCTTTTCTTAAAACACCAAGAAATATTCGAAGAAATTGGTGTAGAAGTAAATAATGGATTCGGAGATGTAATCAACAAGCTTAAAAAAATAGCTGACCCTGCAAAAAAAGCAGAAATAGAAGCAGATATTCAATCTTGTTATGAAAAAGGGCCTAAACTAGCCATGGTAAATTCTGATAAAGGCATTACCAATTTACACGTACCTAGTGATTTTATTATAGATGCATCAGTTCCAGCTATGATTCGAAATTCTGGTCAGGTATATGATGCAGATGGTAATACCCAAGATACAAAAGCGATCATACCCGATAGTAGTTATGCTGGGATATATCAAGAAACCATCGATTTTTGTAAAAAACACGGGGCTTTTGATCCTGTAACTATGGGAACTGTCCCTAATGTAGGGCTGATGGCTAAGAAAGCAGAAGAATACGGATCTCACGATAAGACATTCGAAATAAAAACAAAAGGCATTGTACGTGTTATAAACCAAGCTGAAAAAACTCTAATTGAGCATGCGGTAGAAGAAGGAGATATCTGGAGAATGTGCCAGACTAAAGATGCTCCAGTAAAAGATTGGGTAAAATTAGCTGTCAGTCGTGCTAGAGCTACAAATACACCAACCATATTTTGGTTAAACAAAGATCGGGCTCATGATGCTGAGTTGATTAAAAAAGTAGAAGCCTATCTCCCGGAACACGATACCACTGGATTAGACATACAAATTATGTCTCCGGTAGAAGCTACACGTTTTTCGTTGCACAGAATTAAAGAAGGCAAAGATACTATCTCTGTAACCGGAAACGTATTGCGTGATTACAATACAGACCTCTTCCCTATTCTAGAGCTGGGTACTAGTGCTAAAATGTTATCTATTGTCCCTCTAATGAATGGAGGTGGCTTATTCGAAACAGGAGCTGGAGGATCTGCTCCAAAGCATGTACAACAATTTAATACAGAAGGACATTTACGTTGGGATTCACTTGGAGAATTTTTGGCCCTTGCTGTTTCTCTAGAACACCTAGGCGAAACCAATGACAATAAAAAAGCATTGATTATTGCCGAAGCATTGGACAAGGCTACAGAGCAGTTTTTAGAAAACAAAAAATCTCCTTCTAGAAAAGTAAACGAATTAGATAATAGAGGTAGTCATTTCTATCTTGCACTATACTGGGCACAAGCACTTGCTGCTCAGAATCAAGATAGTGATTTGCAAACCGAATTTACAACAATAGCAGAGCAATTAAGTCAGAACGAAACTAAAATCATTGACGAATTAAACAATGCACAAGGTAAGCCAGTAGATATTGGTGGTTATTATTGGCCAGATATTGATAAAGTTGCTAATGCTATGCGGCCTAGTAAAACATTCAATACTATCATAGCATAATAACACTTAGAAAGTCATTACGAAGCCTGTAAAGTTAGCTTTACAGGTTTTTTTATGGTGTTTAAAAACTCTCACTATTTTTTAGAACGAGTCTATTTTATTATGTTTCACTACTCCTTTTCTATTTGTAATACCAAATTAATTATAAAATACTCAAATAAAACACAAGTGTTTTTTGTTTAGGTAAAAAAGAATAAAATCAAATTTTAGTGGGTAATTTTAAGTTAAAACAGGTATTATTATCGTTTATACTAAACGCTGTCTCAGCGAAGCCGATATGGACGTTGTAGCTTTTGTTAGCTACTGATTTTTTTTATTTGGCTTTGTCTTCGAAGAACTTCCAAACCTCTTGGGCCATTTCAATATCTTTATTTTGTTCACCTACTATATTTAGATAAGCTTGAGAATAATTTTCTATTATACTTGGCTCTGTATGACCACCACCATTAATTTTATATAAAATAACCTGAGTGTTATTTAATCCATTGAGATATGTAAACTTTTGGACGCTACTGTTGTCACTATTATTGATATCATCAAAATTTTCGATTATAGGAGTAGTGTCCGTTTGGTTTCGAATAACCCAATGTGTAACACTTTCATCCGTAGATCTCACCAATCCTCTATCTCCTAGTATTTGACCACCATCATATGGTACAAAAAGGTCCAAAGTCCCATTCATAAATAAGGCGGAGATTGGTTCATTGCTATCAAGACAGTTTGAGTTTACTGCCCTATTATTAACAATAGAAGCAAAAGCCGCTATTTTCTCAGGAATTTCTTCAACTAATCGTTGTGCCATTAATGCACCATTGGATACTCCAGCTACATAAACTCTGTTCACATTATGTTTGTATATTATCTCAACTTCTTCTAAAAGACTTGTTATAAATTTTACATCATCGGTAGTTGGATTAGCAACATCATCTGTTCTGCAATCGTTCCAGCCTCGAGTATTTTCTTGTCCAAGTTCGCCATTTGGAACTAGTACGGTAAATTTATGTTCTCTTGCCACTTCTAACCAAATCTTCTGTGGATTCTTTCCTAACCCTAAACCTAAACTTTGATCCGAACTACCTCCATGTCCATGTAGTACTATTACTAATGGCTTATTTTCGGAATCTTGTGGATACTGAATGTGATAGGTACGTGTAATACCATCTACAATTAAGGTCTCATCTAATTTTAAAATCGGTTCTACCGATAGTTCACTTTCGTCTTGTTTGCAAGACATTAATAACAATAAATTCAAAAAAATTAATTTAATTAAAACTCTCATATTGCTTGCTTGTATATTTTATTGTTTCAGACTAATGTTAATTTTATATTTGATATTCAGTTAATTACGGTTTTTATATTATCCTTAAATGAATTATAATTTACATCATTTTTTTACATTTGCATAGTACTAAAGTTTTTTTTAAGCTATAAGGGGATTGTAGCTAACATTAAATATATATCTTTTTTCAATTAAGTACTATTTTCAATTTCTTATTGAATAGCTTAACGGAGATTCAAAAAACATTTTGGATAAAGGAATTTTCGTTCAAAAAAATTAAGAAACCCACGAAATTCCGCTATTTTCGTTATAGACAATTAACCATACTCTATCTGTTATCTATATTACAATAAAGTTTTATGAAATTCTTTTTTAAATATTCCCCTGTATTTATAGCGCTATTTATTATACATTACAATAATAATAGTAGTAGCAATGGCAGCTATAGAGATAGCATACAAATAGATGATTATTCTGTCAAAATTGATAGTTTACTACAAACAACAAGCCCGAGAAGTTTTAATGGTGTCATTCTCATAACACAAAAAGGCAAAATAAAATATTCCAAAGCTTATGGATATTCAAATTTTGAGGATAAGATACCAATTACAACAGACGACAACTTCAGAATTCAATCGAATAGTAAGCAAATCACTGCCGTTTTAATTTTAAAAGAAGTTGAAAACGGAAAAATAGACTTAACTAGCCCTATTAGAAAATACTTGCCAGAAATCAAACAAAAGTGGGCAGATATAGTAACTGTTCATCAATTGCTTAATATGTCATCTGGAATAGTAGACTTTGACAAACCATTGATTTTTAAACCAGGAACAGACTTTAAGTATAGTAATCTTGCTTATGGGTTATTAGGGAGAATACTCGCAAATGTAACAGGAAAAAAATATACAGAAATAGCCAATAGCTTGTTTAAAGAAATTAAAATGAATAACAGTTTTTGTTACCAAATAGCCAGGAAGGACAATAATGTAATTAATGGTTATATAAATTCAAAAGGTAAATTCAGTCTTTTGGAATTTAAAAAACTTGGAATGACTACAAAATCATGGAATGACTTCATTCCTGCAGGTGGAATTATATCAAATATTAATGATTTAAACATTTGGGATACAAAACTCCATAACGGTAAAATCCTAAAGTCACAATCCTACGAATTAATGACAACTTATAACATTACTGGGCAACACGATGCTTTTGGTAATAAAAAAATTGGGTATGGGTATGGCATTAGAATTGATGACAATGAATCTGTAAAAGTTATTGGTCACGCAGGAAGAGGATTAGGATTCACTTCTATTAAGTTTTATATCCCTAAAACAGATGTAAATGTTATAGTACTTGAAAATGTCTACAATCAAGATGAAAGTATTGTGTATCATTTTGAAAAAAAAATAAGAGAACTAGTAATGAATAGTAGTCTTATAAAATAATAACTACTTATTAAAAAAGCTTATGTTTTCTTTGTTAGGCCTCCAAATCTTTAAAACAATCGTTTTTCCTTTCTTTTAAATGACATATATTTATCGTTGGCAAACATTCTCTTGACAATAACATTGACATTGACCACCTATAAATTTGATTATTCAATATGAAATACATAATAAAATTCTTGATTATGCTGTCATTTTTACTTTTAAATTTATCAATGTCTGCTCAAATACTTATCGATGGTTTTGCAACAATTGAAATGAAAAAAAGTTTTGTTCCGCTCAACGAAATAACTGAAAAAAGTCAACTAAATAGCCTTTATAGATATACATTAGGTCCTTTGTTACTTAAGTGTTTTGAAGATACTTTTGGTAAAAAGCAAAACTCAAAAAGTTATTCGCTTATTATTTAAGTATTCAGAAAATAAAACGTTGACAATTAGTCTATGGAAAGAAGCAGCTAGTAAAAGTGGAATTAAAAATCATGAGTTTGATGGTTTTGCAGATGAATTTATTTTTAACAAAAACTTTAAAACGAACATTATTAATCATATCAAAAACAATAGCTAATAATTGGCATGATGCATATGCCCTTTTGGGAAGCAAACGTACCCTATGAGAAACCCTAGGCGTAGCCTTTCCGGACTATTTCGCCCATTGCGCTCAGAGATGTCGTACGCTGCGATTTTACGAACAATTAAACAAAATGGAAAAATTAAAAAACTGTATTTTAAGTCAAGTTGTCGTTGAGAAAAACTCAATGGATAATATTCTTGCAGTTTTTGAACCATTAGAAATAGCTAAAGGAGAGTTCTTTCTCAAATCAGGAAAAATCTGTCGCCAAATGGCATTTATTGAATCTGGATATATGAGAATGTATGACATTGCAGATGGAAAAGAAGTAACATTATGGATTGGCAGTGAGGGCAAATTCATAACGTCAGTTTCAAGCTTCATTTTTGAAACAAGTAATAATTGGAATATACAAGCAATCACTGATTGTAAACTTTACATCATCAATCGAAAAAATCATTTTAAGCTTAATAAAATAGAACCTAAATGGTTAGAGTTTGACAATATATTATTAGCGAATTCTTTTGCTTTGTTGGAGAAAAGTATGTTTTCTCAACTACATACAACAGCTAAACAACGCTATGATAGCTTACTTAAAGAAGAACCTGAACTTTTTAAAAATGTTCCGCTACAATATATAGCTTCTATGTTGGGAATTACACCAGAATCATTAAGTAGATTGAGAAAAATGAATTAATTATCATTTGTCAAGAGAGATATCATTTCATTTATAGAAATTTGTATTAACAAATTCTATCACAATGAACGAACTACAAAAAGCTTTAAAAGTCAATGCTTTATTCTCAAGTATATCTGGTATAATAATGATTTTATTTAATCATCAAATAGCATATTTATTTGGAATTACTAATAATACTGTTTTTTGGGTTGTTGGACTGATACTAATCTACTTTGCAATAACAATATGGTATGAAATAAGAAAACAAAGAAGAACTGCTGTTTTATGGATTATCATTCAAGATTATACTTGGGTTGCAGGAAGTTTAGTATTAATAATTATCAATCCTTTTCAAATTACACAAATAGGAAATATTATAATTGGACTTATTGCCTTAATAGTTTTATATATGGGAATAAATCAAAAGATCGGATTGAAAAAAAGTACTGTCAACAATCTATAAAAAACATAAGACGTTTGTGCTTAATCGAAAGGTCTATGAATTTGACGATATATCAGATTAAAAAAAAGACATTTTATTCTAGTAAATTTAGAGAATAAATGATATCAAATATATATTAACAACATTCATCCTTCAAAGTAATATCATACAAGATCTATTTTAACGTTATGCTAAAAAACAAACTACATGTATTAACTTGTAGTCGTATTAAACCTTTTTTGGTTTTCAAAGTCTTAAATACATGAGTAGATTAACAAACAAGCATATACAACACCTCTACTGGAGAGCTGGTTTTGGCATTTCGTATACTGAATTGCATCAGGTAAAAAAAATGTCAAAAAATAAAATAATACAGCACCTTTTTGACCAAAGTAAAGATCCCAAAGAATTGCATATTGATCTTAAAGAATTTGAAAAAGATCCAAAAACATTGACCAAAGAAAAACGAAAAGAACTTCGCAATCTACAAAACCAGAAAATATTGGATATGAATGCACTTTGGTTCGAACAAATGAAAAATACTAAAGGGGTGTTAAGAGAAAAAATGACATTGTTTTTTCAGAATCATTTTGCAGTAAGACTTCGCATGCCTAAAGTAATGCTTTACTTTCATAATACTATCAGAAAACACGCGCTTAGCAATTTCGGAGAGCTATTAATGGATATTTCTAGATCCCCTGCCATGATTATGTTTTTAAACAATAGACAAAACCGAAAAGGAAGCCCTAATGAGAATTTTGCCAGAGAAGTTATGGAACTTTTTACGCTAGGAAGGGACAATAGATATACCGAAAAAGACATCAAAGAAGCTGCTCGTGCCTTTACTGGTTGGGATTTTGATAAAGAAGGAAAATTTGTATTTCGCCAATATCGACACGACTCTGGGGATAAGGTATTTCTAGAACGCAAAGGAGCTTTTAAAGGAGAAGATATTATCAAAATATTATTAGAAGAAAAGCAAACAGCTATATATCTAACAGAAAAAATTTATAGATTTTTTGTACACGACACGATCAACCAAGAGCATATAAAAGAACTTGCTACCATTTTTTATGACTCCAATTATAATATAGAAATCTTATTAAAATCCATATTCTCTAGCACTTGGTTTTATGACAAAAAAAATATAGGCACTAAAATAAAATCTCCTGTGGATTTAATTACTGGACTTAACAGGCAATTCTATATCACCTATGCTGAGCCCAAAGTATTATTTTATACCCAAAGAAAACTAAATCAGATGCTTTTTTATCCTCCGAATGTTGCAGGGTGGCCAGGTGGGAAATACTGGATTGATAGTTCTACGATGATGATCCGACTCAAATTAGCTTCTGTAATGCTTACTAATGGTAAGATCGATATGGATATCAAGCAGGATATGCCCGAAAATATGATGACAAACCCAAGAAAATCCAAAAGAACTGGACTTGCCAAAAGAATTCGAGCACAAGGGAATTGGAAAAAGTTTTTAGTAACGCTCCAAACAGAAAATAAAAAAGAAGTAACAGATTTTCTTATACAACCCGAACTATCAGAGGCTGCTAAAAGAGTTTTATCTGCTTCAGGAATAAATGATACAAAAAGTTTTATTGTAGAACTGCTCAGTTTACCTGAGTACCAACTCTGTTAAAAAAATAAGTACATGGAAAGAAGAGATTTTTTAAAAAATTCAGTTTTCGCTTCAGGAATGGCATTGATTCCTTCTTTCCTTAAAGGAATGGAATTCTTAACTCCAGATCAATTATCAGGATACCGTAATGTCATCATTATACAATTATCGGGAGGAAATGATGGTTTAAATACAATTATCCCTATACACAATGATATATATCATCGATTACGTCCTGCTATCGCAAAGAAAAAACAAGAAACATTAGCTATCGATGATACACTCGCTTTTAATAATCATCTACAAGAAATCAAACAATTATATGATCAGGGTGATGTATCTATTATTAATAATGTAGGATATCCCAATCCTAATCGATCTCATTTTAGAAGCTCTGATATCTGGCATACTGCTAGCGGTGCAGATCAACACCTTACCGATGGATGGATAGGACGCTACTTGGATGCTCATTGCGAACACCCTTATCAAGCGATCGAAGTAGATAAAGGGCTCTCGCTTACATTAAAAGGAAAAAAGATGAATGGTATTGCAGTTTCTGATCCTACTCTATTATATCACAGTACTAGAGAACCTTTTTTTAAAAACATTATAGTAAACACTGATCAAGAAATGCTTGACGAAAACAATCAAGGGTATCTCTATAAGACCATGCTAGAAACATATTCATCTGCTTCATATATCTATGAAACTTCAAAAATATATCAAACCACTACGCAATACCCTTCTACTGCTTTTGGTAAAAACCTAAAATGTATTGCCGATTTTATTATTTCTGGATTAACCACTAGAGTGTATTATAGTTCTTTGGGTGGGTTCGATAATCACGTGAATCAAGTAAATAGCCAGGACAGGTTATTAGAAATATATTCTCAAGCTATTGGAGCATTGGTAAAAGATTTGAAAAAAAATAGCCGATTTAAGGATACGCTCATTCTTACGTTTTCAGAATTTGGAAGACGCGTAAAACAAAATGCCAGCCGGGGCACTGATCACGGTACTGCTAATAATGTATTTGTTATTGGAGGAGGACTTAAAAAGCCTGGAATATATAATGAACCTCCTAATCTTTCTGATTTGGACATTAGTGGAGATCTTAAACACTCTATAGATTTTAGAAGTATTTATGCTACTATATTAAACAATTGGCTAAATGTTAATGATGCGCCTATTTTAGGTAAAACATTCGATTCTTTAGGATTTGTATAAGAAATCAGTCTTTTTTTTACTATAATGACAAAAAAATAGCGGAAAAACTATCAAAAAATCTATTTACATGTAATTTTTACGCATTAAAAATACGGTAAAACCATAAAAATTGAGTATTTCATCGAGATAAAATTTCACTTTATCTAAAAGTTGGGGAAATATTTTTTCTCTTAACTAATTCATATTAAATTTGTTACAAATAAGTTAAATACTTCATAAAGCCCCAAACTATGAAAACTACATTTACAATATTAATAATACTTATCACTTTTTCTTCATATAACATCAATGCACAAGAATTAAGCATTAAAAAAAATAATTCTGAAAAAACTAGTATCATAACAACTCAAAAAACAGCTATATCTAAAGTTAGTTTTTATAAAGAATTAATTGCTAAAAACAATTTTGACATAAAAATTAAGGATACAAGTAATCTAGCAATTCGAACTAAAATTGATTATTACCACCTTTTATTAGAAAAAGCTAATTTAAACACAGACTCAAAGCACTATGTTAGATTCGCAGTTAATCATCTAACAAAAGATGATGTTGCCATAAAAACTGCGAATCTAGTAGTAGGGGTAACACCATAATCAAATATTTAATTTTAAGTTGAAAACGGCTATTTCGATATCGAAATGGCTGTTTTTTTTATTGATCTTATACGATTTACGGATGAGAATTTCGTAAAAATAATGGCAAGGATTTTTCGCTAGATTGATGAATCAAATGAAACAATAGCCATAGCTATTGTTTCATTTTATGAAGAAAATATAGTAGAAAAAGAATGTCATTAGATGCGAAATTTTTATTCGTAAATCGTATTATAGAAAGGTAATACTAAACTCACTTGAGTTTTTTCTATTTCCTAAAAAATAGCAAAATTCATTATATATCTTTATTTTTATCAGTAATTATATTTTGGATTGACTACTACCATTTTGGCTTTGAAATTACCCTTAAAAATAGTTTCTTTTTCGTCTATTTTTCGTTGAAAAAATAATTCAATTTATTAAAGAGTAATTTCAAAGTAAGAATGGTATAAAAAGAAAAACAATATACTCATAATTAGTTGCTATTTTTTCTTCATGCCTAAGCGAAAAAGAGTTCTTTAAAACATAATATAGATCACTATGCAAATTCACGAAACCGCTTTCATCATTTCTACCTACAGATCTTATCATGAAGAATTGAGTAAGGACATCTATGCCCGACTGTGGAATAATTCTAAGACAGACTTTTTGATTCCAGCTATCTTAGAAACTATTTCTAAAGATGATGCCTTATTACATAGCCTTAGAAATCGATTTTTTTATGAACAGATGCGCACTTTTTTTGCTAAAAACAATGGAGGAACACTGATTAATTTTGGAGCTGGATTTAGCATGTATCCTTTTATGTTACCCAATACAGTGCATACCATAGAGATAGATAAAAAAGATATCACTGCATATAAAAAAGAAAAAACAACCCAATGGATTCGGGAAGGAAAATTACCTCATCGAGAGATTCAGTACGTTGCGATAGATTTTAATCATCATGCTGAGCAAGATATAAGTACCGCTATACAGCCTATGCTCAAAAAAAAACCTACTTTTATTTTATTAGAAGGTGTATTATTCTTTCTGGGGCCAGACACAACTCATAAATTATGCGCTGTTTTTAAAGAGCTACAAAGTAAGGGTGATCTTCTAGGTTGTGTTTCTTTTATTCCCGAAATAGAAAACACAAAGGTATATCAGCGATTACTTCATTATTTTGATAGTCATAATGAGAATAACGATCCCTTTTACCATCAAACCCTACCACATTCATTTTATAATAATCTGAATGGATATCAGCTAAAAGAACATATTGATGAATTTGATTTATCAAAAATATATGCTCCTGATGCTGGCATTACTGATAAAACGAAAATCCTTAATGAACATATGTATATCCTACAAAAATCCTAGCTAATTGATCAAAAAAAGTACTCAACAGTTTACGCTAAGTACTTTTACGAATATCAGTAATATACTATTCTAGATTATTGTAAGACAATCTTTCTACTGATTATTTGATTTTTAGAGTTTTCAATCTTTAATAAATACGTACCTCTAGATAGAGAATCATCAAACTGGATTACTCCAGAATTTTTTTCTATATAGAAATCAAGATCTGAAACTTTTTCCCCTTTAAGGTCAAATAGGGTGAATGTAGCATTGTTCAGATCTTCTCCACTATTTTTTATCACCACCTTATTATTAGTAATGGGATTAGGAAAAAAGATCGTCTTTGATTTAGAAAAATCAGTAACTGATAGATTAGTAGTAGGCAGATCAAAAGGATGCTGGAACCCTTGCACAGAAGAGGGCATAGTATAAAGATTCTTTCCTGCTGTTACAAAAAGGATATCCTTATTAGCGCCTCCAAAAGTACAGTTGGTAGTTTTCTCAGGAAAAGCTATTACCTGAGTACGATTACCATCTTTATCAAAAACTTGTACTCCAGCTTCACTGGTAACATATAAATTCCCATCTACATCTGTTGCCATTCCGTCAGCTCCTGTGTTGTTTACGCCACCAGACGCAACTTGTAATGTCCCGAAATCTCTCTGATTGGTCAACGTACCGTCTTCTGCAGATACATCATAAGCTCTTACCTTATCACTAAAAGTATTACTGATATATAATACTGTTCCATCATTAGACAATAAAACACCATTTGGTTTTTCTATATCATCCACAAGTTCAATTACTGTTCCTTCTGGATTTAGATAATACACTCTATTTTTTGGTTGATACTCTGGTGTCCCAAAATTAGGATCTGTAAAATAGATCCCACCCTTGGCATCAATACATAAATCATTGGGGCTATTAAAACGAACTCCTTGATATTCTGAAACAATAGTCCTTATAACTTCTCCATTTATATTACGTTCTGTAATTCTACTACTACTTCCTTCGCAAACCACTAGATTCATAGCTTCGTTAAACATCAAACCATTACCACGATTAGAACTTGTAGTAATTGGAGAGAATGTTTTTTGTGTTACCGAGTATTTTATAATCGTATTATTAGGAATATCTGTAAAATAAATAAACTCACTTCCATCCCATACAGGGCCTTCTAGAAATTGAAAGTTTTGCCCTGTACTCTCATTAGTTATTTGTGCTTCTATCACAGTTATGGCAGAAAAAATAGCAATAAAAAGATAAAAAAGTCTTAGTTTTCTCATGGTTTGTATGTATTGTAAGTAGTTAATTAATATAATAGTAGCCTATAGAACGATATTCTATTGTTTCTAGTATTAATCACTACTATAAAAAGAGCATTTCAGTTATAAAAAAACTTAAAACCCCGACAGTAATACGCCACAAATCCCTAAACCTACAATAAGATACACCCCAGCCAGAATAAAAAAGACTTTTCCTGCTTTGCGATTTTGTGATCTAAACAAAATTAAACCTATAATTGCCAAAATCAAAGGAGGACCTACTAATATTCCTATAATCAGAAACACTATCCCTCCCAGGTTTCCGGGTTCAAAAAATAATAATTGATTTACCATACACTTTCTTTTCTCAATTCTTCTAGATACTCTTTTTTATCATCTCTATAAAACAAATTCATGGTTTCAAAAGGGATAATTTTATAATCTTTATTTACAATATGTACACACGATTTTTTGATGGATCGTACATCAAAATTATATGCATCTATAAACTGCATAATTATAATCCTAAATAGATTGTCATATCCTAGATCAGGTGCATCAATCTCTGGCAAGCAGCACATAATAGATTTTAGATTTTCTGAAGCTGTATCGACAGAGTTTCCTGTACTAAAAAGTGAAATCATTTTACTGTGCAACTCGGTATCCTGCTCATAAACAATCGTATTTTTTCCGTTATCTAATAGATCTGCTGGATTAATATATCGTGTTAATGGGATAATCCCTTCTTTGCTTTTTATCGCATACCCCATCACCAGAGCATCTGGATTACAGGGTACAGGTATCAAATCATCAGATTCAAATACTGGAAACTGCTCTAATATCTTTCTCCGCACCTCGGTTAAGGTAATCCGATTGGTTTGCGCATCAAAATCCTCTAATCGACCTGCGATTTGGGTGGGTTGTAATGTGACTCCTCTTACACATTTTTGTTTTGTGGCAAATCTTATGATATCTCCTATCTCTTGATCATTCAATCCTTTTTCTAAGGTTACTACCAGCGTCGTAGAAAGATTAAACTGATTTAAGTTTGCTATGGCTTGCTTCCTGATAGTAGTAAGATCTTCTCCTCTCAATTTTTCTAAAACCTTGGCGGTAAGCGAATCAAATTGTAGATAGATTTCAAAATCGGGCATATAGCTCGCTAGTCGTTCTGTAAATTTAATATCCTTAGCAATTCTAACACCATTGGTATTTACCATCAAATGCCTGATTGGTAATTGTTTTGCATACTCTAGAATCTCAAAAAACTGCGGATGTATCGTAGGTTCTCCCCCACTAATCTGTACTACATCTGGTTCTTTCTCATTGACGACAATGGTATCTAGCATCTTCTTGATTTCTTCTAATGTACGATGCCTTCCATAATGTGGAGAAGACCCTGCATAGCAGGTAGGACAGCTTAGATTACATCGATCTGTTACCTCTATGATGGATAAGCAGGAATGCTGCTCATGATCTGGGCATAAACCACAATCATAGGGACATCCGTAATCTGTAGTGGTATTAAATTTATGAGGGAATTCTGAAGGTTTATTGTAGTTTCTTATGTTCTTATAATAGTCAATATCATCTGCTATCAATACCTTAGACCTACCGTGATCTGGACACCGTTTTAGCATATAAACCTTATCGTCTTCAAAAACAATCTTAGCATCAATTCTCTTAAGGCAGGTAGGACATAAACTTAGGGTAAAATCATAATACGTATAATTTCTAGTAGGCATACAATAGTTTTCTAATTGTTTTATAATAATAAATAAAGCATAAGATACATAAATACTGTATACTACTTAACCCTAAGACTAAAAAAGTAGTAGGTTTTATAAACTCAATCAAAAAACGAAACAAGAAATATGTGATCATAAAGTATTTAAACAATAGTCCTTGCGTTTCTGTTATTTTATGCTGAAATCGTTTCAGAAAAACCCATAATACAATCAAAAAAACTACCTCAAACAAAGCAATCGGATATCGTTTTACATCATCTCCCAGATCCATCCCCAAAAATGAAGTGGTTGCTATACCGTAGGTCAACTCTTTTGTCCCTGCTAGAAAACACCCAACTCTCCCTACGATGATTCCTAAAACAATCGGAAATGTAAATAAATCTCCAGAAGATTGTTTTTCGCCTATGATTCTTTTGGCTAATTCTACTCCCAGTAAACCACCAAAAAGTCCACCCATAATAGTTTTAGCATTCAATAACTGAAGGATATATTCTGGACTAAAAGAAGTAAATACGGGATGCTCTAAAAAACCCATAACTCTAGAACCTAAAAATGCTCCAAAAACCGCACCTATAATAATTGATAGTCTATTGGTAGAAGATATTACATCACTGGATTTTTTTTTTAGATATACATAATATCTAAAACCTATAAAAAAAGCAGCATATTCCAAGATTAAATGGATATTTACTTTTATACCAAAAAGTATAGGTTCAAAAGGGATATCCATACAGTTTTATTTCGATTTAAAAATTGAAATATACACTTTATTTACTATTTCATCGCTTTAGCCATTACATGATATCTCGGATCATCAATATCGTGTTCTATCACATTGGCTAATCTGGGAGAAGCTTTGATCATTAGTGCCTGGCATTCTTCGCTAAGATGTTTCACTCTTACTTTTTTACCAGCTTCTTCATATTTTCCTACCAAATTAAAAATAGCTTCTAGTGCAGAATGATCACTCACTCTAGACTCAATAAAATCAATTTCGATATTCTCTGGGTCATTGGCCACATCAAACTTACTATTAAATGCTTGTATACTCCCAAAGAATAGAGGTCCCCAAATTTCGTACACCTTGGTTCCATCTTCATTGATATGTTTTCGAGCACGAATCTTTTTAGCATTTTCCCAAGCAAAAGCTAATGCCGACATAATTACTCCAGCTATTACAGCAACAGCCAAATCAAAAAACACGGTTAATAGTGATACTGCAATAAGTACAATAGCATCAGTAATAGGGATTTTAGTAAGTATCCTAAAACTAGACCAAGCAAAAGTGCCAATCACTACCATAAACATAACTCCTACCAGTGCTGCAATAGGAACCTGTTCTATCAATCCTGAGGCAAATAGTATAAACATTAATAGGGTAACTGCAGCTACAATTCCAGATAATCGAGTACGTCCTCCTCCTTTTATATTAATTATAGATTGACCAATCATCGCGCAACCTCCCATTCCTCCAAAAAGACCAGTTATGATATTAGCTCCTCCTTGTGCTAAGCATTCTCTATTAGAATTTCCACGAGTTTCTGTTAATTCGTCAATAAGATTAAGCGTCATTAAGGATTCTATTAATCCGATAGCCGCCAGAATCAAGGCATAGGGGCCTATAAACTTAAATGTTTCCCAGTTTAATGGTACTTTATTAAAAATATCAAACTGAAATTGAGGTAATCCTCCTTTTAAGCCTTCTCCACCTCCATCAATAATAAAACTTCCTACAGTAGCCACGTCTAATTTACCTAAAATTACAATTGCAGAAACGACAAGAATCGCTATCAAAGCTTCTGGAAATTTGGCAGTTGCTTTGATTTTGGGCAATCCCCACATAATGGCCATTGTCAATATCACTAACCCAACCATTAATAATAGATCTGATCCTTGCATCCATAATTTCTCTCCATTTACATATTCTTTAAACATGCCTAATTGAGAAAGAAAAATTACTATCGCTAATCCGTTTACAAATCCCATCATTACAGGATGTGGTATGAGTCGTACAAATTTACCTAGTTTAAAAACGCCTGCCAGCATCTGTATAATTCCCATAAGGATTACAGTTGCAAAAAGATAGTACAATCCTAATTGTTCACTCTCAGCTCCCATTGCAT
This sequence comes from uncultured Aquimarina sp., assembly GCA_947493495.1. Lineage (GTDB taxonomy): Bacteria > Bacteroidota > Bacteroidia > Flavobacteriales > Flavobacteriaceae > Aquimarina. Next base: position 30,418 of record CANLRN010000021.1, read on the forward strand.
TTCCTTCTGCCACAAGAGTAACCATGACTACTGCTAAAGCTCCCGTCGCTCCAGAAATCATTCCAGGTCGCCCACCAAAAATAGAAGTGATCAATCCAATCATAAAAGCAGCATACAGCCCTACTAATGGATCTACGCCTGCCACAAAAGCAAAAGCAACAGCTTCTGGCACTAATGCCAATGCCACTGTTAATCCAGATAGGATATCATTTTTGGCATTTGCCACTCTTTTCCTTACAAACTCAGTCATAATCACATTATTTTTCAAGCTGCAAAAATACAGCTATTTTAAAAGCTGACAAGCGATTATTTTTAAAATAGAAATCTGGAAAATTTAGTATTTTACAACTATATAATATGAAGTCAACCTCTATCCATATTTCTTGTCAAAAAAACTTACTATTTAAAATCACGAATTCTATATAAACTATCTCGAATTATTGTATTATCCAAACAATTTATAGTTAGTTTAGTCTGATAACTAGAATATTAAGTGATTTATCACTATCTTGTGGTCTAATAAATAACCACTTTTCAATATAAACCAACTAACTAATGATACATATATCTGATTTTTCAAAAAAAACCTAATTTCTTTACAGATTACTAAATCTTTTTTAATCTAATCTTTACAGAACTATTTATCCTTATTTTAAAAAAATTATAATCTATAGGAAATCACATTCTTAGATTTGGTATTAGGCTCTTAAACAATACTTATAAAGTATCGTTATCATATCACAAACTATCTCTCAATCCAAAACAGATTCTACAAACTAACAACCTCATGAAAACACAAACCAATCTTAAGATACTACTGATAGTACTTGCTTTTTTTTCAGTAGTTCCCTTATCAGCACAATCCGAACTTTTTATAGCTACAAATGGTAACGACAATAATCCTGGGACAAAAGATCGTCCATTGGCTACGCTAACTGGAGCAAGAGATAAAGCAAGATCTACCGGAGCAAAAACAATATGGGTTCGTGGCGGAAACTACAGTTTTGATAGTAGTTGTGACCTTGTTTCCAGAGACTCTGGATTAAAAATTAGCGGGTATAAGAATGAAAAAGCCATCTTTGATGGAGCAGTATACCTAAAATCAAACGATTTTAAAAAAGTAAGTAATGGTGGTACTCTGAATCGGTTGCATAATAAAGCAAAAGGAAAAGTTTTTGAAATAAAAATTAACAAAAATGATATCCAAGATTTACTAAACCAATCTACCACGCAGCTCTCCATGAATGATATTATGATCCATGCATCCAGATTTCCTAATAAAGGGTATGCACATATCAATCCTGGATCAATTCAGAATTCATCCGAAACTGTAAATACAGATGGAAGTGATTCTCAAGCGAAAGGAGCTAAATTCAAACTTTATGAAAGTATAAATTCCAGTAAATGGGCTGCAGAAATTAAAAGAACTAAAAAAGCTGAAGTTACCGGATATTATTCGGCCGATTGGCTGAGTGAATCTTCTCGTGTTTTTTCTGTAAATGGAGGTCAGTTACACCTGATGGATGGATCTAGATATGGTTTAAAAGACAGAGGACGTGCCAATAGACTCTATGTAAAACATTTGTTATGCGAATTGGATCAACCGGGAGAATGGTATTATGATAGTATCGACAAAAAATTGTACCTATGGCCATTATCGCCAATTAACAATCAATCCAAAATTGGTATCTGGGCAGGCTCTGAGCTTATTAATATTACCAATGCCCGAGATATTAAAATACAAAAAATCACGATACAGCATGTAAGCAGAGGAAAAAGAGGAGGAGACGCTACTATCGATATCAGAAGCAGTGAATCTTGCGAAATAGCTGGAGTTACTTTTAGATATATCGCGCATATAGCGGTTGCCAATATCATTGATGGTAAAAATTGTGGGATTAAAAGTTGTGATATCTTTGATTGTGAAGGAGGATTTAGATGCTACGGCGGAACGGTAACCCAGAACCAAATTGTACACGGTAAGAATTATATTGAGAACTGTCACTACACGCATATTTACTCTAAAGATTTTTATGGAAAAGTGGCAGCCTTAAAAGGCGCAGGTAATTCTTTTAAAAATAACTTAATCCATAATACCAATGGACAACCATTTAGTTATTCTGGAGTAGATCATAAAATTGAGCTTAATGAGGCTTTTAATACTGGTATTGAAGAAGGTGACGGAGGGGTTTTCTATACGGGAAATAGTATCTGGTCTTTTGGAACTGTATTAAAACATAATTTTATTCATCATAATATGTCTGTCCCTGGATTATTAGGAAAAGGTGGTTTTCATTGTGATGACTTTGATGCAGGAGAACAAATTCGAGAAAATGTATTTTATAAAGGAGGATGGGCTGCTGTAAAATTTAATAAAAGTGGAGGTCAAACAGTTATAAACAATATCTTTCTTAAAGGATTTTTAGGCGTTAGAAATAATACTTATAGGCAATCTTTCTACGATACATCTATTGATCTTCTAAAAAATGATCCTAATAATAAAGGAAAACCTAATTATATAGGACGTATGTTGCAAGCAATAGGAAAACCTGGATGGCAAAATGGTCTGAATGAGAACAATTGGTACTCAAAAGTTTCTGATTATTGGAAAAACAGATACCCAAGAATGGATTTACTTTTCAAACATTACCAAAATAACAAGAATATGCATGCCTATGAAAGCAGGTATTATGATAATTTATTTAATGGAAATACAAAAAATAAATTTGGTGTCTTTACGCCTGGTACAGCAGAGAGAAATAATAAAGATATTAGTTTAAATATTTTTCAAAACCCTTCCAGTCTTAATTTCAAATTCAAAAACAGGCCAGCTGATTTCCCTGATATTCCTTTTCAGAAAATAGGATTGTATAAAGATGGTTACCGTTGTGCTGTACCTAACAAAGACCAGTATAGAAAAACAGTCAAACAGCATTTCGAAAACAGACCTGTACACGATGGCAATGCCAAATATAACAGAAATACTGTAAATAATTTGATTTACTATAACTCCGGAAAAATGGTCTTAAATCTTATCCCATGTAATGGTGGTACCCCTAATCCACCTAACCCTCCTGCAAGCACTACAGAATACCGTTATGATTTAGGAACTCCTACCTCTCCTGTATTTAATGAATATACTCGTATGACCAATATCAACAAACCTGGTGTATATTCTTGGACCAAACTTAATGACCTTAATATTGCAGATCGAGGAAACTTAAATGGTGCTAATACTATGAATCGGGACTTTTTATTTGGTCAGGGTATTAGCAACACTCTTGTACACAATGTAGAAAACGGACAATGGCGTGTTGTCGTTACCTGGGGGGATGCAAAAGATCCAAGGGATAATATGCGGGTAATGGCAGAAGGAAAAACCATGCAGAGAGATATCAATACAAATGCAGGACAATTTAAAAACAGTGATTTTACTGTTGAAGTAACAGATGGGAAATTAAACCTTGATTTTATTGATGATGGTGGGCGTAATAATAGGTGGTCTGTAACCAGAATATGGTTACGCAAAGTTAGTAGCCCTGCTCCCAATCCAGGAAATGACGCTCCTATCGGAAAAAACATTTCTTTACAGAAAGCAGGAGGCAATAAAAAGTTTGTCGCTGCAGAACCTAATAACAATAGATTGATTGCCGATAGAGATGCTGCCAGATCCTGGGAGACTTTCCTAATCGAAAAACACCCACGAGGAGGTATTGCTCTTAAAGCATTATCTAACAATAAATATGTACAGGTACCTAATAAAGATCCCAACAAAGCTGTAGAACCGGATGGAAATGAAAAATTTGCCCGGGAGCAATTCGAATGGAAATCTATGGGGAATGGAAAAGTCGCATTAAAAAGTACACATTCTGGAAAATGGTTACAAGCAGCTTGGAATGATGATAATGCCATAGTAAGAGCAAGAGGAAATGCTCCTAAAAATTGGGAAACCTTTAATTGGAAAGTTGTGGCAGTTAATCGCGAAAGTACTAACGAAATAGACTCTTCTGTTAATATATATCCTAATCCGGCAAATAATATACTTCAAATAAGTTATGAAGGCGAGTTGTCGGATCAAATCAACATCTCTATTTATGACAATTTAGGGCGTGATGTAGTATCCAATACATTGAATAACCAAGAACAATCTATAGATATATCGAATCTATCCCCTGGATTGTACTTTATCAAAATCAGAAATAATAATGAACTGATAACCCAAAAAAGCTTTATTAAACAATAAGTAACACTAATAAAACACCTCAATAACAGGCTGGATCAATACCAGCCTGTTATTTTTTTACTAAAAAATTTAAAGGCATTTTACTATCTAAAAGCTCTTGTCTACTTTAGTAAAATGAAAGGATTTTTAAAAAAAGCTCCAGTTTTAGTATGGATTATACTACTATCTGCCTGTAAGGATAACAATCTAAATTTTTCGAAAGACACTCATTTCACCACTCGTTTTGAAAAAAGTAATGGTACAGAAACACCTACATACGCAGAAATTATTGCTTATTATCAAAAATTAGCAGCTCATTATCCTCAAATTGATATTAGAGAAATCGGAATGACTGATAGTGGCAATCCATTGCATATTATCTCATTAAATCCGGATCAAAATTTTAATTTCGAAACCATAAGAAAGACAAAACGAATTCTCTTAATTAATAATGGCATCCACCCTGGAGAAAGTGATGGGATTGATGCTACTATGCTCCTATTTAGGGACATTGTACAAGGAAAAATAGAGTATCCTAAAAATACTGTTCTCACCACTATTCCTGTGTATAATATTGGAGGAGCCTTACATCGTAATTCTGGCACCAGAACAAATCAAAATGGACCTAGAGAATATGGATTTAGAGGCAATGCCCGTAATTATGACCTAAATCGGGATTTTATCAAAAATGACACTAGAAATGCTAGGTCCTTTACTAAAATTTTTCACCTATTACAACCAGATGTCTTTATTGATAATCATGTGAGCAATGGTGCTGATTACCAATATGTATTAACCCATCTTTTTACGCAACATAATAAACTATCTGGTGCCTTAGGAAACTATTTACACACAGAAATGCATCCGCAATTAGAAACATTACTTGCGGCAAAAAACTGGGATATCACTCCTTATGTAAATGTTTGGGGAACAACTCCTGATAAAGGCTGGGTACAATTTATGGATTCTCCTCGGTACTCTACGGGATACACAACCCTATGGAATACCTTGGGAATGATGGTCGAAACCCATATGCTAAAACCCTACAAACTAAGAGTTGAAGGCACTTATGAACTCATGAAATCAATGATAGAGATCACTGAAAAAGATGGTGAAAAAATAAGATCATTACGTAATCAAGCTTTTATAAAGCTTCTCAAACAGAAAACTTATCCTATACACTGGAAAGTAGATACCTCTAAAGTCAGTACATTTAATTTTAAAGGGTATGAAGGAACATATATAGAAAGTGAAATAACCGGTGCAAAAAGATTAAAATATGACCAAAGTAAACCTTATACAAAAGAAATTAACTACCAAAACTACTTTACTCCTACTTTGGAAATTGAAATCCCCAAAGCATACATAATACCAAAAGGGTGGTGGAAGATTGTCGAAAGATTAGACCTAAATCAAATTCAGTATAAAACCTTAAAAAAAGATTCTTCTATTACTGTTCAGGTATATCACATTGATGATTTTAAAAGCAACAAAATGCCCTATGAAGGTCATTATCTACACGATCATACTTCTATAAAAAAGAGTATGGAAACCATCGTTTTTGATAAAGGAAATCTCATAGTCCATACAGACCAAAGAGGGTTTCGATATCTATTAGAAACACTGGAACCAGAAGCTCCAGATTCTTTTTTTAATTGGAATTTTTTTGACACTATTCTACAACAAAAAGAAGGTTTCTCACCCTATGTATGGGAAGATAAAGCTATAGAATTATTAAAAACGAATCCCGAATTAAAAACTCAATTTGAAGAAAAGAAAAAAGATACTGCTTTTGCAAAAAACTGGTATGCGCAACTGGACTGGATCCATAAACAATCAGAAAATTATGAGAAAGCACATTTAAGATATCCTGTGTATAGGATTTTAAGATAAACATTCAAAAAAAAACACTATGGACTATTCTTTAATAGTTATCTCACTAATACTATGTACTAAACGACCATCATAGGTCACTCCCTCAACTTTTACAATATATTTTCCTGGAATATCATTCGTATAGAAAGTGACAGGTTGTTTATTCTGTCCGTCAATATATATATCAGGTTCCCAATGTAATGTTGTGCGATAATCAGGTTTTATCTGTTCTGGATTTTTGGTGGAATAATCAGGTGTAAAAAATTCACGTGCTTGATAAAACCCAGGACAAACGAAATTCGTAACACCTGGAAACTTATCTTGTCCTTTTAGATAACTAAAACCTCTATACGTATATAGTGCTATAACTCCATTAGCTCCTCGGGTTCCATAAATAGCTGCTTCACCACCTACTAAAACATCTATAAAAGAAATTTCTGAAGCTAACATACCACTCACAAAATCCAATGGCACTTCACCTCCATCTATAAGAAATAACGGATCAGAAGAGCCTACCAAACTTGTAATACCTCTGACCTGAACACTTTGATCCGGAAATACACCAAAAACTCGAACTCCCGGAACTCTTGTTAATACATCTATAACACTTGCTGACCTTATTCCTGGAATGGAATCTATAAATAATCTAGTTCGTGCACTTCCATATGGCGTTTGTGAATTAATATCATCGTTTATTTTATCAGCTATAGTTTTCTTCTTTTTACCTTTTATAAATACATCTTCGAGCTGAGTTATACCATCATTATATATAAAATCTGTTACTTTTTTACGACGACTTTCTTCTAAGTATTCCTGAGACTGCTCAAATTGTGAATATATATTATTTTCTTGTTTTCGCTTAAAACGCTCGATCGTTGGAACAGGTATCGGAGCATCAATATGTATAGACAATTCTCTGGACTTTTCTTTATCGTCAATGTCTGGATAAGCAGCTTCAATAATCGTATTTATACTATCTCTAAATACAAATGGTCCAAAATGAAACTGTCCTTGATCATTAGTCAACTTTTTTTCTTGATACACCCCATCATTGAGAAAATTAATAGTTGTCATTGTTTTTTTTGTAGCAAAAGGTTTTTCAAAAACTGTGGTTTTTCCTTTAATAAAAATTCCTTTTTCTACTGGATATTTTAGTGTTTTATCTACACGCTCATGAAGAAATTCTTTCCAGACGAACCTTCTCCATCCATGAGTAAGCATCAAAGCATCTAGTAAATACTTCCGATTCTTTTCATTTGTTTTTTCAAAGAAAAATCCTGGATTTTCGATAGTACCCTTAAGATCAGAATTAAGTAATAGCCATGTTCTAATATCTTCTGCTCCTGCCCCTTGCCCTGCAGAGGTTGTGATACTCATAGAAAAATCTCCTTGAACAGGAATTCCTTTTGTATCGTTAAGGCTAATATCTAGAGACACCTTATCTCTGGTAGCATATTTTTCTTTATCCGCAACCACCTTAAAATCCACATCATTATCCGGGTTATCTATAAAAGTTAATCGTTCACAAACGGCTGCTCCAGACGGAGTAAATAATGTAAAATGTGCTACTCCATCTCCAAATTCTTCAACCAATAGCTGAATTGAATAGTTATCCTTAGTTTCTTCTTCAATATGTTTAAAAATTAATTCTCCGCGTAAATGTCCCACTAAGAGTGTCCCATTTAATCCACTTTTGTTATTAGATGCAACGTTTAAAACAAGACGATCTCCAATGTTTTGTACATTTAATGTATACCCATTTATTAAAGAATTCGGTATTGGATATTTCTCTATCTTATCATTTATTACCACATTGGCAAAATACTTTTTATCCAATTGAGGTGTAAAAGTTGTTTTACCCAATCCATACTTATATGTTCTGAAATAGACTTCTATATTTCCATTTTCATCTTCTATATGCCCTTTTAAAGCAACTCCATTCCCAGATGAATCTTTTGCATGGATACCCATTGTATTTTCTAAACCAGATATAAGATCTCCTCCTTCTGGATAAAACTTAATAGATGGTTTTTCTTGTTTTTCAGGATTTTGCTGCTGCGCTACTGTAGATTCCTCTACATTTACTTTATCAGATGATACTTGATGAGTTTCATCAGATTTTATCTCTTGATACCAAATAGGGATTTCCTTCTGAAAAAAAATAGGGTTTTTAGCATTCCGCATATAGTTCGTATAAGAACGCAATAGATAATTTCCTTCTTTCCAGTCCTTGCCTATTTGTATATCTCCTGATGCCCCAATGCTATCCACATATAATGTTCTTCTAGAAACGATACTATCTTCTGGATTTATAAGTTCTACATATAGCACTTTACTTTTAGTACTCTCCTTATGAGTAACTCCATCTACCAAATAGCTTTTAAGCCAGATTGTCTCACCATTAGTATAATATTTTTTATCAGTATGTATATATATTTTTTCTGGCCCTTGCTCTTTACTATACTGTTCCAGCCTATTAAATATATACTTAAAACGGTTCTCTAAACCAGAAAAACCAAATACACTCAGTATACATATTACTAATAATCCCCAAATTATGTTTTTTTGATTCATCTATTGTATTTTATACTATGCCAACATTTTTTATGCATACGACTAACTTCAGTTTGTCTAAAAATATCTAATATTCTTAGAGGTTTTTAGAGGTATCTTTGAAAATTTTCAAATATGCCATTCTCAGACTCATATTTTAGGTTTTTTGACGTTCTGATATTACATATAAGTATCGCAGCAAGTCAAAATGTTACCTTACTTTTGGATTTATTTTCTGCATTGGTTGCTATTTTTCGTTTTGCAAGCACTACCTCAACGCATAAATTCTCAAGTCTTTCGAGTAAGGTTCGTAGGCCATTGCGTTTTGATTGTTTTCAGATTTTCAGACTTAAAGTATACGTCCTAACTAAAAATAAATCTACTCTATACTGTACTCCCTGAAATACTGCTAAACAATATAAAATCTTCATTTTGAAACTAAGGTAATTATGCAACGAAGAAATTCAATAAATTCATCTTTTTTTAACCTAAAAATAACATACTAAACGATATCAACTACACAATATTAATTATTTTAAAATCAATATTTTACATAATTTTTATAGAATAATTTTTTCACATAAAAATAATCCTCAAGCATAGTACAAGTTGTAGTAAAAGATAAAATTGAAAAAATAAAAAAATCTTGAAGTCGACTACCAGAAGCAAAGTCATCAAGGAATTATTAAGATTAAAAAACATATAATAATTCCATTAATACAATCGTATTAGATCACCTTTCTAAGGTAAATACTCAAAAGAAAACAATTGTTTGATATTGGCATAAGAATCTTTAAGTGCTTTTTTTGCCTTTTTTGGACTTTTCCACTTTACTTTCATAATCCCTTCATTCTTTTGCGGTGTTAATATCCCTTCATAATCTGTTTTCATCTCAAACCAATAGGTAACTTTGAGTCTAAACTCATGATTTCTTTTAAAAACATGATAGGTTTTATACAAAAACTTAATAATTTCTAGTCCTGTTACTCCAGTCTCTTCTTCTATTTCGCGAATAGCAGTAGTTTCTATATCCTCTTTTTTTTCAGCTTTCCCTTTTGGGAGATCCCATTTTCCATTACGGTGAATAAAAAGAACCTCTTTATTAGCATTGTAGACCTTTCCTCCTCCTGCTATTACAACAGGTAGCTTGGTATACAGATGCTTAAGTAATTTTTTTTGATTTTTATGATAGAAATGATACTTAGCCTCAATATTATTTTCTTCTTTCTGTAAAATATCTCTTATAACGATAGAAAATTCTACATCTTTGATATGAATTGTTTCATAATTCTCAATAGCCTTTTTTGTAGAGAGAATAATTGGCGTATTATTCACAAAAACTTTATACATTTGCACTATGATTTTTGATAAAAATACAGCAAAAAAGACTGCTGAATTACTACTGCAAATTAATGCAATTAAATTACAACCGCAAGAACCTTTTACATGGGCTTCTGGATGGAAATCTCCAATTTATTGTGACAACCGTATTACGCTATCATATCCAGCAATCCGTAATTATCTAAGAGAAAATTTAGCAAAATTTATTGAAGATGAATATGGCAAACCAGATGTAATAGCTGGTGTAGCTACTGGAGCCATCGGTATAGGAATGCTAGTCGCAGAGCAGCTAAACCTTCCGTTTATCTATGTGCGGCCAGAGGCAAAAAAACATGGTAGACAAAATCAGATAGAAGGCATTATCCCAAAAGGCCTAAATGTAGTAGTAGTTGAAGACTTAATTAGTACTGGAAAAAGTAGTCTTAATGCTGTAAAGGCACTAAGAGATGCTGATGCTACTATTAAGGGAATGGTTGCAATTTTTAACTATGGTTTTGATATTGCTTCAGAAAATTTTAAAAAAGCTGCATTATCTTTGCATACCTTAAGTAATTACGAAAGTCTTTTAGAACAAGCATTAGACACAAATTATATTACTGAAGAAGAACATCAAACATTACATAGCTGGAGAACGAATCCTGCCGAGTGGAATCAATAAACCTATTAATTTGATATGAATTTAGAAAGTCCTACAGTTACAGTAGAAAAAACGCAAGAAGAAGTATTCAATTTTTTGACAAAAGTTGAAAATTTCGAACAATTGATGCCAGAAAGTAAACAGAAATTCGAAAAATTAAATGATACCAGATTTCTTTTTCAGCTAAAAGGAATGCCCGAAATTGTTTTAGAACAAAAACAACACACTGTCCATAGTACCGTCGTACTTGGTGCAGCAAGTGAAAAACTCCCTTTTACTTTAACAGCTGATATCATTGATACAGGTGATGGAAAAAGTACAACAAAACTCACATTTGATGGGCAGTTTAATGCAATGATGGCTATGATGATTAAAAATCCAATTCAGAACTTTATCAATACACTAAGTGATAATATTAGTAAAATCTAGTATCGTAATTTTATCTCTTTAAGATCAAAATCCCGGATTTTCTGATCTTCTATTAAGATTTGTAACTTACCCGATGCCGTTACACTCTGGATAATCCCTACAAAAGAAACGTTTGCTGTATCCACAAATGTAGAAGGCTTATTTTTTCTAAAAAGTAGTGACTCATATTCAGTTTTTATTTTAGCATAATTAACACGATGCATATTGGAGAAGCGATGTTCTAATTTTGAGAGTAATACGTGTATTACTTCATCTATATTGTAATGATTTCCTGATAATTTTTTCATTGAAGAGGCTAATGGTAAATTATCAAATTTTAATTGATTGATATTGATACCAATACCGATGATGGCTCCCTGTAATCTGCCACCATTTAGTACATTTTCTATTAATATTCCACATATTTTATAAGCATCTGACAGAATGTCGTTAGGCCATTTGATAGATAGTCTGGGAATCTTACATACTTTTAATGTATCATAAACCGCCAATGATACAGTCATAGAAATATAAAATTGATCCAATATTTCTATAGTATCAATTGGCATAAACACACTACAAGTAAGGTTTTCTCCAGCATTACTCTGCCAAGTTTCTCCTCTTTGTCCCTTACCAGCATACTGCTCGTGGGCAACTACACAAATTGGAGCTACTATCTGTTGATCTCTATTTCTATCCTTAAGAAATGTATTTGTAGAGTCAATGGCACTAACTTTGATTATATCCATAATAAATGAAAATGAAAGTTTTTACAAATGTCTATAAATACAGACACTAAAATGATAAAAAGTAATAACTTTACACAAATTAAAAAAATGCATGAGTAAAAAAGAAGTCGGTACTGATCAACTCATAACCCAAATCATACAAGGCATTGAAGAAGTTAAAGGTAAAGACATAAGTATTTTAGATCTAAGAGAAATCGAAAATACCGTCTGCAAATATTTCGTTATTTGCAATGGAACCTCTAATACTCAAGTAAATGCTATTGTGAGTTCCATCCAGAAAACTGTAAGTAAATCATTAAAAGACAAACCTTGGCATGTAGAAGGTAGCGAAAATGCAGAATGGGTATTGATTGATTATGTAAATGTAGTTGTACATGTTTTCCAAAAACAAATCAGAGAATTCTATGATATAGAAGGTTTATGGGGAGATGCTAAAACAACAACTATACAAACAAATTATTAAAAAAAGCATAAATGGCTAAAAACAATAAAAAACCTGATTCAAATAAAAAACCAAAATTTAGTACCTATTGGATTTATGCAGTAATAATCATAGGATTTTTGGCACTAAATTTTATTAATGGCGGCAATATTGGAAATGCTCCCGAGACGACCCCATCAGATTTTAATAATTTTTTAAGTAGCGGGGAAGTAGAGCGTATCGTTATTGTCAATAAAAGAAAGGCTAAAGTTTTTTTAACTCAAGAAGCTAAATCCCAGGACAAACATCTCAAAAAAAGAGGTAAATCAATATTACCCACTAACCCTAGTGACCCAGATTACGAATTCGAATTTGGTGATTTACAAAACTTTGAAAATGAAATATCCCGTATTAAAAATGATAATGCTCTATCCACCAATGTAGAGTATGATACAGAAAGTAATATGTGGGGTGATATTTTTATTACACTCCTACCCTTTGCCTTAATTATTGGAGTTTGGATATTCATTATGCGAAGAATGAGTGGTGGCGCTGGTGGTGGTGCCGGAGGCCAAATATTTAATATCGGAAAATCCAAAGCAAAGCTATTTGATCAAAATACCGATGTAAAAGTCTCATTCGAAAACGTGGCTGGCCTCGAAGGCGCTAAAGAAGAAGTACAAGAAATTGTAGATTTCTTGAAAAATCCAGAAAAATACACATCTCTAGGAGGTAAAATCCCAAAAGGCGCATTATTGGTAGGACCTCCAGGGACAGGTAAAACCTTATTAGCCAAAGCTGTTGCAGGTGAAGCTAAAGTACCTTTCTTTTCATTATCAGGATCAGATTTTGTAGAAATGTTTGTAGGAGTAGGCGCTTCGCGTGTTAGAGATCTGTTTAAGCAAGCTAAAGAAAAATCTCCTGCCATCATTTTTATCGATGAGATTGATGCCATTGGTAGAGCGAGAGGAAAAAGTAATTTCTCAGGATCTAATGATGAGCGAGAGAATACTTTGAATCAACTTCTTACAGAAATGGATGGTTTTGGCACTAATACGAATGTGATAGTAATTGCCGCTACCAATAGAGCTGATGTCCTAGACAAAGCATTAATGAGAGCTGGTCGTTTCGATAGACAAATCTATGTAGATTTACCAGATGTTAGAGAACGTAAAGAAATCTTTGAAGTACACCTAAAACCTCTTAAGAAAGAAGAAAATCTAGATACTGATTTCCTATCTAAGCAAACCCCAGGGTTTTCTGGTGCTGATATCGCTAATGTTTGTAATGAAGCTGCACTTATTGCCGCTCGTAAAGGTAATAAAGCAGTAGGGAAACAAGATTTCTTAGATGCTGTAGATCGAATTGTTGGTGGTCTCGAGAAGAAAAATAAGATCATTACACCGGGCGAAAAACGCGCTATTGCTTTTCATGAAGCAGGGCATGCTACTGTGAGTTGGATGTTAGAACATGCAGCTCCTTTAGTAAAAGTCACCATAGTTCCCAGAGGACAATCGTTAGGTGCAGCCTGGTATCTCCCAGAAGAAAGGTTAATTGTTAGACCTAATCAAATGCTAGATGAAATGTGTGCTACACTAGGTGGTAGAGCAGCAGAAAAAGTAATATTTAATGAGATATCCACAGGTGCCCTAAGTGATCTTGAAAAAGTAACCAAACAAGCACGAGCAATGGTTACCGTATATGGATTAAATGAAAAAATAGGAAATCTGACATATTATGACTCTTCGGGTCAGAATGAATATGGTTTTACGAAACCCTACAGTGAGCAGACCAGTGAGCTTATTGACAAAGAGATTTCTAATATCATAGAAGAGCAATATCAAAGAGCCATTAAGTTACTAGAAAATCATAAAGATAAACTTACAGAATTAGCAGAAGTATTATTAGAAAAAGAAGTTATATTTAAAGACAATCTAGAAAAAATATTCGGGCAACGTCCTTTTGACAAAAAAGAAAGCCCTATAATAGAACCATCGTAGAAAATTATTATTTGAAGTGGTTTAAACTTCTTTTACAAGTAAATTAAAAAAATCTTAATTCAAATCTGAATATTAGATCAAGATTTTTTTATCTTTGATAGTATTGTAATTAGGTTAATCCCCCAATTGAATCAAAAATGAGTCTATTTAGAAGATTATTTTCCTCAAAATCTAAATCAGACCAAGAGAGTAAGGAAAGACATACTGATGATCGCAGTAAATATATGCCAGAAGTCAATCTACCAGTTGATGAAGGGTTTATGATAAATTTTAAAAGAAATGGTGGCAAGTTTCTATATTGCGATACAGAAGATGAAATTCTAGATTCTTTTGATAAGATATTACTAGAGAATGATTGGTATGAAAAAGAAGTATGCTGCTTTGATATGTCATTACAGCACAAATTCTCTGGATACAATCTTGAGTTTACAAATAAAACAACTTCTTCTTTCTTTTTTGCAACCTGTGAGTACTTGATTGCAGATAGTGGATCCATTCTTATTTCTTCGAATCAATTACGAGAAAAAAAACTAACCGAATTACCTGACAATTTTATCATACTGGCAGCAACCAGCCAATTAGTTAAAACTATTGGTGAAGGATTGAAAGGAATTAAAGAAAAAAATAAAAATGCTATTCCGTCTAATATAACTACCATAAAAAACTTCGAACCCCAAAAAGAAAAAGATTTCTTAAGTTATGGAAGTAGCTCAAAAAATCTATATTTGCTCCTGTTGGAAGATTTATAATATGAAGGAACTGCTCACAAGGTCTTTATCGGGCTTATTATACATCTCTGCATTATTGATTTCTATATTTGTTTCTAAATATACTTTTATTGGAATATTCTTTTTATTCGGAATTATTTCAATTTATGAGTTCCAAAAATTAATTCACCTCAAAAAAACGTGGTTATACTTGGTCTTTATTGGGTTTTTATTACTTTTTCACACCGTAGCAATACCTTCTTTTATTATATGGATATGTATCACTCTGACTATCATCACGCAAATATTTCTCGTTAGAGATTTATTGACGATCAGGATCATACCTATGTTCGAAAAAAGAAAGTACTTTACTACAATATTTTATTTAATCACATCTATTGTATTTTTAACATTAGTGCCCATATATAAAGATAGGTATACCCCTATTATTATTGCAGGTCCCTTATTAATGATATGGACTAATGACACTTTTGCGTATTTGACGGGGAAAAGTTTTGGAAAACATAAACTATTAGAAAGAATTTCTCCAAAAAAAACTATCGAAGGATTTATTGGAGGTTTCATTTTTACAGTAATAGCTGGATATCTTATATCTATTTTTTCAGAAACATTCTCTACAATCGTATGGTTGATTATAAGTATAATAATGAGTATTTTTGGTACGCTAGGAGATCTTATACAATCAAAATTTAAAAGACAGGCAGGTGTAAAAGATAGTGGGTCGATCATGCCTGGACACGGAGGAATATATGATCGACTGGATAGTATCATATTTGCCAGCCCATTTTTATTTGTGTTTTTACAAATTCTGAACTATGTTTCATAAAGAAGGTTATAAAATTATTTCTATTGCTATTGTGCTATTTTTGGCAATCAATGTAGCATCGTATGTCTCTATTCAAATTGAAGAATGGGTGTACGTTATATTCGTTGTTACACTGATTTTTTTGATTATAGTTTTACAGTTTTTTAGAAATCCTAAAAGACTTACGGATATAAATGACACTACTATTGTAGCGCCCGTAGACGGAAAAGTTGTAGTAATAGAAGAAGTTTTTGAGAAAGAATATTTTAAAGAAAATCGATTACAAGTATCCATTTTTATGTCTCCCATAAATGTACACGTTACTAGATATCCTATTAATGGCCAGGTAGTGTATAGTAAATATCATCCTGGCAAATATCTTGTAGCTTGGCACCCTAAATCCTCTGAAGAAAATGAAAGAACTACCGTGGTTGTTAAAAATCATCTTGTAGAAATATTATATCGACAAATTGCAGGTGCATTGGCAAAACGAATTGTGAATTATGCTAAAGAAGAGGAAAAAGTAATACAAGGTAGTGATAGTGGTTTTATCAAATTTGGATCCAGAGTAGACCTTTATCTACCAGTTGGTACTAAAATAAATGTTTCGTTGAATCAAAAAGTAAAAGGAGGAGAAAGCATTATTGCTAATTTCTAGCTGTAATATGACTGACGAAGAATTAAATATTGCTTTTAAAGAAGCTTTTGAGAAAGCTAGTCGCACTAAAACACAGCTGCCTCCTGATTTAATGTTACATTTTTATGCTTATTACAAACAAGCTACACACACAGAAAGTGAGGGGTTTTACACCCCATCTGGCAATAGTGAACTCAGAAATGCATTTAAGCTCAATGCCCTTTTTCAGGTAAAAAACTTAACTCCAAATGAAGCTAAATTAAAATATATCGAATTAGTTAACAAGTTTATATTAGACTAATTCAGCTTTTAAAAAAACCTATTTAACAAGAAGTCTACATTCTATAAAAATTCCCTATCTTAGTTTATAAGATTGATTAATTGTTTTTAATATAAAGCTTTCATATAAAATCTCTGATCATAAATTTTAAATATGAGACATATTTATTAAGCTGTATTTTAAAAAAACTCAATACCCTAATATTTATCACTAGATAAATAAGCCTCTCTTTTACATTATAGCTTAAAGAATTTATGCTAGCCTTTTTTTGTTTATTTTATAATTGATTAAACTATCATGCAAAAAAGTATTAAATTTAGAGTCCTCTTAATTTTTATCCTGATAAGCGTTATACCTCTGTCAGCATTTGTAATATGGGAATACCATCAATCTATTAACAGACTAAGTCAGCGAAGTTTTGAACAACTAAAAACAGTACGACAAATAAAAAAGAAAGAACTAGAATGGTATTTTTCAAAAATAAAAACAGAAACAGGTTTATTTGCTCAAAGTAATTTTGCTGTAAATGCAATGAAAGAATTCAAAAAGGCATTTACAGAAATGAACCCCGCAAGCTTATCACCAGAATACCTTAAAGATCTTCAAAAACATTATGAAGAAGAATTAGAGAATATTCCAAATCTAGAACAGCATCAAAAAATAGATGTAAAACAATTGATACCTAAAAACAATAGAAATATATTATTACAAAATCAGTATTTGATGAGCACAAAGGCTGAATTTGAAGATTTACCCTATTTTGAAATTCACAATAAGTATCACAAATCATTATCTTCTTTTATTAAAAGATATGAAATATATGATCTATTTCTAATTGAAGATGAAACTGGGTATATCGTATATAGCGTAGCTAAAGAGATTGATTATGCAACTAGCTTATTATCTGGCCCTTTTGCTGATTCTAATATTGGTAAATTATATCGTAAAATAAGGTATACTGGTTTAAAGAATGAAACGATGATGTGTGATTTTGAACGATACCTACCGTCTAAATTTGCGCCAGCTGCCTTTATTACAGCCCCTATTTTTGATGGAGAAATAAAAATCGGAACGCTCATATTACAAGTTCCGTTACAAAAAATTAATGAAATAGCAACAGGCACAAAAGCATGGGAAGAAGAAGGATTAGGTAAAACAGGGGAAACCTATATTGTAGGTCCTGATCATACAATGAGAACAGATTCAAGGTTTATTATTGAATCTCCAAAAAAATATTTTGAATCCATAAAAAAAGCAAAAACTGCGACCAATAAAGAAATTGACCTCATGGATTATTATAAAACAAGTGTTTTGTTCCAAAAGGTAGAAACAGAACCCGTAAGCAAGGCATTATCAGGTATTTCTGGAACCATGACAACTTTAGATTACAGAAAAATTAAAGTACTTAGCTCATACACTTCATTAGATATAGGACAAATGTCTTGGGCTTTTCTAGCCGAAATTGATGCTGAAGAAGTATTCCTTTCTGTAAAACAAGGAGCTCGAAAATCAATTCTTATCTTATCCATTCTTACCCTAATTGCTTTCTTAGCTTCGATTTTATTAGCAAAAACAATATATAAACCTATCCGATCCTTAGCGAAATCAGCAACAGAGCTAGGCAAAGGTAATTTTGATGTTCAGGTTCATATCCGAAATAAAGATGAGTTAGGCATTTTAGCAAAAACTTTTAATCAGACTATTAATAATCTTAAAAAAGGGCGGCAAGAAATTATATCTAAAAATATATTACTTAATCAACAAAAAGATGAACTTGATAACAAATCTAAAAGTCTATTAAGCTTAAATAATCAAATTTCAACACTTAACAAATCATTAGATAAAAAAGTAAAAGAAAGAACCTTAAAATTACAACAGCAGAATAAAAAACTAATAGAATACGCTCATTTTAATTCTCACCAATTAAGAGCACCTATATCTTCTATTCTTGGGCTATTGAATCTTATCAAAATAAGTCCTAATGAAAAAGAAAGAAACGAGAGCTTGGAATTACTATTCGAAACAACTGAAGAGCTAGATAAATTAATTCATAAAGCACAAGATGTATTAGACGATTCTATATTTAGTGATGATAAGTCTAATATTAATCAATAACGCTTTCTTTTTTTTACTATTTTAAATTATCAAGACTAGATTTTAGAGTAGTAATTTTTGCCATAGCATCAGCTTCTTTCTTGCGTTCATTTGCTATTACTTGTTCAGGAGCATTATTTACAAAACGTTCATTCTGTAGTTTCTTTTGAACAGATTTTAAAAATCCTTCTGTATACGTTAATTCATCTGTAAGTTTCTTAATCTCTTCTTCCACATTTATTGTTCCCGAAATTGGCACGAAATACTCATTCGACTTTACTCTAAAAGAAATAACTCCTTCCATTTTCTTACTTACATAACGTAATGAAGAAATATTACCTAGCTTTGAAATAACTGGATCAAAACTCGTATCAGTACTTTCATTATTCAATACTGACAATTCTATAGTTTCTTTAAAAGCTATATTTTTTTCTTTACGGATCGTTCTTATCCCTGAAATCACATCCGCAGCCAATTCAAATTTTTTGACTACATCTTCATTTATAGAAGTTATTAAAGGCCATTTAGAAATAATCAAGGCTTCTTCTGGCTTTCTATCTGTTATCTGCTGCCATATTTCTTCAGAAATAAAAGGAACAAAAGGATGTAATATTTTAAGGTTATCTTCTAAAATAGCAATCACATCTTGATATGTTTTAATATCAATGGGAGATTGATACGCTGGTTTAATCATTTCTAACAACCAACCACAAAAATCATCCCATATCAGCTTATAGGTTGTCATTAATGCATCGCTAATTCTATATTTAGTATAATTATTTTCGAGTTCTACCAGTGCTTTCTGAAATTTTGATCTATACCAATCAATAGCTATAGCAGAAGCTTCTGGTTGGGATATATTTTGATCTATATCCCAGCCTAAGACTAGCTTAGAGGCATTAAAAATTTTATTAACAAAAGCACTCCCTTGTTTGCATAAATCTTCATCAAACATTAAATCATTTCCTGCGGGGGAGCTTAGTAACATCCCTACTCTGATACCATCAGCACCATATTGATCAATTAAATCTAATGGATCGGGTGAGTTGCCAAGAGATTTAGACATTTTACGCCGCTGTTTATCTCTTACAATACCCGTTAGATACACGTTGGTAAATGGTTTTTCACCTCTATATTCATATCCCGCAATAATCATACGAGCAACCCAAAAGAAAAGTATTTCTGGAGCGGTTACTAGATCATTTGTAGGGTAGTAATACTTGATCTCTTTATTATCAGGTTCTAGTATACCATTAAAAACACTCATTGGCCATAACCATGATGAGAACCAAGTATCTAATGCATCAGGATCTTGTCTTAGATCCATATCTGTTAAGGAAGTGTTTCCCATTTTTTCTTTGGCCAATACTAAAGCTTCTTCCCTACTCTCTGCAACTACAAAATCTTCTTTACCATCGCCATAGAAATATGCCGGAATCTGGTGCCCCCACCATAATTGACGAGAGATATTCCAGTCTCTCACATTCTCCATCCAATAGCGATAGGTATTGATAAATTTTTCGGGAACTAGGTGTACATCTTTATCCAAAACTGCATCTAATGCTGGTTTTGCTAAATCTTTCATTTTTAAAAACCACTGATCACTCAATTTCGGTTCAATAACAGCTTTAGTACGCTCGCTGGTTCCTACCTTATTCAGGTGTGTTTCTGTTTTTTCTAAAGCACCAATACTTTCTAGTTCCTTTACAATCTCTTTGCGAACTACAAAACGGTCTTTACCTTCATAATGCATTCCGAAAGAATTAAGTGTTGCATCATCATTAAAAATATCAATTACTTCTAGTTGATGCTTATCACCTAAAGTCTTATCATTTGGATCATGTGCTGGTGTAACTTTAAGGCAACCAGTACCAAACTCCATATCTACATATTCATCTTCTATAATAGCAATACTTCTATTTACTATGGGTATAATCGCTTTTTTACCCTTAAGATGTGTAAAACGTTCATCATTAGGGTTTATACAGATTGCTGTATCTCCCATAATTGTCTCAGGACGAGTTGTAGCAATGGTTAATGTATCTTTACTTCCTTCAATTTTATATGTAAGATAATATAGGTTTCCTTGTTTTTCTTCATAGATCACTTCTTCATCAGATAAAGTAGTTTTAGCTTCAGGATCCCAATTTACCATTCGATATCCTCTATAAATCAGTCCTTTATTATATAAATCCACAAAAACTTTGAGTACAGAAGCAGACAAATTGTCATCCATAGTAAATGCTGTACGCTGCCAATCGCAAGAAGCTCCTAATTTTTTTAATTGTTCTAGGATAATTCCTCCATGTTTATGGGTCCATTCCCAGGCATGCTCAAGAAATTCTTCTCTAGTAAGATCATTTTTATCTATCCCTTCTTCTTTAAGCTTAGCTACCACTTTGGCTTCTGTAGCAATAGAGGCATGGTCTGTACCAGGAACCCAGCAAGCATTATATCCATTGAGCCTAGCCCTTCTTATCAAAACATCCTGAATCGTATTATTAAGCATGTGTCCCATATGCAACACACCTGTTACATTTGGTGGGGGAATCACAATTGTATAAGCTTCTCTTTCATCAACCTCTGAATGGAAATAATTATTATCCATCCAGTAGTTATACCACTTTTTCTCTACCGATTTTGCATCATATTTGCCTGATAAAGCCATACTTTGGTCTGATTTTTGATTTTTAGATTGCAAAAGTAATTATTATAAATGACAACCTGAAAGTCTTTTATGATTTTGAAGTTGGATAAAAAGTAAGTACTTTTACAGTATATAAAAACCTACGTTATGAAAAAAATAATGACGATTTTATTTATAGGAGTTCTTGGTGTAAACATACAAGCACAAGATACTAAAGCACAAATAGAATTTAAATCAGAGGTAATTGATTATGGAGAAATCGCTAAAGGTAGCGATGGTGTTCGCGAGTTCGAATTTACCAATACAGGAGATTCTCCACTAATTATTTCTAGAGTATATTCTAGTTGCGGATGTACAATTCCTAAAAAACCAGAAGATCCGATTGCTCCTGGAGCTACAGGTGTTATAGAAGTTAAATATGATACCAAAAGAGTTGGACCTATTCGTAAAACAATAACCGTATATTCTAATGCTGAGGAATCTACCAAAGCTATTAAGATTAAAGGTAACGTATTAGATAACTCGAAGAGTATTCTAGAAAAACAGAATTAAAATAACAGTAATTAAATAGTTAAAGAGGTTTTGCATTATCTGCAAAACCTCTTTTTTATATAACTCTTTTTAGATAAAATATGTAAGTAATAATTACTCCCAATCGATTCACCTTTATCTTGATTCTTTTCCCTTCTCCTTCATAAAATAGATTGTTTATATCTGATAATTTATAGCGTTCTGCCAATTTTCCATTGATTTGAATAATTTCATCTCCACTCTTAAGTCCTGCAATAGCTGCAGGTGAATCTGGTCTAACATCAGAGATTTCATATCTAGGCACTAAATCATAGCCAAAATTATTGATATTTGCTTTCAGTACATGTATCGCTATTTCTCCTGCCTCTTTCGATAAGAAATTTAAAGAAGGCCGATTAAAACCTTTATCAATCTTAATACGACTCTCAGAAACCTTAAGGCCAGTATGCTGGATAGTAAGACCACTCATATTATAGAAAAAGGGTTTCGAAAAATAATTGTTTTTCTTAAATGATATTTTACGATTAGGATAATCAACAATAAGGTTAAATCTTTTTAGAATACCACCACCAATCGAGCCTTGCCTCCGATCTGTTGCTATCTCCTTTACATATACAGAATCAGGAAAAGAAGCAGTAACTTCTTTCATCATAAAATCTCCTATAGCCAACTCTTCTATCTTCGTTTTTTTTCCATAGATATCACCATTAAAACCTCTTCCCAAAAACGCTTCAAAAAAATGATCTGGCACTACAATATTCTTCTTTTTTTCTTCGAATAACCATAATGCAGAGCTGGATCCAGAATCTATCAAAAGATTAATAGGTACACTATTATCTTTAGTTGTATAGCTTGCCTTAACTAGGGGCCTTTTTTGATTATTCGAAAAATCTAAATCGGTAACAAAGCATTTTTTGCACTTTTTATACGTATGAGATGCAGGATCATTTATTTTTATCGTTTTTTTAGTATAATTGATCTCTAAAATAAACTCTTTAAAAAAATCATACCCTATGATTCCATGAATAGGGAAACCCATTCTTGGAGAAAAGTTAATAGATTCATCAAACACCAAATATACAGTATGTTTATTATTATAAGACTCGCCTATTTGCAATGTGTTTTCCTGTGATTTAATAGCTTCTACTGGTTCATCATCTCCTAGCCCTCTCAACACTATTTTGGTAGTATTATTTAATTCTATAGATTCTGTATCGGCCAGACTAAAAAGAATTGTAGATCCTACACCTGTATCTAATATAAATGATAATTGCACCCCATTTAATTCTACAGGTATCACAATTAGGTTATTTACTAATGTAAACTTTATTTTATCGCTTTTTACACCATAAGGTAGCTTAAAATTTTGCTGGGCCTCTAGTATAGGTGCACATAAGAAAAATAGAATTAGTAATTTTTTTTTAAGAAAATGGTAAAAATCTAAGCTTAAAATCTCCATTACGATAAATATAAAGAAATACTCAAAAAAATTATAACAATATATAACCTAAATCATAAATATTTTAAGAAATTTACAGCTACATTCTAAAATTAGTCAGGAACAATGCCTGTAGTATCAAGAAAGGGAAGAGCTATGCCCGAATCCCCGATTCGTAAATTAGCTCCTTATGCAGAAAAAGCTGCAAAAGAAGGAAAACATATTTTTCATCTTAATATTGGGCAACCCGATATAAAAACGCCTGTCGAAGCCTTAGATGCAGTAAGAAATCACAAACTGGATATTCTTGCTTATAGCCATTCTGCAGGTTTTGAAAGTTTTAGAAAAAAGCTTGCTGGTTATTATGCTAAGCACGACATTACCATTACTTCTGATGATATTTTAGTGACCACTGGAGGTAGTGAAGCTTTGATATTTACTATGGGGAGTATAACTGACCCTGGAGACGAAATCATAGTACCAGAACCATTTTATGCCAATTATTACAGTTTTTCTACCCAGTCTACTGTAAAAGTAGTTCCTGTAATTTCTAAAATCGATGATGGATTCGCATTACCATCTATCAAAAATTTTGAAAAACTCATCACTCCAAAAACAAAAGCTATTCTTATATGCAACCCTGGTAACCCAACTGGATATCTATATAGTAAAGAAGAGATTAAGCAATTATCAGCATTAGCTACCAAATATGATTTATTTTTAATTTCTGATGAAGTATATAGAGAATTCGTGTATGATAATTCAGAACATTATTCAATATTACAAGAAAAAGAACTTAAGGATCATGCAATTGTAGTAGATTCAGTATCTAAAAGATACAGTATGTGTGGTGCTAGAATTGGCTGTATAGTAAGTAAAAATAAGAATGTTATGGAGACTGCTATGAAATTTGCACAAGCAAGACTAAGCCCTCCTACTCTTGCTCAAATTGCGAGTGAAGCTGCTCTAGACGCACCAGAATCTTATTATAAAAACACTGTAGCTAAATACAAACAAAGAAGGAATACCTTAATTGAAGGATTAAGACGTATCCCAGGTGTTAAAGTTGCTATACCACAAGGAGCATTTTACTGCATTGCAGAATTACCTGTAATAGATGCAAATCATTTTGCTACATGGCTTTTAGATGAATTCCATGTAGATAAACAAACTGTTATGGTTGCTCCTGCTTCTGGGTTTTACTCAAGCCCAAATGAAGGACTAAATCAAGTACGGATTGCATATGTTTTAAATAGAAGAGATCTAAAAAAAGCAATAGCTATCCTTGCTGTAGCGCTAGAGAAATATGCTACTGTAGAACCCCTTATCGTTGAAGAATCTAATTATAGCACTTAAAAAAAATGCTGAATATAGTAATCAACAAATCCCTAAAAAAATATAATACATTTGGAATTGATGTAGTTGCTTCTGAATATGTGAAAATTACTTCTGAAAAAGAACTGATTGACATACTTGCCACATATAGGACTAAAAAAATATTTATCCTCAGTGGAGGAAGTAATATGTTACTTACTAAAAATATAGAAGCATTAGTCATACATATTGCTATAAAAGGGATATCTGTAGAGACAGTATCCAATAATTCGGTTTTAGTATCTGCATATGCAGGAGAAAATTGGCATGATTTTGTTCAATATTGTATCCAAAAAAATTATGGAGGCATCGAAAATTTATCTCTAATTCCTGGTTACGTTGGAAGTGCTCCGATACAAAATATTGGTGCATATGGTGTAGAACTTAAAGACACATTTGTCAATTGCGAAGCTATAGAAATTGCATCAGGTGTAAAGAAGATATTCACTACTACTGATTGTAAATTCGGATACAGAAATTCTATCTTTAAGAATGAATTAAAAGGAAAATATATTATCACCAAAGTTACTTTTAGACTAACAAGTATATCACACACACTCAACACCAGCTATGGCGCTATCGAAAAAGCATTAGCAGAAAAAAACATTGAAACACCAAGTATAAAACATATTGCTGATGCGGTCATTCAAATCCGAAAAAGCAAATTACCAGACCCATCAAAAATTGGAAACAGTGGGAGTTTTTTTAAAAACCCAGTGATTAGCTCTCAACATTTCTCTGACGTGCAAAAATCTTATCCGAATATGCCGTCCTATACAATAGATGAACATTACAGTAAGGTGCCTGCTGGTTGGCTTATTGATCAATGTGGGTTTAAAGGTAAAAGATGGGGAGATGCTGGAGTACATAAAAAACAAGCTTTAGTGATTGTTAATTATGGTAATGCTAGTGGCCAAGAATTACTTGAACTCTCTATAACAATTCAAAAAAAAGTATTTGATACATTTGGCATTCGATTAGAAACTGAAGTAAACATTATTTAGTCTCGTTTTAATAACCACATCTTATTTAAGGTTTTTCTATAGCATACTTTGTAAAGTTTTTCATCAAAATAATATTCATTTTCGCTATTTCCATTACGTTTGTTTACTGCAAAGTTGTCAATGATTCCTTTTGCCTTACATTGATCTATGAGGTTTTGGGAATCAAACCCTGCATCAGCATTTAAAAACAAACCATCATCAGATATATCGGAGTGACTTATTTTGATATTCTTATAAATTGTCTATAACGGAAATATGGGAATTTCGTGGTTTTCTAATTTTTTAAACAAAAATTACCTTACCCAAGAAAAATATTGGGCGTCTTCATTAATTTATTTATGAGAAGTCGAAAAGAGTACCATTGCTTTTGCTT
>CANLRN010000022.1 GCA_947493495.1 uncultured Aquimarina sp.
TTGGCAATGAAAAAAAGAAAAAGAAGATTGTGAAACAACCTTACAATCAGCTTATTAAAATTTAGTTAGATGGAATTCTACATTAGAACTTCGTTATGAAGGTTGAAACTACAATAAAATATGACAATTTATTAATTTCATCATAGTATCATTGTGGTTAAATTAAAAATTGTAGTAAAACACCATATTTTGAAGAAATTTCAAGATGTAATAGATTTTCTAATGTCTATGAATGCGGGTTAAACTATAGTAATGAAGTTTTCTACGACTACTAATTTAATATTTTTTTAAATCTATCTTCTAAAGGAGGTTTTTTCATGCTTCCTCTAAAAGATGAATATTTTACGAACATTTTTTTTTGAATAAAAATGCCTCGATTCAGTATATATTTATAGGATCGCTCAGCATATTATTTCTTTTTTATACAATAATCTCTTTTTAGATACCGAACTATTAGTATTTTTATGTCAAAGTTATACTAATATGACCGTACAAGACTTTATTGATTGGTTTGGGAATCATCCAAATTTGGTTTTGAGTTATTTTATTGTATTAATTGTAGTTTCAATAATTGGGTTGCTTTTTGTAAATCAAAGTAATTTTAAATCTCCTATTACGTATGTATATACAATTCTTATTTATGCAGTAACTATTCCAGGATTATTGGCATTGATATTAATTTTGTATAGTTTCTTTTTCCTCAAAACTAATTTACTGCAGTTGGATTTAGTCGCTTATTTTGTTCCGTTGATAGCCATGTGTATAACTCTGGTAATTATCAATAAGACAGTTCCAATGTCGCAGATTCAAGGATTTGGTAAGTTATCCGGGCTATTTCTTATGATTATGATTGCCTTTGTGATCACATACGTTTTACAAAGAATGTTTTTTGGAGTGTTCTTTGTCGGGAGATTTCAGTATTTAATAGGTTTCTTTATCCTGTTGCTTATTGGACTTAGAATTGCTTGGAGTAGAATGATTAAATAACAAAAGTGTAACTTTTTAAGGCTATATGATACCAATAATTTATAAGAATACAACGAAAAACAGTTTAATCTCTGTAATACAATACTTATTTTTTTAAATTTGTTTAAATTCACTAACCATGCTAAAAAATCTAAAATCGCTATTTATAGTGGATGATTCTGAAGAAGAAAAGAAAGAATCTGATGATACTGGTAAAGCTTCTGAGAATACATCTGGAAAACAAAATAGTGCAACAAGCACACCTCCGCCGCTTCCTAATACTCCAGTAAGTTCTTCATCTGCAGGAACTGTAGATGCAAAAATTGTAGAAAAATTATTACTAGCGATAGAAAAAAATAACCTAGATGGGTTTGATTATCTAGAATATAAGAAGTCCTTAAAAGCATTAGAAAAAATGCCAATGGATGAAGCGACAAAATATAGATCTGCCTTTGCTACGGCATCTACAATGGGAGTTACCTTAGATAAATTATTGAAAACAACCGACTTTTACTTAGGCGTGCTTAATAAAGAAAATGAACAATTTTTAGGCGCTTTTAAGAGTCAGTTTAATGATAAGGTTTCTGGCAGAGAACGAGAGATAGCTCAATTTGAATCTATTATCAAAGAAAAATCTGAACAAATAAAAAGATTAACCGAAGAGATCACTAAACATCAGACTCAAATAGGAGAACTAAGAAAGAAGTTAGAAGAAAGTAATCAGAAGATTAATAAGACCCAAGAAGATTTTAAATTATCGTATGATCATTTAAAGAATCAGTTAGAAGAAGATAAAATTAGAATGGAGAAATACTTAAAATAAATGGATAATACTTCGTTAAAACCCAAATCATTTTGGAAAAAACCGGAAGGAAAAACCGGTATGCTTTTTATGGGACTGTTAGGTGCCGGTGGACTATATGGTCTATATAAAGTATTGCCCTTTTTAATACAGATTGTAGAAAATACCCTATATCTGGGTGTACTCTTGGCTGTTTTAGGAGCTTTGATCTATATAGTATTAGATCCTAAAATGAGAAACCTGATTTTTTATATGTATAAATCTTTTATGCGATGGCTCACAGGCCTTTTCATTCAGATTGATCCTATAGGTATTCTTAAAAGTTATGTCGATGATTTAAAGAGTAATCTAAAAAAGATGAACAAACAAATTTCTGTGCTTAAAGGACAGATGAAGCGTTTGCAACAAATCATTTATGATAATAAGAAAAGTATCAATAGCAATCTTAAACTAGCAAGCGCTGCCAAAGAAAAAGATAAAAAAGGCATTATGATCCTTAAATCTAGAAAAGCAGGCCGTTTGCAAGAATCCAATCTAAAGTTAGATGGATTGTACAAAAAAATGGAAGTGCTATATCGGGTTTTAGTCAAAATGTATGAAAACTCAGAGATTTTACTAGAAGATATTGATGATCAGGTGATGGTCAAAGAACAAGAGAGAAAAGCGATAAGAGCCAGTCATTCTGCGATGAAATCTGCGATGAATATCATAGCAGGAAATAATGACAAGAAAGAAATGTTTGATCGTGCTCTCGAGGTAATTGCAGAAGACGTAAGCATGAAAATAGGAGAGATGGAACGTTTTATGGATATGTCTACCAATTTTATGGACTCTATTGACCTGCAAAATGGAATTTTCGAGGAAGAAGGGCTAGAACTATTAGAAAAATGGGAAAATGAAGGCGTTTCTCTTATATTAGGAAACGATAAAGACTTACTAGTACATGATCAACATAGTGTAGATCTAGATGCGCCCATCGTAAAAAATAAAACACAAAATAACCAATACTCAGATTTATTCAACTTTGAGGATTAAAACTAATTAACTAATCAAAAATTATGGCAAAGGGTAAATTAACACCGTTTTCGAAGATTTTAATTGTATTGCTACTTGTTGGAGGAGCATATTATTTATTAACGCAATTAAGAAATCCTGATGTAAAAGATAAAATAGAAGAAGCCACTAAAGGTAAAGATGCAGCAACCAAAGATGGCTATAAAGATGTCATTAATGTGGGGGTTGTAACCTGGGGAGGATATGCTGGCGGGCAATATTTTAATGAAGGATTTAAAGCCAATACCGCATCTAGATTCTATAAAGATTATGGTTTTAAAGTAAATTTTGAGGTGATTGATGATTTTGATGCATCTCGTGATGCTTTTAAAAATGGTTCCATAGATTTGATGTGGGCGACTATTGATGCATTTCCGCCAGAAGCAGCGGGCTTATCTCAATATCAACCACAAGTGGTGTTTCAGGCAGATTGGAGTCGTGGAGGAGATGCGATTGTAGCACGTAGAGGAATTAGTAAGGTAAGTGACCTAAGGGGGAAGAAAATTGCGGTAGCACCAATGACGCCTTCGCATTCTTTCTTAATTTGGTTATTAGAAGCCAGTGATATGTCTACCAAAGATGTTCAGATTGTAGAAGTGCCAAGTGCTATTGATGCAGCTGATGCTTTCAAAAGTAATACAGTAGATGCAGCCGTGGTATGGAGTCCAGATGATGCGGATTGTGTAGCCAAGGTAGCAGGTTCTAGAGTATTAGAAAGCACTAAAAACGCAACCCATATTATTGCCGATGTTTTTGTAGCTAAAAAAGAATTTATAGAAACACATAAGGAGCAACTTAGAAATCTATATGAAGGTTGGATGATTGGTGCTTCAGAACTTAACAGCTCAGATGGTAATAAAAGAAAAGCGGCTAAGATTCTTGCAGAAGGATTATCACAACCAGAAGATTTCTGTTATGATGCAATCAATAATGTGAGATTGGCAACGCATGGGGATAATAAAGATTTCTTTGGATTGAATCCTAGCTATACAGGAGTTACAGGAGAAGATCTGTATAATAAGATGAAAGTAAAGTATAATGACTTAGGGTATAGTACAGCAGGAGCAAAGAGCTGGCGATTACTATCTACCAAAGATTTGGTATCTAAAACTTCGCTATCCGGAAATACTCATAATGCTGAACAACAAAAACAGTTTACAGCTGTAAGTAATGAATTAGAGAAGAAAGAATCTTTATCCTCTAAGAGAGTAAGTATTAGTTTTAGAACAGGAGAATTTCAGTTGGATGAAAATTCGAAGCAGTTAATAGATCTTCAGTTTACTCCTATCGCTAAGGCATTTGCCAATGCACGGATCAGAATTGAAGGAAATACAGATAATGTAGGATCTAGAGGTCCTAATGTTGCTTTATCTAAAAAGAGAGCACAATCAGTAGCTACTTATTTGATCCAACAGCATAGTATGCCAACCAATAGATTTATCATTTTAGGAAATGGACCTGATAAGCCAGTTCCGGGATGTGAGCGAAATCAAAATGCGGATTGTAAGTCTAAGAACAGAAGAACAGATTTTGAACTGGTTGTAGACTAATTGTAGATAATGAACATCAAAAAACTATTCGAATTAAGAGGAAATTTAGAATCTAAAGATAAGGCGATACTCACTGTTGTAGGGGCGATTATCTTAATAGGATTATGGTTTGTGTTCGCTGAGGTTTTGTCTAAATCAGTGATCACTCAAGATGATACGGTGGACATTTCTAAAATCGCTCAGAGCGAAAGAAAATACTATGAAAATGATTCCTTGCTGATTGCTAATTATGATGCTTTAGAAGCGATGAGTGTAGAGAAGTTAACTGGATTTGGGCTTACTAAAAATAAAGTATATCCGTTATTACCATCACCTATTAAGGTAATTAAAGCTTTTCCAGATCTTAATAAGAATGATGATGTAATAGGAAACACTTTTTATTCGATAAAACTTAATTTTTTAGGTTATTTGCTGGCTATTTTGATATCCATTCCTATTGGCTTTTTATTGGGATTGATACCCTTATTCAGAGGATTGTTTAGTCAGATTATCAATTCGTATCGTTTTATACCCTTAACAGCAGTAACGGGTATTTTTATTATGTGGTTAGGGCTAGGTAGTGATATGAAAGTGTCTTTCCTTGCTTTTGGTATTATTGTATATCTTATACCAGTTGTCATACAGCGAATTGATGAGGTGCAGAATGTATATCTCAATACTGTTTTTACACTAGGAGCCACCTCTTGGCAGACTATCAGAACAGTATACATGCCGTATGTTTTTTCTAAGATTATAGATGATATTAGAGTGTTAACAGCAATTTCTTGGACCTATATTACCATCGTAGAAATGTTAAATAAAGGAGGAGGAATCGGAGAATTAATCTGGACTGCAAAACGACAAAGTAGGATAGATAAGGCTTTTGCGATACTCATTATCATCGTAGTTATAGGAATATTACAAGATCGCCTTTTTGTGATGATTGATAGACTATTATTCCCTTTTAAACACGTTAATAAAGGAAACAAACACTAATATGGCATTACAGTTTACAGATAACCCTCAGGCTCCTAATGTAATCGAATTACGGGGAGTATCTCAATCCTATGATGGGGGCAAATCTAATATCATACAGAATTTAGACCTACTGGTAGAAGATAAACCCATGCAGGGACAATTTTCTGTTATCCTTGGAATGTCAGGCTGTGGTAAGTCTACCTTATTGCGATATATAGCAGGGTTACAAGAACCTACTTCTGGAACAGTATTGGTTAAAGGAAAGCCAGTTAGTAAAGAGAATCGGGTGAGTATGGTGTTTCAGCAATACTCCTCATTACCTTGGATGACCGTTTTAGATAATGTGGCATTAGGATTACGTTTTAAAGGCATTTCTAAGAAAGAACGTGATGAGAAAGCAATGGAGATGATTCAATTGGTTGGATTAGATGGACATCAGAAAAAATATGCGCAGTATCCTACACTTTCTGGAGGGCAATTACAGCGTGTTGCGATTGCACGTAGTTTAATGTCTAATCCAGAAATTTTATTAATGGACGAACCTTTTGGAGCATTGGATATTAAAACCCGTTTACAGATGCAGGATTTATTGATCGGTATTTGGGAAAAATTTAGCCCAACTATTCTTTTTGTAACTCACGATATCCAAGAAGCAGTATATCTAGCAGATGATATTTATATTATGAAACATGCGCCTTCTCATTTTGTAAAACACATTAATATCGATTTGCCTTTTAATAGAACCAGAGAAACCAAAAGATTAGCACACTTTGATGAATTGGTACACGAAGTAGAAGATGCGATGATGCAGATTGACGCGGGGAGTTAGTAGTACATAGTTTATATTGAATTTCAGTCCGAGCTTTCCGAATACTATTAATACATATTATTTACCAGCTTTATTTGATAAGGTAATTTATAGAGAATTTACTAGCATATGACCAACAGAAAATACCATAAAGCGACAGATCAGTTTTTTTCAAAATTAGGTAAAGAACATAAAACCTCCTTCTTTAAAGGGAAATCTATTAATCCTTTGAAAATACTGAATATATCTAAAGCTTTTCCAACATTGAAAATTAAATACGAAGATCTACTGGTGTTATATTCATTAAAAGAATCTATGGATGTATTGGATTTTATCATCACTACAAGACATATTCATATTGGAGGAAATACAATTCCACTAGCGAAGGATATTTTTCAGGATGTAAAATTTAGTGCTTTCCCAAAAGAGCATATTACTTTATTGAATGGTTTAATGGATGATTTGCTATTAACCAAAAAAGATGAGAAAAAGACGTTGTCGGATTTTACGAATAAGTTTAAAGATTTCGTAAACCAGAAAGAAGATACAACCCAAGATTTTGATGTTGATTATGAATTTCTACAGATTCTAAAAAATGAAGGAGAAAAGATTCAAAATTTAGCAGAAGATCTAAATAATAACAAACGCTTTTCTAATACAATCAATGCAATTGTTCATAAAACAGATGATGCACTAGAGTTTCAGGCAGAACATGTGATTCTACAGGATATTATCAAGGTGTTCAATATGATATATCCGCTAAGTGATACCAAGAATGTAGTAGCAGATGCAAAAGTAAAATTTCTCTTAGCCTTTATGTTCGAGAAACTTCAAGGGAATGATATTATTGCATCACTTTCTATAGAACGTATCAATACATTTGTACAATCCGAGAAATTCGAGGAGAATATCGAAGTTATCAAAACAGCAAGCCTTTTTGACCTTGGCGAAGAATATAAAAATGAGTTTTTACTACCCTCTTTATTGAAACGATTGGATAGTCAACATTTTGCTAATTCAGCATCTTTTTTATATCGAATCGCATCCTTAATAGCCAAAGCAGATGGTACGATCTCTGAAGAAGAAACAGCTTTGCTAAAGAAGATCAATAGCAAATTACAACATCCCAAGGAAAAATTAGAAGGGGTGAAGCAAACCGAGATTGATGAGAATGAGACCATGGAAGATGTCATGGATGAGCTCAATGAACTTATTGGATTAGATGCTATAAAGACTGCTGTCCAAGAGCTTTCTAATTTTCTTAAAGTACAGAAACTACGAGAAGAAAAAGGACTAAAAAATGTAAATAATTCCTTGCATTCTGTATTTATGGGTCCTCCTGGTACTGGTAAAACAACAGTAGCGCGTTTGGTGTCTAAAATCTATAAGCATTTAGGATACCTAGAAAAAGGGCATCTGGTAGAAACCGACAGGATTGGCATGGTAGCAGGTTATGTAGGACAAACTGCATTGAAGGTCGAAGAAGTCGTAAAAACATCATTAGATGGAGTGTTGTTTATTGATGAAGCCTATTCATTGGCTAAAGACAATAAAAAAGATTTTGGGAATGAAGCCATAGAAGTTTTGTTAAAGAAAATGGAGGACCATCGAGATCAATTGGTGGTTATTGTTGCAGGATATCCAGATGAGATGGGAGAGTTTATAGGGTCTAATCCTGGGCTACAATCCCGATTCAATAGATACTTTACATTTGATCACTATAAACCAAAAGAGTTGATCGCTATTTTCGAATTGTTTTGTGTCAAAAATGATTTTGTACTAGCAGAAGAAGCCAAAGAGAAACTAGAATTTATTTTCGAAAAATTGTATGAAAAACGACATAAGAGTTTTGGGAATGCCAGAGTAGCTAGAAATTTATTCGAAAAAATCATAGAATACCAGGCCAATCGCATTGTTTCTATTACTCCATTGACAGAAGAACTCCTGAAAACTGTAGTCGAAGATGATATTCCACCCATCAATCAAACGGTAGATGAGTATCTAAGATTTCAGAAAGATGAAGAAGAATCATGATCACCGAAAAAGAAATATCAAAACAATTAGGACGAACAATTAAATCACCGATTCGAGTAGGGAAAATAGCTGACTTGAAAATGGATACAGTGTCTTTTCTCGATTTTTTTGCTCCTTTTTTTAGTAATCTTCAAGATGATGTTTATTTGATACGTAGTAAACAGATCAATTTTCTAAAAACTGTTTTTCCTGAAGAATCAGAAGTCATTGAAAAGTTGCACAAACCTTATTTTGAAGGAACCAGAACAATAGACGCATTAGCATATTGGATACAACAATTGGATCCGAAACACAAACAAGAATTTGAGCAACTATCTACTGTTACCAGACAACGTGCTATAGCTTCTTTTGAAATTGAAATCTGGGATGACGAATATTTTGTAGAGCGAGTTGAGCAACAAGGATTCGAGCAAGATGTAGATGATTTCAGAGTATGGAAACGGATATTTAAGCAGGCGAGTAGAGAAGCCGTAGAGAATGAATTGTTTTTTGGGTTGCTTAAAAAAATGTCGAAAATGATTAGGGATATTCACCCTGAAACTCGTAAAGTCCAGATTACAAGTCATTTTATGAGAACCATTTCTCATAAAAAAATAAAAGGAGAAAATTCCCCAGAAGGAACACATGAGGATGGGGCGCAATATATTATGTCTGCATTAGTGGTAAATCGCCAGAATATAAAAGGTGCTGAAAGTCAGATTTATGAAAAAACAACTTCTGGGAATAAAGAATTGATTTATAAAAAAGCACTAGAACCAGGCGAATTTATCTTTCAGGCAGATACAGGAGAAGAGCTTACCTTTGGCAATGACTTATGGCACTATGTGACTCCTATAGAACCTGATAATATAGCAGCGCCTGGTATTCGAGATATTATAGGCTTTGATATGGATATTATAGCTTAAGACAATTCACAACTAATATCATCTAGAGAAGCACCATAATCAAAACTAAAATCAATATGTACCAAGTCTCCCGCTTTTACTTCTTGTATATTCGTAGTTTTTAGTACCGTTGGCGGCATCAAACTATCAGTACCCGTAAAATTAGCCCCTTCAGTTACTTCTACATAAGATTCGAGATATAGGGCGTTAACGGTACCAGAAAACAATACAGGAGCCGAAAAACTTAGCTTTACTCCCTGTTTTTTCTCTTTTAACAATTCAATCTCATTCACTAGAAATTGTTGCGTTAAAAACATCGGTTGATGTCTGGTAAAATTCACTGGATAATGATGAATATTGTCGTCAATTTCTGCCTCGCAAAGCCTTGCAAAATTTACGATTCGGTTAGGAAATAACTTACCATCTGGTTTTAGAAACTCTCGCATGTGCTGAAAAATCTGTACCTGAAACTCATTAGCACAATAGATACTCATCAGTTCGCCAATGACATAATCTACTTTTTCTGGTAAATCTACCGTAAGCGCATCTGCAAAAACCACTTCTACTTTATCTGCCCAAGGATGTTTAGCGATTTCTTTTTTGATAAATGGAATCAGATCTGGATTATTCTCGATGAGGTATGCCTTTTTTACGTATGGCATATACAATTTAGTTAGCGGTAATGTACCTACTCCGATCTCGCATACCACAGCGTCTTTTAAATTGTTATTAAGTTGAAACGCTTTATGAAAAGCATCTACACGCTGCTTATCAGTTTCCATAATCTTATAGTAGATTTCAGGAAAACCATAATGTGATTCATCAAAAGTTTGTGCTTTCAACAAGCTATATTTTAGGGCATCGTAATTGTCTATAACCTCTTCGAATAATGTATCTTTCATATGTTATTGGTTGTTTTAGTAAATATAATCATTCGTAGGTTTTAAAAAAATGTGGCTATTGAATTTTAGTAACTAATCAGTCTATTTTTTCTAAAGCTCTATTTTAGACGTATTGATATGTTACTTGGCCAAATATTCACGTACTTTAGGTGTTATTTTTATAGTAATTTAATTCCTTAGCGATATGGATTTAAACGTATTGTTATTGCGATTAGAAGCTCTCGAACTTCGTCTAAAATTATTGGAGAAAGAGAAAATAGAATTGAAAGATCGTTTTTCTCGCTATGAGTCTCCTAAAAACAGTAACAATAGTTCCAAACCACCAAACAAAAAACGTAAAGAACTTTATACTTTTTACAAAAGGATGAGAAGAGAACAACAAAATCTCTTTGTGTTCTTGTATACCTTAGAAGTACCCGCAGATAACAATGCCTCAGAAAGAGCAATTCGTAATATTAAAGTCAAGCAAAAAATATCGGGGCAATTTAAAACAACAACGGCTGCTCAAAATTTTGCTAAAATAAGATCCGTTGTTGACACGACTATTAAAAACGGAATGAATGTACTAATACGATTTATAACTAAAAATTTCGCATATTCATCGTTTCTTTTTCCTTTCTACTTCGTTTAAAAAATAAACCGTAGCTATAGCTATGCTTGATTTTTTTACCTTGCATAAAGAAAAAATAATTCAATGAATTTATACGAATTTTTTAATCAAAAATCGTATAACAGCTCTTGTAGAAATTGTAAAATTTGAATATCAATTCGTAGACTGATTAGTTACAAGAAGCTTTCAAATTTAATAAACACTGATGTTTTCTTAATTTTAGCCTAGCGGCGCTACGATTACATTAAAAAACATAGTGAAACGATAATGTTTGCAGCAGTTGAAAGATAGAATAGATTTCCTTATGCATAAAGCGGGTTTAAGGTTTTTGATGATCAGTATTCTGATATTATACATAGAGAATGGTAGATTTTTGGAGTATAGGAATGAATACAAAATTTTAATGGTGGTCGCTATGATTTCCGAAGGGTTTATAAATAATACCTGCACTAAAAATAAACCCATCTGTTGGCGCATAAATTTCGGCAAATGTAGGATTGTCTGATGGCGGAAATACAAGAGGCGAAAACCTACTTTGTCGTCTATCCGTAAAATTTTCGAAATTTACAAAAACGCTTCCCCAAGTAAAATTATGCATCGCTAATAATCCCATCGTAATAAAATCTGTTGTTTTTGTTCCATTAGATAATAGCTGTGATCCTGTATAATAGGTTTCATAACCGATACGCCATTTTTGATTTTCATACATGATAACACTCCCCCCATTATGCCTTGCGGTAAGTGGTTTCTGAGGATTGCTTGGCAAGTATTTTAATCGGGTATCGATAAATGCATAATTTAAGAACCACCTAAAATCTTTATAAGAAAACTTGATATTGGTTTCTGCACCCATACTAATAACTGTATTTGTGGCATTTTCGAACTGAAAAGTAGTAGCCGTTAGATTGTTTAGCAACAGGCTATTCTCTATAGAAGTTAGATAGAATAACTGGTTGATAGAAAAACCAATATCGTGGGGTAGTCTGGTTTTGTAATTCACATCAAAATTTAATCCATAAGAACGTTCTGCTTTTAATGCATTTTTATCAATAGGCAGTATATTCCTGAAATTGATAAATTCAGCTTCTTCAGTAAAAATATCAGGTATTTTATAGCCTAATCCACCTCCGATTCTACTAGAAAAAGAAGGGCCAGTTTTATAGAGCAATGAAAATCTAGGTAAAGGGAAAAATCCCCAATCATTAGCATAATCTATTCGTACGCCTGTTTCTAGAATCCATGCGTTAGATAGATCATAGATATTGTTAGCAAATACACCTGTAGTAATATCTTTTTGATCTCTTTGGATAACTTGCTCATCTTCATCAAAACTTGTTGTATACAAGTTTCCTCCAAGCACCCAATCTGATCTTTTGCCTTGTCGAACATAGGTAGCTTCTGTAAAAGTGTTCCACTGTTGCCCTTGGAACGAAAAATCTGGAATCTCCAGATCTCTATCAAAAAAAGAAATGCTATTTTTTATAATAAAAGACTGTGCACTATCGATCTTGGTTTCATATACAAGTTGACTACTGATCCGTTTGGATATATTCTCTTCGGTATACAAGCGGATTCCATTTGTATTCCTTTCAATTTGATTGATATTGCCTCCTTTTCTATCATCATAGGTTCCGTTTAGCCCTACCCAAAGCGTTGTATTTTCTGAAGGGTAATAAAATAACTTAGGATTGATAGTGACTGAATATGTTTGTGGGAGATTGCTAAAATCATCATCTTCTGGGTCATACACTTTTTGATAATTCGAAGAAGCATATAGTGTCGTTCCCCATTTCTCATTGCGGCTACTATAAAATACATTTCCAGTAGTTCCTAATGCTTGGGTTTGTGTGAGCATGAGATCCAGTTCAGGTTCTTCTTCTGGTGTTTTAGAAACTAAATTCACCAAACCTGCAATAGCACCTCCTCCGTAAAGAGTAGAGGAACTCCCTTTTATAATTTCGAATTGTAGTATGTCTAATGGTGGTATTTGCATAATACTTAGTCCACTAGAAAACCCGTTATAGAGCGGAAACCCATCTCTAAGCAGTTGCGTATATCGACCATCTAAGCCTTGGATTCTGATATTGGTATTCCCACTACTTAAGGATGTTTGCTGCATTTGGATACCTGTACTCTCGCGTAATACCATAGAGATATTGGTAGCATTCATGGCATTTTTTTCATTCAATTCTTCTCCGCCTATAAATTCAATTCTGGTAGGAATGCGGCGTATGGTTCGGCTACTACGAGTTGATTTAAGCATGACTTCTTCTAATTCGTGATCACTTTTCTTCAGATAAAACACAAGAGGCTTCTGATAGGGGATCTCTATAGTGGATTGAATCGGTTCAAAACCCATAAAAGAGATAGCAATTAGGTGTTGACCCTTAGGGATATTTTCAAAAGTAGCAATCCCATCAAGATCTGTAATGACTCCTTTCTCTATGTTTTTGATCATTACAGAAGCTCCAACTAGTGGTTTTTGATTTTCTTGATCGAGGACTTTGATTTGTAATGTAGTTGTTTGTGCATTGCAGTACATACTACAGCATAACATAAACCATAGGTTAATTGATTGTATATTCATGTAGGTTTTGTTCTAAGCACTATACAAGTGCTATTCAGAGTATATATACTAACAAATATAAACTAAAAAACTATATTCTGAGTCCAAGTATTTTTCAAGTCAGAACAGGTATAACTGCTATTTCTTCATATAGTGGATCTTGTTCTACCATAGAGAGTAAGCTTTTTTTAGCTTCGAATTTCTTTTTACGTGCATACCCTTCGGTATATCCTGTTATTTCTGAGATTTCTTTCATAGATTTTCCTTTAAAATATAATGTTAATACTTTTTTGTTGTCTAAACTAAGGTTTTGAAAATGCTTTCGGTATAACTGTTCTCGTTCATTAGTTTCAATATCGATAAGAAAAGAAGTGTCTACTTCTTTTTCGAATAGATGAACACTATCGGTAAGCAAGAGTTTTTTTTGTTTTCGTAATCGATTTCTCCATATATTTTTACAAATCCCATAAAAATATGTTTTTATGGGACTTTTTAGTTCTACAAGACCAGAGCGTAATTTTAGATATAGCACGATCATGGCATCTTGAAAAACATCTTCTACATCTTGTGTATTGCCAGAATTACGTATGATATATCCTCTAATATATACCATAGTTTCTTTATAAAAATGTTTTAGAATTTTTTCATCTCCTTGTGTAACTCCAGTAATGATGATTGTATTAGAGCGCATTCTTTTTTTGATTTATTGATGAATTTATTTTTAAACTCAGTATATGGCATACTAGTTAGCATATAGCTTTCACTTTTATACAAAATGGTATTATTTACTCCCCAACATCAATAGCTCATTACAAACTATTTCTGTAATATATCGTTTGTTCCCTTCTGTATCATCATAAGTCCGAGAGGTCAGTTTGCCCTCGATAGCAACTTCTTGTCCTTTGTTTACATATTTTTCTATGATTTCGGCAGTTTTTCCCCAAGCAATAATATTATGCCATTGAGTGTCCGTTATTTTATCACCCGCTTTATTGTAATAATAATCATTGGTGGCGATAGAAAATTTTGCTAGTTTTTTACCAGAATCTAAATTAAGGATTTCGGGTTCTTGTCCTAAGTTTCCGATTAACTGTACTTTGTTTTTTAATGTGTTCATGATTTTTAGATGTATTTAATTAAACAATTGAAATGATATCGAATTTTTAGTGTGTATATCCTTGAAATGATCACTGATTATAATTCGATACTGCAAACCTAAAACAGGAGCAACATTAGATTCGGTTAGGAAGTGTTTATTTTCGGTTGTAATTGTTTGTAGTCGTTTAAAAATGAATAAAGCAATAGCTTTATCTTTCTGTAGCGAAGAGAATTTTACTAGTAAAGTACTTTTACTGTGTAGTGTAAGAGTGTTATTGTAGTATGTTGGTAGCCAGATCAAAACTGATAGTGTAACAAAAAAGCTAATATGTCGTCTCATAGACTAATCATCAATCAAAATCAAATGAATAAATTATCTATTGTACTACTATTATTATTAATTAGTATAAATCTTACAGCACAAAAGAAGCCATTTATACCAATCCAAAAAGGAGATGGCTGGAATACAGAAAGTCAATTTTTAGGGAATCGTACAATTGAAAAAATGGATAGCCTCATTACTTCGAATGAATTCAAAAAAATTTCAAGCGTAGTAATTGCACATAATGGGAAAATTATTTTTGAGAATTATTACAACGATAATGATTCAGAAACAAAACATAACACTCGTTCATGTACAAAAACAATAACTGGAGCATTGATTGGAACTTTACTTCAAAATGGCTTATTAAAATCTATAAGTCAAAATGCTTCTGCATTTTCTAAAGTTAAAGAGATACAAAATCCAGATACTCGAAAAAATGCAATAACTATTGAGGATTTACTTACAATGTCATCTATTTTAGAGTGTAACGACTGGGAACAATATTCTCGTGGAAAAGAAGACAGAATGTATATAATCGAGGATTGGGTAAAATTTTATTGGGATTTACCAATAAGAGGTTTTCCAGAATGGATAAAAAAACCAAAAGACTCAAAATACGGGCGTAGTTTTAGTTATTGTACTGCTGGTGTTGTAGTATTAGGAGATATTATACATAACATTTCGGGTTCTTTGGAAAAATATGCAGACAAGGCACTTTTTTCTAAATTAGGCATTACAGATTATCATTGGCAAATGACTCCAACTGGAATACCAATGACAGGAGGTGGACTTGGACTTAAAAGTAGAGATTTACTAAAAATTGGACAGTTATACTTAAATAATGGGATATGGAATGATGAACAAATTATTTCTAAAGAATTTGTTGAAGAATCAACCAAACCTAAAGCTGAAATGACAATGTTTGATTATGAATATGGTTATTTATGGTGGTTATCTAAATTTGGAAAAGAGGTTAAAGAAAAAGCATATTTTATGTCTGGATCAGGAGGTAATAAAATAGCTGTCTTTCCTAAATTAGATTTAGTTGTTGTTTTAACAAGCACATATTTTAATGGAGGAATAGATTCTTTTGACCAAACAACCAAAATATTAGACGAATATATTGTCCCCGAAATAAAGAAACTGAAGAAATAGCAATGATTAGAATAGATGTATAACCAAACGATAGCCGGTTTATGTTTGTATAGGCATAAGAACAGGATTAAATGCTTTAGAGGCTACGACCACAAGATCTCCTGTTTTTAGGGCTGCTATTTCTGATTCTTGGGCAATTACCTTGACCACATTGTTGCCAATAAGAACAGTTACAAGGTATACGACTCCCTCTTTTTTTATAGTTATAATTTTTCCAGTGAATTGAAACTTACCACTTAGTTGATTGTTGGTAAATATATGTATAGGATTGCCTTGCCGTACTATTTTTCCATCTTCTAGACAATAAATTTTATCAGACATCTTTATGATTTCTCCAATATCATGGCTGACTAATATAGTAGTCAAGTTATATCGTTTATGGACTTTAGTAATATAATCTTGCAGTTTACTACGCATGGTCACATCTAGCGCAGAAAGTGGCTCATCTAATAATAAGATATCTGGAGTGCGTACCAAAGCTCTCGCCAGTGCTACTCGTTGTTGTTGGCCTCCAGACAATGTAGTAGGTTTTTTGTGCTGTAATTTTTTTAATGCTATGATATCTATTAGTTCTTCAATGATACTTTTATCTTGCCCCTTTTCTAATGCGAATTCTAAGTTTTTACGTACGGTCATATTAGGAAACAATGCATAGTCTTGAAAAACATACCCTATTTTACGTTGTTGCGGACTTAGCTTAATGTTTTTATCAGTATCTATCCATTTTTTATCATTAACTAAAATATGTCCTGTATCGGGAGACATTAATCCAGCTAGGATTCTTAGAGTGGATGTTTTTCCAGAACCTGAAGGACCATACAGTGTTATTAATTGCCCTTTTTCTATAGTTAATTGAATAGCAAGTGACATGGTACCATTAGAGTTCTGTAATGTTTTATGGATATCTATTGTTATCATTTCCAAAACCGTTTTAGATAGCCTCCATTTATCATGTAAACGCTTAAAAGAACTACAAATGTAATCCCGAATAAGAGCAAAGAATATAAGTGCGCGTTACTATAATTTAATGCTTCTACCTCGTCATAAATAGCAATAGATACTACTTTTGTCTTATCAGGAATATTACCTCCAATCATCAAAACGACACCAAATTCTCCTACGGTATGTGCAAAGGCTAAGACAATTCCTGTAAGCAATGAAGGTTTTATGTTGGGGAGTAATACATTGAGAAGCGTATTCATTTTAGATTTACCTAATACATAAGATGCTTCTGAAAATGATGTAGGTAAACTAGACAATCCTGATTGGATAGGGTTGACCATAAACGGTAAGCTGTAAATAATGGAACCTATCACTAAACCAGAAAATGAAAAGATGAGTTGTATGCCAAAATATTCTTGTAACCAAGCTCCAAAAGCATTTCCTGGGCTAAAAGCCATGAGTAAATAAAACCCTAGTACTGTTGGGGGTAATACGAGAGGCATGCTTACTAGCGTCTCGATGATAGGTTTTATTTTTGATCTGGTCGTTGCTAACCAATAGGCTAGTGGGATTGATATAACGAAGAGGATACTAGTGGTTAATAGAGCTAATTTAGCGGTCAATATAATAGGTCCCCAGTCGATCATTCTGCAACCATGATTTCGTTACTTTTGATCAAAGCCACCACTTTTTGTTGTGCAGCTAGCTCAAGTTTATCCATTGCTTGGGTAGTGAGTATAGAAACGATGACACCAATACTTGTATCTATAGTAATTTTACTTAACAAGATTCCTTTTTCGATGGTATTGATAGTCCCTTCAATACTATTTAGGATACTTATCTGAGGAGTTGCTATTTTAGCTATAATGACTTCTGTCTCTTTAAACAATACCCGGATAGGATTTTCTTTTTGAAGATAAGAAACCGTCGCTGGAGTTTCTACCACGATTGTTTGTAGTGTGATATGTTCATTCATTTGTATAGAAACTAATGATAAACTTTCGTTTACTTGAATAGTAGCTATATGACCTGAAAAAATATTCATTATTTAGGGATTAAATATCCGAAATCTTCTAGTATTTCTCTAGCTTCTGATGAAAAAAGAAAATCATAAAATTGCTGTGCTTTTTTTAAGGCATCTTTTTTCCTTTTGATACGTACAATCCCTTGACGAATTGGAGTGTACGTACTATCATTAACAGTAATCCAATTGCCTTTGTTTTTCATTGTCGAGGAGACTACCACTGATTTTGCTGTAAAACCAATATTGGCAGACTTAGAAGTAATAAACTGATTGGTTTGAGCAATACTTTCTCCATAGACTAATTTATTATTAATAGTATCGTATATATTGTAGTGTTTTAGAGCTTCGATAGCAGCTGTTCCGTATGGAGCTGTTATTGGATTAGCAATTGCGATATGTTTTACTTTTTTATCGGTTAGCATACTAATATCTGGTCTTATATCATCATACATGGTCCATAATACCAATTGCCCATAAGCATATGTTTGTGGTTTGTGTAGTGTTAACCCCTTTGTGTATAGCTCTTCAGGATATTTCATGTTGGCAGCTACAAAAATATCATAAGGCGCTCCTTCTTTTATCTGAGCTGTTAGTTTACCCGAAGAACTGAAAACAAGTTCACAGGGAATTCCTGTTTGGGCGATAAACTTTTTGGTTATTTCTTTTAGTACATATTGCATATTAGAAGCTGCTGCAATTACAATAGCTTCTTTAGTTTTTTGCGTACAGGCATAACAGATAAGTACAAAACTAAGTAATAGACCATATGCATATGTGTGGTATTTCATTTTGTTATATCAAATATAGGAGAAAAGTATAGAGCAATACTGTTTAGATCCTTTTTTATATATAAGAAACTTATTTGGCTACTATACTATCTGAGAAGAATATTAAATAATGAAAACATATATCCA
The DNA here is from genome assembly GCA_947493495.1 of uncultured Aquimarina sp. Lineage (GTDB taxonomy): Bacteria > Bacteroidota > Bacteroidia > Flavobacteriales > Flavobacteriaceae > Aquimarina. Next base: position 18,591 of record CANLRN010000022.1, read on the forward strand.
TTTGCAGAGATATATGGTATTGTTTTCCCTTTTCTTTCGAACCTAAGACACTTATCAATTAATTGGGCATAAATTTTTAACTTTTCTTCCCACATATTTTTTGATTTACCTGTCTAATAATCTTCTGTGATAATTTATCTGCCCAAGATGGTAGGTGAGATGTGTTGTTACGTGCACTAAAAAAAGTTCTGTACTTGGCTTTTCTCCTGATAATAATCTTGGATATTCTTTTTGCAAATCATTTGTTGTTAATACATCTAATGAGTTTTCTACTACAGATATTGTTTCATCTATCATAGAAAGGAGTGTGGCTCTAGGGGTATTTTTTAAAAAAAATTCTTGCTCTCGTTGTCTTATATATCCTGTTTTACCAAACTCAGCGCCAATATAAGTATTAAGATTGCCTACAAGATGTAAGCAAAGATTTCCAGCAGAGTTATCAATATGATCTGTTGTACGCCATAAATTCTCTTCTTTTGTGTAGGATTCAATCTCAACCCGCAATTTTTTCAAATTTCGGCGCAGTAGTGTTTTTAGTACTTCTGTAATTGAAGTTTTCATGAGTTCAAAGTATTATGATATTATGGCGATCCATTACGGCACTAGTTTTTTTAAATCTTCTGGATAAGAAATAGAATCGTCATTATAAACTAATTTCCAACCTAAAGAATTGGTAATAATATATAGCTTTTGTAATTCGCTTAGCAATCGGTTTTCGGCATTAGATATCAGTGTAGAGGCTTTTACTTTTTTATCTAGCTGGTTGATTACTTCTTTTTGTATTAAGTTATGATCTTGCGGATTAAATTGATTAAAAAAATCTTCTTCGAGATCATGATATTTTATTTCTGGAGTGATAGTAGTTTCTGCTTCAGGAATTTTAGTAATTGTGAGTGTTTTAGCATCTCTATCAATTAGATGATCGATTTTACTAAGATCATAAGAGATCGTTACAGTAGCATTTACTACCACTATTGCTTTTTTCTCTGCAGTTAATATATCCAGATAATATGTTTTGGCATCTTTATAGGTGATCACTTCAGAGAAATGGCCTTCGGTAACTACTAGTTTGCCTACATTTTTAATCTGATCAACAATAAGGTCCGATGATTCTAATGCTGTTTTTTGAGTTTTAAATCTTGAAACAAAATAATTGATACCTATAACAGCGAGCGTAGCAAGTAGGATGCCTAGAATAAAATTACGCATGTTTTGTTAGTCAAATTCTACATAAAAGTACATAAAAATACCCTTTCTTGTTTAGAAGAAAGGGTATTAGTTTGATATATGATATATAGTTATCGCGCTTGTGGCGGATATTTTTCTAATATCGCAGTTACAATCTCATTCATTTTTTCTTGCTTTCTTTCTACATCTCTAGTTAAAGCAGATGTTCCCATTCCTTGCCAGATCAATTCTTTTTTAGCAGCATCGATCAAGTCTATGTATAATGTTCCTTCTGTAACTCTAGAGACAGAATTAAATCCTAAACCAGCACCGCCACCCCAGTACCAAGGACTCCAACCCCATCCGTATCCCCATCCAGGGCCAAAACCAAAGTTGTTTTGGTATACATTTACATTTTCTTGAGTTTTTGTAAATATACTTACTAATACATCTGGGTTTTGGGATTTAGTAAACCCTTTTGCACTCATGTCTGCTTCGATTGCTCGCAAAATGCGTTTTTTATCTAAGTCACTAATTTCAGCTTTGTCAATTCCAGGTTTGAAAAAAGCATAACTTTTATACTCATTAAAATTAGCTTGCCTATCATAATCTGATGCTACTCGAACACTAGCACATGAGCTTACTATTAAAATGAGGACTAGTGATAGAAGAGAGAAATATTTCATAATCCTAGTTTTTATAAATTTCACAATATTTTTTAATAAAGATAGCATCAATAATTATACCATGAGTACTTTTTTAGCTATTTTTTCGTATATGTATTTGTTTTTTTATTATAGCCGTATGGACAATGTCGACAACCACTCTCACAACAATAGCCTCTTTTTAGATGATATTGTTCTGTAAAACATCGATATCCTTCTGGAGTTAGGTAATAATCTCCTTTTTCGGGTTTTGGTATTCTTTTTGGATTGTTCATCGCTACAAAAATACTATCTTGCAGCCAGTATGCCAATTGTAGTGAACAAATATTTGATAGGTCGCCATTTTGTAGGTATTGCATTATGGCCATTTATAGTAGTCAAAGAAAGGTATCTTAAGGATGATAAATATTTTATCAACCATGAGAGAATTCACTTAAGACAACAAGCAGAATTGCTGATATTGCCTTTTTATCTGCTATACCTTTGCGAATATGTGATACGCCTTATCCAATATCGAAATTCTCAAGAAGCCTATCGTAATATTTCTTTTGAACGAGAAGCCTATGAGCAAGAGGAAAATTTATCATATTTAAAAGAAAGAAAACTATGGAACTTTATAAAATATCTATAATTTCTTGAATGTTATGTTTTCTTCGATACTACCCACAAAAAACGAGGAAATTACCCATCCATTACTAAAAGAAGCATCTATACAGTTACACATAAAAAGAGAAGATCTGATCCATCCAGAAGTTTCTGGGAATAAATTTAGAAAACTAAAATACAATCTTTCTGAAGCTAAAAAATTAGGTTTTGATACCATACTTACTTTTGGTGGCGCGTACAGTAATCATATCGCAGCAACTGCCGCAGCAGGCAAAATAGTTGGTCTAAAAACGATCGGAGTGATTAGAGGAGAAGAGCTAGGAGAAACTATTGAGCAGACACTATCAGAAAATGATACACTATGTCAGGCTGTCGAGTATGGAATGCAACTGAAGTTTATAACAAGAGCTTCTTACAGAGAGAAAACAACTTCTCATTTTTTAGAAAAACTCAAACAAGAATTTGGAACATTTTACTGCATCCCAGAAGGAGGAACTAATCAATTAGCGATACAAGGTTGTACAGAAATCTTAGGACAACAAGACATCCATTTTGATGTTATTTGTTGTGCTGTAGGTACAGGAGGGACTATTGCTGGAGTCATTAATGCCAGTACTAATAATCAAAGAGTTATTGGATTTCCAGCATTGAGAGGAGATTATATCCAATCAGAAATAGCCAAATACACTAAAAAAACCAATTGGGATATAGAAAATACGTATCATTTTGGAGGGTATGGTAAAATAAATACAACACTTATTGAGTTTATAAATACATTCCATAAAAATCATCAAATACGATTAGATCCAATCTATACATCTAAGATGCTATATGGTCTTTTTGATATGATGAAGAATGGTTTTTTTAGAAAAAATACTCGTATTTTAGCCATTCATACAGGAGGCTTGCAAGGTATTGCAGGAATGAACAAAAAATTAAATAAAAAGGGGCTACCTCTGATTGATTAAATATTATGAACATAAAGAAGTTTTTACTGCTATTTTGTGTGTCTGCAGTAGTAGTAGCTTGTGGAGGAAATAAAAAAGCAACAAGCTCTACAAGAAAAAAAGAATCTGTTTCTAGTAGAAAAAGAATTCACAGAGAAGAAACAAAAATTACTGTAAAAGAGCCAAACCCATTGGCTAATGTCTCATACAAGCAGAAAATACAAAATTATATTTACGAATATGCAGAGATCGCCAAATCAGAGATGGCTACATATGGTATACCTGCAAGTATTACCTTGGCACAAGGAATATTAGAATCTGGGGCAGGCTATGGAAAATTGACAAGTAAAGCAAAAAATCATTTTGGGATAAAATGCCACGATTGGACAGGCGAAAAAGTATATCATGATGATGATCGCTCTCAAGAATGTTTTAGGAAATATGATAAAGCCAGTGAATCATTCAGAGATCATTCCCTTTTTCTAAAAAATAGAAAGCGCTATGCAAAATTATTTACTTATAAACCTAATGATTATAAATCTTGGGCGCGAGGATTGCGTGCTGCAGGCTATGCAACGGATAGGAAATATCCTGATAAATTGATAAGTATTATAGAACGATATCAATTGTATATGTTTGATGCAGAAGTGCTAGGAGGAGGTCAAGTAGCGGAGCAAACACCCAAAACCCCTGCAAAAACTGATGATCAATATGTAGTAAAAAAGGGCGATACCTTATATTCTATTTCTAAAAGATATAATATGAAGGTTGATGATCTCAAAGCCTACAATGATTTAAAAAACAATGCAATAGCTATTGGGCAAATCTTAAGAGTAAAGCCTAATTAATTATCCGACGAATCATAAATCTATATGAAGTATACAAGAAGTAGTGCATTATTTGCAGCTGCACAACAAGTAATCCCTGGAGGTGTTAATTCTCCTGTTCGAGCCTTTAAAGCAGTAGGAGGAGATCCTATATTTGTAAAAGAAGCAAAAGGAGCTTATTTATATGATGAAGATGGAAATCGTTTGATTGATTATATCAATTCGTGGGGGCCAATGATTCTAGGTCATGCACACCCTCCAGTGGTCAATGCGGTAATTGATAAAGCAAAAAAAGGCACTAGTTTTGGGATGCCAACAGCAATAGAAACCCAGATTGCAGCACTTGCCGTTTCTATGGTTCCTAATATCGATAAAATTAGATTTGTAAACTCAGGGACAGAGGCTTGTATGAGTGCTGTGCGATTAGCTCGAGGGTTTACCAAAAAAGATAAAATTATCAAGTTTGCAGGTTGTTATCACGGGCATAGTGATTCTTTTTTGATACAAGCGGGGAGCGGTGCCGTAACTTTTGGTAGTCCCAATAGCCCCGGTGTTACGCAAGGAACTGCTAAGGATACCTTGCTTGCCAGATACAATGATTTGCAGCATGTAGAAGAAATTATAGCTTCTAATACTAATGATATTGCTTGTATTATTATCGAGCCTGTTGCAGGAAATATGGGCTGTATTCCTCCAGTAGAAGGTTTTTTAGAAGGATTACGATCTTTATGTGATCAGCATGATATACTATTGATTTTTGATGAGGTGATGACAGGATTTAGGTTAGCTAGAGGAGGTGTACAAGAACTATTAGATGTAGCTGCAGATATTGTTACCTTTGGTAAAGTAATCGGAGGAGGTCTTCCGGTAGGAGCATTCGCTGCACGAGAAGAGATTATGAATCATCTTGCGCCATTAGGTCCTGTATATCAAGCAGGAACACTAAGTGGAAATCCATTGGCCATGGCTGCAGGACTGGCTATGCTTACAGAGTTAAACGAAAACCCACAGATCTTTGATAGCATTGCCGAAAAAACAGCATACCTACATAAAGGTATTGCAAAAGTGCTTACAGAAAAAAAGGTTGTTCATACGATTAATCGGTTAGGGTCTATGATATCAGTACATTTTGCAGAAGATACTGTAGTTGATTTTAAAAGCGCGGCTGAAGGAAATAACGACACCTTTAAGACATTTTTTCACGGGATGTTAGCACGAGGAATTTATATAGCTCCTAGTGCATTCGAAACCTGGTTTATTACTGAAGCCCTTACTTATGCCGATTTAGACCAAACCGTACAGGCAGTAGCTGAAATCTTTTAATTTGCTCTAGAAGAACATTGAATGAATACGAAAAAATAATAAAAAACATTAAGAGATATGTCTCTCTAAATGAAGACGACGAACAACAGTTTATCGCTATAGTACGTACAACAAAAATCAAGCGTAGGCAATTTATTGTCCAACCGAATTTTGTTTGCACTCATCAAACCTATGTTTTAAAAGGAGCTTTGAGAAGTTATTTTGTCAATACTGAAGGAATAGAACATACCATTCAATTTGCGATTGAGGATTGGTTTATAAGTGATTTTAATAGCTATGTAAATCAAAGCCCTGCCTCTTTATTTGTGGAGGCTCTAGAAGATTCGACTGTGCAGCAAATTGCGTATGAAGATGTGGAGCATCTCTGTGATAAAAACCCGAAATTCGAACGTTTTTTTAGATTGGTTGCCCAAAAATCATTTGCCTACTCCCAACGCAGAGTATTGTCTAACATAGGCAAGTCGGCAGAAGAAAGGTATTTAGAATTCTATGCGCTTTACCCTTCAATAGTGCAGAGAGTACCTCAATATACATTGGCTTCCTATCTTGGAATGTCACCAGAATTTTTAAGTAAAATAAGAAAACGACTCGCCAAAAAATCTTGAAGTTAGAACATAAAAGCCAAGAAGGTATGTCTTTTGATCATATATGTTATAAATAAAAAAGAAATTAGGATTTCTTGAAATTTGATTGCTATTATACAAGCTGATACAATTTATCCAAAGAAGTATTGATATTTTTTTTAAAGAGTTTTTTTGCTACCAGTTGAATCAATAACTTCTTAAAAATTGATTTTGCTTCCCAGAACAATTCAACTCGTACTCTAGATTCTGTTTCGGATATCCTGTCAATGTTAAAGAACTGATACATTTTATCCACAGGAGGTGGGCTTGTAGTCAATTCACCGTACACAAATTGCGCATCAGCATTTGCTTTAGAAACAACTGTAAAATCAAGTTGTTTACCACCTACCACACACATATGTTCAGAGCCTAAACGAGTAACTTCGTTTTCATTATAAATAATTTCTTGAGCTCCTTCGGCCCATAAGTGCCTATATCTATAATTGGTTAAAATCTCTATTAACTCTTCTGGAGAAGACGGATAGGTACGTTCGACAATTAGATTAGGAATTCTATTGAGCTCAATTACTTCACCATCTTTAAAAGATTTTAATTTTAGGTTTGCAGTATCAATTTCTGAATAAATATATTTAATAGTCCGATTATCATAAGTGTTTTCATCTTCACTAAACGTATAAAGAGATGATTTATAGTTAGTAGGAATCATGATTTCATTCGCAAGATCTTCACTAAGTAGCACATAATTATCGCTTTTTACCGAATTTTTTAACAGTCGGTGTGCCTGAATAACAATTTCTCCGAATGGCTTTTTGTTATTTTGAACATTGATGAATTGTAGTTCGCCAGCATGAGCTACAATCTTAAGTTCTAGATTAGAGGCACTAGAACAAGCTTGACAAGGACAAATACGATGCGTTTCTAAGAGTTTTAAATGGCTGTAAAAGGCCGTATACATTGTTTCTATTTGCGCCAATAGCTTTTCTTGTGAAGGTATAGAACCCTCTTTGTAAAAAAAAAGTGCGTCGCCTTCTACTTCTGCGAGTGTTAGCTCTTGTGTATTAGCAGCTATCAAAACTTCTAACAGTTCTGCTATCACATGCTGACTATGTTCTACTTCGGTAGTTTGTACAAAATTTGTAAAACCAGAAATATCGGGTATAAATAATAATGATTTTGACATACTACAAAGATAGCTGTTAAAACAAGTTTTTTTTAATTTGTAGGGTATGGGAAACAAACCTTTCAAATTAATATGGATTAAGCTATTTTTGGATGTAATCTTACGAAATATTGTATTCTAGGCGTAGAAAATGATAAATTTTAAACTCCCAATTCTTTCTTAACATCGATCATGAGATCTGTTCCGTCTGCCATAATCATTCCTGTTCCTAGCGTACTATCAAAAACATAATTAAACCCTTTTGATCTTGCTACTTTTTGTATGGCAACACGCGCTTTTTCCATGATCGGTTTTAATAATTCTGTTTGTTTGGCTTGTAGATCCTTTGCTGCATTTTCTCTATATCCGGCAATACTTTGTTCAGTAGTTTGCAGCTCGGCTTGTCTTTTTAGGTTTTCTTCTTTTGTTTTTTGTTCCGCTTCTTGTGTAAATTTTTTGACCGTATTCTGGTATTCCAAAACCATAGTTCTAATCTCAGCTTCATAGGTTTTGTTTAATTTTTCGATTTCACTTTTAGCAGTTTTAAAATCTGGCATTGATTCCACAAGTTCCTGAGAAGCAATATGAGCCACTTTGGTTTGAGTATCTACTACGGCAGAGGTAGCGACAATAAGAAGTATTAATCGAACCCAGGTTGATAAAAAGATCTTAATAACTCACCTTTATTATAGTTCAGGTTGAACTAGTTCAAGAATATTTCATAATTCAGTTCATTTTTAATACAGATATATTACAACACCTTTGTAAAATTGCTAGGTGGAGAGTATAGAAACCGCGTAGAAGTTTCGGAAATTATAAATGCTTTAAAAAATAATAATAATGAAAAAAAAATATGGTTGATCACAGGAATATCAAGTGGATTGGGCAAGGCTTTAGCCAAATCAGTTATTGAAAAAGAAGATTTTGTTATTGGAACATTTCGACAAAAATCGCAAGTAGACGCATTCAATAAAAATTATCCTACTAATGCACGAGCCATTTTATTGGATATTACCAATTCAAAAAGTGTTGAACATTGCATAGAAAAGATACTATCAGATTACGGAATAATAGATGTGCTGGTCAATAATGCAGGAATTGGGTTTGTAGGGGCAGTTGAAGAAACATCTGTAGAAGAGGCCAGAAGCGTTTTTGAGTCAAATTTTTTCGGAACATTACAATTGACACAAACTGTTTTGCCATATATGCGTAAGGAGAAGAAAGGGCATATCATCCAGATTTCATCCCACGGGGGTATCAAGGCATTTGCAGGTTTTGGAATCTATAATGCAAGCAAATTTGCTTTAGAGGGATTTAGCGAAGCTATGGCTCAAGAAGTAGCCCCATTAGGTATAAAGGTTATAATAGTAGAACCAGGACCTTTTCGTACTAATTTTGCAGGGAATGCGCTTGGGCAAGCAGAAAATATAATAGCTGATTATTCAGAAACAGCTGGAGCCTTTAGAACTAAACTTAAGGGAGTTCATGGAAAACAAGAAGGAGACCCTATGAGGGCAGCAAAAGCAATTATCGATATAGTTAACTCTGAGAACCCGACACTTCGTTTGCCTCTTGGGAAAGTAGCACTTAAGACCATTGAGATGAAACTGGAAAGCGTAAAATCAGATTTGGAAATAAACAGAAAAATTGCCAAAAATGCTGTTTATGAATAAACCTGAATTAGCCATTAGAACATTCATGACGAAGGTTCTAATGGCTAATTCAAGTTTACTTTTTTTGCGTTTTAAACCACTTCACTATATTATCAGATAATAACGCTCTATAATTCGAATAACTTACTTATGATTTGCTAGGGTCTAGTATCAAAGTAATTCTTTCTTCTGCATCTTGTAAATGATAGCGGGTCATTCTGTCTGATGTTCTGCTTATAGCATTTCTGATATCTCTCTGTATGATTTTTAACTCTGCTCTAACAATAGGTCGGATATCACTCTGCGATACATCTACATTTGTGCGTATTACAAATCGTCTTCTGTTAGGTGGTATTGGCGTTTGTTCTTTGGTCATCAAAAACTCTAATCGTTCGATATAGGCTCGTTGTAGGTTACGACGATATACATCTATTGTAGCTCCATTTCGTAACTCGCTCCATATGCCTTTTCGTAGCTCACTCATCATATCTATTAATGTGTAGGCCTTAGTATTTAAGGCTTCGTTTTCGATTAATCTTGCCATTCTTCCGTGATCTAATAGATTGGTAAGTGTCCTTACCTGAAAACCTCTTACACGTTCTACACTTCCTGCAGATTCTATTTTATTAAAAATAGAAGTATCTAATAACCAGTCAGGGGTTTTAAATAACTGTTCGTGTAAAAATTTCATAGCGCGCTTCTGGTTTTCTTTGGAGACATGGGTGTATACAGCACCTTCTTGATCATAGGTTTTATAATATTCATATACCCCTCCGATATTAGAAGAAACATGCCCCATATATCTATTGTATTGCCCTAGAACCTGTCCGTACATAGTTTGTAGGTCACTGTAGTTCTTGCCATCTTCTGCAGTCCATTTGATTAGATTGGGGACAATTCTTTTTAGGTTGGCAATACCATAGGTGCTCGCTTTTACAGCATCATCACCAAGGTCTTCGGTCTGAGAACTGGGGTCAATTACTCCACGCTGTTGTCTACCAAAGCGATACATCGGGTCATCTGCGTGTTTTAAGATCCATTGATCTAAAGTTGTTTTTTCCTCTTCTGCCGTTTTATCTAAAATCGGTCTGTATCCCCAACGTATGGAGTGTTTATCATAGATGCCAATCTCTGGCATGAGTGCCACATCTCCATCACCTGGTTGTGCGATATAATTAAAACGCGCATAATCCATAATAGATGGTGCAGTACCATATTTTTTGGTAAAAGCGGGATCACGTAGCGACTCTACAGGATACGCGACACTACTTCCCATATTATGAGGTAATCCAATGGTATGCCCAACTTCGTGAGCAGATACGAATCGAATCAGTCTACCCATCACTTCATCTTTGAAAGCAACTCCTTGGGCTTCAGGGTTTATAGCTGCAGTCTGCACAAAAAACCAGTTGCGTAATAATGTCATAACGTTATGATACCAATTGATATCACTTTCTAGAATTTCTCCAGATCTAGGATCACTTACGTGTGGCCCATTTGCATTGGGTATTGGAGAGGCTAGATAGCGTACCACCGAGTATCGAACATCTTCTGGACTCCAATCTGGATCTTCTTCTACGGTAGGAGGATCTTTAGCGATAATCGCTTCCTTAAAACCAGCTTCTTCAAAAGCGACTTGCCAATCTTCGATACCTTGTTTTAAGTATTTTCTCCATTTTTTTGGAGTAGCACGATCTATGTAATAGACAATCTGTTTTTTTGGGACAACTAATTCTCCTCTTTTAAACTTTTCGATATCTTCATCTTTTACTTCTAGTCGCCATCTATCGAGATACCGTACTGTTTTACTTTCTTGTGCATCTAATCCATAATCTGTTTGTCCTCTTGCAAACCAACCTACACGTTGATCAAAATATCGGCGTTTCATAGGATTTTTAGACAATAAAATCATAGAATTACTCATTTCTAACGAAATAGATCCTGTGCTTGCATTTGATGGCGGTTCACCTGCAGCATATGTTTTTATGTGTCTTGTCTCTATGTTTAATGGATAACTCTTAATGGAATCTATATATGAAAGGTTTGCCTCTAATCGAGTTATTTTATATTGTTTTCTTCTAGAGGCGGGGAATCCTAGTGCTTTTACATCCTTAGTAAATAAATCTGTAGCATCAATTACAGTAGCATTATGGATAGAATCCCTGTGAAAAGCTTTGATCGGAAATGTAAATAATACAGGCTCGAAATTAGAATTCTCTACCGCTTCGTGTACAGGTAAGGAGTCTGCGGCAAATATCTGATGTGATACAACACGCAATAGTACTTTTTTATTTTTTTTCTGCCATCGTAATACTTGTGTGTTTTGTTTTCCTCCACCAAAACCAATACCTGTTGCAGTTTTGGAGATACGAGTGACCATTAGCATCTCTCGGTTGAACAATGAGTCAGGGATTTCATAGAAATACTTGTCATCTAGATGATGAACCGTAAATAATCCTTTGTCTGTTTTTGCTTTTTTGGTAATCACCTTATCATAAGGCTTGATTGCATTTTTATCTTTTGGAGGTTTTTTATTGGCAGCTGTGGGAACTGTTTTTCCTTTTTTAGTTTGAAAAGAAGCACAGCTAGAAAAAGTAATTGCTGTGATTAAAATCCAGAGAAAAGTATATTTGCGCATAATCAATTTTTTTTAATTCGCCGAAGGTAGCTAATTATCAAGGCGTTATTTGTGAAAAGAAAGTTAAACCTTTTGGGTGTAGGTTCGTAATATTTGAATTACTTTTAGTTCTTATTACAGCATATATGAGTTTTATTTTTTCTAATCATTTGCATCGTGTTTTTTTATATGTATTGGTCAGTATATATGTAGTAATGACGGGAGTGATTACTGAGCCAGATACGATAAGTTATGTTGGGTTTTCTCTAATCACACCTCCTGGATATGGAACTTTTTTGTTTGTTTTCAGAAAGTTATTTGGCGAAGAATACTATTTTTTTGTGATCGTTTTTTTACAATGGATCCTTGGTTTGGGGTCATGCCTTTATTTGAATCAAATCCTTAAAAAAACATTTAAAATTGATAAAAGACTATTAATTTTTATAGATGTAATCTTAGTAGCTCCAATTTTTATTCCCGAATACCTAACAGTAAATAAGATTGTTACTCAAGGCCTAGCGTATCCTTTTTTTCTTTTTGTTATAGCGTTTTTGGTGCAATATTTTTTTCTCAAACAAAAAAAATACATTTGGTTTTTACTGACTGCTATTTGTCTAACTATGCTGGTGCGAACTCAATTTTTATTTATTTTACCGGTACTTCTCTTGCTTATGATATACCAATGGTATAGTACTAAGAATCATAAACGTTTTATAGTTCCTATACTTGTTTTGGTACTGATGCCTTTCGTGATTTCAGGTATCCAGAAAAGTTTTAATTACGTTGTGCACGGAAAATATATTAATATATCCAGTACAGGCCTGCAAGTAATGATATTGCCTTTTTTTGTGGCTGATGCAGATGATTACCAGATTTATGATGATCCTAATACCCAAGCATATTATAAACACATGTATCAGATAGCTTTGGATCGTAAGTTATTAGATGATTTTTATGTGCCAGTTAATGACAATGTGTTTCATCATTTTGATTATAATTTTGTAAAAATATCTTATGGTGTATTATCTCTAGAAGGGCGTAAATTTTTGATGCCCGAAAATCCCGATTCACATGAAGCATTGATTGCTAATGATCAATTTTTAATGCAAATGTGGTTGCCTCTATTGCTTGATAATTTTTGGAAGTGTGTAGATTTGTTTTACAAGAATATAGAGCATGCTTTTGGGGGTTTTTATATCATGTGGTTATGTATTTTACTACTAATAGCATCATTTTACATCTGGAAGGAATATAAAGATAGACTAGCATTATTCTCATTAATAGTACTATTGCTAATGTTTAGTAATATTTTATTAATATGTATGGTGCAGCATAGCATTGGTAGGTATATGATATATCATCAATGGTTTATTCCAGTATTGTTTGTGATATTAATGGATTGTATATTGAAAAGGAAAGAAATACAGGATTGATAGACAGTTTTCAATGAATTGTTCTGTTAATAGTCTTTAATGTCACTTTATATATATCAGATTGAGTAACTTTTGCCTTAAGCCAAGCATAGAAACTCATAGTAAAGATATCTTCGTGCTCAGGAATATTTTTGATTAATGTATTCTCTATTTTACTAAGAAAAGTAGAGGTGTCTATATTCTCTTTATGGTAGTAATAGGTTGTTGCTAGTGATAAAAAATCTAAGACCCGAGTGTTATGAGTGTTTTTTAGATGATTTCCATATTTTTTCCTAAAACTCTTTACTCTAGAGATTACAAGATCAACATTATTTAATTCTATGTATAATAATATTTCGATAAGATTTTTTTTGATCACCCAGATTGTCCCAGCTTTTTCGGTATACCAGATGTCACTATGATATAAATCCCTATATAATCGAATAGCTTCTTCAGGTCTGGATTGCTGGAAGTAGACTACGATCCTGGATAATTTTAAATCTAGTAGATAAGAAGTTTGATGCTTAGACTTCGAATGATCAAATTTTTCTAATATCTCCATGGCTAGGTTTGCATTTCCAGAATAATTATGGTTGAGCACTTTTAATAAAGTATATTGTGGTAAAAAACGTTTGTCATATTTTTTACGTTCTTCCTGCATCTGGGCTTTCATCAATTTTAAATACTTCATCGAAGTAGTAAAATCTTTAGTTCTAAAATAAGAGTTCGATACATAATATAAGATTTGTATATGATAGAAGAGGTGTTTTTTAACAAGTGCTTCTCTTGCCTCGATTTGCTGATACGCTTTTTCTACAAAAGGTAAGATAACATGAAAATTACGTTCGATATTTGCAGCTCGATTGCCAATTTCTAGTATTTTATAAAGTGATCTAAAGCTGATATCGTGAGATATAGAGATGTCAAATCTGGATAAAGTATCTTGTATGATTTGAGGGATGTTTTTGGTGCTTATTGTTAGGTGATCTTGAATTGTGGCATAAAAAAGGTTCAGATTTTCTTCTTGAGATAACAATTTTTGATTGTGTCTAAAATCTTTGATAATATCTTCTAGATCAGTTTTGATATCTTGATGTGCATATTGAATTCTTGTGTAATATATTTCTCTAAGAATACTATAAAGATCATATATTTTTGCCTTGAGTTCAGCTTTTCTAATAGTTTTTAAGGCAATTTTATATTGTTTTTGCTCAAAGAAAACCCTACTGGCTATTAATAGTTTCATAACCTCCATTTCTTCAGATGATTCTCTTTCAAATCTTTTAGTCGCTATAAAATCTATTAAACTATCGTGTAATCGTTTACAGAGGGCGTGGTAGGCTCCTTTTGCTTTTTTTTTATAGATAAGCACATCCAGATTTTTATGTTCGGGAGTGGCGTTTAGTAGTTTGAATAATTCAATATTTTTAGTATCCGCTCTTTTGTTCTTTTGTTTGAGTAGTGAGATGAAATCTCTTTTTTCTTCTGCTGATAGTATGGAAATTATAGAAGTGATACTATGCATTATATCATAAGTATTTTATATTAAAAGTACTGTTTTTATTAATAAAATTTAATATTTTAGATAAATATATCGTAAGTTTTTTGTTTATATAGAATTTTTGATGCATCAGAATTGTTGCAAATTTGTCTTGTTCAAATCAAACAATTGAAATTAATTAATCATCAAAATCAATTCTTATGGACTACAAGTTTAATAATGATATCACAGAAGATATCCAAGTCGAAAAAGCAGATAACAAAGAAAATAAGGTATATGATCAGAAACCTACTCCAGCATTTATTGGAGCCTCTTGGATTGCCCTGTTGGCAGGTATGGTTTCATTCTGTATCGGATTATGGAATGCTGAAATGATGCTAAATGAAAAAGGGTATTATTTTACTATTTTATTATTCGGATTATTTGCTGCAGTATCGGTACAAAAAAATGTTAGAGACCGATTAGAAGGCCTAAAAGTAACTGAGATATATTATGGAATCAGTTGGTTTGCTGCACTAGCCTCTATCGTATTATTGATTATAGGATTATGGAACGCAGAATTAGAGTTGAGCGAAAAAGGCTTTTATGCAATGTCTTTTATTCTGAGTTTATTTGCCGCAATTGCTGTACAAAAAAACACAAGGGATAAGAAATTTATTGACGCAAATACAAAATAATTTTTTGATGATTAGAAGAGGCGACTGCCTCGTTGCAGTTGCCTTTTTATTAGTTCAACTATCTGATTTGATAAGTTGCGAAGCAACGCTTTCAAATCAGATAGTTGAACTAATCCCGTTGTTTGCTGAACTCGTTTCAGTATCTAACAGGATCTCAGGTCTAATAGCTCTAAGCTTGCTCTGAGGTAGTTTGCTTATAGCTGATATAGTTTATAGTATATACGAATATCTGAAGTAAATAATACCAAACTAATGCCTTGTGGTTTTGACAAGTTGTTTAACTAATGTTATGAAAATGAAAAATATACTTTTTATACTACACATTATTGTTTTTATGAGTACTCTAGGATTACATCTAGATTCATTTTATTTTAATTCCTGGGGATTTCAAGTAGAAGGTCTTTTAGCACAGATTGTTCTTGGCTTCATACAAATTAGTACAGCCTTGTATTTTTTCATTAACTGGAAAAAGCACCACCGAGTATTAAGAACGCACTTAAAAATATATTGGAGTATAGTATGTTTTTATGTCTTGATAGCATGCTCGGATCTTTATGTATATTACAGCTTTTTTGATAAAAATGTTATTTTTGGATATATCCCTATGAGCATTGCAGCTTATTTTGTAAGCATAATGTATATCCAAAATAGAACGCTAAAAAAAAGTAATCAAGAGTAATGTGTTTTTTAAGTTATAAGACTTACCAAGCCTCTTCGATTTTGATCCTTTTCCCATTTTGATATGAAGCAATGAATGCATTCTTAAATCCTAAACCGACTATAGCTCTACGGAATTTTTTGGCTTCATTTAAAGTAGCAAAATTGCCAAGAGTATATTTATTAAAATCACCAGCTTTGATCTCTCTAAAATTGACAAATTTATCAGAATACATAGATAAATTTTTGTTTTTGTAGGCTCCAATTTGTACTGTATAAATCAACTCATTTTCTAGAGAAGCTTTCTCTTCGGTAGTATCAGATGCATTAATCTCCTGATCCATAGATATATTTTTGATTGTCTCTTCTAGATCAGCAATTTTAGTTTTCAATACATCAGTCTGCGCATTAGCTGCTGTCTGAGAAATCATATTCTTAGGGGTATTGAAATTCATAAAATATAGGGTTCCGATAACTCCTAATACGGCAATAATACCTAATATAATAGAAGTAATCTTAAACTTACGAGTATTTTCTTTCTCATCTCGTAAAGCTTTGTTATGAGTATAGTTAGTTGCTCTTTTTTGCTCCTTGGCTTCGTCTATCTGAACTTGAAAATCCAAAAGTTCATCATCACTTATATAAGGCATAATTGATAGTTTTTGTTATTCAAATATAGGAGATTATTGGTTTATCAGAAAATCATAGTACTGATTTACCATAATTAAGCTACTGATGTATTATGGTTCAACACATATTCTTAGAATGATTAGATCATTTTTTAGCATATTATACGATTTACGAATAAAAATTTCGCATCTAAAGACATTCTTTTTCTACTATATTTTCTTCATAACATGAAACAATAGCTATGGCTATTCTTTAATTTGATTCATCAATCTAGCGAAAAATCCTTGCCATTATTTTTACGAAATTCTCATCCGTAAATACTGTTAATTGTAAATAAACAGTTCGATAAAAGATGAAAATCACAATAATGAAGCTGTAGCAACTAATTTTTAGTATGAACATCTATATTATATTTTATTTGTAAGATTTTACTTCGATTTTTATTGAAAGTATAAAATAGGGTTTTAACGTCGACATTATAAGCTTTATATCGAATAGTTTAAAAAATAAAAACTAAAAAAGCAATATGTGCGTTATATCTGGTCTAAATACAAAAATATATAGTTAACCAATATATACACTAACCTAATGGGACTTGTACTTAGGAAATTGATATTAACCGCAAACTAGAATTATCGTGAATACAAAAATACAATTATGGATTCTGCTTTTATTGTTTTTTCCGCTATCCAATTCAATATATTCTCAATCAAGCCTTACTTTAGAGGTTGATGCTAGTGGGAGTGCAACTATATGTAAGGGTGATAATATCCAGATCAATACTATAGTAGATCCACCAAATGATGCATATGAGTATTTATGGAGAAATGTTAATACAGGTCAAGAAATAAAGAGAGAAGTTGGAGACCCTGGGACGTTTCATTTTTTTGGAAATGTACAAGATTCATTTACTGTAGAAGTTCAAGTTTCTGGTGGAGGTGGTTTTGCTTCAGATACAATAATGATTACAGTCCAAGATTCTCCAAACCCTGGTACAGAAGGGGATTTGTTATTGTGTAACCTTAGTGGTACCAGAGAGCTTTTTACCCTCTTGCAAGGAAATCCTGATCCAGGGGGAACTTGGACAGATCCTAATGGCAATCCTTTTGGGACTAATGATAGAGGTAATTTTGTTATTGGTACAGATCCAGTTGGGGATTATATATATACCGTAGCAGGAAATGCAATTTGTAATGGAGCAGAATCAAGAGTAACTGTTAGGGATTGTTTGGATGATGATTTTGATAATGATGGAGTGCTTAATGATATTGATTTAGACGATGATAATGATGGTATTCTAGATACTATAGAAAATAGTAGTTGTAGTCCTACGGATCTTACAGAAGTATTACCATTAGTGGATATAGATTTTGGGACTGGAAATGTACCTACTACAGATCCTAATGTATTAGGACATGACTACATAGCAGTCTGGCCCAATGACGGGCAATATAATGTAGGGACATCTACTTTTTTCTTAAATTCTGCTAATTTTGATGTTTTCTTCGTGGCAACTAATGCCAACCCAATTGCTAATTCTGATGGGAGTGGAGATGTGAATGGTCGGTATCTAGCAATTAATATTAGACCAAACTTTATAAATCAACCAATATACCAAATTGAAAATATACCAATAGTTGCTGGTTCTACGTATAATTTTAGACTTGACCTAGCGGGATTATGTGATGATCCAAATCAATGTCAAAATGCCCCTCAATTGCTCTTAGAGCTTATAGATCAGAATTTGCCAGCAGGATCCGCACCTATTTTTACAGAAACATCTGCAGGACTTGGTGTTGCTAATGATGATATATGGAATACACTAAGGCTTAATTTTACTGCAACGACCACTACTTTTTTGACATTAAATATTGTAAATGAACAACCTATAGGGCAAAATGGAAATGATATTGGTATTGATAATGTTCGTTTTGCAGAATTAGGTTGCGATTTTGATCGGGATGAAATACCAAATTCAGTAGACCTTGATAATGATAATGATGGGATCTATGATGTTGTAGAAGCAGGTTTTGGAAACTTGGATGCTAATGGAGATGGAAGAATAGATGGGGGAGTAGATGCTAATGGTGTTCCAATAGCAGCTAATGGCGGGCTAACGCCTATAAATACAGATGGTACAGGTCTGGATGATTATCAAGATATAGATGCAGATGATGATGGAATACAAGATAATATAGAAGGACAGTCTACAGCAGGGTATATAGCCCCGAGTGGTAATGATTCTGACAGAAATGGAGTAGATGATGCTTATGATGCACCAAATAATATAGCCCCTGTAGATACAGATATGGATGGAACAGCCGATTATCTGGATTTAAATTCAGATAATGATTGTTTAGATGATACTACAGAAGCACATGATCTTGATCAGGATGGTATATCTGATATTACTCCCAGTGGAGTGGATGCCGATGCAGATGGTTTAGATGATGCTTTTGATACCGTAATTTTAGATGATGCCACAGCTGTAACTAATCCTACAGATGGAGGAGAATTACCTACAAATCTTCCGGATAATCATAAACCCGGTGATGATGTAGATTTTAGAGAAGAGTTCGAAGAAATTGATGAGATGCAAGATGTGGATGGATGTGCAGATGGTATCCCAACTATAAACCTATTTGATAGCTTAGTAGATGCAGCAATACCTGGAGGAACATGGACAGGACCAAGCCCTCTTACAGGAGGAGAATTAGGAACATTTACCGCAACATCAAACGTAGCTGGGGTTTATGTATACACACTTCCTGCAATAGGAACATGTCCCGAGAGAAAAGGAACAGTGACTGTTGCTATTGTAGATGTTCCTGATGCAGGAGAGGATGGTACATTGGAGATATGTTCTGGAGATTCTCCAGTAAATTTATTTGATAGTCTTGGAGGAACCCCAGAAACTGGAGGTGATTGGACAGATGCTAATGGAGATCCTTTTGGAACAGATGATAATGGAACTTTTAATCCAGCATCTGATCCAGCAGGAACCTATACCTATACAGTAGGAACTACAGGGTGTAGTCGAATGGCAGAAGTAGTAGTTACATTAAATTCTGGAGGAGATCCAGGAGAAGATGGCGAGATCGAGTTTTGTGCTACGGATACTCCAGCAGATTTATTTGATAGTATTGAAGGAACTCCTGATATAGGGGGTAGCTGGACGGATCCTAATGGAGATCCTTTTGGAGCAGATGATAGAGGGACTATAGATCCATCATTGGCGACAACCTTAGTAGGTGATTATACATATACAGTTACATCAACTAGTTGTCCAATATCATCATCTTCTATAGTTGCAGTTACAATTGCAGTGGCGCCAGAACTTACTTTTGTAGAGACTAATTGCTCTTTTGACCGTATGACTTATGATGTCTCTTTTACAACAAATGGCACTTGGGATTTGTCTATTTTTCCTATTGGTTCTGCTACAATAGATACCGCTAATAATATGATTACAGGGATTGAGGCAGGAGTAGATATCTCTATAATTGCAGAAAACCCAAGTAATGATAGTTGCGAAGATATGTTAGCTGTTACTGCACCCGATTGTACTTGTCCTGATATTGCAGAGCCTACTAATCCTAGTAATGAGAGTATTTGTGTAGGATCTCCATCACCAGTATTATCGGTAGATGTAATAGCAGGCCAGACAGCAAATTGGTATGATGCTGATGGAAACCCTCTAATAACGAGTAGTATTACATATACACCTACAGATACAGCAGTAGGGGATTATGTTTATAGTGTAGAGGCTTTAGATATTGCAGAAAACTGTGTAAGTGATCGAATAGATGTTCTTTTTGAAATTTTAGAAGTACCAGTTGTCGATCCAATAGATCCAGTATCGGAGTGTGGATCCTATGAATTACCAACTTTAACAGTTGGGAATTATTTTACAGAGATGAGTGGCGGAGGTGTACAACTTAATGCTGGAGAGATCATAACTACGAGTCAAGTGATATATGTTTATGCAGAAACAGGAACGACTCCTAATTGCTTTGATGAAGCAATGCTAGATATAACCATAAACTCTTTACCCAATCCTGTTGCTCCTGTAAATGTTGGAGATCGTTTTTGTGAAAGTTATATATTACCCGATACATCTGCTGGTCAAAATTACTATACAGGAACTAATGGAACAGGAACACAATTAAATGCTGGAGACATAGTCCAAGAGAGTCAAACTATATTTTTACAAGAAATTGATATTAATGGATGTCAAAATGAGGTAGAATTTTTTGTAGAAATAATCAATATTGAGGAAATAGAAATTGAACCAGGCACCGTATGTATAGGTCCTATTTCTTTTAGTTCTTATGTTATCGATACTGGATTGTTTAGTGGAGACTATTCTTTTGAATGGAGTCTGAATGGTACAGTAATTCCTGGTGCTACTGAATCTAGTTATGAGGCTACTCAACCAGGATCATATACAGTAACTTATACAGATACATTTTCTATGTGTGAAGGAAGTTCAGACATAACAATTCGTGGTATTAGTGATCCAGAAAATATAGATCTGCAGTTATCTAATGGTTCTTTTGCAGATAGTAATGATATTATTGCTACTGTAACAGGTGAAGGCGAGTATGAATATAGCTTAGATGGAGGTCCTTTTCAGGATAGTAATGTGTTTACCAATGTTTCTTTGGGGCTACACCAAGTAACAGCAGCTGATAGAAATGGATGTGGATTTATTGCGGCAGAAATTTTTGTGATAGGTTTCCCCAATTTCTTTACACCTAATAATGATGGCATAAATGATTTATGGAATGTACAAGGCGATGAAAGCGTACCAGATATGCAGATATATATATTTGATAGGTATGGAAGGCTTCTGACGCAATTAAATCCCAATAGTGCAGGGTGGGACGGTACTTATAAAGGTGTACCACTACCAGCAAATGATTATTGGTTTAAAGCCGAACTCAGCGATGGATCAGAAGTATACCATAACCATTTTACCCTAAAAAGATAATAGAAGCATCATTATTCTAGTTCAATAATATATACAATGAAAATAACAAAAATAGTACTAATAGCATTAATGATGTTATCAATAGAGATTGGTACTGCTCAGGAAGGATTACCAGTATATTCTGACTACCTTACAGATAATTATTATTTATTACATCCATCTATGGCAGGAGCATCGAATTGTTCTCAGATTAGAATTACAGGACGTAGAAACTGGGTAGGTGAAGAAAATACACCAGGGCTATTTACAGCAGCTTATAATGGAAGAATAGGAGAACGATCAGGTATTGGAGCTATTTTATATAATGATAAAAATGGGTTTACTTCTCAAACAGGAGGCTATCTTACCTATGCGCATCATCTTATGTTTTCTAGAAGTGAATCTGATCTCAATCAACTATCCTTTGGGCTAAGTGCGGGGATTATTCAATATCGACTAGATCAAAGTAGTTTTGTGGCCAATGATCCTCTGATTGGGTCTGGATCGCTTAGTTCTAGTGAGTTTAATATAGATTTTGGTCTTTCTTATAATTTGTATAATTTTTATACCCACGTAACCGTTAAAAATTTGTTGAAAAATTCTGGGATTAATAATGATTTACAAATAACAGATAATCTGAGAAATTACTTAGTATCGGTTGGCTATGTATTTGATCGACCCGGAAAAGCATTTTCTTATGAACCTTCTTTATTGTATTCTTATAGAGATGGTCCACGATTATCTACTATAGATTTTAACCTTAAGGTATATAGTGACATAAGTTTTGGGAAAATATGGGGAGGATTATCATACCGAAGAAGTTTTGATAGTATAGATTTTGTAGAGGGAGCAGAAGTAAAAAGCCAGAATTTAAGCCACGTAACACCTTTCTTTGGAGTAAATTTTGGCAAATATATGATCGCTTATAATTACTCCTATCAATCCAGTCCTATAACATTTAACAATGGTGGTTTTCATCAAATCACTTTAGGAATTGATTTCTCTTGTAGAGCAAAAAAATATGCATGCTTCTGTCCTTGGGTAGAATAGTAAGGTTTAGTCTTAGTACAAGCAACGTTTTATAGAAAAAGATTACTCTGCTAAATGTACGATTAGTGCATCATCAGTTTTAATAACCTTTGTTACCCCTAATTTAGATAGGCCTTTCATTCCCTTGTCCCAAGCCTTATTACTCAATCCAGATGCAGTTTTAAGATCTGCTAATGGCATATTCTTTTCTTTTTTTATAATCTCAAAAATAGCTTTTTCGTTATCGTTTAATTCCACAGCTTTTTTCTCTGGTCTCATCTGCGGGAAGAACAATACCTCTTGTATCGATTGATTATTAGTTAGGTACATAATTAATCGATCCATACCAATTCCCATTCCTGAGGTTGGTGGCATACCATATTCTAAAGCTCTGATAAAGTCATTGTCAATAAACATGGCTTCATCATCTCCTTTTTCACTTAGTTTTAACTGTGCTTCAAAACGTTCTCGCTGATCAATAGGATCGTTGAGCTCAGAATACGCATTTGCAATTTCCTTACCACACACCATTAACTCAAAACGTTCTGTAAGATCTGGATTATCCCTGTGCTCTTTGCATAAAGGGCTCATCTCTTTTGGATAGTCGGTAATAAAGGTAGGTTGAATATAATTTCCTTCACACTTCTCTCCAAAAATCTCATCTA
Source organism: uncultured Aquimarina sp. (assembly GCA_947493495.1). Taxonomy (GTDB): domain Bacteria; phylum Bacteroidota; class Bacteroidia; order Flavobacteriales; family Flavobacteriaceae; genus Aquimarina. Next base: position 41,681 of record CANLRN010000022.1, read on the forward strand.
TTAACTTTCCTTTACCCATGGTTTCATCCACTTCGATTCCCATACCTTTTGCTGCTTCCCGAATTTCTTCTTCAGATTTCCCTGTGATATCAAAACCAGTAAAATGTTTTATAGAATCGGTCATGGTTACGCGAGCATAGGGAGTTTTGAAATTAATTTTGTGTGCTCCAAAAGTTGCATCCGTAGTTCCATTTACTGCCAATGCACAATGCTCTACTAAGTTTTCAGTGAACTCCATCATCCAGTTGTAGTCTTTGTAGGCTACATAAATTTCCATAGCGGTAAACTCTGGATTGTGCGTACGATCCATCCCCTCATTACGAAAGTTTTTAGAAAACTCATATACACCATCAAAACCACCTACAATTAATCTTTTTAGATATAGTTCATTGGCAATTCGCATATATAATGGAATGTCTAATGAGTTGTGATGTGTTATGAATGGGCGAGCTGAAGCACCTCCAGGAATTGGTTGTAGAATAGGAGTTTCTACCTCAAAATATCCTTTGTTATTGAAAAACTCACGCATCGCATTAAAAAGCTTTGTTCTTTTTACAAATACGTCTTTTACGTGAGGATTTACAACCAAGTCTACATAACGTTGCCTGTACCGTAATTCTGGATCTGTAAATGCATCATACACCTTACCATCAGCATCAGTTCTTGGTTGAGGTAACGGTTTTAATGTTTTACTGAGTACTATAAAATCTTTGACCATTACCGTTTTTTCACCTACCTGAGTAGTAAAAAGCTCTCCCTCGACTCCAATAAAATCACCGATATCTAGTAATTTTTTATAGATGTCATTGTACTTAGTTTTATCCTCTCCTGTACAGATTTCATCTCTATTAAAATACACTTGTATACGACCATTAGCATCTTGCACTTCTGCAAATGAAGCTTTTCCTTGTATACGGCGAGACATTAATCTACCAGCAATAACTACCTTTTTTCCGTCTTCATATTGCTGTTTTATAGTTTCAGAAGTGTGATCTACAGGAAATAAAGCTGCGGGATATGGATTAATACCTAAATCGCGTAGCGACTGTAGTTTCTCTCTTCTTACCAATTCTTGTTCCGATAATTGCATAATGCTGCCGTTTTAAGCCTGCAAAGATACAAAGTATGATATAATCTTTCAATAGATATTCGATTTCTAAGTATTTAATAATACCAGTTGCCATTTGAATTTACTGAGATAAAAAAATCTTAATTTTCTTTTCCAGTAAATTCAAATGGTATAAGACTAAATTTTTTAAAGAAAAAGTATAGAAGTGTAACAAAAGATAGGAAGTAGTGTCTAATCAGGTAATAATTAAATTGTAATTTTGTAACAACATATGAGTATTTGGAGAGTTTTATTATCAATTTTTTTCCCGCCATTAGCAGTTTTGGATAAGGGATGCGGATCTATTGTCATTGTACTTTTATTAACTTTGTGTGGATGGGTTCCTGGGGTTATAGCAGCACTAGTGATCATTAATAATCCTAAATAAGTGTTTTTTATGAAAAAAATCTGTTTTTCCGTGTTTTCGATCCTATTTGTTAGTGTTTTTCTAATTAGTTGTGAGATCGTACAAGAGATAGAATTTAATGAACAGGGAGGTGGTACATATAGCCTCGGTTTTGATATGAGTGAGATGATGAAAATGGGAATGAGTTCTAAAGATTCTACACAACCTAAACAAGTAGATACGCTAATTAATTTTTCAAATTACTTAAAAGAAAAAAAAGACTCTATACGTAAGCTACCTAAAGCCGAAAGAGAAAAAATTGCGCAATTAGAAGCATTCAATCTGTATATGAAAGCAGATACAACCACAAATCAGTTGATTATGAAGATGGGGTATAAGTTTGAGAACTTAAAAGATTTAAAACTGTTTTCTAAAAAACTAGAAGGTCAAAATATAAAAGAGTTAGCCATTTTTAAAGAACAATTAAAAGATAAGAAATCCAAAAACGAAGATAATACATCAGAATTTCCAGATTTTAATGAAGCATTTGATATGGTATTTTCTAAAACTTCTTTTTCGCATAAGATTACTAAAGATGCTTTAGTCCAAGCAGAAAAAGATAAAGATACGACACTAAAAAAAGATAGCCCTATGGCAAATATGATTCGGTTTAAACAGCGATTTAAATTTCCATACAAAATCAATAAAGTAACAAATGAAAAAGCAAAAATACTTTCTGATTTTAAAGGTATCGAAATAGAAGGGAATATGTATGATATCAATAATACTCCCACGATTTTTGATCTAGAAGTGTTTTTTGATCACTAAAATTACTATATAATGGTCGTTTTGGAAGTTAAAAAACTAACTATTCTATTATATCTTTCATTAAATACTCAAAAGGGAGTGTAATGAATAAGAAAATAAAATTACAAGAATTAGGGCTAAAAGATTTTAAGGAAACCTGGGACTATCAGGAACTTCTTTTCAAAAAAATTTTAGATATAAAAATCAAGAACAGAAGAGAAGAAAAAAATATAGAGACACCTAATCATTTTCTGTTTGTAGAACATCCTCACGTATATACACTTGGTAAAAGTGGTGATCTAGATAATCTTTTGTTGACTCAAAACCAACTAAAAGAAAAAGACGCTACTTTTTATAAAATCAACCGGGGAGGGGACATCACCTACCATGGTCCTGGACAGGTTGTAGGGTATCCGATCCTGGATCTGGATAATTTTTTTACAGATATTCATAAATATTTACGTTTTCTAGAAGAGATGGTGATTCGTACTCTGGCAGAATATGGGATTACAGGAGTAAGGAGTAATGGAGAAACAGGAGTTTGGTTGGATGTAGGGACTCCGTTTGCCCGTAAAATCTGTGCTATGGGAGTTAGAGCCAGTAGGTGGGTGACGATGCATGGTTTTGCGTTTAATGTAAATGCAGACCTTGGTTATTTTGATCATATTATCCCATGTGGTATTAACGATAAGGCTGTTACCTCGTTACACCTAGAATTAGGAGTAAAAAATGTAAATATAAAGGAAGTAAAAGAAAAGCTGATTAAACATTTTATAACTCTGTTTGAAGCAGAAATGACACTATAAAAAAACCGAAGCATAAGGTACCTCGGTTTTTCTGACTAAAATCAAACAAATCAAATGAGTAGGAGTTAATTTATCTTATACCCTTCGAACCAACTACCAGTTCCGTCTATTCGGACATCTCCAGCGCCAAAGTTTCTTAAGGAGACGAATACTTCTTGTCCGACAGTAAGAAAATATATACCGCTAACATCTGTTTTTACATCATCTCCATCTACAATCTGAGTAAAATCGACACCTCTATCTACATTAAAACTAATTCTGAAAAAAGAAGTGGTTACAGTATTAGATTGCCTCACTACCGCATGTAAATAATAATATCCACTTTCTGGTGCAACAAACCTTTTGGTAGTGGTATTAAATGCATTACGGGTATCATAAGTTCTAATATCCCAGATATCCGTTTCGATCGTTGTATTGGCATCAAGATCTTTTACCGCAAAACCATTACCTCTGACTTTAAAAATTACTGGAGTAGTAACTGCAGTAGCATTATCTACATATGTTTTTACAGCTCTCTCTGTAGGGATCACATTATTACTATTGCCACCAAGTGTTGCATCTGTAGAGATTTCATTAGCTGAGGTTCCTGTTTCTAATCTTAGATCTCCATTAATGTCTAGTTTTGCAGTTGGAGTTCTATCGATTCCTACATTACCACTATTTATATTTTCTATATCATCTCCATTAGAAAACCATCGGGTGTCCCCAGATGTAATTGCATAAGGCACAGCCATTAACTCAGTAGTTCCAACTTCTGCACCGTTTATAGCTATAGTTACATAAGGAGCGACACCACCCCACTGAAGTGTGTTAAAATCACCTGTAACCGGCGTTCCGTTGCCAATTAATAACGCAAATACACCATTTAGATTAGTAGTAATTGTATGATTTTCTACATAGCTTGCCGCAATATCAGGTGCTCCAAATTTTAAAGCGATTTGTATATTGATCGATTCATCAGCAAGAATATCTCCGCCAGTACTTCTGGCAACTCCTTGGTAGTTGATAAAGTTTTTTTGGATAGATTGTGCAGATAATAGCGTGCAAAAAAATAGGGTGCTGAATACCAGAAAATTTGTTATTATTTTTTTCATGATTTTTTGAATTTTGTGATGTGAGTTTATTGTTTAATAATTTTGAAGTTGCCTATATCGGTATTTGAAACCGAAAGCCTGAGGATGTAGGATCCTTGAGATAAGGAACTGATGTCAATTTGATCTCCTAAGGGTGAAGTACTAATGTCTTTTGTAATTACTTCTTGACCAGTAAGGTCGAATAAAGAAATACTATAGTGATTACTATCGGGTATCCTTATCGTGAAATAATTTGATACAGGATTGGGGTATATCGTAACCGAACTGCTACTAGGTAAAAACGTTTCTGTAGAGAGCGTATTTAGAGAAGCAATTCCAGACCAAAATCCTTGATCTACAGATTGCGAATTAGTGATAGTCCCAATAAGAGTCTCACCGATAGTAAAATTGATCGCATAAGAAGCATTGCTTATAGTATTTCCAGTAGTAGAGAGGACACTCGTATCGATTGACTGCCCCTGAAGCGAAACAATGGATAAAAATCCAATGCACAGGCAGGTTAAAATTTTTGATATTTCCATGGTTTTTTAATTACGTTGTTTCCTATTAGTGGGAAACGTAATTAAAAAGTCAACATAGAGTCGGCGTTATATTAATTTATCTGATAAATCAATACACCATTTTCATCTCCTTGTACAGCAAACTCTAGATTAGGATCTTTATCCATATTGCCTAAGCTAATTGCAGAATTACCATATACAGGAAAGTTAGGAAAGAGCTCAGCATTACTATCATATAGATATACTTTTTTAGACTGGATGTCTGTGATAGTTATGTATATTTTATTGTCGATATAAAAGAGCTGAGGTGATGTGTATACCCCATACTCGAGCTCGATAGTTTTATCTTTGATGGTCAGTTTGTTTTCTGTAAACGTAACCAGTGTTTTATTAGTAGCAACCAATTTACTGTTATCTTCGTGTATCTGATTCTTATAGCTTATAGAACCATCAGATTGTACCTGAATTAAGTTCCCTTCTTTAGTAATAGAAGTAAATTTGTTTTGGTATTGATACCATGAATTTGTAGAAGAATTTATCTTGTCTTTAACGTGGACTCTAATTCTACCTAGCCTATCCAAAATAGTAAGTTTTCCATTTTCTTCGGAAATAAGAATATAATCTTTACTCCCGATTCTAATATGCTTTGGTGGTAATACCAAGTTTGTATCCGTGTTCTTAAATCCAAAACCAGTAACTGTTTTTCCTTCTGCATCTAACATCTGTAAAATATTCCCTTGAGTAATGACAATACGATAACGTTTATTCTTGTCATAATCAAACAATGAGAGCGGTTGTGTGATTGGTTTTTCAAAGTTTTTAGGATAAGAAGCAACATCATTACCATCACGATCCAATAAATACAAGGTGGTTTCAGTGTTGAATACTAATTGATACCTTCCATTTTTATAGATGTCTATTTGTTGGATAGCTCCCATGATGGCACCATTTATTTGTTTTTTCCAAAAAATAGTTCCTTTGTCAGAGATGAGGTATAAATTATTATCAACATCTTGTACTGCAATATCCATCCCTTTGGTTCGATGATTTTTTACTAGGATTGGCTTGGTAAGAATTTTGTTTTCTAAGGTAGTAGAGGCAATTTGATGTACCGATGTGGCAGCTCCTTTTGCAATATTTTTTTCGAAAACAGTATGGATATGTGCAAAATTATCTTCTTTGATAACCTGTAGTGCAGTAATAGGATATCCAGTATCATTGATCTCATTCCACCCTTTTTGATATGGCTCTAGGGTGTTTGTTGCAATATATTCTTTTAGATTTTTGATAGAGCTAACCATTAATATTGATGATTCATCAGATAGCTTTTGTAATGTATTGGCATAATAATCCTGATTGCCCAATAGTGTTTTGTTTTGGATATTGGCAATAGCAACCTGAAGTATATCTTTCGAAGCGCCAAATACTATAAAATCCTCATAAAGAAAATAATAGTTGGCATCAAACTCAGCAAAAAGAGGAGTTAATGTAGCTGTAAATGCAGTAGGTTCATTGTATGCATATATAGAAATATTTCTGTAAGTGCCAGAAGGAGTGCCTCCTAATAATTCTAATGTATTTTCTGGATCAATACAAGTAAACGTGAATAGGTTCTCTTTCTCCATATAAATCATCCCTATCTCAGAGATGCTAGATAGTAGTTCATCTAGCGGATCTGCACTAGGTATAATTTCACGATCCTGAGCTAATGCCAAGTTGTTTTTAAGAATGTCAAAATCATCATAAGTATAGGATATAAATCCATTAGCTGTAACAGGAGTAATCGAGGCAATACGATTTTCTTGCGGTATAGTATTGTCAAAAACACCAATAGTAGTAGAGAGAGAGTCTTTTTCGATAGCGATACCATCTAAGGCAATCGAGTTCTGCTTAATCGAGGCATCAACAGATATCCAACCACTAAAATTTGCTAAGCCCTTCTGATCCTTATTAGGAGAAAATGAATTATGAATCTTTCTCAATTTTTTTCCATCAATTAATAGAGAGAGTGGTTTTTTTTGATCCGCAATAGTATATGCTTTTATTAGATCACTACTCGTAGCTATTTTACTATCCTGCGAGCGAATAGCATTTTCGACCAATATCTGAGATGAAGAAGCAATGAGTATACTGTCTAATTGTGTAGCATAAAAGGTGTGTTGATCATTACCTATCTTATAAATATCCTTAGTGGTATATGTAATAGTTTCTATGGTATTTGATGCTAACGTGTCTTTTTTTATAAGAGTAGGATCGAACTTAGAGATATATGTATATTCATAGTCATTTTTTCCAATAGGAGAAAAACAAAGCAAACCACTAGAATATTGTGTTTTTTGGACTACTGGTATTTCATTAAAGTATGAGAAGAAAGCGAGCTTATTATTTTTTTTTAAAAAATCATGATCCCTAAGCAGATTCTTAACTTGTTCTAAATCATTTATTTTGACAACTATTTGGGTGTCACTAGGTATATAATCGATATAGGAGGTAGTCTTTTTGGTCTTTTTGGCACAGGATAAAACAATTATGGAGAGTAGAATTACAATTAGTTTTTTCATGTATATCTTTCTTTTTAGCCTTTTTTTGAGTACTGATTTTTTTTAGTAAAATATCTTAGAGAGCACAAATATAATTATTAGAATTCTAGTGTCAATTGTTCTGGTAATAATCTAAAACTTTTTCTGTGATATTTAGTAATACCATATTTACGTATCGCTTCACGGTGTTCTACTGTAGGATATCCTTTGTTTTTTTTCCAATTGTACATAGGAAACTCCTTATGAATCTCTTCCATAAACTCATCTCTATAGGTTTTTGCCAGTATAGATGCGGCAGCAATGTTTAGATACTTACCGTCTCCCTTAATAACGCAAGTATGTGGTATATTATGATATTTCTTAAAACGATTACCATCTACAGCTATGTGTTCTGGTTGGGGATCTAATTTTGTGATTGATTGTTGCATAGCCAGTATAGAAGCATTGAGGATATTAATTTTGTCAATCTGGTCCATGAAAATATGTGTCACACCATAGCTAATACTACAGTCTTCTAATAAAGGGCGTAACAATTTTCTTTTGGCTTCGCTCAATTGTTTAGAATCAGTAAGAGTAGTATTGCTAAAATCATCAGGAAGTATAATTGCAGCAGCAGTAACTGGACCAGCAAGACAGCCACGACCAGCCTCATCAGTACCACATTCGATGAGATTAGGTTGTAATTTTAATTTGAGCATAGTACGAAGATACTATATGGATAGATGATCAAAAAATTTTTTTATAAAACTGCAAAAAAGAATATCAAAACCAATTTATAAAACGAAGCAATCCATATCATCAATTTTCGTTAAAAAAGTATATTTTTGCCACAGTTCAGTATGGAGATGAAAAAAAACATAATATTTATATGTATACTTCTAGTAAGTACATTAGGATTTACGCAAGAAAATGAAGAACTAGATCCAAATAATGAAGAAGAGATACAGAGAAATCCATCTGAAGATCTCTCAGGGGAGCGTAAAGGAAATAGGCTACAAAACAGGACTTCTGATCCTAATAAAAAAGAAAGACCTCCTGTTACAGCCTATAAGATTATTAACTTTAAGAATGACACCACATTTGTAGATACCACATTAACCATACACAAAGATTATAAATATAATTATTTGCGTAGAGATGATTTTGGTTTGCAACCTATTAATAATGTGGGACAGACATATAACAGTTTAGAAAAGGTAGAAGAATATAATCATGTATTACCATTATTTGGTGCCAGAGCTAGACATTTTAATTATATGGAAACCGAAGACATCCGTTACTATAATGTGCCCACACCACTCACAGAATTATATTTTAAAACTACCTTTGAACAAGGGCAGCAATTAGATGCGTTTTTTACCATAAATACATCTCCCAGATTAAATCTTTCTATTGCATACAAAGGGGTACGATCTTTAGGTAAATATCAAAATGCATTAACCAGCACAGGTAATTTTAGAGCAACAGCGACGTATTTTACAAAAAATAATAGATATCATATCAGGACACATTTTGCGGGGCAGGATTTACTGAATGAAGAAAATGGAGGCTTATCTTTTGTAAGAGGAGAAGGTGATTCTCCTTCTGGGATAGAACAATATTTAGGATTAGGAGATGCTGCAGGTGAGAGAGAACGACAAAATTTTGCAGACAGAGGATCGATAACTGTAAACCATGAAAATGCAGAAAGCATTTTGTTAGGGAAACGATTTTTCTTGGATCATACGTATGCTATTATTAAAAAAACGGATAGTACAGCAAATGAATTATTGATAGGACATACACTGGATATTACAGATAAGTCGTTTCAATTTGATCAAGCAGAAGCAAACAATCTATATGGAGAAGCCTATGAATCTAGAGAACTCACTAATAAAGTAGCTTTAGAAGATTTTACCAATCAATTGTATGTTAAGTATCATAACGCTTGGCTAGGAGATTTTAAGATGACCGCAGGACTTACCGATTATAATTATGGATACAATACAATTCTGAGTCAAGTAAATGAAGATACAGGAGAGACAATAGATATTACCAATAGGATAAAAGGAGGAGTCAGTTTTATAGGAGGAACTTATGCTAAGCATTATAAAGGGTTTCAGATTGCTGCTGATGGAATGTCAATTATTACAGGAGGGTTTGATGGGAATTATCTTAATGCCTCTGTCGGTTATGATTTTAATAAAAAATATGGAGCACATTTTAGCCTTCATACGAATTCGGTAGCTCCTAATTATAATTTTTTATTGCATCAGAGTGATTACATCAATTATAATTGGCAGAATGATTTTAAGAATATAGAATCCCAAAAAGTTCAGTTGATAATCAATGCCAAAAAACTAGCTAATGTAGAGGCAAGTTACACTAAAATTGATAATTACACATACTTTACTAAAACCCCAGGTTTTGATACCGCAGTTGGAGATTCATTAACCGCACCACGGCAATTCGGAGAAGCTGTAGATCTGATAAAGGTAAAAATCAATCAAAACATCAAATTATTTGGCTGGCTAGGGATTGATAATACAATTTTATATCAGAAGGTGTCCTCTGGGGAACAAGTCTACAAAGTACCTGAGATTGTGACTAGAAATAGCGTCTATTATCAGGATCGCTGGTTTAAAAACGCATTGTATTTACAAGCAGGCGTTACTTTTAAATATTATACCGCATACACCGCAGATGGGTATGATCCGATATTGTCAGAGTTTTATGTGCAGAGTGACTCAGAGCAGGCTTTCTTCGAAGAAAACAAGCATACTTTTGGAGGTTTCCCGCAATTTGATATGTTTTTTAATGCTAAAGTAAGGCAAACTAGAATTTATTTTAAAGTAGAAAACCTTGGAGAAGCCTTTAGTCAAAACAATGAGTTCTCAGCACCAGGATATGCATCTAGAGATGCTGTACTACGTTTTGGGTTAGTTTGGAATTTCTTCTTATAAAAAAAACTTTTGTAAATTACCTTGTACAAGAATAGTGCAAGGTATCTGCTTTTTATATTTTTGTTTCATATGTTGTTATCATGGCTAGATTTTTTAGAAAAATTAGAAAAGAACTATTGACTCAAAAAAAGTGGGAGGCTATTTGCTGTATGCTATTGGAGAAATTATACTCGTAGTCATAGGTATTTTAATAGCCGTAACTATTAATAATTGGAATAATGATAAGATCGATAAACAAGAAGAGGTTTTAATTTTAGAAGGAATAAGAAATGATCTTAGTCAAGATTTAATAGATATTAATATTAATATAGAAAACCGTGAGAGAATACGCTTATCAGATAGTTTGTTATTAAGAAATTTAGTTAATAAAAAACCGCTTAATGATACTATAACTGGTCAATTATTGTTCTTAAATTTTGGAAACTTGTTATTGAAATTACATAATGGATCGTATCAAAGAGCAAAATCCAAAGGCTTCGATCTTATAAAAGATCCCATACTAAGAGACCAAATTATCCGGTTATATGAGTTTGATTACCCATATTTGTTAGATATAGAAAACAATTCTAAAAGTTCGAATATTAATAAGTATTTTGAAAATCATATACTAAAAGGAGATTTTCTAGACTATCGCTTAAGTGGTGACGATTTTATCCCTACCCTATCCGAAGATAATTATCAGAAATTTCTGGATGATAAAAATTATCATGTTATGATTGGTTTGAAACGTTCAGTGAATCAGAATTTTCTTGAAGAAAAATATTACCCAACCAAGAAAAAGATTACAGAATTGATCCGTAAAATAGATTCGGTAATTAAAGCTGAAAACTAATACTAAACCAGTCTAACTTTAGAATGAGGTGGTTTAAACTTTTTTGATTTGCTGTCTAAGGGTAATTTTGGCGCATACTAAGTATATAATGTATAATTTGTATTGCTAAAGAAGTACTACCTTTGATATCATATTTTCTAATCTATATGAATAGGATGAGTGACGCTAAAAAAAGAAATATATCCGTTTTAGGACCTGATACATTTACAGGAATAAAAGTAGAAAAACCAGCAACATATGCAGCAGGACTTCCTGCCGTTAAAGTTGCACTTCAGCACGTTTTTAAAGAGATGGGAGTCGTAAAATCCTTAACAGCACTGTCTCATATGAATCAAAAAGAAGGTTTTGATTGTCCTGGATGTGCCTGGCCAGATCCAGAAAAACCCTCAAAACTAGGAGAATACTGTGAAAATGGAGCAAAAGCATTGGCAGAAGAAGCTACGAATAAGAAAGTAAATAGAGATTTCTTTGCTACATATTCTGTAGAAGAGCTGTCGCATTGGTCAGATTATCAGATAGGCAAAAGTGGGCGATTAATAGAGCCGATGGTCTTAAAACCAGATAGTGTTCATTATGAAGCGATCTCTTGGGAAGATGCATATAAATTGATAGCTGATGAACTTCATAAATTAGAAAATCCCGACCAAGGCGTGTTTTATACCTCAGGGAGATCGAGTAATGAAGCCGCTTTTTTATATGGACTATTCGTCAGAGCCTTCGGGACCAATAATATGCCAGACTGCTCTAATATGTGTCACGAATCTAGTGGAGTAGCCTTAAATGAGACCCTTGGTATAGGAAAAGGATCTGTAAAGTTAGAAGACTTTGATCAAGCAGAAGTAGTAATTGTAATGGGGCAAAATCCAGGAACAAATCACCCAAGAATGTTATCTGCTTTACAAAAATGTAAAGAAAATGGAGGAAAAATAATAAGCGTTAACCCATTAGAAGAAGCTGGGTTGATCAGATTTAAAAACCCTCAAGAAGTAAAAGGAGTACTAACAGCAGGAGAATCGCTTACAGATATTCATTTACAAGTAAAAATAAATCAGGATGTCGCATTACTAAAAGTAATTGTAAAAAAACTTTCTGTATTAGATAAAGAAAAAGGAAATGTTTTTGATCATAAATTTATAGAAACATATACAGATGGTCTTGATAATCTTTTAGAAGATCTAGAAAAATATACAGAAGAAGAATTACTAGAGTTATGTGGAGTAGAAGAGCATCGTATTAATCAGGTATTAGAACTTCTAGAAAAACGTAGTAAAATTATTATATGTTGGGCGATGGGATTAACACAGCATAAAAATGCTGTAGATAATATTAAAGAATGTGTAAACTTGTTATTACTGAAAGGTAGTATAGGAAAACCAGGAGCAGGAACCTGTCCTGTGCGTGGTCACAGTAATGTACAAGGAGATCGTACAGTGGGGATCATGCACCATGTGTCTGAAAAATTGAATAATGCTATAAAAGACACTTTTGGTTTTACACCTCCAGATAAAGAAGGATTAGATACGGTACATGCAATACAAGCCATGTATGAAAAAAAAGCTAAGATTTTTATCGCCCTGGGGGGCAATTTTTTATCTGCCGCATCTGATACAAACTATACTGCCCAAGCATTACAGAATTGTGAATTAACAGTAAATATTAGCACTAAGCTAAACAGAACACATTTAGTTACTGGTAAAACAGCGCTGATATTACCTACACTTGGACGTTCTGAGCTGGATAAGAAAGAAGGAAAACCCAGATACTTCACCGTAGAAAATAGTATGGGTAAAGTACATCAATCAAAAGGATTGATGCAACCAGTTTCTGATACCCTTGTGAGTGAACCAGAAATCATAGGAGGTATAGCAGATGCATATTTTAAAGGAAATCATATAGTAGATTGGAAAAACTTAAGCGTAGATTATGATTTGATAAGAAAAAAATTGGAACAAGTAATAGACGGTTTTAAAGGCGTAAATGATAAATCTAAAGGCTCAGGGTTTTATTTGCCTAATAATGTAAGAGAGTTAGATTTTAGCAAATTGCCAAATGGCAAAGCGCAGTTTAGTATTTGTAACCTTCCAGAACATAAATTAAATATAGATGAGTTTATATTAATGACAATTCGTTCCCATGATCAGTTTAATACGACTATCTACGGATTAAATGATAGATATCGTGGAATTTATAACGAAAGAAGAATAATCTTAATGAATAAAGAAGACATGAATGTGATGGGATTACAAAAATTGGATGTTATTAATTTAATTAGTAATTATGACCATAAAGAGAGAAAAGCTCTTAAATTTTTGGTAATACCTTATAATATTCCGAGAAGTAATCTCGCAGCATATTTTCCAGAAACAAATGTATTAGTGCCTTATAATCATTTTGCAGATAAAAGTAATACTCCGATAAGCAAATCAATTGTAGTTAAAATAGAAAAACTAGATGGGTAAATAATAAAAGATAACATTTATTGGTCTCAAAAATAGTTAGCACTATATATTTTAGTACATCTCGCTTTAACTTCTAAAAATTGTTAACTATGTATAAGAGCTTAGTTTTGAGTCATTAGTTTTTTTAAAAATAGTTAATGGCTAACTCCTAAAAGCTGATATCCGTGTAGCTGACTTTAGTCAGATATAGAAACCTATGAATTTTGGGGGCATAGTGGTTTATCCCAGATGATGCGTTAGAACTTCGTTATGAGTCAATGATATACAATGATATTAGTGTTTTCTTAATTTTAGCATAGCACCGTATCTATGGCTAAATTAAAAAATACAGTTTACGTTAGTATTCGCAATAGATCATAGGCGCAATAGGTTTTTTAATGCATAATCTTGGTTTATTTTTACAGAAATTTGTTATGTAATTCATAAGTAATCAGAAGCTTATATTTTTTTTTAAAATAAAAGATAAAAAAGTATTGTAGAACTATAAAAGAGTTATATGTTTGCACCCGCAAAAGGGATATTGTTTTATTCTAAAGTTCATATGCAGATTATAAGAAGTGTTATTTTATAGAGTTATTTTTTTAAGACAAAATACTTTAAGAAAACATTTGTCAGAATAAAAAAGGGATTGTATATTTGCACCCGCTTTGAGAAACAAGCGAAGTTCATAGAAGTAAAAGTTATACTGGAGTAAGATGATTTAGATCATTTTTAAGGTTCGATTCCTTTTTAATTTGCGATTAATTACGGTGTTTGATATTTTGATTTTATGTTGTAATTTAAGAAGAGTT
>CANLRN010000023.1 GCA_947493495.1 uncultured Aquimarina sp.
ACGTCTGCGTACATCCTTTTTAATTTCAAATTCTCAGCCTCTAGCTCCTTTAAACGCTTCAAATGACTTACTTCCATCCCGCCATACTTCTTACGCCAATTATAAAATGTTCCTTTGTTAATACTTAACTCTCTGCTGATCTCTTCAACAGAACGACCAGCTTCGTTCTCTTTTAAAGCCTTGATGATCTGGCTCTCAGTAAATTTTGATTTCTTCATGACAGTTTAAATTTAGTTAATTTTTAAACTGTCTTAATTTTTAATAAGGGTACAGTAGATTTAACATTTACCTATTTTATTTAACTTAAAATCAATAAGTTAACATCGATTTAGTTCGACTTTTGTCTCATTAGGTTTATATTTTCGAAAATAATTAACTATCTGATTATCAGTAATAAAAAATTCAAATTTTTTCCCGTTTAAGTCGAAAAAATGATTTCTCATTTAATTCTATTTATACTAAGAACATAAGGTGATTTTTTTCATTTATAACTGATTCTATAAGGATTTGTTTTCGCAGCTGCTTGCGGTTCTATATTTCTTTGGTAAATCAATATATCTCTTTAGCCATTTGGTGATCTAGCGCTAAGGTAGCATACATCTGCTTGAGCCTTCTGTTTTCATCCTCAAGCTCTTTGAGTCGCTTTAATTCTTTAGAATTCATCCCGGCATACTTGGATCGCCATTTGTAAAAAGAAGCGGAACTCACTCCATGCTCTCTAGTGATATCAACCACCGACTTACCTTGATCAAACTCCTTTAAAATCTTTGCTATTTGTTCTGATGAAAATTTACTCTTTCTCATAATACTGTTTAAATTTAAGATAATTATTCTACTTTTAAACAGTGCTATTTTAAGGAAAGCTTACATTTTATGGTTATTTACCAATTACAATTAATTCCTACAGAAAAAACATTTGAGGAATTAAAGGCTAATTACTTTTCTAAAATAAAAAACATTTTTCATCAATTTAACTTTACAGATTATAAAGTTCTTCATAGAAGACTGGATTTAAATGGTAATTAAGAAACAGATTGGTTATCTGAAATTCAAAAAAAAATCATTAAAAATATTATAGAAAAAGGGTATAATACGATTTACGAATAAAAATTTCGCATCTAATGACATTCTTTTTCTACTATATTTTCTTCATAAAATGAAACAATAGCTATGGCTATTCTTTAATTTGATTCATCAATCTAGCGAAAAATCCTTGCCATTATTTTTACGAAATTCTCATCCGTAAATCGTATAAGGTGTTTCAATTTATAATTTGAACCCTTTTTATTATATAATTTGTTTAGTATTGAACAATGAAAAAAACAAATTAGAAAATTATGCTTATCATTCAAGTAAAAAGTATTTTTGAACCTATACACATTGCAATTCCTGAAAATTTAAAATGCCCCAATTGTGGAGAAAAGGGAAATGTAGAGGTTACAGTCTATCAAAAACACATAGAAACAGGTTTTTCTTATAAAGTCACAAAAAAACTAAGTGGCACAGCGCACTGTACACACTGTAGTACAGATATTGCTAATGTACAATGGTCTCCAGAAATAGAAACTACTTTTAACCGGCTAAAACAAGAAGCACGCGTACAAAAGCCTTCTGTAAAATGGACAACTACCTTTAAGCTATTTCTTGGGTTTATTTTTCTTGCTTTTGCATTTGTAGGATATCAAATCTATGCGTTGTATACTGAAAATAAAGACAAACAGCATTTTTTTGAAAACCCTACTGCCAATCATAAAATCCTTGTATCTCATACCGTAAGAGAAGATTACAGTAAAACTCACGATTATGGAAATAACTGGGCGGTTATTCGTAAAATAGATGGAGATACCATAGTTGTACAGTTCCATAATAACAAAGTAGCTTTAGAAGAAGTATCCGATTCAAAAGCACCAAAAAAAGGGTATAACGGACCAACTTATAAAATCAAAAAAAGTGAATTTCAAAAACAACAACGCGTTACAGAATATCATAAAAAAAATGGATTAGGATTATACTATGCCTATATCTGGAATTTTGAAAAAGAATAAGTTATGGGTTTAAAACAACAACGCAAAGACAATATTTACATACAAAATAACATGTATGAAGTCAAAAGTTCTAAAAGCGTATATAAGGGCCTAAAATCTTGCTTATTCCTACTAGTATGTATGCTATTTTTTGGATGGATGTTTTACCAAAGCATTTTAGAATATAAAGCAGGGTTAAAAACAACGAGTATTTTATACTGGCTATATACTACTATAGGAACTACTGTATTAACAATAGTCTATGGTCTTCTTTGTGTATTAATACTTTTTGCAGGTATTTGGGATGTAAAACGGTTAAAATCCATAAAATCAGAACAAAATGACAACAAAAATTAATAGATTATTAATAGTTTTAGTGTTGATATTTTCTTGTCAGGGAAAAGAAAAAAAAGAAACCACTAATACTATAAATAGCCTGTTTACAGATGGTCATGGTAACAAAATATCCAAAGCTGAGCTAGCAAAATCAACCGAAGTATTTAATTATGATAAAGTTTATTTCAAAAAAAACGATGCGTCCGAATTAGCAAAGTCATTTTATGAACAAGGTAAAAAATATCAAGAAGAGGGAAATACTAAAAAAGCTATAGAAGAATTCAAGAAAGCTCATAAAGAAGCTCCTAATTGGATCTACCCAATTTACAATTTAGCCATACAATATGTTTTTCAAGACACTAATAAAGATGCCTTGAAATATTATGCCCTTGCCAATAAAATAGCTCCAAAAGGGTTTTATGATACCAAAATTGCCTTACATGCCTTACAAAGAGAAAAAATAGGTGATTTAAAAATTGGAACTTATAAAAACTATCTTTTATTTGAACTTAGTAGAACTTGCATAGTTACTGCAGAAGTAAATAGATCACTATGTAAGACCTCTATAAATGAGTTACTTAAAGAAGTGTCTAATTTTGCTCCTTTATGGAAGGATTATGCGCTTTTTTTAGAGAGTTATCAAGAAAAGTTGAATGCCATCGAAAAAGGACTCTCGCAAAACCCTGATGCTAAAACCAAAGGAATATTATTATTGAATAAGGCTATCTTTACCAGCCAAAATGGAGATCTTGAAAAAGCAACCAAAATATTAGCCAGTATTATATTTAATCCCGATTCTGAAATTTCTAATATAGAAATGGCTAAATATTTTCTGAATGAGATAACATCAGATATTTAAGAAAACACCTATTTATTTAAATTACGTGATATACAAATGAAAAAAATTATGATTATCATATTAGTTGGAATATCCATATTAATTGCTCTATTTATATGGTATATTTCATATAGTGCAACCACAGATATTTCTCAAGATCCAAGTTTTAAAGAGTATATAAATACACCACTTATAGTTAAACAACCATCAGCATTAAAGCAAAGTGCCGAAAACTTAAATAGATTTAGTAGTTATTATATAGAAACTTATTCCGAAGAAACTTTCCAAATAGATAAAAATGTTTTGAAAAAATATAATGTTGGAGATACTATATTTTTCACTTCTGCAAAAAAGTTTTTCAGTAATCACGTGGGCAACAGCTATTATTTACAAGGTAAAGAAAAACTAAATAATGGTGAAGTAATCGAGTTTCAATATAGTGTTTCTAAATACCAACCCATTATTTGGGAAACTCTAGATGAGTTTTTAGAACGTAAAAAAGCAGAAAAAAACACTATAGAATCCCCATATTAAACGAACTAAGAATGCGATATTAAATTCAATTTATTTTGACAAATAGAAGAAACGTTAGCGAACTAATAGATAAATGAAAAATGAACTCAGAAAAATAGTCGTCAATAATAATACCTATTTGTGGAGACGTCATCATCATCATTTAAATCAATTTCAACTTTCCAAATGTGTAGAAAAAGTCACTATTTATTTAAAAGGATGTAAAAAGGCTCCGCTGCTGTTATCATTTAGAGAAGAAGATAATTTAATACTAAAAGCAGATGTAGAAAAAGAAAAATGGTGTGTAGGCTATCCAGACAGTGGCGTTGTTCGGTTGTGTACCTATAAACCACCACTACCTAATAATGAACCTTATCCCATTGAGCAACAAAAAACGATTACCATAAATTTAAATAGACCAGCGGTTATAGTTAAATTAATAGAATATTTTATTAACACACAATGGAAGCCAAAGGAAACTGAAAAGTCATTGGTTATTAAAGATGCATTAAAGCTTCTTGAAATAATTGAATTACCAAAAGGGTATAAGTAAAAACAAGTAGCAATGCAAAAGATAGAATTAACCAATACCAAACAGAGCAAACAAATTACCAATGTACGTAACCGTATAGAAAAACAAGGATGGACAATTATTAACGAAGTGGCAAGAGAATTTAATGGAAAACCAACATGGAATATCAATGATGATATCCCTAATTTAATCTACTCTTGGTCTATTCAAAGAAATACTATTTACCAACCAATATGGATAGACTTTATTGCATGGTATGATTATATAACCTATGAAACCCATGTAAAAAATTGTTCGCATTGCATGATTAGAGATACCAAAATTCAATTAGATTTTAATAAAGACAAAAGCTTGCAAAACTATACTAAAAAAGAAGCGTGGAAAGCTAAAGTAACTCGTTTTATGAATGAATTAAATAAAATAGAAAAAGAAAAAGAAAAAGAAAAAGAAATTTAGTTATAAAACCACAAATACAGCTAAAATTGATAGTTTAAATAGTAAAAATGGTATACGAAAAAGAACATAAAAAGCTACTTAAAGAAAACTATATAACCTTAACAACACTCGGAATTCCTTCAGAAATTTTAGACGACCTAAAAAACTGGTTTTTCTTCCTTCAAGAAGTGACCTCCTCCCGTTAAACTGGACAGTTGTAAATTAGAGAAAACTGGGCGAATAAATGTTTAACTTTAAATGATTATTTGCTTATGAGACGATCAAAATATTCTATTTCTCATCTTTTTACCTGTAGTTACTTATCTTTTTCGTAATGCAGGTTCATAAAGAGCACGAAAATCATCAATAGAACAAAACATTTCAGTAATTCTATCTTTAGAAATCATAAGTAAAATATATTTAATTAATTAAAATTCAATACTTTAATTTAATGAGTATCCTACTTTTTCTATAGAATAAATACAACTTTCTTACGTCGAATTCAGGTTTAAAGATTAAGCTGTCAGTGAAATTTTTTTTTTAAATGTTGAATTTTTTGGGTTCAATATCGTTTAATTAACCAAATCTGATGGGCTCACGGCGAATTCTCTCTTAAAACATTTAGAAAAATATGATGGATTAGAAAATCCCATCTGAAATGCGATCTCAGCAATATTATCTTGTTTGCTTAATATGAGTTCTTTGGCACGATGTAAGCGCAAATAGCAAATTAATTTACTTGGTGTTTTATTAATAATAGCCTTAAGTTTACGCTGTAATTGTCGCTCACTCACACCAATTTCTTTGCATAACATTTCTACACTAAAATGTTCATTACCTATATGATTGTCTATGTTTGAGATTACTTTGTCCAAAAAAGTATTGTTTCGAGGGAGTCTATCTACCTTGGTAGTTTGTAAATGGTGCTTTTTTTGTTCAGAAATAGCAAATAATAAAAGAGACTTTCCCGATCCAATTTCAAAAATGGTCTTATATGGTGTGAAACTCACCGGTACTCCTACCAATAAATTCTTTACCGTTTGGGTTAATACTATTTGATTAGGTTTTGATTGAGTAGATAGCAACCTGTCCAGGTCTTCTGTTTCCTTATGAATTGGATCGCCTACAGTACATTCTTTAATATGAATACCAATAGCAAGTTCTAGGTCATACTCCTTAATGGCCTTTACCAGGTCTATACTACATTGAACGGCTCTACTTGGGCCACTAAAAGTAGCAACGTATTTTTGTTCATTGCAATGTACTAGATTTCCTTTGTGTTGTGTAACATATTGATTAATAATTTTTTTATGTGCCGAATCATCTATTGCTGAAGGAATAAAATGCCCAACAGCAATCGTAAAAAGTTGTTTTTCATGGGTAACTACTGGTTTTTCTTTTAAGATAAAAGCCTTCATTTCTGCTAAAATTTGATCGGTATTAGTTGTCCAAAATAAATGGTCACTACCGTCAAATTCTACAAATTTGGCATTCGGAATGCGATTGGCTATAAATCGTCCTTCTTCAATTTTTACATCAATATCGTTCGTATTTTGGAGTATTAATGTAGGCACATTAATAGAACCTAGAATTTCAATAATATCTACTTGTGTATTCATTTTGGTTAACATCATTGCTGCTCTTGGGCTAGCCCCCGCTCTAAAATAACTTGCTAACCAATCCATAAATACTTTATCATTAGCTTTTGAAGGTGCAAGAGATTCCAAGTTCATATTTCCAGTTCCCCAATTATTCTCAATCATGTCATACACAATTTGGCGTTCTTGATTTGTGGGCGCCCAAGGGTAATCTGGAGCGTACACCCGCTTGGCAAAAATTCCAAAAGCTATGAGAGAAATAGTTCTGTTAGGATAAGTAGCGGCAAAAAGGGCAGAGACGGATCCTCCTTCTGAGTGTCCAAATAGGACTGCTTTTTCAGAGCTTACAGCATCCATAACAGATGTTATATCATCCATTCTTTCTTCTAACGTAGGGAAATCTATAACCCGATCAGAAAGTCCAGTTCCTCGCTTATCAAATAAAATAACTCTCCCTATTTTTCCTAATTGTTGTAAAAAATGTGAAAGCTCTGGGCAGGTCCACATCGCATCAATATTAGAAACCCAACCAGGAATATATACCATATCTATAGGACCAGACCCAAAAACTTGATAGGCAATGTTTACATTTCCGCTTTTGGTGTATTTAGTAATAGGTTTCATTGTGTATAATTTTTAAATAATTAGATTGTGCTAAGTGTTATTATCACATAATGCTAATTAACATTTGCTTAATCCAAAATTATGGAAGGCTTAGAGTTTTTCAATAAAAAGGACGTATACAATACGTGAACCTAAAATAAAAAAAGGTAAAGTAGAGGTGAACAATAGGTGAACACTTAATTTTAAATCTCTTATTTTAAGCGATTTAAAAATTAGTATATACGATAATATAAAAAATGTGTTTTAGGCTATTTGCTTTTCTAGATGTAATAAATAGGTGAGAATATCTTGTTTAGAATTTAGTGCTAGCTTTTTACGAAGACGGTACCTAGCGGTTTTTACACTCTCTGGGGAAATTCCCAAAATATTAGCGGTTTCCTTTATATTAAAATTAAGTCTAACTAGAGAACAAAGTTTAAGATCACTAGAGCTTAAATCCACATGTTTAGATTTTAACCTGTCATAGAATCCTTGATGGGCATCTTCGAAAAACCTACTAAAATCTTCCCAATCTCGATCGATACTTAAATTTTTTCGTATTATTTTATTGAGATCTGCTATTAATTTAGTTTTTTCTAGAGAGGAAGATTTTTTTATACGTTCTATAATGGTTTGCAACTCATGAACTACCTCATTTTTTTTAATTAAGTTAAGAGCATACCCTGTGAGTTCTTTGTTTTTAACATTTAACTCTCTTTTCAATTCTATTTGTTTTAGCTCTGAATTTTCTAAATCCTTTTGCGTTAATGCATAGGCAGATTCCAACAGTTCTTTTGTTTTTTTAGACAACTCTTTGTTTTTTCTAGCTTTTTGTCTCGATATGACATAAATGACGTAGCCACAAATTGTCACAGCGACTACTCCTATAATAAGAATAAGCTTTATTAGGTTGTCTTTTCGTTCTTTATCCTTAAGTGTTAAAAGTTGGTTGTCTTTTATTTTTAATTCATTTTCAAACTCTAAATAAGCAATTTGTTTTGATTTTTCTGAGTTAAAAAGAGAATCTTTTAGAGCCAGGAATTTTTCATAATAAATAAAAGCCTCTTTTGGTTTGTATTGTCTTTTTTTGAGTTCTTTTAGCTCTTCATAGGCAAACAACTGATATTTTTTTAAATCATTTTCTATTGCAAGTTTTAAACCCTTATTTACGGAAACGACCGCTTCATCCAGTTTTTTAGATAATCGCAATATCTTACCATTAATAATGTGATTGTTTGTTAATCCGTCAACATCATTAACCTCGCTCCCCAGCGCCATTGATTTTTTTATATGATAAGAAGCTTGTTCTACTTCATTCTTGTTTAAGTATAATAATCCAAGCCTATTATGGGCTTCTGAAATGCCATAGGTGAAATTATTATCCATATGCATCTGTAAGGCATCAGTGAGATATTTCAGTGCTTTTTTATCCTTACGTTGTTCGATCAAAATAGTTCCAATTTTGGTAAAGGTTGTGGCAATCCTACCTTTTAATTGAAGTGCAGTAAATTTGTTAATAGCTTGCTCGTAGTAGAGTAGAGCCTTATCATACTCTTTCAGGTCTGCATATACCATCCCAATGTTAAGCCTGGTATTTGCTAAACCCTTTTTATCTTGTATTCTTTGATAGTTTATATGGGAAGTATTAAGATACTGTAATGCCTTGTTTAAATTACCTTGCGCCCAATAAGCAACACCTATAACACGATTTGCTTTAGCCTGACCAGGGGTGTAAGCGAGTTTTTCTGATAATTGAAGCGCTTCGGTTCCAAATTCTATAGATTTATTAGTGTCTACGATCCAATATTCAAAACCAAGAGTATTTAAAAGATTTACTTTGGTAGAGTCTTCTTTTTTATGCCTCGTTAGCTCATTGTGTATATTTTGGATTTTATTTGTTTTCTGAAATCCGTAGGCACTATAAAAAGAAAATAAAAAAGAAAATCCAATACAAAGTATTAATTTGAGTAGGCCAGAATGTCTCATTAATTGAGAAAAAGAAACTTTGCGAAAAATCATTAAAAAAAGTTTACAGATAATTTATCTAACTAAATATTAAAATTACTACTCATTTTTTTAATGAAGCCAATAATAACTGTTAAACATACTTTGTATACTGAAAAAATATTTTTTACTCGATAATCGATATTAAATGCTTCGTTTCTATAGTTATCGGGATACCTCGAAATTAATTTTTTTTGCAGGAATTTTTATAAAGAAATGCCCACTAAAACCCCAGCTCCAATACCAGCTGCCCCGATGAGTATTTTTTCGAAAACCCCTTTTCTTTTTTGTCTTTTAGCTCCATTACCGACCAATTCAAGACTCGTAGTCGCTTTTTCTAAACTATTAACGGTGTAATCCAATGCTTTTTGAGTATTCTGTAAAGTAGCTTGTGTTTTCTCATAAACTAATTGATCTAGACGGTCGTTCTCGGCAAAATTAATTTTTAAACGGCGTTCTAAATCAATATTTCTACGCAGTGTTTGTGAGTACTTTTCTACCAAT
This sequence comes from uncultured Aquimarina sp., assembly GCA_947493495.1. Classification (GTDB taxonomy): domain Bacteria; phylum Bacteroidota; class Bacteroidia; order Flavobacteriales; family Flavobacteriaceae; genus Aquimarina. The sequence continues at coordinate 9,388 of CANLRN010000023.1, forward strand.
TCTTTGGTCATTTTATCTTGTTGTAAGGTGCTTTGATAAACATTTTTGATGGCCAAAAAAGATTTTTTATTAACTAAAAAAACATCAGATGTTCTAAACAAATATAGACTATCTTTTTTTACAATAAAAGGTTCTCCAGTTTTATTGGCATAAGACTCCGGGATTTCGATAACTTGAAGTGAATCCATTTCTTGACAGAAAACCGAACAGACACCGAATATAAATAGAATGGCTATTATTTTTTTCATAATGTTTTTGTTTTAAGATTATTATTATTTATTCTTTCAATCCAAAAAGGCTATTTAGTACAACTCTATCTTTTACTAATCTATTAGTATTAAGTTTTATAGAATCCTTGATACGCTGCAATTCTGTCCAGTCTTTCGCATTTTTTCTTTGAAAGGATAGTATCAACGAATCTCGCTTATGGATAATTAGGTCTTTTTGAGTTTTCATTTGTTCAAATTTCACTCTAAAATTTTCCAACTCAGATTGAGTCGCTGCAATTGCATCTTTAGAAGTATTTATTTTTTTTTGAGCCTTATTCAATTCTGAGGATATGATTTTCCAATTCGTACTGGAACGAAAGGTTAAATACCCAATTATGATTAAAAAAAGTAAGGCCGTAACCTGCAAAACTATGCTAATTTTAGTATGTTTCATTTGTTTTCAATTTTCTAAGAAATTATTCGCTTTTTTCTTCAATTTTGATTTTATATTTTTCTTTGTATAGCAGTATTAGGTTACAAAAAGAAATAATGAAGCCTGCGCAAAGTAAATAACAGAGAAATAACATTATTATTAATTGTATTCTATTACTGGTAATACTGTTTTTTGTCCAGGCCTTTTCTGGATTTCCTAGCAAAATTAACATACGTTCTTTTCGTTCTGGCAAAAATCCATGGGTCGCTTTAAAAATATCAAATGGGTTTTCTTCAATCAATTCGTTTCCAATCACAATATCATATTCTACATACGGTAAGGTTTTAGCTTCCCGCGAAAAGTAATAGGTCGTATAAATCCCTACAAATAGTAATAAAAATAGGATGGACAAGCGCATCCAGGTTCTTATTACCTTATGCTTTAGTGAATATAAAATTAGAAACCCCGCAAGCACGGTTGCAATGAATATTCCAAACTTCATCAAAAAAGCAGTACCATCATCTGTTGCATACCAGGATGGTAATGGTATAACAAAAGCTCCAGTCACAGATACTATCCAGGCACTTAATAGAGTCACCTCTTTCCAAATCTCTTTCAATTTATTAACTAACATCGTATCCTATTTTGGGGTTTTTAATACCAATTGCTTTTCTTCTTTACCACCGCTCATAATGAGATGAAGCTCTGGTTCTCCTATTCGATTCTCTTTTTCTAACCAGAACAAATAATATCCAGGTACGAAATCCTGAGTCGCATTTTGAGTTGGTTGGTTAAATCGAAACCGCTTGATATTAAGGTCTTTCTCGTAGGATAGTTTTCCAAAAACAAAAAAGCCTTCGCCCTCATTGGAGTTTATAGTTATTTTTACCTTGGTATTGGCATCATTATTTGGGTTGTTATTGATGGATTGTAGTTTAGCATCAAAGTCCCGATAAATAGCATCTATAATGAATGCCTTATTTGTTGATGTGATAAAATCTTTATCTATACGCTGTAATGCGTTTTGGGCTTCTTGTAGGGATGTTATGTATGCTGTGGTTAATGCATATTTTTCGTTGCACTTTTCTAGAGCAGGTCTTAATTCTTGGTGTTTCTTTTCTAGTTTTTGAAATGCTCTTATAAGTATTTCATCCTTTGTGGCTTGTGTTTTAGTTGCTAGACTCTTAATTGTTTGTTGGGTGTTTGCTAATATCTTACTAAGCTGTTTGTTTTTTGTTTGGTAGCTAGTGCTAGCGCAACTTGCCATTACAAATACTAAATAAAAGGCAAAACCATATGGGAAGTAATTTTTCATATTTAATGATTTTAGAGTTAATGATAGCTACTTGTTGAAGCTATTCTGAGATACAAAGTTATTGTGCTTTTTAGGTGTTTTGTTATTACAAATACGACAAATGAAAGTAATTTTCCGCCATTATATAAGAGTGTCTTTTTGGGCTATTTTTTCCCAATCAAAAGCAGGGCCAATATCCCATTTCCCAGATGACCTGTAATTGGCGTGCGATACGATGCCTTTAAAATTGACTAACTCATTTTGTACTCCTGTCACAAATCTTTTATGTGTTGGCAAAAATTTTCCAGGGATATTGTATTCTGAAGTAAGGTAACGCAGTAAAAGTAACAAGCTACTATATTGTTTTGTCGTATAGGTAGCGAAATACTGTTCTCCTCGATAGGGGATATCTAACTTTGTATAAAACTGTTTGTCATTTATATTACAATAGACATCATTATCGCTATAGACCGTAACAAGTTTATCACCTATTCGTTTTAAAAAGCCAATATTAGAAATCTCAATACCAATTGTGCGTTTACTACCATTAGTATTTCCTCCTACGGCATCTTTCCCTAAATGGTAGGACCAGTAAGCAGATGACCATAGGTTTATAATTTTACCATTTCTTGCAATAACAAACGGAGTAGATATATGGACATTATTTCTGGATAAAGCAGCAATATCTCCTTTTAGATACCCCACTGTAAAATGAAGTACAATTTGAGTTTTGACATTTTTTTCTATGTAATAAAACGAAGTATCCCCATTTTTGAGTCTACAGTGAGTGTAAGGCATAACTTGATTACTACCTTTAATAGGTACTATTTTTTCTGTTAACATAAATTCTTTTCCGCTGGAATCTTTTCCGGTTTCGAAAAATATTTTTTCGTGATTTGTAATACTTGTGGATTTCATAAGAATATTATTTTTTCCAAAAGTATTTCGCTCTTCTTGTCTTCGCTATGTCAAAAACGGCAAATGCGATAAATTTTACGACAAGGGAATTTTTAGACGTATAAGTCCTTTATTAAATGATTATCATTTTTCTGTATAAATGTATTGGTTTAATTCAACCTTCAACGTATTATGAGCTTAAAGTATGTGGTAGGTAATTTACGATAGTTACTATAAAAGATAAACATGTCGGGGATCTATCAGAATGTTAAATCTTCCTGTCGGGAATATGCAATCATTTGGCGGTTTTGCTATAGTTTTTAGCTGGTCATTCGAGATACCTTTGTATCAAATAAAAATAAATTTCTAACAATGTAAAGGGGGAATATTTAGACGAATTATTTTCTTCTTTACACTTAAAAACAAAAAATTATGGCAATTACAATTTATGAAAAGTTGAATTTTGAAGGTAAAAAAGACACTCTTACAACTGGAGATTATCCAACACTTAGTGCAGACCCAACTATCCGTCCAACTATTCACGGCGTAGATAGTGTTCCTACTATAGGTATTGATAGGTTAAGCTCCTTAAAAATTGAGCCTGGGACTTATGCCGAATTCTTCATTACGCAAGGGTTTAGAGATGGTTCTTTTATTCTTTTTGAAGGGGATTATCCAAACTTTAGTTCGCAGAATGACAAAATAGATGCTATTAAAGTATTTGATCATGATGAGAAAATATTTCCGATAATCGAATTCTATGAAGGTCACAATTTTAAAGGTATTCAGCAGAATATAGCTGGAACCGGACAGGTTACTAACTATGATTCCCCATTTTTTCGACAAGATGTCTTTTCATCTGTAAAGGTACCAAAAGGAGTTACTATAACCTTGTTTAGAGACCAATTTCAGAAAGGTCCTTCCCTTACCTTAGAACCAGGGGATTATCCTAACTTGGCTATTTTCGGATTTAATAATGTAGTTTCTAGTCTTCAAATTAGACAAAATAACCTGGAGGTGACTAATATCGAATATGTGAGTTTAGTAACTAAAGATGGAGAACCTATACTCATAGATAGTGTTGCTCAGAATGGTTCGGATTTAGAACAGCAGGTAAATCTAAACCTTGAAACAGCTTATGAAGAAACCTTTACAAGGTCATTTAGCAATTCTACACTTTTTGGTCTTGAAATAAGTACAACTTCCAGTGTGGGTGTAGAATTTGGTCCTATAAATGCTAGTGTAGAGCAAACCATTACAACGACTTTTGAGAATACCTTTACTTTTGGGAAAGAAGAGTCTAAGACCAAAACAATTAATATATCTAAAGGGCTTAACGTAAATATTCCACCTAAAAATATAGCGAGAGCTGTTATGACACTTACTCCACAGCAAGCTACTATCGAGGCAATTTATACCTTGAGGCTAAAAGGGACTGACAAAATTACCAAACAAAATGTAATTATTGAGAGTAAAAGTGCCGCAGTAGGATCTGTGGTAATCGAAAAATTTACTCCTATAGCCAGTTAATATCTTATAACTAGTTAAATTTAAGAGGAATCTTGTTTAAAAATTAAGAGTTCTCAGCTATGTAAATCCTCTAAACTTATAATCGCGTCATTACCCGAATTGAAGTTTAGAGGATAAATAGTTAAAATTCATTCGTTTGCTAAGAACTCTAACTATAAAAATTTCGATTTCATTTTCAAAGCCTTTGATTCTTTTTATATATCTAATCTTTGAATTCTATAAGTCGTATGCCTTAAAAGACTTTGTTTAATTGTAAGCAAGATCTACTATTATGATAAGGACATTTCCACATTCCTACCTTTTCATTTTCAGGATTGTTAGTACCATCTAATCCTATGAGCCAAAACCATTCTCCATATTCATGATCTATCATATGGGTATCAATAAAATCCCAAACCCTTTTTGCACTACTAAGATATATTTCTTTTTCTTCTATCTGATAAGCATAATAAAGGCCCACAATGGCTTCTGCCTGTTGCCACCAATGTTTATCCTTATCTATGTCTCCTGTTTTGTAATCAATTTCATTGATAACACCTCCATCTTCGTCTATAGCTTCAGCGACAAATGTATCCGTAATTAGAATGGCTGCTTTTTCTACTTTTTTAAGTAATTCTTCATTTTCTAAAGCCTTAGCTGCTTCTATCAATAACCAGGCTGTTTCAATATCATGTCCATAAGAATAAATTGTACTTTTTAGCTCCCAGGATTCATCAAAGAACAGATGAAGATGACCATTAGTGTTTAAAAATTTATTTAAAAAAAGAACTACCAGATTTTGTAATGCATTCCATACCTTTTTATCAGGGTATATTCTATATAAATTGGTATACGCTTCCAAAATATGAAGATGTGTATTCATGGTTTTGGCCTCGTTATGATCTTTATCACTAAGTCTCATATCACCTATAGGACTCCAATCTTCATTAAACGCTTCGATGTAGCCATTATGTTCATTGTCCAAGGCGTATTTTTCAATGAGATCAAATATTTCTATTGCCCAATTTTTACTCTCTTCATTTTTAGTACATAAATAATATTCTGATAGTGCATATATAGCAAATGATTGTGCATATACTTGTTTTCTTTTATTAATAGGATTGCCATTGGCATCCAATATCCAGAAAACACCTCCATATACTGGATCTTTGAAATGTTTTTTTATATATTCATAACTTCTTTCGCGCAAATCCCTGTATCGATCATTTGTGTAAAAAATTGATGCAGCCGAAAAAGTCCATAATATTCTGGTATTTAAGATCACTCCTTTGCTAGAATTCTCCCTCTTTATATCAGGATAATCAATTCGACCAATAAACCCTCCATTCTTAGAATCAACAGTGTTATTTTTCCAATAGGTCAATATATTGTCTAATTCATTCTTTAAAGAAATTTTTAGTGGATTCCAATTATTTGTCATAAGTGTTTTTTTGTTCAAATTAGATTTCTTCTACAAGGTTTTGGAGAAGTAAGAGCATTCAATAATGCTAAGATGAAGCAAAAATATTTTAAAAAGCTAATATTTGTTAGTATTATCCACTCAAAAAGTGATCAAAATGATCGTGTAATTATTTAAAAAAAGTGGTGTTAAAAATTGAACTCATCTTGTGTAGTGATTTTCAATCGACAAGTTTGGCTTTTGTGCTGTAATGGAGTCGATTTTTTTCAGCGTAGTTTTAACTACGCTGAAAAAATCAATAAAATTAGATTGCAAAATGTGAATTTTGTAGATCAAAGCATTATTCGAAAAGAGTTCATTAACGACTTATTTATAGAAAAAAAGAATTTCTACTCTTATTGTATTACAAATTGATAAAATAATATAAAAATACAGTTTCCTTTTTCTATATTTTTGTCTTTAGTGCCTAATCAATAAGTGTTCCTGTAATTTAAACCCGCTTTATGCAAAAGAAAATTTATTACATCTTGTAGCTACCGCAAATACTAACGCTGCACTGCGTTTTTTAATTTCACCATAGCGGTGCTATGCAAAAATTAGAAAACACTAGTATTTCTTGCATCTACAAGCTTCTTGACAACCTTCTATTGCATAAAGCGGGTTAAATCACGCTCAAATTCCTGAAATAGTTCAATGTTTATGAAAAATACGATTCTATATTTTGATATCTCTAATAAAAGTAGATTCTTTTTATTATTTAGTGTAATACTTGCTATAACCAATACTCACGGTCAATTTGAAAATTTTATTACTGCAGATGGTGCTAAACTTATGGATGGAAAGGAAGAATTCAGGTTTTTGTCCTATAATGTTCCTACACTAAATTATGTAGAAGACAACATGGATTTTGATGTGACCAATCCTTACGGGCTTCCTACAGAATTTGAATTAAGGGATGTTTTTGAAACGTTAAAAATTATTGGTTGTAATGTGACTAGAACATATACAATACCAGTGAGAAATAAAAATTTCCCAAAGGAATCGGTCACTTATGTAGAAGGACCAGGCAAATTTAATGAAGAAGCATTTAAAGCAATGGATATGATGATAGCTTTGGCAGCAGAATATGGTATTCGTGTAATAATTCCATTTGTCAATAATTGGGAATGGATGGGAGGACGACCTAATTATGCAGATTTTAGAAATAAAACCAAAGATGATTTCTGGACGGATAAACAGCTTATTGAAGATTTGAAAAAGACTATTGAATATGTTTTAAACCGAACAAATACAATTACTGGGATTACATATAAAGAGGATAAAACTATTATGGCTTGGGAATCTGGAAATGAATTACAAAATCCAGATGAATGGGCAATCAATATTGCAAAATATGTAAAGAGCATAGATGAAAATCATTTATTTATAGATGGTTTTTTTGCTATACACGGAGATGATAATTATCCAAGTGTATTTATAAGGCAATATTCTATTGATGAACCGGCAATTGATATTATTAGTACACATCATTATGAACCTAACTCCAGTAAGATGATTGCGGATCTTAAAAAAACTGTCAAAAAGGTAGCTGGTAAAAAACCAATAGTTATTGGAGAATTTGGTTTTATTGGCACTTCAGGTTTAAGAGAAGTGATAGAGTATATAATTGATGAGCATGGCATTTCAGGAGCTTTATTATGGAGTTTGAGACGTCATCACCCCAAAGGAGGATTTTATCATCATTCAGAACCTTTTGGGAAGGGTTTGTATAGAGCTTATCACTGGCCTGGTTTTTCTGATGCAGTTTTATACGATGAGCGGAATACCTTATGGATGTATAGAGAAAAATCTTTTGAGATACGAAACATGGAAACTCCTGTTATTGAAGTCCCCAAGGCTCCTACATTATTAGAGTTTTCTGAAACACCAAAATTTAGCTGGCAAGGATCTGTAAGTGCAGAGAGGTATACCATAGAAAGGAGTACATCGCCTGAGGGACCGTGGCAAATCATAGAGCATGGGATAGATGATATTGATACTCCAGGATTTGATTTATTTAGCGATGAGACTGCCATTGTTAATGAATCTTATTACTATCGGATAATAGCACTCAATCAAGCTGGAGCATCAACCCCTTCTAATGTTGTAGGACCTATAGAAATTAAGTATAAAACCAATATTGATTACGCTAAAAATTTAATGATTCTTGAGCGATTTAAAAATCTAGAAATCCAAACAGGAGATTTTAGATCATTTAAAGAAGCTTTCTCGAGGATACACGGAAATAGAAAGTCTGAAGGAGTATATGTAGTTCCTGATAAATTTAAGGAACTAAGGCTATTTAGTTATGAATCTTCTAAAAAACCAGCTATTAAATTTGAAGTTTCCTCAGATGCTGTACATTATAACGAAATAAAATTTGATATGGAAGAATACATATCAAAAGAAGACAATTACGACTATTTAACTCCTCGAAGATACCAAATTAAAAATTCCTTTTTTGAAGCAAATGATAAGGTTTCTAGAATAAAATATATAAAGTTTACTGCAAAAAGAAAAATAGATATAGTACGAACAGAATTGGAGTATTATTAGTTTTCTTCAATATAAAATGATGCACACTTTTTGATAAATAAAGCAATTACGCTATCAATTTATAAGATTCTTTTTATGCCTAGAAATTCTTTTTTGTATTGAGAAGGAGTACATCCTTTATTTTTTTTAAACCTCCGATTAAAATTTGCAATACTATTGAAACCACATTTATAAGCTATTTCAGAGATACTTTGATCATTCTCAATGAGCAATCTTGCAGCGTATCCGATTCTTAAATCGTTTAAATAATCTACAAATGTTTTTCCTGTACTTTTCTTTATAAATCTGCTTACAGAGCCGCTACTCATATTTAAAAGTTCGCATACATCTGAGATTAGTATTTTAGAATCATAATTTTTTTGTAGATATATGGATAACCTATTTAATTTTTGACTATGATCAAAACTTTCTGGCTTTACCGTTGAATTAGATAACATTCGTTGATTTCTTGAAATAGACAGATCATAAAGAATAGAAAATATTTCCATAAAATAATCTATTCCATTGATTTTAGACAGCTTTTTTATTCTAGGTTCAATTTCTAGAAAGGTTTTTTCAGAGAATACGATACCGTGATTTGATTTTTTAAACATCTCTTTTATGGGTTTTAGAATCGCTCTATCCAAAAAATCATTAGAAAACAAGTTGTTAGAAAACTGAATAGTAATCTCATGCATTTGTTTTCTCGGGGCATTATGTTGTTCCCAACAATGAATAAGATTTGGTCCTACTAATACTAATTCCTTATTCCCAATCTCCTCTAAGCTATCGCCTACTACTCTTCTTAAACCTTTTCCGTTAGAAATATAATTAAGTTCAATCTCTGGGTGATAATGAATCGGAAAGTCAAAAAAATCCTTTAATCTATCAAACACTAAAAAACTATCATGTATTGTCATTTGCATGACCTCTTGTTGTGGTTGAAGTATTACTTTTTTCATTTTAATATAAGTTTTTAGCAGAATAGTATTAATTTATAGTTAAAATCAGTACTACTTTTGAAATGTAATAAAATTATAGAAAAAACTAGTTTTTTAATGCAAAGTATTTATTAATACATCAAATTTTTTACAACAATGATAAATAAGAAAAAAATAGTATCTCCAAAATTCTATAAACATATATCATTCTTGTCTAGATTTGGCGTTTTAGTATTACTAACGCTATTGAATTTTTCTTGTAAAAGCGCATTAATGCATTCTTCCAAAAAAATTATCCTGGCAGATAAGGAAGCTAGTCGTATGAGTAAATATTTAATGGCGCGACTTAAATCCATTCCAAAAACCGGAGGATATGCTTTCGGTCAGCAGGATGCTACTTCGTATGGAGTAACGTGGAGAAACGATGGAACTTTACTCAATAAAAGTGATATTTATGATATAACTGGTGACTTACCTGCCGTTTATGGTTTTGAAATAGGGCATATAGAACTTGATGCAGCGCATAACTTGGATACGGTTAATTTTAATCTAATGAAATCCTTGATTAAAGAAGCGCATAATAAGGGTGGAGTTATTACTATAAGTTGGCATCCTGATAATTTGTTTACAAGCAAAACAGCCTGGGACCCAACACCCGTAGTTCCAAAAATTCTTGAAGGAGGAGAACTACATCAAAAATACAGATCTTGGTTATCCAAAGTAGCTAATTTTCTGAATTCTCTAGAGTATAAAAAAAATAAAAAAATCCCGATAGTATTCAGACCTTTTCATGAAATGAATGAGTTTTGGTTTTGGTGGGGAAATAAAAGTTGTACTCCAGAAGAATTTAAAAAACTTTGGCAACAAACGTTTACGATATTAACTGAAACCTATGGAGTGCATAATGTGCTGTTTTGTTATTCTCCAGAAATTGTAGAAGATAAAGAGGAATATTTAAAATATTATCCAGGTGATGAGTATGTGGATATATTAGGGATTGATTTATACCAAAAAGATACACCAAAAGAATACGAGACACTATTGCAAGACAATTTAGGGATATTAGCTCAGCTGGCAACCGCCAAAAACATGCCATACGCCTTATCAGAAGGAGGACTGGAAAAAGTGGCCATTCCCAATTGGTGGACGAATATACTAGACAAAAATATTATTAATTCAGGTATCTCATGGATGCTGGTTTGGAGAAATTCGACTATCTCTCATCACTATGTACCTTACAATCGCGAACACATTAGTGCCGAAGACTTTAAAAAATTTGAAGCATTAAAACACGTCTATTTCTTAAAAGATATTAGTGAAATAAAATAAATTATGTAGCTCTTGGAAAAATTAAAAATTAAAGAAAAAATTGGTTATGGATTTGGCGACTTTGCGTCATCTATGTTTTGGAAAATGTTCAGTGTTTATTTGCTGTTTTTTTATACAGATATTTTCGGAATTTCTGCGGCAGTAGTAGGTACTATGTTTTTGATCACAAGAATTTTTGATGGAGTTAATGACCCAATTATGGGCATCATAGCAGATAGAACAAAGACTCGATGGGGAAAATTCAGACCTTATCTTATGTGGATGTGTGTGCCTTTTGCTCTTTTTGGTGTATTGACCTTTACCACACCAGATATGAGTGTTACCAATAAAATTATATATGCCTATATTACCTATTGTTTAATGATGATTTTCTATACAGCAGTCAATGTACCTTATGCTTCTTTAATGGGAGTAATGACTTCTGATTTAAAAGACAGGACATCTCTGGCTTCTTTTCGATTCATTTTTGCTTTTGCGGGAGGTATTTTTGTATTAGCAACCGCAGAGTCATTTGTAGATTATTTTTCTGCAAATGATGAAGGAATCCCTAATATACAAAAAGGATGGCAGTATACAATGTTGATTTATGGTGTAATAGCGGCACTATTATTTTATTTTACATTTCAATTAACTCGTGAAAGAATTTACCCTCCAAAAGAACAAAAATCAAATATTAAAGAAGATCTTAAAAATCTTGCTAAAAACAAACCGTGGTTTATTCTTTTAGCGGCAGGTATATTTTCTTTGATTTTTAATTCTATCCGAGATGGGTCTACGATATATTATTTTAAATATTATTTCAATACCCAAAAAGAAGTTTCTCTATTTTTTGGTGATGTTTCATTGACATATAGTTCCCTTTACCTGGTTTTTGGTCAAGCAGCAAATCTTTTAGGGGTTATATTGGCAAAGCCTTTGTCCGACAAATTAGGAAAAAAGAAAACGTTTATTACAGCGATGGTTATTGCCACCATTTTTAGTTGTTTTTTTTACTTTCTTGGAGACGATGACATTATATGGATTTTTATTTTTCAATGTATCATCAGCATATTCGCAGGAATTATCTTTCCTCTTTTATGGTCTATGTATGCTGATATTGCAGACTATTCAGAATGGAATAGTGGAAGAAGAGCAACAGGACTTATATTTTCTTCGTCTTCAATGTCCCAAAAAATGGGATGGACTATAGGAGGAGCACTTACTGGTTGGATATTGGCTTATTATGGTTTTGAAGCTAATGTTGAACAAACAGAAGAAGCAAAATCAGGAATCAGAATGATGATGAGTTTTCTACCCGCAATAGGAGCACTGCTATCAGCAGTGGTTATAGTTTTCTACAAACTAGACGATATTTTTATGGTTAAAGTTAGTAATGAACTAAAAGCAAGAAGAGAACAACAATCTTAAATTTATATAATTAATAATTTTTTTATGGATATTAACACAGAACATTTGGTGTTTGAGAAACTTAGAGAAGAATATGAAGGTTTATTAAATCAAAAAAACGAACCAATTGTAGATATTAGTGGTATTTTTTCCAGATATAAAAATCCAGTCATAACAGCAAATCATGTTCCGCTTCATTGGAGATTTGATTTAAATCCAAACAGAAACCCTTTTTGTCTAGAACGTATAGGAGTAAACGCTACATTTAATGCAGGTGCTATAAAATGGAATGAGAAATATTTGTTATGTGTCAGGATAGAAGGCAAAGATCGTAAATCGTTTTTTGGGTTTGCAGAAAGTGAAAACGGTATAGATAATTTTAGATTTTGGGATAAACCTTTAGTGCTACCCCAAACAGAAAATCCTGATATAAACGTATATGACATGCGTTTAACTCAGCACGAGGATGGGTATGTATATGGTATTTTCTGTACAGAACGTAAAGATCCTAATGCACCAGCGAGCGATACTTCGTCTGCTATCGCTGGAGCAGGAATTATACGATCAAAAGATTTAAAAAAATGGGAACGTTTACCCGATTTAATTTCTAGTTCCCAACAGCAAAGAAATGTAGTATTACATCCAGAATTTGTAAATGGAAAGTATGCCTTATATACAAGACCTCAAGATGGTTTTATAGATACAGGCTCTGGCGGAGGAATAGGCTTGGGGTATATTGAAGATATGAGTCATCCTAAAGTGACAAAAGAAGTGATTATCAATGCAAAAAAATATCATACCATTTATGAAGTCAAGAATGGGCAAGGTGCAGCACCAGTAAGAACTAAAGATGGATGGCTGCATTTAGCACACGGTGTAAGAAATACAGCGGCTGGGTTACGATACGTATTGTATATGTTTATGACAGCTATTGATGATATATCAAAAGTAATCTACCAACCAGGAGGATATTTTATGGCTCCTGATAATTCTGAAATCATTGGAGACGTAGGAAACGTACTTTTCAAGAATGGATGGATTAGTGACCCAAATGGGGATGTATATATCTATTATGCATCATCAGATACCAGAATGCACGTAGCAAAAAGCTCAATCGATGTATTAGTGGATTATTGCAAAAACACCCCTGCTGATAAATTTACTTCGTCAGGTTCTGTGGAAAATATTTTGAGCCTGATTAATACGAATAAAGGATATTATTAGTTTTCTAAATTTTTTAAAAATATACCGCTAGCTCCAAGTGCTGATACTACGAATTGTATATCGAAACAAATTCCTTTCAATTGAACTTATATGCCCTTTTTTAAAAATAAAATCAATTTATCATACAGAACATGTACACGGTAGTATTTTTTTTAAAAACAAAATAACGAATATGAATTTTACAAAAAAATCACTTCTAAATTATTTTTTGACGACAAAACAAACCATAATATAAGAATAATACAAGAAAATGATAGAATAAGACTAACATCAGGGTGACATAAAGATTAAATTCGACAAGGGATTTAATTAAAAAATAACATTTAATTAATAATACAATATTTAGTATGGGTAAGTATGACAATTTCAGAAATTATTTTAAATCTTTTCTTATACTTCTAGGATGTGTCTTAACCACTGCTGCTGTTTCAGCACAAAATACAGTTAAAGGGACTGTGTTAGATTCTGAAGGGCAGGTACTTCCAGGGGTTAATGTACTTGAAAAAGGAACATCGAATGGTGTTGTTACCGATTTTGATGGTAACTATAAGATTGATGTTTCGATAGGTAAAAAATTGATATTTAGTTATATAGGTTTCGTCTCTCAAGAAATTCGTGTAGATGATTCATCCAACATAAATGTAACATTAGCGGAGAATATAGGTACTCTTGATAAAGTAGTAGTTCTAGGATACGCAACTAAATCCCGAACCAATATTACCCAATCAGTATCGAACATCGCATCCGAAGATATTGCAAATATACCTCAGGTAAGTGTGGATCAATTGATTCAAGGTAGAGCTTCAGGAGTTACAGTTACTAACAATACAGGGCAACCGGGAGGTTCTGTGTCTATAAAAATTAGAGGAGTAGGATCTATTAATGCTTCTGCTGAGCCATTATATATTATAGACGGGGTTCCATTTTCTGGCGATGCTCGTAATATTTCAGCTAGTGGACAATCATTTCTTAACAGCGCAAGTCCCCTTGCTGCTCTAAACCCTAATGATATTGAGTCTATTAATATTTTAAAGGATGCATCAGCCACCGCTATTTATGGATCTAGAGGTGCAAATGGGGTAGTTATAATAACAACTAAAAAAGGGAAAGCTGGAAAAGGAACTATAAGCTATAATGGATATACTTCGATCCAACGTCCAATTAACAAGCTACCTGTGCTTAACCTTAGAGAGTATGCAGCTTTTCAGAACGAATTAAGAAATGTATTTAATCAAGATGCGATAGAAGAGTTTGCAAGACCTGAATTATTAGGAGAAGGAACCGATTGGCAAAGTCAGATTTTTCAGGATGCATTTTTAATGAATCATCAGCTTAGTTTTTCTGGTGGTAATGAGAATTCTAAATATTATTTATCAACCGGATATACCGAACAAGAAGGTACCGTAATAGGATCTCAATTTGATCGAATAAGTATCAAAGCTAATTTAGATTCAAAAATTAATAATTATTTAAAAGTAGGAATGAGTTTAACCGCCAGTAGAACTGATGAAAATATAATTAATAACGGAAATTCGCGAGGTATTGTAGCGTTAGCGTTAAGAAATAATCCGGCAATAGCGGTTTTCAATCCAGATGGCAGTTTTGCCGGACCAACGACTGCAGAAGAAATAGCACTAGCCATAACCAACCCTATTGCGCAAATCGAAAGTGTAGATAATGATTTGATAAGAAATAGGTTGTTCGGAAATTTATATGGTGAATTTAAAATTGCAAACGGATTGAAATATCGTACAGAGTTTGGAGGTAGTTTTGAGTTTTTACGAAATACGATTTTTCAAAGAGCATTTAGTTTTGGACTAATAGAGGTAAGAGATATAAATCTTACAGAACGTAGAGAAGAAAATCAGTTTTGGCAATTAAAGAATATAATAAGCTATGATAAAAGTTTTGGAGATCATAGTCTGACAATGCTTGCAGGTCACGAATCTCAGGAAAACTCCTGGAATGGGTTGCAAGCTTTTGGAAATGGCTTTGTGGATGATCTAGTACCTACTTTTAATAATTCTAATTCAGATAATGATATTAATACACAATACAAAGGAAGTACCGCTTTAGAGTCCTTTTTTGGTCAGTTGTTTTACTCGTATGATGACAGATACTCACTAACGGCATCTTTGAGAGCGGATGGATCCTCTAATTTTACAAGGGATAATCGTTGGGGATATTTTCCGTCTATCAGCGCGGCCTGGAGAATTTCTAATGAAAGCTTTATGAGTAACTTTAAGGCAATTAAAAATATAAAGTTGTTTGGAGGCTATGGAGAAGTAGGTAATCAAGCAATTCCTCCGTTTTCTTTTGGATCAAGATTACGACCGTCTGCAACTGATCTTGGCAATGCGTTTGCAATAGCTAATTTTCCTAATCCCGACTTAAAATGGGAAACATCTAAAGCAACCAATCTGGGATTAGAGTTTTCTCTTTTTGATGAAAGTTTTACGACCACTATAGAAGTATACCGAAAAATAAATAGTGACTTTTTATTTCAATTGGGGTTAACCGATTTTGTAATTGGAGGGATCAATCAGCCTGGTTCAGTTGCACCACCGTGGGTTAATTTAGGTGAAATGGAAAATAAGGGGATTGATGTAACGCTGACTTATGATAAGCAATTTTCCGATAACTTTTCCTGGAATTCTTCTTTTACCTTATCCCATTATAAAAATGAAGTATTAGAATTAGTAGATGGGCTAAAAATTAATGGTCAGGCAGATCTTGATGATACCGTTGAAGTTTTGACATTAACCGAGGTAGGAGAAGCCATAGGAGTGTTTTTTGGATATCAGGTTGAAGGACTTTTCAGAACTATAGATGATTTGAATAATGCTCCAATACAATTTGGTCAACCTGTTGGTGATGCAAGTGTTCCGGGAAGAACGTGGTTAGGAGATATAAAATATAGAGACGTCAATGGCGATGGTATCGTCGATGGTAACGATAGAACACGAATAGGAAGCCCTCATCCAGATTTTACATTCGGATGGCAAAATAACTTTTCCTATAAAAACTTTAATTTAGGAATCTTCTTACAAGGTTCGTATGGTAATGAAGTTTTTAACGCGATCAACAGATCTCTAACAGGCTCTAACCTTACGTTTAGAAATCAATTAACATCAGTTGTAGATTATTATACGATAGATAATCCAGATGCAACACATCCCAGATATACTCAAAATGCGACTACTAATATTTTTATTTCTGATCGATATATTGAAGATGGATCTTATCTCAGAATTCAAAACGTGAAATTGGGCTATAGCCTTCCGTCAAAATTATTAGGCGATATAGGGTTCTCAAAAGTAGGAATTTATGGTTCTATCCAGAATCTATACACTTTTACAAATTACTCTGGATACGATCCGGAGATAGGATCCTTTAACCAAAATCAGTTATTACAGGGTGTAGATAATGGTCGTTATCCTTCACCCAGAACATTTACTGTAGGAGTTGATTTAGAATTTTAATAAAAAAAATAGAGAAATGAGAAATAAACTATTAAAAATAAGCAATTCTTTGATCTTATTGCTCTTTATAGGAACATTGTTTTCTTGCAGTGAAGAGTTTCTGGACAGACCTCCAGAAGATACATTCAACGCTGAAGAATTTTATCAAACTTCAGAGCAAATTTCTGTTGCTACGAATTTTTTATACGCTTCACCTTGGTTTAGATACGTATCAGAAGCACAATGGGTAATTGGCGAATTAGCTGGCGGTACCGGAAGAACCTGGGATCCTAGAAATGAATCCTTTGATCTTTTTGCAGTCAACGGTAGTAACAATACCTTGGGTTTAGCCTGGACATCGCTATGGTCAGTAGTGGCACAAGCTAACGGAGTTTTAAATTCACTTCCTACAACACCGCCCGAAGGTGTTTCTCAGGCAGAAATTAATAATGCCAGGGGAGAAGCGAGAACTATGAGAGCGCTAGCTTATTTTCATATTGTGCGCATATGGGGTGCTGTTCCAATTATTGAAAATAATACAGAATTGGCAGATGAATCATTTATTCCAAGGCATATAATTAGTGATGTATATCAATTTATTAAAAATGATTTGGAATTTGCCGTAGATAATATAACTAATACCAAAGCTTCTGAGCCAGGCAGAATTTCCAGTAATGGTGCAAAAGCTTTATTATCAAAAGTACATCTTACCAGAGAAGAATATGCCCAGGCATACGTTTTATCATCAGAAGTTATACAATCAGGAGAGTTTAAACTGTTAGGAGGTACTGGTGATGATGGGACACCCGGTAGTTATCGTTCCTTGTTCTTGACAGAGAATGACAATAACCTAGAAAGTATCATAGCACTTCAATGGACTGGTACAGGTAGATTTTCTGAGGGAAATGCTGTACAAAGTTTTTATGCCTTATCAAATATTACAGGAACAGGGGATGGTTTCTCTGCAATTGGTCCTTCTATTGATCTGCAAAACAGTTATGAAAATATTGACCTAGATCAACGGTATGCAGCTACGATCATGGAGCCAGATACCTTTTACCCCAATTTAAATGGAGGGTTTACATCTCCATCACCAGCGAATGTGGATGCACAAGGTACTAGAAAAGCAATTTTGAAATATGTTGTAGGCACACCAGCATCCAATGGAGGCGGTGCAGCAGGTAGTTATCCTAATAATACGTATCAACTTAGATATGCAGATGTTTTATTGATTAATGCTGAGTCTATAATCAGAGGAGGAGTAGGATCTATGGAGGAGGCCGAAATAAATATTAATAAAATTAGGAATAGAGCTGGTCTACCGTCTATTACTAACCCAACTTTTGAAGATCTTTTTAAAGAAAGAAAATTAGAATTTGCATTCGAAATGGTTCACTGGTTTGATGCTATTAGAAGAGATGATGCTACAACTTATCTTTCCAATATTGAACGAGGATGGTTTTTTAATGATGGTACAGAAATTTCCTCAAGGGTGGTTACTGTAACAGAAGATAAATTATTGTTTCCTTACCCAACGAATGAGACCATCAACAATCCTGGGTTATTGGAACCGCCAATTCCTTTCTTTAATTAAAATATAAAACATATAATGAAAAACTATATAAATAATCAGATAGTTATTTTTCGTAAGTTTTGCTACATATTATTTATCACAGTAGTCAGTATTTCTTGTGAAAATGAATTTAATAATGATGATATAGGATCCGGGGTAATGGAAGCTCCGATTATAACTGGTGTTAATCTAGCCAGAACTGATACTCCGGCAGGTACAGGAGTACTAGGAGATCTGTATTACATACGTGGAAGAAACTTAAGTTCTGTAACTAAAATAACTTACAATGATTATGAAGCTGGTTTTAATCCGGTATTGGTAACAAACAATCTGATCATTTCCCGAATACCTTTAGAAGCTCCAGTTCTTAATTCGTCTAATAAATTAATAGTTGAAAATCCCTTTGGAACTGGAGAGTTTGATTTCTCACTACTTACCATAACGGGTTTTGAAGCAACAGTTGTCGACAATAGAAATGCAGTAATTGTAGAAGGTGGAAATTTTACCGATGTTAGTAGAGTATATTTTGGTACTGGCTCAGAAGAAATGGGGAACTTGGTAGAGTTAGATGCCACTATTTTAGATATTCAGGAAGATGCACTTACTGTAGAAGTACCTCAAGGAATAATTCAGGCTTTTATATTTGTAGAAAGTAATGGGTCTATTGCTAGATCTGAGTCTTTTGGATTTAACTATCCAATATTTACCGACATGAGTTTTGGATGGGATATAGGAGGCTTTGGTCCAGGTGACGGGCAAGAATTATCTTCTGAAATTGCTTTGGGATCCACTTCAATAAAAAGAACAACAGACCCATTTGGAGCTTTGACATTTTTTCCGAATGCAGACGCTGAGATACTAATCCCATCTAATTTCAGCGTATTTACTTTTCAGATATATCCAGTAGGAGATCAGACCACTAGAATAAAATTTGCTGTAAATGATTTCAGTGCTGATGAAGTTTTGATTGATGTCATACCTGATCAGTGGAATAGAATAGAAGTAAGACTTTCAGATTTATATGTGAGCCAACCAATTCCACAGACTATAGATAGAATTGATATTCAGGAATTTTCTGGTGGTTCCTCTGTTTTCTATATTGATGAATTTGGATTACTGGAATAAGAATTTAACATTAAAACTAAGTTGTATGAAAACAAAAAATGATAATAGCTTAACATGTTTAATAGGACTTTTTTGCCTTGTAGTTATGCTATACTCTTGCGATAAAGATGATGATATTTTTGATAACAACTCTTCTACCCCCTTAAGAACCATAGCTGAAATATTAGATGAAGAACCAAGTTTATCCACATTTAATAATGCTATAAAAGAGATTGGGATAGATTCATTATTGGCTAACACCTCGACCTTTACTGTATTTGCTCCCGATAATGAAGCTTTTGCAGGAGTGGATCTTAGTACCTTTAGCAATGATAGTCTTAGTAACTTAATAATGCACCACGTGTGGAGAACTACCACTGCGGATGTCAGTTCTAATTTAACAACAGGGTATAGAAATTCCTTGGCAGCCGGACCAGTAGAAAATACGAATCTTAGTTTTTTTATCAATGTCACTAATAACAATATCAGCTTTAATAGTGATATCTCGCCTGTTAGCGGCAAAATTGATATAGGAGGTACGAATGGAGTAGTACATGTTGTAAACGGGATTAATTTATTACCATCGGTAGTAGATCATTTAACAATAAATCCTAATTACTCTTTATTGGTAGAAGCATTGCAAAGAGCAGAATTAGTAGATGCTTTTACAGAGGATGAAATTTATACAATTTTGGCTCCAAATAATGACGCGTTTAATGTAGCTTTAACACAACTGAACGATATTTTTGGATGGAGTACGATTAACGAAATTCCGGTAAATATACTTACTGAAATATTAACATACCATGTTGTTGTTTCCGAAAATATTATGTCTTTACAAATTAATGGATCCACTCTAGAGACATTACAATCAGAGAGTATACAAATTGATGAGAATGAAATAAATGATGCAACAATGACTGATGCTGGAATTATTTTAACTGATACTGATATTCAGGGTACCAATGGAGTTATTCATGGTATCGATAAAGTATTGCTGCCAGATACAGTATTTCAACAAGTACTTTCTGTTACTTTGAATCTTGCTCAAAGATTAAGAGATAGAGGGTATACAACATTTGCCGATGCTATAGAGCTTACAGGGCTTTCTAGTTCTGTAAGTGAGGATGCTCTAACAGCTTTTGCCCCAACAAATACTGCATTCGATATTTTATTTGCGCAGATTGACAATGTTAATGGTCTTTCCGATTTTGATACTCAAGAAGAAATAACACTGTTAAGATCATTAGTAGAGTATCATTTAATTAATGGTATCCAGATGAGTAATCAATTGACGGATGGTCTTGCCGTAACATTGTTATCAGAAGAACTAGCAGTTGCCACTGATAACGGAATAATATTAACTCCTACAAGAGAGAATGCTCCTGTAGCTGAAGTATCTATAGCAGATATTGGAGCGAGTAATGGCGTTATTCACGAAATAAATAATGTGTTGATCCCAGAATCTCTAGCGGAAGCCTTAGGATACCCTGACCCTACTACAGGCGGAGAACCTGTTTTTGGTTTAGAGATTTATAATGATAGTTTACGAGAAGGTATGTGGGTTGGAGATTGGGCTACTATAGAGCTTGATAATACAAACCCGGTTAGATCTGGTTCTTTTTCTATTAAATCTACGATGCCTGGAGGTGATGAAGGATTCCAAATAGGAGGTGGTGCAGCATTTAATGTAACAGATTTTACATTTGTTAATGCATCTATATATTCTGAAAATGGTACTACCGTAGGGTTTGTATTAAATCAACAATGGGGATCACAGTTTAATGTAGATATTCCTGCAGGAGAATGGACTGAGGTTGCCGTGCCAGTATCTTCAATAGCAAATGGTACATCTGCTTTTGAACAACTTGTAATTAGAGGAGCAGGCGGCATAGCAGGAGATGTTATTTTTATGGACGAGGTTGGTTTTGATGTTACTTTTGTAGCCTCTGTTCCAGCATTGGATTTAGAAATTTATAAAGATGCATTACGAGATGGTATGTGGACAGGTGATTGGGCCACCATAGATGCTGCTAATATAGAGCCCGTGAGAGAAGGAACTTTATCCATTAAATCTACAATGCCTGCTGGTGATGAAGGTTGGCAAATTGGTGGAGGGGCTTCGTTTGAAGTATCAGATTATTCTTTTTTGAGAGCCTCTATTTATTCTGAAAATAGCACCTCGGTAGGGTTTGTACTAAATCAACAATGGGGATCGCAGTTTGATGTCGATATTCCCGCTGGTGAATGGGTAGATGTAGAAGTTCCTGTATCTGCAATAGCCAATGGTACTACCACTTTTGAACAATTAGTAATAAGAGGAGCGGGTGGTATTACAGGAGACATTATCTTTATCGATAATGTAGGATTTAATGAATAATATATAT
The DNA here is from genome assembly GCA_947493495.1 of uncultured Aquimarina sp. Lineage (GTDB taxonomy): Bacteria > Bacteroidota > Bacteroidia > Flavobacteriales > Flavobacteriaceae > Aquimarina. The sequence continues at coordinate 31,129 of CANLRN010000023.1, forward strand.
AAAATATAGTTTATATGTGATTACAACTAAAGCATTTTTCTCTTTACCTAAAAGAAATAAGCAGTCACATATTTTCAATGTCGTTAAAATATTTGAAGTTAGTTAGCATCCTCGAATATAAGTAACATGAATTCGAGGGTTTGACTTCAGCGATTATATAATGTAATGTCATAATATTTGTTTTAATACTCTGCTATAAATATGAAACAAGCTTTTTTATTCTTAATAATTCTTGTAAGTATATCTTCTTGTTCAGATGATGATAATGATGATTACCTACCTCTTGATAATAAAAAAGAAATCTTATCATTTTCAATTCAGGAATATCCAGAATTGATATTTACGGGTCTTAACCAAAATGTATTAGAAACAACATTGCAAGAATATATTGATGTTACCAGCTTAACAGCTGTTTTCAAGATATCCCCAAAAGCAAAAGTATATATTGATGGCGTACAACAAATAGCAGGAGAAACTGTAAATGATTTTAATGAAAAAATAGAGTATACAATAGAGGCAGAGGATGGAAGTTCTACTATTTTTAGTGTAGAGATTCATCCTGTTCCTAATGAGTTGCCAATTGCGTTAGCCGGACAGGATCAATGGGCGGTTATAGAAACCGGTGGCGATATGATTGATCTATTACTGGATGGCTCTGATTCTTCAGATCCTGATGATGAAGAGCTTTTGTACGAATGGAGTATTGACGATACTATAATTGGATCATCAGAAATTACACTAGTGTCCTTGCCAAGAGGAAACTATACAATTACACTTACAGTAACAGATGGTTTTAATGCTAAAGATTCTGATTCTATAAGAGTACAAGTATTAGAACTAGGAGATTATGCTCCGATTGATCCCGATGCCTCCATTCAAGCTAGAAATATATTAAACAATCTGGGAACTGTTATGATGAGTGAACAGTTCGCCTTTGGACAAGAGTTTCCACTTTCTTTTCAATTGAATTCCCTAAGTTATGATTTAGAAACATCTGATTGTAAAGATGTCACTGGAGATCATCCTGCGGTATTTGGCATTGATCCTCATTATATGTTGTATAAAGATAGTGCGCAAAGAAAATTACATATAGATGAAGCTAAGAAAGCTTTTGAAAATGGTTCAATAGTTACATTTGATTTTCATCAAAAAAGTAGAATAGATGGCGAAATTTATTTTAATAATTTAACTAGTGAAACCGATAAAAGTTTAATGTATGATATTGTTAATGATCGTAATGATTCTAGATTATGGTATTTTAATGAGCTTGATGAAATTATTGATATCATCAATAATGATTTAAGTTTTACAGTAATTTTTCGTCTTTTTCATGAAATGAATGGGAGTTGGTTTTGGTGGGGAACGCAAGGTCAAAATCATTCACCTGATTTATATGTAGAATTTTATAGATTAACCGTTAATTATATAAAAGAGCGAACAAACCATGTGCTGTTTGGTTGGTCACCTGATCAATCATTAAATACCTCCTATTATCCAGGAGACTCTTATGTAGATGTTATAGGTATTGATTTTTACGCTCCTTCACAAGAAAAGTTAAAACAAGAATTAATTGAGTTAACTTCTTTTGCAACATCTCGTAATAAAATTGCAGCACTTACTGAAACAGGTTACCCGAATTATCATTCCGAAATTCCTAATTTCTGGACAGAAAAAATATTATCTACGCTAACGAATTCTGAAGATCAAATAAGAGTTGCGTGGGTTTTGTCTTGGTTTAATGCACCCTGGAACAGTAGTCAAAGTGATTTGTTTATCCCTAATTCTGATAGTCCTCAATACGTAAAAGATGATTTTATATGGTTTAAAAATGATAGCCATACATTATTTCAAGAAGATTTTAGTCGAATGAAAATCTATAATAAATTTCAAGCAAAACAATTCTTGTTCTGAGTGTAGGTGATGTTAGGTTTGGGATACGTTGAGTTATTTTCTAAAGAATTATTCAACAAAAAATAATTTGCTAATCAGTCTTCTTATAAAAATTTAAACCACTTTAATACCTCTTTGCAATAGTCTATGAATCCAAGAATAGTATTCGAGAATAATTGTCACAAAATAAATAATGTATGAGAACAAAAGTTTATTTCTTCTTAATTATTGCTATACTGATCTCTTCCTGTAAGTCGATATCGTTTAAAAATTTAGAACAACCAGAACTGATAAATGTAAAGAATGGTAAAATTTATAAGGGAAATAAGCCATACTATTATGTTGGAACCAATTATTGGTACGGACCATTATTAGCTTCTCAAAATTCTAAAGGGAGAAAACGGTTACGCAAAGAACTGGATTATCTTATAGCAAACGGAGTAGATAACTTAAGGGTACTTATAGGAGCAGATGGAGGAACAAACGATTATACGGTAAGACCAGCTTTGCAATATGCTCCGGGTAAATACAATGATACATTACTGGATGGATTGGATTATTTTATGGCAGAATTACGTAAAAGAAAAATGTACGCTATCTTGTATTTTACGAATACCTGGGAATGGAGTGGCGGAATGTCTCAATATCTTAATTGGAATGGCTATGGAGAGATTCCTATTCCTAATTTACCTCAATATAGTTGGTCAGATTATGTTACCTATATCAAGCAATTTTATAGTTGCGAAAATTGTATGAAACAATTAGAAGAACACGTGAAATTTATAATGAAAAGAACCAACCGATACACAGGTATAAAATATACAGAAGACAATACAGTTATGTCCTGGCAAGTTGCAAATGAACCTAGGATATTTAGTGATACACAGGAAGAATTATTTACAGAATGGTTAAATAATATCGTTGAAATTATAGATTCATTAGATTCAAAACATCTTATATCTACAGGAGCAGAAGGTTCTATTGGTTTTTTTCTTGATATGGAGAGATTTAAACGAACTCATGATAACCCTAAAATAGATTATTTGACCACACATGTCTGGCCTAAAAATTGGAATTGGTACAATGAAAAAGAAGAAGGAAAAAGCTTAGAAGAAACAAAGATAAAAGTAAAAGAGTATTTACAAAATCATATTGATTTGGCTAAAAAAGTAGATAAACCGATAGTGTTTTCTGAGTTCGGTTTACCTAGAGATGGGGAATGTTTGTCTTCTAAGTCGTCAACAAAAAATAGAGATAACTATTACAAAATGATTTTCTCTATGCTAGAAGAAAATAAAGTAAAGGGAGGGAAATTGCAAGGGCTCAATTTTTGGGGATTTGGAGGTTTTTCAGAACCAATAATTAGAACTTCAGAAGGAAAATGGTTGCCTGGAGATGAGTTAACCTCAGATCCGCCTCAAGAACCTCAAGGATTAAATTCTGTATTTGCGACAGATCTATCTACTATGCAACTTGTTAGAGAGACGAATATAAAAGTTGATAATCTTCAAAATTAGATTTATATAGTTTAATTGATTGGATATTCTTGCCAAATATAACTGCTAACCTTTGATTTGTAACGATTAAATGTCTGTAAACTCTCTTCGATGTTAATGAGACTGTTTCTTCTCATGCCTAAAGATAATTAACTTGTAGCAAATTATAGTTTAATACGATTTGTGATTAAAAAATTCGTATAAATTCATTGAATTATTTTTTCTTTATGCAAGGCAAAAAAATCAAGCATAGCTATAGCTACGGTTTATTTTTTAAACGAAGTAGAAAGGAAAAAGAAACGATGAATATGCGAAATTTTTAGTTATAAATCGTATAATTGGCATTGAACACCAAAAGTTCAGAAAAAAAATGGAGTAATACCTCTTATCAGCTTAACTTTCCTCTTTTTAAGAGTTATTCTACGAATACAAACCAGATTTTTTGATTCGTAAATCGTATTATTTATTCAGCATTTCTCTTGATCTTGTATGTTTACCTTAAAAAAGAGATATTCGAGAAATTGAGTTACTAGAGATAAGTAATGGAATAAAAAATTAATTAGTGAGCGTATTTTTCTATTTGTTTAATGTCAACTTGGTAAAAACATAATTTTGGGGATTAAGTGATTCCATAATTCATCCCATTTTTTATTTGAATTTACAGGTATAAACCAGATTATGCCTTTGAATAAAACTATAGATGCTAAGAAAAGATGTTGGCTTTTACAGATGTAATTTTGGTTGATTGCTAATTATATTTGTTGGTATTTTGAACTTCACCTCACCAGTATAAAACCCCAAATCTTCAACACTTAATGTTATAAATTCTGAATCCATTAGTTTTTCTTCTTTTGGGTATACCAACAATAATGACGTAGCTCCACTGGTTCCGTACATACGTGGATAACTATAGTCGGCCATAGCAATGGTGTCTTTTTTGGAGGTATATAGATGTACTTTTTGTTCCATCCCAAATGCTAATTGATTGACCATAGCACCAAACTGCTGTTTATTCCTTGCCATATGATTTAGAAGTTCTTGATTGTTCTTGGACATAGACAAGTTGAAATACATGTATTTTTCATACTTGTTTCGTAAACTATCTACTTTTGTGGTAGCGTTTTCTTTACCCAATTCTTGTGCTACCAGTAGATCTGTAGGTTTGTAGATAATAGAAAAATCCACCCCGTTTACTGTTTTGTTTTGAAAATATTCGTGCTTAGGATTCCTTAAATACTCCCATAACGCTTCTGAGGATGCAAATCTCTTTTCGGAACATGAAACTATAACGAACATTACAAATACAACAACTCCTATTTTTTTCATTCTTGCTTTTTTTGTTGGATGACAGGTGCTTGAGGTCAAGTGTAGGGGGAGGGCAAATGGACTGCGCTTCCTGCTTTAAACATCAATCATCAGTCATCGGGCTTCAAACTCTTAACTTACTCCCCTTCAAATTCTGCATTGAGTTGTTGCAATACAACATCGGTTAGATCGGCAGCTTCTTCTCCGTACATAATAGTACCACTACCTGTAGCGCCAAAAATCACTTTATACCTATGTTTTTTGCCATACTCTTTTACAAAATCATTAACGTCATTAATCACCGTTTGGGTTACTTTCTTATCTTCTTCTTCCAGTTGTTTTTGTATGGCTTGTTGGTAGTTAGTAAGCTGCTGTTGTTTATTGCTCAATACCTCTTGTTTGAGTTTTAGCTCTTTTGAGCTCATGCCACTACGTTCTTTTTCGTAGGTTTGCAATTCTTTTTGCCAGTTGGTTAACAAACTATCTACATTGGCTTTCATGGTTTTTGCCTTTTTATCAAACTCTGCTTTTACAATTTTGGTACGCTTATAGCCGTCTAATAATTTATTGACATCTACATATACTAATTCTGATGACGATTGTAAATAAAAAAAAGAAGATATAGCCACCAAAAGGGCTATTATGGCAATTGGTAATGCTAGTTTATTCATGGGTTTATTTTTTTATAATTATTCTGCAAAGTCTCCTATATTTTACAGAATTGATTTTATATCATTTTAGTTGCTATCCCTCAAAGTCTCCCAACTTTGAAGAGTAGTCTGTCTTATTGCTGTGATGGCACGAACGGGACGCTTGCGCCAGCTTGGGAATGTTAATTTATTCATTATTTATTTTGTTTTTTTGTTACTATAATGGCACGAGCGGGAGATTTCTATACCTAATCTAATATTTTCATATTAAAAAACTCAAAAACCGGGAATTGTATGTGAATTAAATGTTCTACCCCATTGAAGGATTGTATCTTGGGATAAAGGTATAGTTAAATTGCCTGCGATTTTACCACCTACCAGAACCCCAAAATGCCCAAGTCCATGAATATGAAGCTTTTCATTATATACATCATAATAAATATCAAAATCAAATCCAGCATGAAAAGACCCTATAGTTGATCCTAGTGTGTGATCATATTCCACGCCTAATACACTCCCTCCGAAGTTAAGGTCTCTACTAAAAAGTTTAAACCCAAAATTCGCGCTAGAAGATACACCATATATATTTTCATTACCTCCATGTAAATCTAAATCCAGATTTACTAGTAAACTAAAAAACTCAATTGAAGAACTAGCAAATAAACTAATATTTTCATTGGGTATAATCTTAAATCCAGATTCTGCTCTAGCTAAATCTGCCCTAGAATTATCTTTAGGAACTGATATTATATTGAAATTGGTAAACGAATGAAATTCACCTAAAAAACCTTCATATTTTTCTGTAGCATTTCCAATGACCATTGACCAATTTCCATCTTCATCAGTATAATCAATCTCAAAATAATCCTCATCTCTTCCCCCATCTGGATCAACTCTACTTAATGGGTTATTCCCCATTCCTAAATAGGGACTGGCATATTGCCCAGCAGGATCGGTAGTAAGCCAACGCCCAATACGAGCATCCCATAATCGTAACTCAAAGGCTTCTTTGCCCGTTTCGGGATCTTTTTCTTGCCCTTGGAAAGCGTAACGGTAATCGCCTTGTACATTGCGATTTGGCAAAGGCATTCCAAAAGGGTAATAATCGGTGGCATTGGTTATTGGCAATTTTCTAGCACTATTATCTCTTCCAATCACAGCGCGAACATTGCCTAAATGATCCTTGATTTCATATAAACTATTTTCACCAATCCGTTTAAAAACCCCTAATCGGCCATTACCATAAATGGTGTGTTCTGTAGCTCGACCATTCCTGTAAATGGCCATGGGCGTACCTGATGCATCACGTACATAGTGTTCGGTATAATTTAATCGTCCATTACTAGGATTGTAAGATTCTTTTTTTAGCCTTTGATTTCTATCATTATAATAGAATTTGACTAATGGCTTTTGATTGCGGATCACCTCACTTACCAATCCATTAGCATTATAAGCATATTCGATATTTTCGCTATTGTTTTTTACTAACTGTCCAATGCTATTATACACATAGTTACTGCCCGTTTGCGTTTTAATGTCGTCGGCATTAGTGTTGGTAGTCACTGCATCTTCTACACGCAATAGTTGGTTGGGCTTATCTTGCTTGTAAACATAGGAGAGTTGGTCCATAGCATTACTACCATTTTCGGTATGCTTGTTACGCATTAAACTCTTAATATTTCCATTGGCATCGTAATTGACATTTGCCACAAGGTAATCACTAATATGTTTAGTATTAACACTATTATTGGCGATCATATCTGCAGGCGTATCACTCTCAGTACCATAAGCTGCTACGTTTAACCAATTATTGCGATTATAGATATAAGTATAGTTTTGGGGAGGTGCAGAGGGATCATCAATCGCACTGTTTTTCCAACGTATGCCTTTAATGTTTCCATTGTACCGATCTATCCCAGTTAAAGCAGTATTGATATGTAATCCTTTCCTTTTATAATCTCCATTATAATAATCGATCATCATCCCAAAAACATCATTAGCGTCTCCTCCTGGATCTTTGGCGGCTTCTAAACTTGGATGATTAATGGCTTTCAGACTACCGTTTAAGTTATAGACATAATCTATTCCTTGTAGTCCCTTGGCTAGATTAATCCGCTTTAAAGCACCCGTCTCATAATAGCTATAGGTCGCATGTTCGGTATAAGGAATAAACTCATTAGTGGTCGTTTCTACTTTAGTTAAACTATAATCATTGGAGTCATAGGTATATCTATGAATAAATTCTTCTCCCCGAACCCCTTTCTGATAGTATACTTTATGGATATCGCTGGTAATATCATCATAAACATAGTCAATGGTTTTTAAGTCATCTAGACCATCTATTTGTTGTACCACCCAAGTGATCCGACCATAAATGTCATAACTATACCAAGTGGTAGCCGTATTTGGTTTTTGACTATAGCTTTTAGCAACTGCTCCTTCTATGAAGTTTTGATAACGATACTTACTTGCCCTAGGGTCATTTCCAAAAGCTCTTTTTAATTCTTCATTATCAGCCACATCAAATTGGGTAAAATGCTGTTCACTACAGTAGCTGTTTTTTAAAGCATCATTATCATTAGCATATTGATCAAAAGTGTAGACCTTATCAAGAATATTGTCTAACGATTTGCTTCCTGAATTATCAAACCTATAGGTCGCATTTTCTTTATAAACTCCAGATTCTACGGGTCGCCCAAGGCGATCGTAATTAGTGTATGAAAACTCCTTAGCTGTTTTTTGTTTGCTATTTTGCGAAAAACGAATTTGCCCATCCTTTCGGTATTTAAACCAAGCCTCACCAGCATCAGGACTCTTAGTGTAGATTATTTGGCCTAAACCATTGTATTTAAAATGTGATTTTAAGGATTCTCTAATATGCGAAACGGCCCCTGTTAAGTTATAATTTGCATAAGCCTTATTATCAAAGCCAATGGCTGGCAAATTACTTTTTAGATTTCCTGCATCATCATAATAGTTTAAACTGTAATCGTAATAATTAATATCATAAGAAACACCTTTAGACGGATTAGATGGATTAGGGAAAGCAACGATGCTTCCATTAGACTGCATCGTGATTAGATTTGAATACTTTTGTTTTGTGTTAATAATAGCAATTCGATATACGCCAGCAGGGATGTTAGTATTACTGGTTAATTTTTGCCCCGTTCTTACGTTAAATACCTCATATTGATTAGCAGATCCTATAAACTCAAGGCTTCGTTCACAACCCTTGGGCAAATGTATATCCACATAGCCTTCATCACCTATTAAGGATAACACTTTCTTTTTAGTAGAACTAGCACCACCAGAGCGTGCTGTTGCCAGTACTAGTCCTTCTTCACTAACAAATGAAACGTTCTCGATACCATGGGCATCGATACTCACATTTTTTGTAATCCACCCATTAAAAATAGATTTTCCTGAAAAACTACTGTTGTTGTTATTTGTGATTTTAAAAAACGGTTCTTTCCCAAATGCATAATATAGCTCTTGTGCAGCCGGAAGTGCATGACTAAACCCCTGAGGGAAATCATCTGGAGTACCATCACTATTGGTATCTACTTTGTTCCCTCCAACGGTTTTCAATATTTTACCAGGGTTTAACTCATCATAAAAAGTACGACTATAGGGGCGATCGGTTATATCTTGATACTTCTCTGTTGTATTTCGAGTACTATAATAAGCACCTAAGGTATTTGTTGTGTTTCGAACTGTAGAGGGATCTCTTTGTAATGTTCCTAAATCAGCCGTATTAAAAACGGCGCCTCTAGCATCGAGTACAAAATTAGGCTTATACCCAAAGTTTAATCCAATAGGTGCTAATGAAGTACTCAAAGCAGGTCTCCCTTGCTCATCATACATGGTTTGTGTAGCCCATACTTTTTTGGTCTTTGCATCCCAGGATTGGCTTTGGATTTGCTTGCCTAATTTATCAAAATACACTCGGCTTTTGGCCATTACTTTACCTTTGATATCATAGGTTTCTGATGTAATATGGTTTATAGGTTCTTGCCTAAGGGTGCCCGATTGCGCATGTATTGATAGGTTTCCTAGACACAAACAAATGAAAAAATAATATACGTTTATTTTCATGATTATTGGTTTTGGTAATTGTAGTTCGTTTTATTAATTAGTTTAAAGCCACCGTCGGTCGATGCGTTTTTGGGAACCTCGGTAAAGGTTTTATGTAGTTTCCCAGCAGCATCATACTCATATTTAGTGGCCATATTATTAGCCCCCAGAATATGGGTTAACTCATCCCATTCGTTATATACATAGGTAGTCATACTAGATGCTACGGGGTGCAATCTAAAGTCATCATAATAAGCTTCTCCAGATTTAGTTTTTATACCTACTACCGCCCAATTTCCATCCAGCTCAATGGTAAAGTTTAACTGTACCCAATCTCCTGCTTCTATAACTTGTTCAGGGTTATAGTTAATAATTTTATCATATACAGTAAGAACCGTATTTTTATAATTGGTTTTGTGTACCCAAACAGAAGCTTTATATACTCCTCCAGTAAACCCTAATGATTTAGAAAACGCTACCGAATTACTAGGTGTTTTAATAGCATATTTACCTGTATGTGCCCTGTTAGCAACAATACGACCAGCATCCAAAAGAATATCATCTTCAGTGTATATTTTGTCCAATCTTTCTTTTAAGCGATTTGGATATTCAAAATTGGCATACGAAGTTGATCCGTACGAGGTATTAGATACTGCCATTACTTTAGACTGGTTATCGCCTAATTTTTTGGATGCTCTACTTCCATTAATATCCATAGTTTCTAGTGCTTCAGAATAATCACTGTATTTGGTAATCTGTGCTATACGTTGCCATTTTTTATCTTGTACACTAGTATTCCACTTAAATGGTTTAAAATTTTTATAGCTGCCATTATCATTTAAATCTCCGTTCCAGGCATAAGTCTGGTACTTGCGCCAAATATTATGGTTCCATTTTTTCCAGGTTTCTACTTCTGCACCATATAACTCCCAAATGGCAGTAGGTTTTTTTCTGAAATAAGAAAGCGTTTGAGCGCCTTGGCTTAACATGTTTTTATTATCTATATCATCCGCTTTGCTACCCATGTTAGGATAATGATAAAAAGCAGGTTCGCTTTCTGTTTTTAGTTCCAATCCTAAACTCGATTGAGAATGTGTTTGTTTGGCCTGTCCTGATACGAGATCAAAATCACTAAAGGTAGTCGTGTAACTCACCCCATTTCTAGACTCTGTACTCGATTTTAGTAAACTTGGATATTTGATACGAGTGGAGCTATTCACCATCCAATGGTTCTTTTCGGAATTAAAATATTTGTTCTTAGCTATATTTTTATATGATTGATAAGACTCTTGTACGATACCCATATTATCTGGAAGGTCTTCTGGTGAACAATAGGTATTGGAAAGTTTAGACAATAATTGATCTTCACTATTATAAGTGGATACTGATAATAACTGGCCAATACTACTCAAATTATCATGAATCACATATTCCTTGATAGAGACTTCTTTTTCATCTGAAGTTTTAGAATCGTCTCTTGTTTTGTTTAACTCGTAAAAGTTCCCGTATTTAATTTTATTTGGGCTCTTATCATTTAAAACATTAAAATGATAGGTCACTTTACCTGTGCTATTGCCCTTAGTATCAGTAGCAGTATGAGTAACATATTCGTACATTGGTCTTGAAGGGGGTAACTCCGTACTGTAAGGAACGTCTTCTTGAGCATCGGGCGCATGTGGGGAATAGGTAATCCAACCTTTGCCATCTTCATTTTCTCCATAGGTATAAGATGAACTATATTTTTGTATACCATCTGTAGTTGTTATGTTTTTTACTCGAACCCCTGTATTGCGAATAGTAAGATCTTTATGGTTTGTATTAAAAGTAATTTTATTATAAGCTTCTAAATACGTATTATATTCATTTGCATGAGCAGGAGATCTTTCATTCTTCATTTCTGTAACTTTTGGAGTTCCTAAAAGTTTCACAATAAGTTTCTGTTTTTCCCCTCCTATCCTTGTAATATTTTCTATAACTCCTTTTCCCTTATAAGATATAAAATCATAGGTTAAATAATATAGTAACTGATTCGTTATAGGATCTCTGTTTGTAATGGGGGCTTGATAAAAATTTGTAGCAAAACCAATCTGAACATCTAATTGAGCCCCAATTTTAAAGCCAAATATATTATCTATCTCATAAGTATATGTACTTCCTTTTTTAAAATTTACACTATTGATGGTATATTCCTGAGATTTTACCACTTTAACATGATGAGGTTCATAATTTACTTGTATACTACCGCCTTGTGGAGTGATAATATCTTTCAAAGACCATAAAGCCAGGTTGTTTTTGTAATATCCCCAGTCATTCGCATCTTCTTTGTTATATTGGTATTGTGCATCTTCTTCATAAGAAAAACGATAGGGCGGCATTACATTGGCTCCTTTTTTTCCTTTAAAGGAAACGGATTGTAAACTTAATTGCTCGTTAGATAAACTATAGTTCTGTTCAAACACCACTTCTTTGAGGGCTTTAGCTCTTAAGGCTTTCCAGTTATCACTTGCTTTTTTTGTAATATAATCCCTTTCAAATGGAACTTGTTCTGTTATAACAAAATCATCGTTATACACATTATGAGTTAATCTATAAGCTGCTCTTCGTGATGCCTTATTAGAATCATTAAAATGAACATTAGTACTTAACGAAAGATTAGTTCCGCCATATTTTTTAAGTGCAAAATCTTCATTTTTTAATAGCAATATGCGATCTAATTTTAAACCATTATGAGGCTCTATATTAAATCTTCTTATGTAATTAAAATCTCTTGATCCGTTATGAGCTACAGAACGATAATCCCATTTTAAAGAGCTATCACTTTTGTTTTCACTCTTAATAAAAACTGCTGTATGGGTTCGCGTATTTATTTTGTCTAAATAATATACCTGCTTACATCCTTTAATCCAGGTTTTTATAGTATTATCACCAATATCCTCTACATAACGCTTATCAGGATGTGGACTCCATACATAGGCATCAGACCACAATCCATAGTCAAAATTCACCCAATAGCCCAAATCGCCTTCACCAGCTATTCCATCTCCATTATCTACATAATCTGCTCCAGTTACGGCAGTTAACAGCCAATGGGTAGCATACGCTTCTAATTGTCTTTTTTCTAGGTATGATTTTTTTTCTTCTGGTCTCTCATTTACAATACCAAAGGTTCTGGTTACTGTTTCATGATTGTATACCGGTAATGCATAATGATAGGTTTTTCCATCGGCAGCGGTAATTTTATAGGCACCGATACCGTCTTGAGGTAAATTTGCTCGATCCAGTGGGGTTTCTGGCATTAAAAAACCAAGATCTTGAGGTATATTAGTTAACAATTCCCGATTGGTTGCATATTCGATATAATTCGATTTTTTAAAACGATTGGTATCTAACTCATTACCAGACAATCTGTGAAACACTTCTTTCAAAGATGCTACAGAAAGTGCTTGATCCAAGCTTTTAAAGTTTGCTTTGGGGGCAGACAAATAGGATGAAATTTCATTATCAAAATAAAACTCAGGTCGCGATCTAAAATCCAAAGCTGGTGGAAGTTCTACCTGATCACTGGCCAATCCCAATCCATTATACTCATACTCTAATAATGCGTTATCTTCGGTTTTTTTGGACAAGCCAAATAAGCGACCATTATCTACTAAAGTGGCATGAATACTGCCCGAAAGTCCTTGGGCTTGGACCTGATATTTGTCATAAGCAGGAAATACTGGATTGTTATATGTAATATCATAATTATTAGAAAGCGTATTGGTTTCATTAGATAACGGAATTTCATAAATATCCATAAAAGCTTCATCAGTTGTAGCTAATTCTATAGTACATCCTGCAATATTATATAAACCTTTTTTAAATCTTTCTTCGGCTTCTTTTAAATCATAAAATTTAAATATATTATTCCCGTGACAATCAATCGTATAAAATGTATTTGAATTAGAAGCATTATCAAAATTTAAAGGGCCAGTAACGGAAGTTTTTGTTTTTTTAGCAGAAAAATATACTACTTTTCTTTTACCAAAAGAGAAACTAAAAATGCCTATTGGGGTAGGTATAATGATAGGAATGGTAAAGCCACTTTGATTAAGAGTATAATCTCCTTGACTTACAGTGGTATTAAAAGCAGTATGCGCACCTATGCCTATACTACCTGAGGCAGAAAGATTTTTACTTCCACCAGTTCGTATTAAACCAGCGGTTAACCCTACTCCCTCGGAAGAAAAAGTCATCCCCAAAGAATAGCCATTACCAGTGTCATTATAACTCGATACTCCTGCAGAATAGGTGCCATTGGTAGAAGCCCCAATGGAAAAACCAGCAGTATTACTATCAAAATTTCCTCCAATACTCCCTGACAAACTACCATCGGTAGAAGCCGATATACCATAAGACAATCCTCCTGCTTTAAAACCAATACCCACAGAAGAAGGTTGATTAAAACCGATTTTGGCATTTAATCCTAGATCCCCTATACCAATTTCAGGCCCAATCCCTACACTTACATACCCGCTAGAACTCTGGTGACTCCCCCAATTGTATCCGACTCCTATAGAATAGCCCTCAAAAGAACTATATCCAAGGGAAACACCATAGGAAACTTCTGTCCCTCCTGAGTCATAAAAATAATCGGTTAATTGAGATCCTAAATAATCATCGGGATATCCGTTTACCGAACGGTTAATAGCCCCTGGATTAAGATTCCATCCAAGACCTACCCAACTGGATTGTAAATCCATGGCAATACCCCCGTGATAAGCTAAAGCTATAGGATAACCTCCTTCTGGCGAAGGCACATTCATTATTGGTAACACATAACTAAAATCGCCCGTAAGTAGATTTACCATATCGGTAGCATCTACAGGTTCAAAACTGGCTGCTTCGGGAGCATCGGGGCCATTGTTATTGGCTCGTAAATTACCATAAGGTGTTATGCATGGTAATAAGATGGACATGACAAAAAATAACGCTATTAGGCGATGTGTTTTTTTTACTTGATACATGAGTTTTTGATCTTTGTGTGGTTTTTTGATATTATTTATTACGGCTTAGCTTTAATCTATAATGTTTAATCGCTTCGATCTAATTTTTTTATTCTTATAGATTTAATTAAGGGGAGACTGGAAGTCTTGAAGAATGCTCATGCGCATTCCGTGAGTTCCCAGAATTAGTATTACATAGCAATCTGTTCTTTTGCCCTCAATTTTGTTTTTTTATATTGTATAGATCTTACGATTGGTTTTAAATTATAGCTTAAGCTAGAATACGTTCTTAGTTTAAGATTGTAAAAATAGAGGGCAAAAAAAACAACAACATCCCTGTTTTCAGTGATTTTTTAAATTTTTTCCTTCCCTGTTTTCTGGGGTCTAATGAATAGTAAGTGAAGTAATTTCTTTTTTGGTTATGTTCGAAATCCTGACTAAAGTTAACTTATTATATTGATATTCAGGTATTTGAAGCTCATTCAAATTTCTTAAAAAATCACTCAATTTTCATTTTTTTGTTGACCGTTAGCAAAAGAAACGACTAGAACGCGCACAAGTTATCTACAGAGGTTGGCTCAATAATTATCGATTAGGTAATTTGCAAGCTCAACTAAAATCGCTGAATGAGTGGCTACGAAACAGGCTACGATACTGTATTTGGCATGACTGGAAAAAGCTGGATCGCAAGCGTAAAAATCTAATTCGATTAGGTGTCGATTAAGGAAAATCCTACGCTTGGGGTCGTACGAGAATGGGAGGCTGGGCAGTAGCTCATACGATTTACGGATGAGAATTTCGTAAAAATAATGGCAAGGATTTTTCGCTAGATTGATGAATCAAATTAAAGAATAGCCATAGCTATTGTTTCATTTTAGGAAGAAAATATAGTAGAAAAAGAATGTCATTAGATGCGAAATTTTTATTCGTAAATCGTATCAAAGCCCTATTATGAAAACTACGATCACTGTTCAACAGCTAAAGAGAAGAGGATACGAGTCCATGCTGGAATAATATTATCTCAAAGTAAAGTTTTGATACTACGAACCGCCCAGTACGAGACCCGTACGCTGGGTGGTGTGAGAGGCGCACTCTCCTCAATTATGGGGAGAGCCGTCTACTCGATTGACAGTAGTGATTATGTTGTCAGTCTTTTTGCGGTTAATAATCTGTCTGCAACATTGTCCCAATTAATGATTTCCATAATTGTATCGACAAACTCGGTTCTTTTATTTTTGTATTTTAAATAATAAGCGTGTTCCCAAACGTCAATTACCAAAATCGGAACTACTCCCCATTGTGTTAGTTTTTGGTGATTTTCACATTGCAATAAAGTTAAACTGTCTGAATAGGGTTGGTAACCCAAAATTCCCCAACCACTACCTTCTACTGTTTTTGAAATTTTGGCAATGTAAGCTTTGAGCTTATCAAATGAGCCAAAATCCTTTTCTATCTGTTTTATAAGTTCGGCTTTAGGCTCTGTTTTCTTATTGCTTAAGTTAGTCCAAAAAATTGAGTGGAGTACATGACTTGAAAAATGATATGCTAATTTTCGCGTCCATAAATCTACTTGGTCCAAATCTCCCGATTTCAAATAGTGCTTGATTTTTTCCAAGTCTTTGTTAGCTCCTTTAACCGCTCCACCGTGATGAAACTCAAAGTGCAAGTGAAGAGTTTCTTCATCCATATGTGGTTCCAAAAAAGTTTTATTGTATGGAAGCGGTTTTTGAATAAAGTTTCCATTTTCATCCACCAATTTATCAATTCCGTTTTTAGTCACGTTCTGTGAAAAAACATTATTGGTTGGAAGAATAGTTGCTCCTCCCAAAATTGTAGCGTTTCTTAGAAATTCTTTTCTGTTCATAATTATTCTTTTGTAAAGATCATGTGTTTGCAGAAGTACTGATAAAATCTATGTTCAGGTACAAGAAATATACCTAAAAAAGCATAAGTCTATTCATAATGATTACAGAATTTTATAAATAATAATACTAATAGAAAATCAGGTTATGTTTAATCTACATCTTTAAAATAATAAATTCTGATCTTCTATTTTTATCGTGTTGAGCATTTGAACATTTTGCTCTATTTTTACATTCATTAATGAGTTGTTGTTCTCCATAACCAATTGCCTGAGGTATTCTATTAGGATCAATCCCTCTTGAAATAATATATCTTTTTGTTGATAAAGCTCTTCTTTTAGACAAGGTCAAATTGTAGCTATCATTACCTCTAGAATCTGTGTGTGATTCTATTTTAATAGTCATATTAGGATATTCATTCATTAAAAATACCACTTTATCCAATTCTAGGGCTGCATCCTTTCTTATGTAATGTTTATTCAAGTCAAAATAGATGATATCTAGATCAATCTTCAAAATTCCATTGTCAGAAATAATAAGTTCATTTAATTTTTTTTCTAAGTTTAGATTGAGATCATTACTTTCTCCGCTAGTTTGTGACGTAATAAAAGATTCTTTGCCTTCTTTGTATTTCACTTTCTCTGCAATTAATGTGTAAGATGTCTGGCAGTCATAAGTTCTCTCAAATATAAAGCTACCTTCGTTATTAGTTAGAGTGGTATTAATTACAGTTCCATCAGAGTCTAAAAGATTGACAAGCGCATCAGCAATTGGGGATTGATTTTTATCATCTCTGACAGTTCCTTTTATGTTTTGAACACAAGGAGGCTCAGGAATTCTTACAAATGAATAAATATCATCATCACCTTTTCCAGATTTTCTATTAGAACAAACAAAACCTGTATTCGCTTCTTCATTAACAATATACCCAAAGTCATCTACTTTGCTATTTAAAGGTGCTCCCATATTTACCGGAGATTGAAAACTAAAATCATAATTATTTTTACTTTCAAAAACATCAAGACCGCCTAATCCCAAATGCCCATCTGATGCAAAGTATAATGCTTTTTCAGTGATATAAGGAAACATTTCGCGACCATGTGTATTAACAGTAGATCCCAAATTTTTGGGTTGAGAATAGGTGTTGTTTTCTAAAATGTCTACCACAAAAATATCCGTTGCACCCATAGTCCCTGGCATGTCTGAAACAAAATATAATTTCCTTCCATCGTTACTTACAGCAGGGTGTCCAACCGAGTAATTTTCTCCATTAAATGGTAATTCTAGTACATTAGTCCATTCTATTTTACCTTCATTCTCCTCAACCATTTCTGCAGTATATAATTTAAGGTGATTTACTCCATCATCATCTCTTCGAAGTTTACCATCAAAATTATTTCTTGTAAAATAAATTCGTTTCTGATCAGGAGAAAAAGCTAAAGTTGCTTCATGGTATCTAGTATTTAATTCTTGTGAAAACTCTGAAATTTGTGTTACATCTGTATCGACTTGGTTTATTCTACCTACATAAAAATTTAGATATTGTTGTTCTGTCCAATGATATTTTCTGGTATGATATTTTGAAGAATCTTTTGCTGAAGAATACACCAATTTATTTTTAAAATACATTGGGCCAAAATCAGAAAACTCCGTATTAATAGAAAGATTTTTTAATTCAAACTGAGGTTTTTTATTACTAATATCATCAACTGTTATTGCATCAAGAGAAAAGTTCTTTGACCTTGGGTCATTATCTTTTGCGCGTTCAGAGAACTTTTTCATCCATTTTTCAGCAGATTTATTTTCACCAATACCTTGTAGTGTATGAGCATATCTAAAAATATATTCATTATCTAATTCATTAGCATATTCAGAAAGTAGTATATCATACCATTTATAGGCCCCTTTCATATCCGTATTGAAATAATAGGAATCACCAGCTTTTTGAAGTATTTCTTTAGACATATCTCCTTCTTTAATAACATTTTCATACTCCTGAGCTGCTTCATGATACCACATTTTTTCAAATAACTTATCAGCTCTTTTGTACTTGTTTTGCGAATAGCCAACAATTATGACAAAGATAAATAATAGAGTAATGGTATTTTTCATAATAATTCCAGTATTAAAAGAACCTTGGTGTTTTTATTTTTTTCTCCTCTGATTTTAATTCAAATCTCAACATAATTTCATGGCTTCCTGTGGTAAACCTTTGAAGTTCTGTTGTGGTATAGTCATATGCATATCCAATAAGTATACCTGGCGTAATCTGAAAACCAGCTAGTCCACTAAATGAATCATCCCATCGATAGGATGCCCCTATTCTAAATCGATCGTAGAACATGAAGTTGGCTGAAAGATCAAAAATAAGAGGCGCCCCATTTACATATTTAAATAAAAATGCTGGTTTAAACTTTGTGTTTTTACTGAGATCAAAAATCAAACCTCCTATAAGAAAAATATGTAATCGTTCTGCCGCGAGAGACTGCTGAATATCGTCATAATGATCGTTGCTCAAAAAATTAGGGACTGATAATCCTAAATAACTTTTTTCTCCATGAAAATAAACTCCGGCTCCTACAGTAGGAAAAAATCGACCATTTATATTTTGAAGAAAATCGTCTTGATCTTGAGCATTTCCTCTTGCCCAATCAATACTAAATAATCTTCCTCCTCCTTTTATACCAAAAGATAATTTATAAGTTTCACTAGCTTTTATGGAGTACGAAAAGTTTGCATCAAAATAGAACTCTTCAGCTGGACCAATGTTATCGTTAGCAAAAGCTAAGGCCAGTCCGACATTTTTGCCTACAGGAGTATCCAAACTTAATGTTTGGCTTGTTGGTGCTCCATTAATACCTACCCATTGCGACCGGTGGATTCCAGTGATTGCAAAATGCCCTCTTGACCCTGCATATGCAGAATTCACATTTACTGTATTGTACATATATTGAGTAAACTGAGGATCTTGTTGTCCTGTCGCACAATAAATGGATAACATAAAGACCAAGGGAAAAATAATATGCTTGCTTATATTCATTTTTCTTTTTTTTATATACTCTGGTTGAGACATTTTTGATTTTATAATAATCACAATTCTAGATTTTTTATCTATTAATATATAACCAACCTGCTCTAGGTTCTTTTCCATTACCGAGATCTAAAACGTAATAATATGTTCCAACTGGTAGTAGATTATCTCTGCCAACTGTAGCTCTTCCTTCTGAAATTCCGGTAAAATCATTTTTATAATTTACTCTTCGATAAACAATATTACCCCATCTGTTATATATCCTTAGTTCATTATTAGGGAAATTTTGAAGTCCTTGTATAACGAAGGAATCGTTACGACCATCGCCATTAGGAGTAATTTCATTGAAGATTTCTAATTCATCTTCAACATCTAATAGAGTTATAGTTGGATCGTCTGGATCTCCATTACCGTTGACATCTATATTTTCTGTATCAGTTGGGTCATCCGAAATATCAGTAAGTATATTTCCGTCAGGATCAACTCCTTCTACAACTGCAGAGTTTTCTACCATTTTATTTAAGATATCATCTAGAGTAAGTACATATGTTGCGGTAAATGTATTATCAATTTCACCAGCAGCTAGCGTTATTGGTCCTCCTTGTACTTCTACTAAAGGATCCGTTATTGTCACGTTAAACAAGTTGAGATTACCTGTGTTTTCAACGGTGAATACATAATTGATAACATCTCCTTCATCTACAATTCCGTTGCCATTGGTATCTTCATAGGTTCCTTCTTTTTGTAGTGATATTCCTCTTATTCTCAATTCGGTTACTGTTGGATCATCTCCCGCTCCTGTCTCATCAGCATCGTTTGCACTATCCGAGATATCGCTTACCGGATCACCATTAGCGTCAATTCCATTAGCTAAAGCCGAATTCATAACAAATCTCCGATCAATATCTGTTTGAGTAAGTATATAGCTAGCGGTGACAACGCCTGATTCTCCAGGCCCTAAAGATGAAGGAATTAAATTCAGATTCGTTACCCCTATGGTGGAATCATCTATGGTTATGTTATTGACAGTGACATTGCCATTATTGGTTACCGTAAAAATGTAGTTAATTTGATCCCCAGCTCTAATTCCTCCATCATCATCTACATCGATAACAACTCCTGCTTTTATAAGAAGAAGACCAGGCATATCCGTAATTGGAAATACTACTGTATCAGAGGATACCACATCATTGTCAAAAGGATCATTTCCGGTTGCCGTTGCTGTATTTATCACCTCTCCAGCATCAATATCTGCTTGTGTAAGTGTATAAATACCCATTACATTTCCACTATCAGATGGTGTCAGTATGTCTATTACTCCAACAACACCTCCAAGTAATGGATCATCAATAACGATATCGGTAATAGTCACATTACCTTGATTGGTAACCACAAAGTTGTATTCTACTTCATCGCTAGCATTTATATTTCCATTACCATCTCTATCCCTAAAGACAAAAGTTTTCTCTAAGCTAATTAGCGGATTTTGTTGTAAAAATACTTCGGTATCATTATCAGGATCTCCATCTCCATCAGAATCTACCAACGGATCATTATTTGGGTTTCCATCTCCATCCGAATCTACATTACTGGTTTCATACTCTCTATCATGAGAAAGATCTCTAACTTCATCACAGTCAGCACTTACAGGATCAGCAACTATAAATGCAGTATTTAATACAAATCCTCTGTCTATATCTTCTTGTGTAATAATATAGTTTTGAGTAGTCTCTTTAGATTCTCCAACATTCAACTGTTCAAATTCACCCACAAAACCTCCTAATAGATTATCAAAAATTTCAGAATTTAATAACGTAATATTTCCAGTATTTTCCGCTGTGAAACGATAGGTGATAATATCCCCGGGAATTGGGTTGGTAACATCCCCAGAGAAAGCCATATCTTCTTTGTATAGTACAATGTCTGGCATACATCCGAAATCAATTATAGTAGAATCATCCGGATTTCCGTCACCGTTAGGATCTACATTGGAATTATCGTTTGGATCGTCTGAAGTATCAGATACCGCACCTGCAGGTGATTGTCCAGTAACAGTTGCTGAATTCTCTACCATTCCTGCATCAATATCCGCTTGGATTAAAGCGTAAGTTGTATTATAAATCCAAGTTTCATTTATATCTAAACTACTATCATTATTAGTATCACCAGAAACTGGTCCCGCAATGATACCACCTAATAATGGATCATTTAGTACCACATTGGAAATGGTGGTATTACCAGTATTTGTTAGTGTAAAAGTATATTCAATAGTATCTCCTACTTGTAAACCATCACCTCCATCTACTAAAACACCAGTTTTGTCTAAGTTCATACTAGGATTCTGTGGAATATCAGTATCTGTTGGATCATCATCGGCTCCAGTATCATCTCCAGCATTACCAGAATCAGAGTCATCGGTTACTCCTCCGCCACTAGGATCTATACCTGAAGCCAACGCTTCATTAGACACACCTCCAGAATTGATATCTGCTTGGGTTAAAGTATAGATAGCAGTAAATTGTAAAGTATCTCCAGGAGCAGCATCAAAATCATCTGCATCTCCATCAAGATCACTTCCTCCTCCTGTGTAAGTTGGTGTTGGGGTAGTCCCTGTACCCGTAAATGTAGTTTCACTAACGGTGATATCAAATACTGTAACATTTCCTGTATTCTCAACAGTATAAGTATAAGTTATGGTACCTGCGGCTAGATCTAATACACTGGCCTTGATTAAACTCAACTCTGGACTTAATGGCAAACTAGTCACTGTATCATCATCATCTGCTCCGGTATCATCTGCCGGATTGCCAGAATCAGAGTCATCCGTTACACCGCCTCCATTAGGGTCTTCTCCTGTAACTGTAGCACTATTTATCACCTCTCCATTATCAACATCACTCTGCGATAGCACATAACTCGCAGTTAATGTACTACTATCGCCTGGAGATAAGGAAGCTATAGAACCTACCAAACTCGGAGTTAATACCGTATCTACCACATCAATATTAGTGATCGTAACATTACCTGTGTTATTCACTACAAATACATAGTTAATCACATCTCCTGGATTCACAACTCCATTTCCATTACTGTCAACATAACTACTGATTTTAATCAACTCTAAGGAGGGATCACAAACTGTAATTTCTGCTAAAATACTACCAACACATGCCGTAGCTGGGTCTTCATAAATATATTCTATACTATGTAATCCCGCTGATAATGTTGTTGGGTCAAAGACCGTTCCTGGATTACCATCTATTGTAATAGAAGTAGTAGCTCCACCTGATTCAAAAGCAGGAGAAACAATAGTTGTTAAATCTAAAGCAGGTTCTCCTACACAGATAAAGCTTGGAGCATTGATATTAGGTGTTGGTAATTGATTAATAGTTAGATTTATACTATCAGATACTGAAGTATTACAACTTCCAATGCCAGTAACAGTTTTGGTCAGTATAATAGTATTTGCAGTTTGATCATTAGTTCCTAGCGTGTAGATAGGATTTTCTGCAGTAGCATTATCGAAGATACCATCTCCGCTGGTAGTCCAATTAATAGTTCCATTGGCAGAAGTAGATATGGTAGTTGATGTACTTAAGTCAAAGGTAGTTTGATCTGCACATATTTCTTCATCTGA
>CANLRN010000024.1 GCA_947493495.1 uncultured Aquimarina sp.
AATTTCAACTAAATTTAGTCTTAGACTAGTAAAATGGTTAGATTTCTTATCCCTTAAATTTATTTAGGACAGGATTGGTTTCTAACCTATTATTTCAATAATTGTCCAAAGAGCAATTAATAGAGTCATTATTGCAATTCCAATTATTCTATAATCACTAATTCCTTTTATTTTATTGAAATATTCTGCTGGTACAAAAACGTATGATATTTGCTCATTAGTTGGTCGGGGACTAGCATAACTTACCATAACAAAAATTAAGCAGCATAATACAAACCCCCACCAAGCCTGCATCATAAAGATGATACCCCACGTGTCTGTAATTAATTTTACACCATTGTCATCTGGGAAATCCAAACCAAACATCAACCCTCCAATGATCAAACCGAAAGCAAAAGTAACTTTGGCAGCTTCTTTGGTTCCTCGTTTCCAGAAATAACCCAATATAAATACAGCTGAGATGGAAGGTGCAATACTGGAGCCAATGGAATTTACAATACTAATAATTGATCCTCCTTTTGACCCAGCAACAAGAGAGAATAAAATGGAAATAACCATGACTATAAAAGCGGAAATTTTCCCAACATACACCAATTTGTCATCTTCTGTTTGTGGACGAAAACGTTTCACAATATCGATTGAAATTAAAGTAGATGAACTATTTAAAGCAGCTGCCACAGAACTCATTAAAGCTGCTAGCAAAGAAGCTATTACAATTCCTATCAACCCCGTTGGTAGCAACTCGCTGACCAAAACCGAATAGGTTTGTCCAGTCCCTGCATTCTCAATTGTGTCTTTAAATAATACATAAGCTAGTAAACCAGGTAATAGCATGAAAAATACAGGAGCCAATTTCAATACCGCAGTAACCATTGGACCAAGGCGAGCATCTTTTTCAGATTTAGAGCCTAGTGCTCTTTGCACAATTGTCTGGTCGGTAAACCAATACCAAATTCCCAATACAGGATACCCTAATAAAACGGCATACCAAGGAATTCCACCTGTTTCAGCAACGACACTGTCTGTTCTTAGCATAGATAAACTATCAGGTTTTATAGCATCTTTAAATTCTGAAAAACTATGTATTCCAGCTTCAGGAAGCATATACAAACCAAAAAAAGTAATTAGTATACTTCCTCCTAAAAGCATTACAGATTGAATTGATTCTGTAATAGCAACTGCTTTTAACCCGCCTAATATAGTATATAGCGCTGTTAAAAATGAAATTAAAAGGACACCCCAAAGTTGATCTAATCCAAAGAATTCTTTCATAATAGTTGCTCCTGCATAAAGACTAATTCCAATATGAATTAACAAAGCTGTTAGAATAGCAAAAACGACCATAAATGTTCTTGAAGAACCATCAAATCGTTTTTCAAAATACTCTGGAATTGTTGCTATTTTTTTTCTAAAATAAAAAGGTGCAATAAAAATTCCTAAAAATACCAAACAAGGAATTGCCATCCATTCAAAAATACCATCAGATAGCCCTGAGGTAAAACCAGATTCAGCAAAACCAACAATGTGTACAGTGGAAATATTGGAGGCAAATAAAGAGGCTCCAACAATTCCCCAACCTAAAGACCTTCCTGCTAAAAAATAGCTATTGGAAGATTGTTTTTTTAAGCCTCCACTAACCCTAATTCCAACGATAACAATAGCTATTAAATAAAAAACAATAATACCTAAATCTAAGTATGAGATATTCATAATTTAAAATGTTTATAGTTTTATAATTCAATTACAGCTTTAATTAAATCGCCTTGATATGTATATAGTTTTTCAAATTCTGTTGGGACATCATCAAATTTAATTCTATGCGTAATAAAAGGGCTTGGATCAATTTTTCCAGATTCAATTAATCGAATAATTCGACTAAAGTCTGAACTTAATGCAGCCCTACTTGCTTTTAGAGTTAATTCTTTTTTATGAAAATAAGGATCGTTAAAAACAACATCACCTAAGAATAAACCAATAAAGACAATCGTTCCTCCAGCAGAAGCATATTTAAACGTGTTCATCATAGATTTTTCACTTCCAGTTGCATCCAATACAATTGTAGGTAAATCTCCATTTAATAATTTTGTTAGTGTAGATTCTACATCTCCAAGTGCATTAATAGTATCTTTTACTTTAGTTATTTTTTTGCATTTTTTAAGCTTGTCATCATCTATATCCATAGCGATTACCCTTGCACCTGTTAATTGAGCAAATTGAATAGTTCCTAACCCGATTGGGCCTGTACCTATAACCAATACAATATCTGTATGCGATATTTGAGCTCTGTCAACTGCATGACAACCTATTGCGAGAGGTTCTATCATTGCAAGTTGATCTTCTGATAAGCTACTAGAAGCATGAAGGAATTTTGCTGGGTATTTGAAATATTCTTGCATACCACCATCTACATGTACACCTAAAACCCTAAGATTATCTCCACAATTAGGTTTTCCGTTTCTCACAGCCTGATTTTCTCCTTCATTATAATAAGGTTCTACAGCGCATAAATCACCAATTTTTACGTTGGAAACTCCTTTACCAATGTCGATAACTTCTACAGCCAATTCATGACCAAGAATTTTAGGGTAATTAAAAAAAGGTTGACTTCCTTTAAATGCATGTAAATCTGTACCACATACACCTATTTTTTTTACTTTAAGAAGTGCTTCTCCATCTTGAAGGGTCTTGTTAAAATTAGAATCTTCAAAAGATTCCCATTTCCCAGGTTCGTTAAGTCTAATTACTTTCATTCGATAATTGTTTCTGTAATTTCATTGAATATATCTTCAGGTAATTTTCCGAGATTCCAATCTTCTATGGTAGATTTAATTTGCTTCATATTACGTGCACCCATCACCACTCTGTCTGCTTCAGCTATGGAAAATAAATAGCGTTGTGCTAATGTAGACAAAGGCATATCTATTCTATCTGCAATAGCCTTAACTTTGATTGCATTATTTAAATCATTTTGCGTAATCCAAACCCCGTCTACTCCTTCTTTTTTATATTGTTCAAAGCGATTTCCTAACAAAGAAAAATGTAATGCCGATGCAGCGTAATAAGAGATGCTTTCATTTTTATACTGTTGGATCTCCTTATTAAATACACTTAGATTACACGCATTCATTTTAAGAAACCCTGAAACTACATCAAAATATTCCTTTTTCACATAAGGAAAAAAAGTTTCGTTTGGATTTCCACCAACACCAATTTGTTTTATTAAGCCTTCAGATTTAAAAGTGAGTAACGTTTCTATAGCTTCTTCAATTTGTTTTTCCAGAATCAAATGAGGCTCATGTAAAAAAAGTAAATCAATAGAATTTATATCTAATGTTTTTAAACTGTTCTCAACACTTCTGCGCATTCCATCTTTAGAGTAATCTAATTTTGTATCAAAAGCATCTTCTCCTTTAAGTCTTCCTACCTTAGTACTCACAAAAGGTTTTTTTCCTTTCCATTGCTTTAAAGCAGCACCTACATAAAGTTCAGAATTTGCATAGGAAGGTGAAGTATCTAGCGCAGAAATTCCATTTTCAAAGGCGTATAATAAAGCTTCTATAGATTCATTAGAATCTACATCTCCCCAAACTCCTCCAATACCAGATGTTCCATAGACCAACCTACTACCTCCATTAAAAGCTTCGCTAGTTTTATAATCTTTAATATATGTTGGCTTATACATCTTCTTAAAAGTTTACGGTTGCTCCACCATCAACAGGCAACACCACCCCTGTGATATATCTTGCCGCTTCAGAACTTAAAAAAACTGCCGCATTTCCAATATCACTTGTTTGACCAAAGCAATCCATGGCAATTCTATTTGTTATTTGCTCTTTTCTTTTTTCATCACTCTCAATAGCTTTTAAAAACATGTTAGATTCTATCCAACCAGGAGCTATGGCGTTCACACGAACATTATAGGTAGAATATTCTGTTACCAACGCATTTACAAGACCTGTTAAGGCTGTTTTTGATGTTCCATATGCTACCACTTTATCAATACCAAACAAACCTGCCATAGAACCAATCATTAGAATGGATCCTGATTTTCTTTTAAGCATATATTTTGCGCATTCACGTGTTAAGGCAAACACGCTCATCACATTAGTTTGCATAATTCTTTCAAAATCATCATCAGAAGTTTCTTGAGCCATTCCTTTGTAATGAATTCCTGCATTATTTACAAGAATTTCGATTGGCCCGATGTTAGTTTCAATATCTTTTACCAAATTAGGAATTTCCTTCTTGTTGGTAATATCGTTAACTAGATAGTGAGCATTCTCACCCAAATCGGCAATGGCTTCTTTTAGAATTTGCTCTCTACGACCTGTTATAACTACAGTTGCGCCTACCTCAATATAAGCTTTAGCAATTCCTAGTCCAATCCCTGTACCCCCACCAGTAATCAGAGCGATTTTATTTTTTAATGAAAAAGCTGCTAATCCCATATTATTTTATTTCAGTTAAATGATCGTCTAAAAAGGTAAATCCCCAACCAGGTAAATCATGAGGTTTGGCAAAACCATTTTCAATAACCATAGGGTTGTCTATTAAAGGGTCTACCCAATCAAAAGATTCTGCACCTACTCCGTTTGGTATGGTACATAATAATGGCACATCATAATCTTTATAATAATGAGGTAAAACTGGTAAGTGAAAACTGTGGGCTAAAGCCGCACTTTCTCTCCAAGCTTCAACTCCTCCTATTCTTAAAATATCTGGTTGCCAAATATCTAAAGCGTTTTTTGTAACCAATTCACGAAGAGGTAGTGTGTCAAATTCTCTTTCCCCCATTGCCAAAGAAATACCCGTTTGGTTTTTTAATACCTGATAAGCTTGAAAATCTTGGTGATTTACAGGCTCTTCAAACCAATTAATATTTAAGTCTTTAGCTCCATTTGCCAATTTTATTGCTGATGGTAAATCCATTCCTTGATTGGCATCCATCATAATATCAATATCATTTCCAACGGCATCTCTTACTTTTTGTAAGCGCTCTAAATCTGTACTTACTTTTGGTGAACCTACTTTAATTTTAACAGCTTTAAAACCTCTGTTAGCATAATCTGTAACTTCTTCAATAAGTTCATCTATACTATAAGAAATCCATCCACCACTTCCATAAATATTTACTTTTTCTTTGGTTGCTCCTAATAATTTATAAACCGGTTGGTTTTGTGCTTTTCCCCAGGCATCCCACATAGCAATATTAATTGCTGCTTGAGCCCATCTTAAGAGGCCTTGATTACCAAAATATTCAAATAATTCATCAAGTTTTTTACTAAGTACTCCTGTTTCATACACTTTATATCCTTTTATTACTGGAATTAAATCTTTTAACGCTCCAACAATTGCATTTGGAGAATATTGAAATGATAATAAATATGATTCTCCAATGATTCCATTTTCAAGTTGAATTTTTAGCACTAGAAAAGATATTTCAGTAAGTGTATGTGTAGCATCAGAAATTGGTTTCTTTAGCGGTGTTGTTGCTTTATAAATTTTTAAATCTCTTATTTCTAAATCCTTCATTTTTGCATTGCTTATATTAATACAAATATCATTAAATTGATATTTGTATTAGTATATAATATTACACTTATTATGTATTATATTGATTTTTTAAAACTCTATAATTAATCATAGATCAATATTTTACATTTTTTAGCATGTTTATTTTATGAAAGCTCAGTTAAAACAAGTTACTACATCTCCCAACAATTCATTTAAAGTTAAAATGTTTGAGGAAAAGGAATTTAAGGCCGAATGGCATTTTCATCCGCAGTTTGAATTAACCTATATGATACAAAGTACTGGGATTAGGTATGTAGGGGACTCTATGCAACCATTTGAAAGAGGCGATTTAGTTTTAGTTGGTAAAAACGTTCCTCATTCTTGGAAAACTATTGATACCAAAAATGAGCGAGTTAAATGCGTCGTCATTCAATGGGATGAAGATTTATTTAAATATTGGATTGATAAACCAGAATTTACAAGTATAAAAAAAATGCTTTTAAAATCTAGTTACGGTATGTCTTTTGATGTGGAAACAGCGCTTTCTTTAGAAAGTTCGTTTAGTTCTATTTTTAACCAAAATCCATTTGAACGATTCTTGTCTTTATTGAATATATTAAATGTTTTAGCTACTAAAGCATCAATTAAATTACTAGCTGGACCAAGTTTTGGGAAAGACCTTTCTTTAAAAGAAAGCCATAGAGTAAATGTAATTAATAACTATATTAAAGATAATTATCAAAACCAACCTTCTTTAACTGAACTATCAAATAAGTTATCGCTAAGTAAGGAGGCTTTCTGTCGATTTTTTAAAAAAACTTTTGATAAGACGTATTCAAGTTATGTTAATGAGTATAAAATAACAATAGCCTGTAAAATGCTAATAGAAACGGACTTGTCAGTATCAGAAATAGGTTACGAATCTGGGTTTAATAACTTATCATTTTTTCATAGAAAATTTAATCAGTATAAACAAATATCTCCAAATGCTTATAGACAGTTATGGCAAAGGATTTGAGAAATCAAAAATTAAAATTGTATACTAGAAATGGTAAGAATCATATTGTGGAATTCCTACCGTTTTTCGGACAAATTTAAACACCTAATCTTTAACTTGTGTAAACTATGTATCTTAACGAACATAAATCAACACCTATACAAGTTAAAAAAACTAAAATGATAAAAGGAATACTAAAAAAAATACTAGGAAGGGATCTTCAACAAGTAATAATTAACCAAACCAAAGAATTAGAATGGGCACACATATATCATGACTCTATAAGAGATAAGGTATGGATAAATAGCCTTTCCTTAAATATAGGTAGATGGGCAGGTAATTATCCATTTTTTTATATTCTTAATAGAATCTTAAACGATTATAAACCAAAAGAAATCTTAGAATTAGGTCTTGGAGAGTCTTCAAAATTCATTTCTACTTATCTAGATAATTACTTAATGAAATCGACTCACACAATAATTGAACAGGATAATAACTGGAAAAATAATTTTAATGATCGTTTTACACTTTCTACTAGATCTTCGGTACATATTCTTCCTTTACAAAAAAAGAATATAAACGGGTTTAAATTTAACGGTTATGAGAAAATTGAAGAATTTATCACAAAAAAATATGACCTATATCTTGTTGACGGTCCTTTCGGATCATCAAATTACTCACGCTATGATATAGTTAACATTGTAAAAAAAATGAACAAAAATGATGAATTTATTTTGATACTTGATGACGTCAATAGAGATGGTGAGAAACAAACTTTTAATGAGCTAAAAAAACTTTTTAAAGATAAAGAAATTGATATACATATTGGTCAATATGGAGGAATGAAATCCGTTGCTGTTATTGGAACCAAAAAGTATCGATTTGTTGACAGTTTATAATTGAACCCGCTTTATGCAATAGAAAATTTATTACATCTTGTAGCTACTGCAAATACTACCGCTGCGCTGCGTTTTTTAATTTCTGCATAGCACTGCTATGCAGAAATTAAGAAAACACTAGTATTTCTTGCATCTACAAGCTTCACGACAACCTTCTATTGCATAAATCGGGCAATGTCGTTAAGTTAAGCTCAAAAAACATCTATTTTGTAATACTGAGTCTATCGAAGTGGAATTAAAACGAAGGTTAGGATGGCCTTCGACAAGCTTAGACTGACAATGATAAAGCTTAACTTAACAACATTGATAAATCGGGTTGAATTACAAAATCATAGGTAATAAGAAATATAACATTGTTGCTATACCGCATTAAAACGCATCATTATTCGATTTCTGATGATACTCTAAATATTAATTCACCATTTTATCCGTAATATTTCCGGTACTCCAAACTATCTGAACTATTAGCCTTGATAGTGTATGCCTATTTACTCGTTGTTCAGACATATTTACAAAGGTAGTTTTTTTAGAAGTTAAAGCGAGATGCACTAAAGTGCATAGTTTTAACTAAATTTGAGACCAATAAAAACAGAAGCTGTTGCGAAATTTCAAAGTACGGTTTTGAAGAAGTAGGGAAATATACTCTAATGTAAGGTTTTTGCGCATTCACAAAAACAGAATATGTTAATCATAATTATTATATAAAAAAACAACCCTCAGGTTAACTACTCCTGAGGGTCTGAATTGAAACGTAATTATAATATTTAACACAAACTCAACATATACATAATTATGAATGTTTCAATTTTACTGTTTTTTCTTATTATTTTCTACTGTGCGAATATAAGCTCAAATATCTAATTATTTTAACAAATTTTATTCCACAATCAATATTTAATGATTTGTTAAAATTTTGATAAAATTATTACGATTATCTTTATAAAATATACTTGCGTATTGAAATATGTTTCCCCTTATGTGCTTTCGTTACCATATTCCCATTGGTATTTTGTAGTAAAAGCGTATAAGTCATCAAATATATTAATAGTTAAGAATATTTAATGCACATTTATATTAAAATTAACTTATATATCTATCTCAACATAAAATCCATTTCTATATAAAAGCTATAATTTTACTACATACTCATATAGAGTTTCTAAATGTTTCAATCTAAAGATTTGGATTGGTGGGGTTATTTTTTTCTAGACAATTAAAATAACAAGGCTCCTGAAACAGCTATTATCCAAGAGCCTTGTCCTGAAAAAAATGTTTGTTTTTTAAAAACAAACTCAACTTATCGTTATAATCTATATTTTATTATTCTATGTCAATATCAAAAGATTCTGCGATATCTGTAGATCCTCCTGCATCTGCTAATGTCCCGTCATTTGGTTTTTTAAGTTGGTGACGTAATGTTACAGAAAAGCTCCCTGTACTAGCATCAGTTGTAGTTAGAGTAAATTCAAGACCAACAGGATTTGTTCCCATTAATGGAGGGTAATCAGCTTCTGTATCCGCATATTCAGTTGTAACATTAAGACCACTTCCCACTTCAAAGAAGAATTGATGTTCATCTGCTTCTACTTCGATATCCTCTTCTCTTACATCTTCTGCTGGGGTTTCAGTTTCGTTTAATAAACCGATAGAACCCGCATATGTTGTGTTTGCAGTTAATGGCCCAGAAACAGTTAGTACAGGAGCATTAGGCCCATCAGGTCCGTCTAGATCACGAGATCTTAAGGTAACTATATCATTTCCTGCAGTTAAGGTTATAGTCATCGTTGTTGTAAGTTCTTCTTCATTTATTTGAGCAGGATTGTCATCATCATCAGAACAAGAATATAGTAATACACTTGCAATTGCTACCATTGATAAAAGTTTACGTGTGTTCATCATTTAAAAAATTTAATAGTTAAAAGTTAATCTTAATAAAAAGTTTCGTCCTACTTCATCGGCAAAATAACGCTGACGGTTCAGATAATTTCTATATTTGTTGTTTGTTATATTATTTATAGTTACTCCAATATTCAATTTACTTTGTCTGAAAAAAGGAACACTTACATCAGCATTCAGATGCAACAGATGATAGGCCTCTGGAGGCGTATTTATATCTAAGAGAACATCTTCTTGTGCTTGTGGTGAAAAAACTATGATATTATCAGGAAATTCATTTTGTCTAAATGTATACTCACTTTCAAGACTTACTACTAATCCATTCCAATCTTCTTTTTGAAAAATAATGCTATTGCCCAGATTAGTTGCAGGAATGTTAATCAGAGGAGTATCATTATCTGTTTCTTTTCCTTTTACCAAAGAAAAGCCATGATTCGTTTTCCAATTGGGAAGCCATTTCTTAGTCAGTTTAGCATCAATCCCTAACAATCTTGCATTCGTTTGTCGATATTCCCATACTGGGAATGCACCTCTTATAGAAAGTTCAACATTCGTAGGTTCTAACAGGATATAATCAGTAATAAAATTAGCATAAGGAGCAATTTCCCAAGATAAATTTTCATCATTTTTCTGAAAAGAAAATGAGATTTTATGAGATGTTTCTTGATCAATTCTTAGATCTCCTAGTTCTATTCGAGATGCCGAATGATGCAAACCATCACTAAATAATTCCGAGGGATTTGGTGCTCTTTGAGCAAGTGCATAGTTCCCCCTTAATTCATAATTGTTTCCAAATATATAATTAAAACCTGTTGTAGCAGAGATACTATGATAGTCAAATTTAGGATTGGTAAGCCACTGTGTACCTGCATCTTCAATAATCAGGTCATTAAAGTCTTGATCATACCCTCGCTCTTCCCATCTGGTTTTGATATAAAATTTCTTAGCATCGATTTGGTTATAATCATATCTAACACCTGCATCGATAGTTACATTATCATTGATATCGTATGTGCCAGACACGAATAATCCTGTGTCAAATTTATCATAATCAGGAATTAACCTTCTGGCTCTTGTACTAG
Organism: uncultured Aquimarina sp.; assembly: GCA_947493495.1. Classification (GTDB taxonomy): domain Bacteria; phylum Bacteroidota; class Bacteroidia; order Flavobacteriales; family Flavobacteriaceae; genus Aquimarina. The sequence continues at coordinate 10,389 of CANLRN010000024.1, forward strand.
GATCTGCAAAATTATCTTGGTACCGTAGTACTGCCCCAAAATTTAAGTTGTAATCAAATTTAGAGTCTAGGACAAAATCAGAAGTCAGTGTATGCGTTGTGAGCTCCAAATCTAAACTTGGAATTTTTCTTAACTCTTGAGTTTGTCTAATATCAAATTCGAAACGTTGATTATGTTGAAAATCGTATTGCGTAGTCCATTTTCCTAATTTTTCAAATCTCTTAAAGTAACGCAGTCTACCCAGATGGTGTGTGACATCTTGTTTTGGGTTATCTATAGTATAGGTAAAATTTTCTATAACAGATGGTTGCCCACTATTAATAGACTGAATAAGATCATCTACATTTCCAATATGCGATGCAGCGAGAACTCCTATTTCGTTTCGGTAATATGAATAGTAAGCATCCCAGCCTTGGGTAAATTTATTATTGCCCAGAGATAAAGATCCTCCTCTTTCAAAAATACCCGTATTAGATAAGATATAATCAGGGGCTTCTACATCACCAAATCTTTTTAAGGTTCCTTGCACTTTCCAGAACCATCCGGATTCATATCCTTTAATTACTTCAGTAGCGATAGAACTGCCTCTACCATTAGAAGCACCAGTAACTACAGTTTTACCAAACAAGGTATCTTTTGCTGCAACTTTATTAGGTTCCATAACGATAACTCCTCCGATAGCATCTCCTCCATAACGCAGTGCAGCTGCTCCTTTAACCACGGTTACACTACCTGCAGTATTGATATCCACATTAGGTGCATGTTCGTCTCCCCACTCCATATCTTGCATCCGCACACCATTATTCATAATTAATACCCTGCTCCCACTGAGACCTTGAATAATTGGTTTTACAATCGTAGATCCTGTATTGAGAGAAGAAACACCTATAATCTCTCTAAGTGCATCTCCTAATGCTGCACTACTATATTTTTCGATAATACCTTTATCAATAGTTTCTTCTTGAGAAGAGGATGTTTTAGTCTTATTATTACCAGAAACATTTACTTCCAGTAATTCATTCAAATGATGTTCTAAATAAAAGTCTTTATCCAAAACCTCATTTATATCAACAGTAACTACCTGAGAATTACAATCCTCATGTGATACGGTAAAAGCATATGATGTAGCACAAAGCTTGTTGATTTTATACATTCCGTTACTATCTGTTTTAACTGTCGTATTGTTAAAAGTTATTGTGGCTCCTTCTAGAGGTACTCCATCGTGAAAATCAATTACACGACCAGAAAGTGTTTTGGTACAATCCTGAGCGAATACATAATTAACTACTAGAAGAAACACAATATATATTACGTTTCGTTTCATTCTAAAAATAAAAAAGATGTCTATTGCAACTTAGGCAATAGTAAATAGGTGGTAACACCGATTGGTTAGCTTAAACTGTAGGTGGTGCTTTATTTAGAAAAGAATGGTGAACAAATGTATAAATATATTCATTATTCAATGAAGTAGTAACAGCAACAGTTGGTATACTCTTTACTGCTATAAAATCAATTGACTGAGGAATATCGAAATCATCATCTAAACTATCAAAAACATGCATACAGATCATACAGTCTGTATCATTAGCATCGTGACTTAACGCATGTAAGTCTGCTAATTGTGTAAAACTGTAAAAAAACAGCAATACGTATGCTATGATAACTTTAATGGTTTTCATTCAGCAAATAAACGAAAAAAAAAGAAATTCATTGTATTTGCACTAACATAAGTGTGTTAAAGTATTGCAAAATTAATAGATTTTTGTACAGTAGTCGCTAGATCTACTGGTAATTCTTCTTTATTCCAAGGGTGTTTGGCGCCAAAAACGTGATCTGCACCTTGGATTAGAAATAAGTCACTTTTTGGATTCCAGGTATGTAATTGCGCTGCTTCTTCAAAATCTACAGTAGGATCTGCAGTTCCGTGAATGATCAAATAAGGGATGGTTATTTTTTTAGTAGCTTTAGAAATAGTAAGCCTTTCTTTATTTTCTATAAATGTAGTGTAAAACTGAAAATAGTGAGGCATTTGCTGTTTTGTCCTTCCATTTTCTACATAAAAAACTCCATCTTGTCTCCAGGATTCTAATTCTTCTCCTTTAGGAAATCTACTTTCATAGTCAGAGACACTTGCCCAGGTGATTAGTTTTGTTACCCTTGAGTCTTCAGAAGCTTTGATAAGAGTTATCCCACCTCCCCTCGAATGCCCAATCAAGGTTATTCTTTTAGGATTTACGAACTCCCTATATTTAAAATTGGGTGCTGTAACCCAATGTATCACTGTATCTAGATCGTCTAATTCTTTGCAATAATTATTCTGGCCAAAAGCGTCTAGATCAGAGAAATCAATAGGCTGCTTTATAGTTCCTCCATTATGAGAGAAATTAAATTTAATGAAGAAAAAACCTGCTTCTGCAAATTTTTGTGCAATTAAATCCCAAGCTCCCCAATCTTTAAAGCCTTTATATCCATGACAAAAAATAACAATGGGTTGCTGCTGTTCTTTACTATAAAATAGATCTGCAAGGATAGGTCTGTCGAGGTTTCTCTGTATTACAATATTTTTCTTTTGTACAATCATCATATGATTTCTTTTTCAGTAAATGGAGATTTTAGAGTTGCTATCTGTACTATGATTTTTTTTAGCTCTGCCAAATAGTTATCAAAAACCTGCGATGTTACTTCATAATTTACTTTTTTATCTTCTCTGATACCAAATCTCATGAATCTTTCTTTTAGGTTTTTAAATGAAATAATTCCTGCTTCAAATGATCCTGATGTCAAGTTTTGGGCATGGTACATATATGCATATGCCAACACTTGAATCACTTTATTATATTTATAATCATCTGTAACAACATTCCAATCTCTAAGAATTATATCATTTTTATCTACCCTCCCTGTTTTGTAATCTATAATCCGTAATTGGCCATCTAATTCATCGATGCGATCTACCTTACCTTTTATGTATACAGGAAAATCTAGTTCTTGGATTTCTATTTTTGCTTTAAGATTTTGTTCTATGCCTAAGATTCTTATTTTGGATCCTGATTGTACTATGCTTTCTTCTGCTAATAAGAAATTAGCAATATATTTTTTTGCTACTTCAAAAATCAACAAATTCTTACCTTGAGTAATGTCTAAGCTTGTATATTCTTTTTTAAACTGATAGCTAATTTCTGTATCAATCTGCTTTTTCATTTTATGGATATCATCTATATCTAAGAATTTATTCTCAAAAGGTTTATAAAAAGTCTCTAGCGTATTGTGTATCACAGTACCTAGTGTATTAGCCGCAATTGTCTCTTCAACTTGTTCGCTTTCTTGGACTCCTAATATGTATTGGTAATAAAAATCTAATGGATTTCGTATATAGGTTGTTAGTGCAGAAGGGGAAAGGCCGTGTAATGTTAACTCTTTTATACGTTCGATTACTTGGTTGTTTTTTGGGATTTCTCGGACTTGCTTAATTAGTTGTGGGACATCAGATGAAGCAATATATCTAGATAATCGATGTGCAGGCATTTTATCTATCTCTAATTGATGCAGGAATCTACTTTTCTCGCCTCCACCAACGCCTTCATTTTCTGTATTATATATGATATACACATTTTTAGCTCGCTGTATCAATCGATAAAAGTGATATGTATATATAGCGTCTTTTTCTCTGTAGGTTGGAAGATTGTAAGCTCTCTTTAAGTCATAAGGAATAAATGAATTGGGGCTTTTCCCTGCAGGTAAAATACCTTCGTTCACAGAAGTAATAAGTACTGTATCAAAATCCAGACAACGTGATTCTAACATTCCCATAAGTTGTAAACCGCTATAGGGCTCTCCTATAAAATCAAGAGTTTCTGATAGCATCACATCTTTATAGAGTCTATATAGTGTATTAATTGAAGTTAGATAATCATACTTATTATGCAATGTTATGACTCTATTAAAAACTACATGGAAGCGATACATATACTCTAATTCTAATGCATTTTTTTCTTTATCTAGATTATTTTTTAGATAAGCTATAATTTTTTTACTTGAGGTAATGGCGTGGCTACTATTCTTCCATGTATCAAATAACAATAGTATGATTTCTTTGGTAAACGCTGTATCTACTAGTGATTGTAATTTTTTTATACTTACATATACTATATTTTCATTAGAAATCGTATTTACAATTTTAGTAGTATTAGCCCCTAATAACCAATATGCAGCTTGGCTATTGAGAATCTGTAATACATCTACATAATATAATCCTCTGGGGTTTGGTTTCTTATGTAATTTATATAATTGTTCAAAAAAAGATGCAAGTGGTACTTCTTTTAAAGGAAGTCCCATTGTAATATTTACAGCATCGAGAGTACTGGGCAGAGCATTAAGCATAGGTAACAATAAAGATTCATCAGACAATACTAATGCTGTTTTATGCATATCTGTAGACGGAATAGATTTTAGTATTTTACCTGCCAACTTAGCTTGACCAACTTTTTTTGAAACTCCAATAAGTTTAATGTCTTTTTCTTTTGAAAAATTATCTTGTATCCATTGAAAAGGTTGTTGTTGGTAGTATTTCCAATTATTTTTAAAATTTCTAAGAAATAAAGAAGCTTCGTGATACTTATTTTCTATAAAAAACCGATCGGCGTCCCAGTATGTGTCTGCAATATTGGCTTCTAGGAGTGTCTGGAAAATGGATTGCTCTGCATTATTTAAAGCATTAAACCCTACAAAAATATGCTTTTGATTATTTTTCTTACTATAAGCGTGTATATTTTCTGAGGCTACTCTATATAGTAATCCTTGATATCCTATTTTTTTCTTGAGCAGATTTTCTTTGAAGTTCTGATAATACTCAGATAAATGATTCCAAAAACTAATATAATTCTGGATTAATGTTGTTTTTTCTTTTTGCAAATACCAGTGATTTAGATCTTGGATCCCTGATAAATAAGAGAAAAAACTTTGATAATCAACACAGTATCTATCAATTTCATTAAAATCTTGAACTAATATTTGCGCCCAACTGCTAAAAGTTTCAAAATCTTCTTTTTCTAGATGCGTATGGATGTTAAGATACGTAGTATAGAACTCGAATAATGTTTCGATTGCATCTATTTCTTGTAAGCCAGACAATTGTGCGATAAATTCTTCGATACTAAGAATAGTAGGCGCAAAAAAGGTGTCTTCATTGTAATAGGAGATGAGTTCTTTTTTTAAGAAAAGTCCAGCTCTTTTACTTGGGACAATAAAGATAATCTCACTAATACTATAGTTCTTATGGTGTATATCAACTATTATTTCTTTTAAAAAAGTATCCATGGAGAATTAACTCTAAGAGGTATATAAAAATAAAAAACGCTCCGAATATTCGGAGCGTTTTAATTATAAATTTATTAGCGATAAATACTTACTTCACTAAGTTAATTTCTACACGTCTATTCTGCGCTCTACCAGCACTCGTCTTGTTAGAAGCTATAGGTTGGTCCTCTCCATAACCAATAGCTGATAATCTAAATTGATCGATACCATTAGTTGTTAAGAAATTTTTCACTGCATTAGCTCTTGAGTCAGATAGTCTTTGATTAGACTCTGCTTTTCCTTGGCTATCAGTATGTCCTTCTATAGAGAATTTAGCAGTTGGGTATTCTTTAAGGATTTTGATGATTTTCTGTAATTCTGCATTAGATTGCTCCTTTATAGAAGATTTACCAGAATCAAACAATATCTTACCAGCGTACTCATTTAATGTTTTCTGAATTTCTTCAGTTACTTCTGGACATCCATTGTTTGCAACAGTTCCTGCAACATCAGGACAGTTATCATCTTTATCTAGTACTCCATCACCATCTTTATCTTGGTAAGGACATCCGTTATTTGCAGCTGGACCAGCTTCATTAGGACAACCATCTTTAGCATCAGTGATTCCATCACCATCCGCATCAGGACATCCATTTAAGTTAGCTAAACCAGCAACAGTAGGACATTCATCTTTAGGATCAGCAATTCCATCACCATCTGTATCAGGACATCCATTAAACTCTGCAGTACCTGCAACATCTGGACAATCGTCTTTAGCATCCGTGATTCCATCACCATCTGTATCAGGACATCCATTGAACTCTGCTAAGCCAGGAACATCTGGACACTCATCATCTTTATCATATACTCCATCTCCGTCAGTATCTTTTCCTCCAAATGCAAATGTTATTCCAGCTGAATGTTGGAAATGTGTTGGAGGATAATTTATAGGTGAAGCTCCAGGAATTTCATAGTCTTCAAATACATGCTTATAAGTAGTTTGTACATTAAAAGCTAAGTTTTCTGTTAACCAAAAATTAAGTCCAAAAGAACCATTTAGCGTACCAGCTCCATTTTCATCTACCCAAGTATATCCACCACCTATTCCTAGGTAAGGATCAAACCACTTAGACTTAAATAGCTTTTTTAAGCTATACCCTATCATACCATCTACTGCATAGTAAGACAAATCATCAACAGATGCTTCATCTCCATTAGGAAATTCCCCTAATACATCTATTCTATTTACTGTACCAGTTGCTGTGAATGAGAATCCATCACCAATATATCTACCTACAGATAGTTTAGATACAGATGGAAGGATATTCCAGTGGTCACTAGCATTAAAGAATTCGTCAAAGATTTCTCCTTGTACGGGTAAATCTCCTCCGGTAGGAAATATATCAACAGCATTAACGCCAATCGATACTGCCCAAGGGTTATTTTCATCCTGTGCATTCGCAGTACTAAACCCAAGTACTAATAACGAAGCCACTAAAAATCTGCTAAGATGTTTCATATTCAATAATTTAATTTTAAGTGTTAATTAGAGCAAATGTAATATGTTAAATATTACTGTCAAAGACAAATCTAATAAATTTTTCTTAATAGACCAGTGTTTATCAATGCTTGCGAGGTTTCAAGTATGTTATTTTGTGTTATTTAGCGCCTCACAAATGTGAAAAAAATGGATTATTTAGATACGATTTATTAAAATCATCTTTATAATTACGGTACAATTATAAGATAAAATTATTTTTTATCAATAAAATTATGGTAGTAATTATAAAAAATAATTAAAATTAGACATATTCTAAGTTTATATTTTCATTGATATACACTAAAATTTTATGCTGTATTTTGTATCCTAATTCTTGGAGCAATTTCCCGTAATCTTTTAATTGTTTTGCATGGATTGGCGCATATTCGCCCGTTTTATAGTCGATAATAGTAGCAACTTCCTTTTGGTCAATTATGATGCGATCTGGTCGATATATCTTACCTTTTGATATAATTTCTTTTTCATTCATCACTTTTATTGTATATGTATAGTACTTGGATAACTCGGGATGATTGAGTATTTTTTTTAATTCGTTATGTAACGATTCTTTTTCGGTTATCGCGATCAAACCCATTTCAATTGCATTTGTAATTGCTGGATCTAAATCATCACTAGTATGTATAGTGGCTAATATGTCGTGTATAAGATTTCCTTTTTCTATTGCTGCTCCGAGACTGGTGTCCCATAATTTTCCTGCTTGAGTTGCTATATGAACTTTGTATTTTTTAGTTATAGTATCAAAATCATTAAATAGGACCCTTTTTGTTGTTGTAATTTTATCTGTTTGCTGATGCGCAGCGTTTTGGTCTCCAAAATCATAGGATGTTTTGGTGGCATCCCATTTTCCGATATGATTTAAATAATTGATCAATTTTCCAGAAAATTTATTAGAATAACTCACTCCTTTACTAGTTAAATCCATTTTAGAGATAATGTACAATTGTGCTTGTGCTCTAGTTAATGCAACATATAGTAAATTAAGCATGTCTAATTCTAGTTGAGATTGCCTATTGGCGACTATATTCTCTGCTGTTACTCCGAAATTGGCAATTTCTTTATTATAATTGATCAATACTTCTTCAAAATCATTAAATTCTAGCTTATCAACTCCTAACCATGTTTTTGGTTCTATTTCTTTATAAATATCAATATTTGCATAAGGATATATCACACAAGGAAACTCTAATCCTTTAGATTTATGGATCGTCATAATCCTTACTGCCGCTACTTCATCAGGAGCAATAATACTTTCTTTATCCTTTTTATACTTCCAATACGACAAAAATCCAATAATACCATCAGAGTGTTTCTGGGTATATTCGAAAACAATGTCTAAAAAAAATTGCAGGTATGCTGGAAAAGAATTTGCAAGATTGAAACTACTGATGATATATTCTACAGTATCATAGAATGGTTTTACATCTACATTTATAAAATTAAAATCGATTCCGAATTTTAACAGTTCTTGGCCGCATGTTTTTTTATTGGCAAATACCATTTTTTTAAGGAAAGAATGTTTGGAGTCTACTACATATTGATCAGCGATAAAATGTAATGCATTCGTTTTTGCCATGAGATCGTCATTAAAAGCACAGTAGGTTAATAGATCTATAATAAACTGTATCCGAGGATCATTTTTAAGCAGTAATGTTTCTGAAGAGATTATTGCAATGCCTTTTTCTGTGAGGTAATCTGCGATCATTGCGCCTTCTTTTTGCTTTCTGGTTACTATGCAGATGTCATTAAGTTGATATTTTTTACGCTGAAGTTCTACTATGGTTTCATATACTTTTTGTGGATATATCTGATGTTCTTCGGTTACAGTTTTTGCTTCTATAAAAGAAATATTAACATAGCCACCTCTTTTGTCATTGCTTTCTTGTCGATTGCCAGATATGTATAATTTTTGATGTAATTCTTTACTAAAATCAGTAGACAAAAATGTAAACAAATCATTATTAAAATTAATGACTGTATCGTAACTTCTATAGTTTTTAGGAAGATTCAATACTTGTTTTTCTTTTATAGAAAAAGGATTTTTATCCAATGTGAGGTTGATAAATTGTTCTGCTTTTCCTCCTCGCCATCTATAGATTGCTTGTTTTGCATCCCCCACAATAGTAAGATGACCTCTCTTTCCTGTTAATGTCTCACCTGCTAATGCATTATCAATCAATGGAATTATATTTTTCCATTGTAGCTCTGATGTATCCTGAAACTCATCAATGAAATAATCTATATATCGTTCTCCCAATCGTTCATACACAAAAGGAGCAGGCTGGTTCTGAATCGCTTTGCTAATAATTTTATTAAACTCTGAGATCAATAGAATATTTCTTTCTTTTTTAATTTCTTGGAGCTCATTATTGATAGCATGTAGTACAGAGAGAGGTATAATATTATGAATTACATTTTTATATAGCTTCAGAGTATACAATTGTTTTTTTGTTCTTACGAATGTTTCTTCTATCGGTAATCGAATAGCATCAATACTCTCTTTTTTTTGGGAATCTAAGGTCTTATTATAAAAATTAGTTTCTTTGATATTTTGTTTCCAAGTCGCCTTAAAATCTGCAGTAATATCACCATCTGCTAATTTCTGAAAATGTGTAGGGATTGAACTTCTTGTAAAATCTTTATGGTCTAACCCACGAGTATGTATTTGATCTAGTATAGCTTTGGAACTTATTCTAATTTCTTTTTTGAGTTCATTACTTTTTTCTGATAATACTTTTTTTAATCCTTCAAAATCATCTGTGCTTTTATCAAATAGCTTATCCAGATGCATTCGATCATTTTCGTTAAATAATAGGCGTCCTATCGTATTCAATTCTCTGGTAATGTCCCAACTTTTATCGTCTTCTAATTTAGTTAATGCAAAATCAATTATGACTTTGGTAAGGGTTTTATCTGTTCCTATTTTAGCGATTAAAGCATCCACAGATTCTTCAATCAATGCTTCTGTATCCATTTCTATTTCAAAATTCATGGGGATCCCCAGATCGCGAGCAAAAGTTCTAATTACTCGATGTGTAAAAGTGTCTATCGTTACAATATCAAATGCTGCATAATTGTGTATGATATGTCTAAGGATACGCTTAGCCTTTTGCTTAAGTGTATCTTCTTCAAGGCCCGTTTCTCTAGTTATTTCTGTTACTAATTGTTTGTAGCTGATAGGTGTATCTATATCACTTACTGCCACTAGTGTTTGTAGTACTCTGGATTTCATTTCGGTAACTGCTTTATTAGTAAAAGTAATTGCCAAAATATTTTTATAACTATCGTTATATTCTCCTTTTAGAAGTGTAATTATATATTGTTGGACCAGCGTATAGGTCTTTCCTGCACCTGCTGATGCATTATATATAGTAAAAGCGTATTCAGAATTCAAATTTGGTTTTTTATTAAATGTATTAAATCTATTTGAACTGAGCGATTAATAGTATAATTTGGTTTTAATTAATTTATAACAGAGATTTATTTTTATTCCTGATGCTAATTCCTAAATTTGAATTTATTTTTTTCATTAATAACTAAAAAATCAAATTATGTCATTTGAGTTACCAAAATTAAACTATGCATTTGATGCACTAGAACCCAATATAGATGCCCGTACTATGGAGATTCATCATGATAAACATCACGCAGGGTATACTAGTAAATTAAATGCTGCTATTAAAGGTACTGATCTTGATGGTAAAACTATAGAGAATATTCTTATTAATCTAGATATGTCTAATGGGGCTGTCCGTAATAATGGAGGAGGTTATTACAATCATAGTCTATTCTGGGAAGTTATGTCTCCTAATGGAGGAGGTAATCCTACAGGCGAATTAGCAGATGCTATCATATCGGCTTTCGGTTCTTTTGATGCTTTTAAAGATGCGTTTTCTAAAGCTGCAGCTACTCAGTTTGGATCTGGATGGGCTTGGTTGTGTGTACACGAAGGAGGTAGTGTAGAAGTGTGTGCAACTCCAAATCAGGATAATCCACTAATGCCTAATGTTGGTTGTGGAGGAACACCTATATTAGGATTAGATGTATGGGAACATGCCTACTACCTTAACTATCAAAATCGTCGCCCAGATTATATTTCTGCATTTTTTAATGTAATCAATTGGGATGAAGTGGCTACAAGATATGCCCAAGGAAAATAAATAGCAAAAACATACTAACAATAAAAGTGCGGTCAAAGACTCTATAGTAATCTTTGACCGCACTTTTATTATAGTACCGACTAAATTATAGCGTTAATAGCTTTTACCCCATAATAGCCCTTATATTATGGCATGAAACTATGAATACTTCATAACAAATTCCTAAAGCATAATCAAGGATAAATATATACTGAGAGGATTGATTTATTATAACTTCTAGAAGGATTAAAGTATAGTGTGCTTTTTTATAGTACACATCTGTAATTTTACAACTTCTACTTCTGAGTTGTTTTTTTGGAGGGATTACAAATCTCTTTTATTGGCTATATATTAGTACGAAATATCTGTAAAATAAAAAAAGGTGGAAAGTCCACCTTTTTTTGCCCCAAATCTACCATGAACTTAACCTACTTATGCTATGGCTTTGCTAATATAAAGCGTAATTTCATAGTGCAAAAATGTTTTAGATGAACGGTCGAAATATTTGTTGAAATACACAAATTAACTGATTTTAACAACCAAGTTTTTTGTTTTTTTTAATACGCCCTTTCGTTTTTGCCTTCATAGAAATTTATGAATGCTTTATTAACTACTCGATTCCCGCCAATAGTAGGGTAATTACCCGTAAAATACCAATCTCCTAAGTTTTCTGGACAAGCCTTATGCAAGTTCTCTACTGTTTGATATATAATTTTCACTTCAGCATTTACTGTAGCGTCAGATAATAACTCTGCTATTTTATCACTCACCTCTTGATCATCGAATTCTTGATAGATTTCTTTTACAAAATTTTGAACTTCTTCATCTTTTAGGTTTTCTTGTGCTTTACATTTTTCATATACCTGTTCTACAAGATCATAGTTTCCATTTTCTTTTAGTAATTCCAAAGCAGCTTTAAAGGCAACTAAACCTTCTAATCTAGCCATATCAATTCCATAACAATCTGGATATCGGATTTGTGGAGCTGATGATACTACAATAATTTTTTTAGGATTTAATCTATCTAGCATTTTGATAATGCTTTTCTTTAAAGTTGTACCCCTTACAATACTATCATCTATGATCACCAGATTATCTTCAGGTTTTACTACACCATAAGTAACATCGTATACATGCGCTACCAAATCATCCCTACTACTATCTTCTGTAATAAAAGTTCTTAGTTTTGCATCTTTGATTGCTATTTTTTCTGTTCGTAGTCTGTGAGATAGGATTTCAGCTAATCGATCATCTGTTAACGTTTCTTTCTCTTTAAGAATGGTTTCATTTTTTTGCTTATTTAATTCATCTTGTGCAGCTTCTACCATTCCGTAAAAAGAAGTCTCCGCCGTATTAGGAATAAACGAAAATACCGTATTTACAGTATCCCTATTGATTTCTTTGAGTACCTGAGTCATCAGTAATTTTCCTAATTTCTTTCTTTCTTTGTATATTTCTGCATCACTACCTCTGGAGAAATATATTCGTTCAAAAGAACAGGCTTTACGTTCTAGGGGGGCTATAATCTTATTGATAGAAGTGTCTCCATTCTTTTTTACTATAATGGCTTTTCCAGGGTCTAGTTCTTTAACATTATCAAAAGAAACATTAAAAACTGTTTGTATTACTGGTCTCTCTGAAGCAACCACGACAACCTCTTCATCATTATAATAATATACGGGGCGGATTCCTGCTGGGTCTCTAATAACGAAGGCATCTCCGTGACCAAGCATCCCTACCATTGCATATCCGCCATCCCAATCTCTAGAAGATTTTTTGAGAATTTTAGCGACATTGAGTCGCTCTACTATTTCTGGAGAGGCATTTATTTTATTAAATCCTTCTTTTTTTAGTTTTTTATAAAGCTTTGCTACTTCTGAGTCTAAGAAATGGCCGATTTTTTCCATTACAGTTACGGTATCTACCTTATCCTTAGGATGCTGACCTAATCTTACTAAATTATCGAATAGTACGTGATTATTGGTCATATTAAAATTACCTGCAACAATTAAATTACGATGCATCCAGTTATTTTGTCTCAGAAAGGGATGTACGCTTTCTACACTATTTTTACCAAACGTACCATATCGAACATGACCCAAAAGGACTTCTCCTATATATGGGATATTTTTTTTCTGTAATGCTACATCATTTGCGTATTCTGGATGTGTTATTAACTCTTTGTTAATCCGATCATTAATTTGAGAAAAAATATGTTGTATTGGCTGAGCTTCACTAGATCGTACTCTACTTATATACCGCTCTCCAGGAAGGGTATCTAGTTTGATACTGGCAAATCCTGCACCATCTTGTCCTCGATTATGCTGTTTTTCCATCATTAGATACATTTTATTGACTCCATAAAATGCACTACCGTACTTTTCTTTATAGTATTCTAATGGTTTTAAAAGGCGAATAAAAGCAATCCCGCATTCATGTTTTAAAGCATCACTCATTGTATCTTTATAATTCTGTTTGTTGTGTTAGTAATAGTCTCCATTTTAGAAAAGCTCTTACAAAAATGAGTTGAGCTATATAGTATTATGATAATTCAATTTCGAATTGAGTAAGTTCCTTAAACTGCAAGAGACGTTTCTGTATCTCTTCTCTTTTTAAATCTTGCATCCGTTCTGTACCAAATTTCTCTACAGAAAAAGAAGCTAGATTAGAAGCATGTATAATAGCATTCTTCATATTTTCAAAGGAGATATCACCTGTTTTTGCAATATATCCTGTAAATCCGCCTGCAAACGTATCTCCTGCCCCTGTTGGATCAAAAACTTCTTCTAAAGGTAAAGCTGGTGCATAGAAAATCTGTTCATTATGGAACAATAAAGCTCCGTGTTCGCCTTTTTTAATAACGATATACTTGGGGCCCATTTTTTCAATAGCTCTGGCGGCTTTTACTAACGAATATTCACCGCTTAATTGTCTTGCTTCTTCATCATTAATTGTAATCACATCAACAGAAGCAATTACTTTCATGAGATCCTCTAATGCATTATCCATCCAAAAATTCATCGTATCTAAAACAGCTAATTTTGGAGCGGTATTCATCTGTTCTAACACCCCTAATTGTACTAATGGATGCAAATTACCTAGCATTACGATTTCTGCATCTTTATAATGATCAGGAACTACTGGGTTGAAATCTGCCAGCACATTGAGTTGTGTTTCTAAAGTATCTCTGGAGTTCATATCATTATGATATCTTCCTCTCCAAAAAAAAGTTTTTCCTCCTTTTACTCTTTCGATAGCAGAAATATCTATGTTTTTTGACTGTAACATCTCAAGGTATTCTTCTGGGAAATCATCTCCTATTACAGACACAATTGCGCATGAAACATCAAATTGAGATGCTGATAATGCAATGTATGGAGCAGCTCCTCCTAATATTTTATCTGTTTTTCCGAAAGGAGTTTCGATAGCATCAAAGGCTACAGAACCCACAATAAGTAATTTACTCATATGACTAGCAACGTATTTTTTTGCAAATATACGCTTTACTTTCCAAGCAAATCTATGAAAAGTAAAGACTTCTATCTTGTAGTTTATAAATTTAAATTTTTCGCATAATTAATTTAAAAGGTCATGTTATTTAGAGGGCTCTAGGTATCGTTACTACACTTATAGGCCCAATTACGTTAACTTATTTGTATTTTTGCCTCAAAATATCAATTGTTTTGGTTAAAATTGGAGACATAGAATTGGGAGAATTCCCATTGTTATTAGCACCGATGGAGGATGTGAGTGATCCCCCATTTAGAGCATTGTGTAAAGAACAAGGGGCAGATGTAGTATATACAGAATTTATATCTAGTGAAGGCTTGATTAGAGATGCTGCAAAAAGCGTAATGAAACTTGATATCTATGAGAAAGAACGACCAGTAGGGATACAAATTTTTGGTGCGAATCTAGATTCGATGCTAAAGTCTGTAGAAATTGTTGAGGCTTCTGGACCAGATATTATTGATATTAATTTTGGGTGTCCCGTAAAAAAAGTAGTGAGCAAAGGTGCTGGAGCAGGTATTCTTAAGAATATCGATCTGATGGTATCATTGACCAAAGCCATGGTAGATCATACTAAATTGCCTGTTACCGTAAAAACCCGATTGGGGTGGGATCATAATTCTATAAAAATTGTAGAAGTTGCAGAACGATTACAGGATGTAGGCGCTAAGGCTATAGCTATCCATGGGAGAACCAGAGCACAAATGTATAAAGGTGATGCAGACTGGGAACCAATTGCAGCAGTAAAGAATAATCCGAGAATGCATATTCCTGTATTTGGCAATGGAGATGTCAATAGTCCTGAACGCGCCATGGAAATGCGAGATCAATATGGTCTTGATGGTGCGATGATTGGTAGAGCCAGTATTGGATATCCTTGGTTTTTTAAGGAAGTAAAATATTTTTTTGAGACAGGAAAACACTTGTCGCCACCAACCATAGAAGAGCGTGTAATCGCTGCACGCAGGCATCTAGAGATGGCTATCGAATGGAAAGGTGAAAAACTAGGAGTTTTCGAAACAAGAAGACATTATACCAATTATTTTAAGGGAATACCTCATTTTAAAGAATATCGTATGAAAATGGTGACTAGTGATGATTCATCAGATGTTTTTGCTGCTTTTGATGAAATCCAAGAAAAATTTGCAGGTTTTGAGTTTGTATAATTATTCTGATCCGCCTCGTTCTATACATCAGAAATCTGTCTCATATCAAAATAGTAGCTTGTCTCTCTACCTTACTTAGCAGAATACAGCACCTATCTAGTGTTTAACTTACCAATTTTTTATTGATCCTACTAGATGCTAACTGAGATGCAACAAACCCAATAATAGTAATGGTAAGAAATACTATTACAAAATTTAAAAAGGTTATATGTGTAGGGTATGGCAATGATGGCGTAATCATTAACAAGCCATATTGTTGTTGTAATGTGATGAGTATAAACCCTAGTACTAACCCTAATACTGTTCCTAGAATAGTCATTAGGCATCCCTGAAATAAGAATACTCTTCTAATATTATGTAGGGATGCTCCTAAACTATGCAGTGTTTTAATATTACTTTTTTTATCAATAATCATCATAATAATTGCTCCTGCTACATTAAATAAAGCGATTATAGCAATGAGAGTAATGATAAGATATGAAGCCAGATTCTCGGTATTGAGCATTCTGTATAATGTATCATTTAATTGCACCCTGTTTTTTACAGTTACTTTATGATCGAAAATTTTTTCTACTTGCTCTATAATCACATTTTCATCTGCATCAGGGGCTAATTTAAGCTCTAGATGTGTTATGGCATCATCTGGCAAATCTAATAGTGATCTTGCCAATCCTGTTCTGGCAAAAATATATTTCTTGTCCAGATCTTCATTTACAGCATAAATCCCAATATTAACAGCTGTTTTTTTTCTGAAAGCCTTCGTAGGATTTCTAGGAATTCCTTTTCCCGGTTTAGGAACATAAATATTTAAAAAATTAGAATATATCTGCTCTACACCCATTCCTAATTCTCTACTAATACTAAGTCCAGCAACTACATGAGCATCATTATCTGTGAGCCAATCTCCATGAAACATAATGCTATCGGTCTGGATCACTTTTTTGTAGATAGTATCTACTCCTTTTATATAGGCAGTTTTTTGTTTGTCTTTAAACTCTAGAAATACGCGTTCTTCAATAATTTCAGAAAAACTTGTTATTTCTTTTATATTGAGTAATTTTTCTTTTTCTATAGTTGTATATGTAAATGTTTTTCCTGTAACTGGAAAAATCTTAAGGTCTGGATCGAAAAATGTGGAAAATTGGAGGCTAAAATCTTTAAGTCCTGCAAAACCACACAACACAATAAATAGGGACATCGCACCGATAACTACTCCAGCTGCCGCAATACCAGTAATAATATTAATTGCATTACTGCTGCCAGGAGAAAATAAGTATCGCTTAGCGATGTAGTATGGAAAATTCACTTCTTTTTTCGTCGAGGTAATAGATCTGGGTTTTGGATAGGATTTTCCTTTCCTTGTATAGCTTTGTCGATAGTATCTATATATTCTAATGAATCATCTATAAAATATGAAAGTTCGGGCATACGACGGAGTTGATTTTTAGTTCGCTGGGCAACTTGATGTTTAATCTGTGATTTTACAGCCTGTACTTCTTGTAGTATCTTATCTGCTTGGTGATGCGGAAAAACACTAAGGTATACCTTTGCAATAGATATATCTGTAGTAACAGAAACTTTAGTTACAGAAACTAATATTCCTTGGATTCCTGCTTCACGTAATGCATGTTGTATGACATCTGCGATATCAGACTGTAGTACACCTCCTATTTTTTTCTGCCTATTTGTTTCCATGGTACAAAAATAGGTATTTATACCAGTTTTTATTTTCTTTTATCACAAAATCCTTATACAACAGTATTTTTATGTGATTAGTATCGCTGTAACTAATCGGTTTGTGTAGTTTTTAGTCAGTCAGGACACATCTATTAATTGCTAAATTGAATAGCAACTTTTAGTCTAAATTAGTTGCAAAAAATTTAACACCTCTTGTGTAATGTATTTACTTCCCAAAGGGTGAGAGATGAGATATACAAATCTTTGTTAACTACACTTATTTTATAAATTCTACCCTTGTAACTAAATATGTTAGATTATCTTTTTGGTATTTCAAAATACCGCATAACTCTAAATCAGATAAATTGTGATAATTTATTTCATATTTCACCTAGTATTTTGCAGTATATTATTTTCTATAATCTTCTGCTACTTTTTCTAGCTCCATATACCAATCTTCTCCAAACTTGCGGATCAATGCTTGTTTTACAAATTTATATACAGGTACTTGTAGTTCTTTGCCTAGAGTACAGGCATCATCACAGATTTCCCACTTATGATAATTTACTGCTGCAAACTCTGTATATTGCTGTACCCTAACCGGATACAAATGGCACGATATTGGTTTTTTCCAATCTATGACTCCTTGATTATACGCTTCTTCTATTGCACAGCAAGCTATGCCTTTATCATCAAAAACGACATAAGCGCAGTCAGCTCCATTAATTAATGGTGTTTCTAGTTCGTCTTGAGTTGTTTCTATATATGTTCCCTGTTTTTTAATTGCTTCTATGCCTTCTTTTCTTAGATATGGCTCTACAATTGGATAAATCTCCTCTAATTTTTGGATTTCTGATGCTTCTAGTGGTGCTCCAGCCTCACCATCAATACAACAAGCACCCTTACAAGCAGAAAGATTACATACAAAATCTTTTTTGATGATTTCTTCTGATACAATAGTTTTTCCTAATTGAAACATAGTACGAATATAGTTTTTATACAAAAAACTTTATACTGATTATTTATCTTTTTATGTTACTTTTATAAAACTATGAAGTTTCCAATTCTAAGTCAACCATAAAAACTTGTTAGATATGAACTTTGATCCAAAAGAAATTCTAACTGCCAGTATGATTCTTTTTGCAGTAATTGATATTGTAGGTAGCATTCCTATCATTATCGATTTACGCAAAAAAGTAGGTCATATACAGAGTGAAAAAGCTTCTATTGTAGCGGCTATCTTAATGATCGTTTTTCTTTTTGTGGGGAAAGAAATCCTTACTCTCATAGGTATTGATGTGAATTCTTTTGCGGTAGCTGGCGCTTTTATTATATTTTTTATTGCTCTAGAAATGATATTGGGCATACAATTATACAAGGATGATCAACCAGAAACTGCTGCGGTAGTACCTCTCGCTTTCCCACTTATTGCTGGTGCTGGTACAATGACTTCTATTTTATCTCTGAGAGCAGAATATCAACCAATAAATATTGTGATCGCCATTCTTATCAATATCATTTTTGTATATATCGTACTCAAATCTTCTGGAAAAATTGAAAAAGTATTAGGTAAACAAGGAATTAATGTGATCCGTAAGATATTTGGAGTTATATTGCTTGCTATTGCAGTCAAATTATTTGCAACTAATATCAAAGGACTTTTCTAAATGCGTTATTTTATTTTCATTCTTATTGCTATTGCTACTGGCTTACTAATTTTTAATAGTTCCAAATTAGATGTTGACCATATTCTAATTGGAGATAGCAAAATTGCACTTATCAGTATCATTGCTTGTGCGTGTATCATTGTATTATTGGGAATACTATTAACCTCTAGAGCTATTCAGAAAAAAAGTGGAAAACGATAAATTTGTTATCGTTTTAGCTATATATTAAATGGGACCAAAAAACAAGCTATTACAACTGGCGGTATTGATATTAATGCTAATATCATAAAAAGGTTATGTAGCTTCCTATAAATCAATGCTCTTTTTAGAGAATTTTTTAGCTTCTTATCTTCTGTTGTATTGATATGATCTTTAATTAATGATACCGACACATAAGATGAGTCTACTAATATTTCATGATCCAAAAATATGGATGCACTATTATCTAACAATCTAAAAGCTACTGCTACTATGAAGAAAAAAATAGGCGAACAGATGGCAATAGCAACAAGATATTCTGTTAATTCTAACATGTTTTTTCGGAGCGATAAGATTTCGTATACAATATAAGTTTATTCTTTGGATAGAGACAAAACTTTCTGTATCATTTTATCATCTTCATTTATGATTTTTTCGAAAATCGTTGTCCCAAATAGTTGTTGAGCCATGATAGCCTTTAAATATTTTTTTAGTCGATCTCTGTAATTTCCTTGATCAATATCTATCTTTCTTATTTTTGCGTACCTCAGAAACCCATTTATAAAATTATCATCTATCTCAATTTCTTTATCAAATTTTTCTAAAGTTAACTGATTATAAAAATCTCTTTTTTTATCTAATTCTTCAAAAATATACCCTCCCATACGCCCTGATCTAAGCATATAATTTAATGTCTCTCCTACTCTAGTTGTATCTTTACTAACAAATATATCTGGGATGATCCCACCACCTCCATAAACAATCTTACCCCCTGGAGTTTTAAATTTTAATGAGTCTGCTACATGGATGCTATCTGCACTCTGCAATTCTCCATTTTCATATCGCTTTAAGTACTCATTAAAATATTCTTTATTGCCATTACTATATGATTTCTGTATAGAACGCCCTGTAGGGGTATAATATCTAGAGATTGTCAATCGGATAGCACTTCCATCTCCTAATGCCATTTCTCTTTGTACCAAACCTTTGCCATAGGAGCGCCTACCGACTATGGTTCCTCTATCATTATCCTGTATAGCCCCAGCAAAAATCTCACTAGCAGAAGCAGAATTTTCATTGATCAACACATATACCTGACCATTTTCAAAGTTCCCGTCACTAGTAGCATAATTATTTTCTATAGCTCCTTTTTTATTCTTAGTAAACATAATCAACGCATCATTTTTAAGAAACTCATCTGCCATTTTAAGAGCTGGAGCAATAAATCCTCCTCCATTATCTCGTAGATCTACAATCAGTTTTGTAGCCCCAATATTTTTAAGAGAGTCTACTACTTTTTTGAACTCTGTATATGTGGTCTCTGCAAATCGATTTACTTTTATATATGCTAATTGGGGATCAATCATATACCCTGCATCCACACTCTGAAGAGGTACACGTCCTCGTTTTACAATTACATTAAATACACCTTTACCTCTACGATATACTGTAAGCTGTACCTGACTATTTAGAGCACCTTTTAATTTATCTGCCAATCGATCTCTACGAAGACGCTCTCCATAAAGCGTATCTTTATCTGCCATTAATATTCTATCGCCTGCTATGATACCAGATTGCTCACTAGGTCCTCCTTTTATAGTATTGATCACAGAAATGGTATCTCTATATGGATAGTAGCTAACCCCGATACCGATAAAATCTCCTTGCATGCTCTCTGTTATCCCTTCTAGTTCTTCTGGAGGGATATATATAGAATGAGGATCTAAGTTTTCTAGAATTCTATTTACAGTAACATCAACAATGCTATCTGTATTGATATCATCAACATATTCGTAATCAATATAATCTATAAGCCGATTTAATTTTTCTTTTTTCGCATTGTATGAAAATAGCTTAGCTGATGGGTTACTAAAATCGAGTTTGCTTCCTAAAAAAACTCCAGCTCCCATTGCTAAGCCAATAAATAAAGGCACATATTTTTTTGGATACCTCATTAATTAATCGTCTAAATCTATAATCTGTTCTATCCCTACTCCAGCTTTTTCTAAAAAAACTAGTCCCGAATCATCTTTATACCCTTTTTGATATACAACTCTATTTATTCCTGCCTGATAAATAAGCTTACTACATTCTTTACAAGGCGATAATGTAATATATAATGTTGCTCCTTTACAGGACTGTGTAGAAGAAGCTACCTTAGAAATTGCATTTGCTTCTGCATGCAAAACATACCACTTTGTATATCCTTGTTCATCTTCACAGGCATTTTCAAAACCTGTTGGAGTACCATTAAAACCATCAGAAATAATCATTCTATCTTTAACAATAACCGCACCAACTTTTTTTCTCTCACAATGTGACAACTTACTCCATTCATTTGCTATTCTTAGATAAGCCTTATCATATTTTCTCTGTTTTAGTCCTGACATATAGTATAAAGAAGTTTTTGGTATTCGTAAATACGAATATATTATGACTATGTGTCAAATACAACCATAATTAATAATTTAATTACCATATCTTATTATCTATAATCATAGGAATCACCAATCCTATAACTATTGATGAGAGTACTAATACCCAATCTCTCTTAGAGAATCTAAAAATCGTTTGGGCGATAAAACTACTAAGTACTATAACTACTACTACTATGAGTTGTCCTATTTCTATTCCTAACGCAAACTCCAATAATGGTAGTATTATAGAACTCGTACCACTACTGGCCATTTTGAAGCCTTCAGAAAAAGCAAAACCATGAATTAATCCAAAGAAAATAGTAGCTCCATATAAAACACCAAATTTGTTTTTATCCGTCTTTTTTCCTGCTGTAAAAATAGTATAGATCGCTGTAAAAAGAATTGTTATAGGAATTAAAAACTCTACTAATCTAGAATTTACAGAAATTACATCATATCCTGCTAATACTAATGATCCAGAGTGTCCTAATGTAAAAAGAGTTACTAAAATCAGAATTTTTTTCCAACTATCAAAAGTATACGTTACAATTAACGATATTAAAAAAAGCATATGATCATAGCCTTGCAAGTCGATCACGTGGCCTAAACCAAGCTTCATATAAAGCATAAATTCTGACATAATCTTTTAAAGTTTTGGAATGTTCTAATGTACAATTAAAACATGGATCTAGAAACACCTAAATATCTCTAAAAAAAACAGATTTTTTATCACTTTACAGGAATTAATTGGTAGTTCATCAAATTTTTAAATATTATTTAAAATAGTTCTACTTACATCTATTAAAGAAATTCTTAATTTTGAATATTACAAATCATTAAAAACAATAAAAAATGGATATCGAAAAGTGGATAGACAAAGGGATGGATTTTATAGTAAACTATGGCCCAAAAATTATTGGTGCCATCCTGATATGGATCATAGGTTCCTGGATCATTAAAAAAATCATGAAAGGAATTTCTAAAGTAATGACCAAAAGAAATTACGATGAAAGTCTACAAAAGTTTTTATTAAATCTTATTGGTTGGGTTCTAAAAATACTCTTAGTACTTACTATCCTTGCTAAAGTTGGTGTAGAAACCACTTCTTTTGCAGCTATTCTTGCCGCTGCTGGTTTAGCGATAGGTATGGCGCTACAAGGGTCTCTTGCTAATTTTGCTGGAGGTGTATTGATTATGATTTTTAAGCCTATTAAAATTGGTGACCTTATAGAAGCACAAGGAGTTACAGGAGTGGTAAAAGAAATCGAAATTTTTACTACGAAGTTATCCACTCCAGATAACAAAGAAGCTATAATCCCCAATGGGACTTTGTCTAATGGTAATATTATTAATTATACTACGCAAGGTAAATTAAGAGTTGATCTCAATATTGGTATCGGTTATGGAGATGATATGAAAAAAGCTAAAGATATTATCATGAAAGCTTTGACAGACAATCCCAAAGTACTAAAAGATCCTGCACCTACTGTAGCTGTGAGCGAATTAGGAGATAATGCAGTGAATCTTGTGGTTAGGCCTTTTGCTACTGTAGAGAATTATTGGGATGTTTATTTTGAAGCATTAGAAGATTCTAAAAATGCACTGGATGCTGCAGGAGTATCAATTCCTTATCCACAGCGAGATGTACATATACATAATGTAAAATAACTTTCTGATACTACCGTAGTATTGCATTTCTTACATGAAATTAATAAAGATCGGAATCAATATATTCCGATCTTTGTTTTTTCTCGGACTAATTTTTAGCTATAAATAACTTAGCAAGTTTAAACGAATATGAGAATACATCTGATACAGAACCACTTCGATTCATAAGTATTGAAATGGATATACCATATTCAGGAAATAAAATAAAAACGGAAGTTGCTCCAACAGCAATTCCTGCGTGATGTATGATTTGTACCTTATCGTCTTCTCCAAAGATAGCTTCGGTATAACTATTGCGCCATCCAATGGCATAATTTTGTTCATTTATTTTTCCTGTATCTAGTAGAACAGGTTGTATGAGTGTTTCTGTAGTTTTTTTATCTAGTAGTTTAGAATTCAGAAAAGCGTTCCCGAGTGTGACAAGAGCTGTTGGAGTGGCAATAAATCCCCCTCCAGCCCATTTATTGCTGTTATCAACAATAAAAGTTTCTTTGTATGTATTGTTTTCTACTTCATAAAATTTAGAAATATGCTCTGTTGATAACGAAGCGGTTTCACCTTTTATATTTTTTATATGTAAAGGATTAAAAACAGTTGCGTTCATAAAACTAAGGAAATCTTGCCCAGAAGCCCCTTCTATTACAGCACTGAGTAATGTATAATTATAAGAACTATAACTAAAACTAGTTCCAGAAGGAAAGAGTAGCGGATCATCACTAAAAACACCTACACTTTCCTGAACAGTATTATATGCATCATTATTAAGATGTTCCCAAATAGGAAAACAAAAACAAGTCCCATAATTCCGTATTCCTGAGGTATGTGAGGCCAATTGCCTGACTGTTATATCAGTAAGATTATTATTTATATAAGGCACAAATTCTTCTACTTTAGTATCTAAGTTTAATGTATGATTCTGAAGAAGTATACCTAATTCTAATGATGTCAAAGCCTTAGAAGTACTCCCTATTCTAAATTTGGTATCCAAACTTACTTTTGTGTTATTTCTAATATCTTCATACCCTATTGCGTTAGACCAAACTACTTTTTCATTCATCCCGACAGCTACAGATAAACCTGGCGTTTTGAGATAAGTAAACATTTCATTTAAAATACTATCTGCTTTCTTGGAATTTTGATCATCATGATCTTTGATTGGTTTTAGTATACTAGTTTTAGGAAAAGTACTCCATCCAGATGTGTATGTCATCAAGGGCTCAAAAAGAAAGAAGCATACCACTAGTATTGGCAACGATATGAATGCAATTATACTATATTTTTTCATAATTTTTTTGTTTTAGTCATAGGATACATTGGAACCTCGTTATGAAGGTTTCAACTGCCATAAAATATGATGTTTTATAAATGTTTAAGAATTAATCGAGATCAGCTTCCTGTAATTTTGCTTTGATCATTTCAGAAACTTTGTAGAGTACTATGATTTCTAAAATTAAGGTAGGTATTAGGAATGTCATTCCAAGTATAGATAAGAATACGGTAACCAAAAAACTATAGGTAATAATCTCAAATACACCTGTTACAGTAGCTAAAGTTCCTATTCCATTTTTTAAACGTAACACTGATATTCCAAAAAGGATACCAATTACACCAAAGGTAACGGCTTCTGCACCTAGCAAAAACTGAGAATCATATTTTCCAATAAATAAGGATACAATATCATAGATATAGAATAAACAACTTGTAAATACAAATATGAATGCGGTAATACGGAGTAAATAATTTTTAAAAATCTTCCCCGTAAGTATAAACCCGCGATAAAACAGAATAATAGAAGTTAGGATAATTATTTTTAGAGAACTATAAATTATTTCATCGATAATCATTTTATGTAAGAAAAACCTAAAGTAATCTATCGAAAATTCTGCAAAACCTAAGATAAAATAGATAATACCACTAATCCACGCAATTTTAAGTTGTCCTGTTAAAAAACTAGCTTCATTTTCGTCATCTATCTCTAGGAGAAATAGTTTTTTAAACTCTTTTGCTGCTTTAGAATTTTCGGTTTGTATTTTTTCTAGGTCGTAATCCAGTGCAGATAGAATTGTTTTTATCGTATAGCTTCTAGGGGTAACTTCACCTGCTTCTATACGTTGTATAGTGCGTACACTAATATTACATTGCTCGACCAGTTCTTCTTGAGTAAGTCCTTTAGATTTTCTGAGTTCTGATATTTTTATACCGAGTGCTGGCTGTTTCATAATGTGTAAGTTTTTAGTTTCTTTTGAAGTAATATTCTCTGCAGTAGAATTACTAGAACTTGTTTTCATTTGATACAGCAATATTAGTTGTATTAGACAGCATCTCAAATTTTCTGACTTGACTTTGACCCGTCATTTACCCGACACACTACTAATAATAGTAGTTTACAGATATTACAATGTAATTAAAATTACTTGATTTTAAGAAAGGTTTTCTGATTTTTATGTAGTGCTAAATAGAAAATATATACACGTAGGTGCTATGATGCCTTTTTGAGGATGAATGTTAGAATACTGTGGACAAAAGTTTTGTACTAATACTTGTTCTTATATAAAATTAACCTAAAAAATTCAGGTTTTTCATTATTCAATCGCTAAACAGTAATACGATTTACGGATGAGAATTTCGTAAAAATAATGGCAAGGATTTTTCGCTAGATTGATGAATCAAATTAAAGAATAGCCATAGCTATTGTTTCATTTTATGAAGAAAATATAGTAGAAAAAGAATGTCATTAGATGCGAAATTTTTATTCGTAAATCGTATAAGATAATATAAAAAACGAAGGAGTTACGATCGGAGAAATTGTCGCTCAATTTTGAAGACTAGATATTTCTAAAATTTTATAGATTATGTCAGTATTTTGACGTTGCAATATAAATAAGTATGAATAAGTATGGGATAGAGACTATCTTGTTTTAAGCTGCGATTTTTATTGCTTTTAAATACCTACTAACTTCCATGAACATAGCCTGTTTACTCAGCATATCATCAATATTATTACAAGAATGGTATCCAAAAGAATAGTTCATAGAAAATTCATTAATATCAATAAGTTCTGGACTGTTTTTGTAGTTTTCTATTTCTTCTAGAAATCTCTTTCTTACATTAGTATAATTAATAGCATATAGTTTCTCACTATTTAAATTATCAACAAGTTGATTTATTGCAGAATTGAACTTCTTTAACTGTTTCCGTGTGCCTTTTAAAAAACTAAATTCTTCTTTATTTTTCATAATATTCGTTGGTCTTACTGTTATACTTCTATATAAAGGTAAAATAAACAACACCTTTAATAAGGTTTTAAGGAGTTGATTTGTATTTTATAATCGCTATAATACATATATAACCGATAAAATGCAAATAAATGTGAAATTAATTCAATAAAACTATTAATATGTAAGTTTTTTCATACTATTGTACTGTGGGGAAACCTTACTTATTTTTTCGAATGCTTATAACTTCTTGATTTCGTTAGGAATCGGTTGTAAAGGCTCTATTACTTTTAAAGCCACATCTATAGAATGTATGTTTTCAAAAGTTACTAATAATCGCAATCCACTTCGTGTATTTTTTTCTTTCATTTTACATTTGTCAGGGTTTTGCTGTACAAATTGGAGGACTTTACTAAACGTAGGACTTTGATAAAAACTAGATTCTTGATCACTGATAAAATATCCAATCAGTTTACTTTTCTTCATTATGATTTTTTCTATACCTATAGATGTTGCAATCCATTTAATCCTTACAGAGTTCATAAGGTCAACTGCTTGTTCGGGGAGTGTCCCAAAGCGATCTATTAATCTCTTTTCGTATTCTTGTAATACGTTTTCATCTTTAATAGTATTTAGTTCTGTATATAGATTAAGACGCTCAGTGATATTATTTATATAATTGTCTGGAAAAAGTAGTTCGAAATCAGTATCTATTTGTGTATCTTTTAAATATACTTTTTCTATTGTATCATCCTCATATAATGTTGCAAACTCATTTTCTTTCAGCTCTTCAATGGCTTCGTTTAAGATCTTTTGATAGGTATCAAAACCTATTTCATTGATAAAACCACTTTGTTCACCTCCTAATAAATCTCCAGCACCACGGATTTCTAAATCTTTCATGGCAATATTAAAACCACTCCCCAGTTCAGAGAATTGCTCTAAAGCTGTAATTCGTTTTCTTGCATCATCTGTCATTGCCGAATATGGTGGTGTAATAAAATAACAGAACGCTTTTTTATTGCTTCTACCTACCCGACCTCGCATCTGATGCAAATCAGAAATTCCAAAATTATTCGCATTATTGATAAAAATAGTATTCGCATTGGGCACATCTAGTCCACTTTCTACAATAGTCGTAGAAATAAGCACATCAAACTCTCCATTCATAAAGGCGAGCATTAGACTTTCTAGTTTTTTACCTTCCATTTGTCCGTGCCCAACTCCTACTTTTGCATCCGGAACCAGACGTTGTACCATTCCTGCAACTTCTTTAATATTTTCTATTCGATTATGAATAAAGAATATCTGCCCTCCTCGCTGGATTTCATAGCTCACTGCATCCCTAATCGTTTCTTCGCTAAATCGGATCACATTGGTTTCGATAGGATACCGATTTGGCGGCGGGGTGGTAATGGTAGATAAATCTCTTGCTGCCATTAAACTGAATTGAAGTGTTCGTGGAATGGGCGTTGCTGTTAATGTGAGTGTATCCACATTTTCTTTGATAGTTTTTAGCTTGTCTTTTACAGAAACTCCAAATTTTTGCTCTTCATCAATAACAAGTAGACCTAAATCTTTAAACTTTACATTTTTGTTAACCAATTGATGCGTTCCGATAATAATATCTATTTTGCCCATTGCTAACTCTTCTAAAGTTACTCTTTTTTGTTTTGCTGTCCGAAAGCGGTTAATATAATCTACCACAACTGGAAAGTCTTTCAATCGCTCCCTAAATGTTTTGGCGTGCTGAAATGCCAGTATCGTAGTGGGTACCAAAACAGCAACTTGTTTCCCATTATCTACTGCTTTAAATGCTGCTCGAATCGCCACTTCGGTTTTTCCAAAACCTACATCTCCACAGATCAATCGATCCATTGGACGCTCACTCTCCATATCTGCTTTTACAGCAGCGGTAGCAGTACTCTGATCTGGCGTATCTTCATAAATAAAAGAAGCTTCTAACTCGTGCTGCAAATAACTATCTGGATTGTATTGAAAACCTTTTTGTAGTTTCCGCTTAGCGTATAATTGTATGAGATTAAAAGCAATATGCTTTACACGCGTTTTGGTTTTTTGCTTTAAGGTTTTCCAAGCTTTGGATCCAAGCTTATAGATCTGAGGGACTTTGCCATCTTTTCCATTAAATTTAGAAATTTTATGTAATGAGTGTATGCTTAGATACAATACATCTCTCTCTCCATAAATTAACTTGATAGCTTCTTGTTTTTTACCTTCGACATCTATTTTCTGTAATCCTCCAAATTTTCCTATTCCGTGATCGATATGAGTGACATAATCTCCAACTTCTAGATTAGTCAATTCTTTAAGCGTTATGGCTTGTTTTTTTGCATATCCGTTTTTGAGATTGAATTTATGATAGCGCTCAAAAATCTGATGGTCTGTATAACAAATTATTTTTTGATGATGATCGATAAACCCTTGAAATGCAGAAAAGACTATTGTTTTGTACTGTTTCACATCTAAATCAGCATCGTCAAAAATATCGTGAAACCGTTTTGCCTGTTGTTCACTTACGCAGAAGATATAATTCTTATATCCAGCAGAGTGATTCTCATTTAAGTTTTTAATTAATAGATCGAATTGTTTATTAAAACTAGGCTGAGGTTTGGTATCAAATTTTAGTATAGTATCCGATTTGGCATACGGTTTTTGACCTATTTCTACTAATGTGTAGTCTAGTAATTGTTTTTTAATGAGTGTAGAGGTAACAAAAAGCTCTTCTGGTTTACTATGCTTAATGTCTTGGGATAATGTAAGAAAAGCTTCTTTTGCTTTTTCGAAATTTTTATCAATTCTAGCCGACAAAAGGTCTATATCTTTTATGAAGATAATTGTTTTAGAAGCAATATATTTCAGAAAACTCTCTCGATTCTCCTGCATGGCTTTATTCTCGACATTGGGAATAATAGCAATTTTTTTTATTTGACCCGATGACAACTGGGTTTCTACATCAAATGATCGAATACTATCTACATCATCACCAAAAAATTCTATCCGATATGGTTCATCATTACTAAAAGAAAAAACATCTACAATTCCTCCACGAACCGAAAATTCTCCGGGTTCGGTTACAAAATCTACTCGCTGAAATTGATATTCGAATAACACTTCATTTACAAAATCTAATGATAAAGTGTCTCCCACAGCAATTTTTAACGTATTCTTTTCCAGCTCCTTTTTAGTCACTACTTTTTCGAACAGCGCATCGGGATACGTAATGATTATTGAAGGTTTTTTTCGTGAATTTATTCGATTGAGTACCTCTGCCCGTAGAAGTACATTGGCATTATCTGTTTCTTCTATCTGATATGGTCTTCGGTAACTACCAGGATAAAAGAGCACATTTTTATCTCCTAATAACCGTTCTAGATCATTGAGATAATAAGCCGCTTCTTCTTTATCATTAAAGATGCATACAAAAGGGCAGTCGGCGGTATTAAAACTTTCTTCAATTACAAACGATACAGCAGACCCTATGAGTCCGTGAAGATGTATTTTATTTTCGGACTGGGCAATAGCAGTTCGCAGTTTCTGCATGTGCTGAGACTGTGCAAAAGTTTGCGAGATTATGTTTTTACTCACGTAGCGAATATTTTATCGCAAATATAGTTGCTATCTTATTGTATCCAAAAGTTGGATGACATTTAATTAAGAAAAACAGCGAACCAAACGTTCTAAGTCACCCTCTGTATTATATACATTACACGATACTCGTATAGCATTACCTCGGTAGGACACAAAAATATCTTCGCGCTTTAGTTTCTTTTTTACCGTTTCTAAATCCATATGATCGGATAGATACACTCCAAAAAGATGATGTGCTCTATAGGTATCTTCTTCTATAAAACAACCAAGAGATTTTAGTTTTTCAACTGTTTTTTTAGATATTGCGCTACAATATTCTTGAATTTGTTTAGGTTGCCAGTCAATCAATTGCTCTATTGCTTTTATCAGCATTGGTGTTAGTATAAAATTACTGGATTCTCCTACAGAGTATCTAGCGGCTTTCTCTTGATAACGATCTTCGTAGGTGGTAAGTCCAGAAAAATCTTCACTATTAAAACGGTTCATCCAATTATGTTCTATAGGAGTTCCTTGATTAAAAGCATCACTGTAATACGCCATCCCAATAGCATAAGGCCCTAATAACCACTTATAGCCCCCACAGACTAAAGCATCTGGTTGAATATCACGTACAGAAAATGGCAAGGCGCCAACACTCTGTGTACCATCTATTACCAAGATGGCATTGACCGTGTTGGTTTTTTCGCGAATTGCTTTTAGGTCAAATAAAGTACCATCTGTCCAATGTACATGTGGTAAAGCAATGACAGCAGTATTTTCTGTAATAGTTTTTAATATTGCCTCATTCCATAATTCTCCTCGGTTTTCAAAACCATTAGGAGGAGGTATCACTTTTATCCTAGCATTATTTTTTTTGGCAACCTCTTGCCAAACATATATATTACTAGGAAATTGTTCTTCTACTACTATGATTTCATCTCCTTTTTGTAGCGGGATATTATTTGCAGCATTGGCTATTCCATAGGATACTGAGGGGATGATTGCCATATTTTTATAGTCTGGAGCATCGATCAATGTTGCAAAACGTTGTTTCAGAATTTCTTTTTGAGTAAAGAAATCTTCTGGCATAATTTCATCAGGTCTTGCTTTTCTTTTTACTGCCTCAATACCAATTTGTGTAACTGTTTTTAATTGTGGAGCCATATACGCTCCATTAAGATAAGTGATTTCTGGAGAAAGATCAAAAAGGTGTTTTTGATGTTGCATATATTCTATTTTGAAAGTAAAATTAATTTATCCTGATAGTACCTAAAAGGGTTTGTGAAAATATTAAGAATGATAATAAAAAAAATGTGCAATCATAAATTCAAAAAACTGCAATTTTAAATTGCTAAAAAGGATGTTATATCATCCTTTAAGTTTCCAGAAGTAAACTACCTCGGAGCAAGTCTACCTGGCATCAGTCAGACAGGCTTAGAGGTATTAGACCTGAGATCCTGCTAGATACTGAAACGAGTTCAGCATATAGTGGGATTAGTTCAACTATCTGATTTGAAAGCATTGCTGCGCAACTTTTCTAATCAAAGTTTCACTAATAAAATGTCCTTTTAAGGTTCATTGTTATAAAACACTTATTTTTACTTTTAGTTTTTTATCAATCGTAAAATTATAACGTATAGATCTCTTAAAAGATATCAAAATATCAAGACCAGGATTATGGTTTCCTACTATTTGGATTTATTTAGTTCCGTTCAATTTAGAGGATGTTTTTTGGAATAACATTACTTTTTGGATTGGTCTATTTTTTGTCATGTTTCCTCTCAATTTTCTAGTTTATGGCTTAAATGATTATAATGATATAGCTTCTGATAAACTAAATAACAGAAAGGGGAACTTCTTATTTGGAGCAAAAGCATCTGAAGAACACCTTAAATCAATTCCAAAAAAAATTACTATTGTATTAGTCCCTTTTCTAGTGTACTTTATACTCAAATCAGGAATATACATGTTTATTCTGTTGTTCATAATGATTTTACTAAACATTATCTACAATTTTAAACCATTAAAAATCAAAGAATTCCCTCCATTTGAAATTTTGATTCAGATAGGTTACGTCTTAACCGCTATTTTTAGTGTCATTCTTAATGGTTTAGAAATGATTCCTTGGCAAACAATTCTATACCTCTCATTGTTCGCTTTTCAGGCTCATATTGCAGGAGAAATAATGGATATAGAACCCGATATTTTATCAAACAAGAAGACTACAGCTACGCTTATTGGTAGAAAAAAATCAAAATATCTAATGATATCTTTATTATTAGGAGAAGCTTATATTTTATCAATATGGTTTAATGATTTTATCTTAGCTGGTTTTTTAGGTTTATTTTCGATATGGTTGTTATTTGATGTTTTGATTTTTTTCAAGGATAAACCATATACATTAAAACAAATGAAGTTTTTTGGGATAGCAATGAATTTGATTGCTTTCGGTTCTATGGTTTGGGTTTTGTATTCTGGCAATCTTTTAAATCCATCTTTTTAGAGAAGTGTTTTACAACCTAATACTATACTCTTTTTTACTTATGTTTTAAGATAAAAATTGACTGTAGTTCCGACTATACTGATTCTTTCTATTTATTATCTATAAAAAATAGCTGATTTTCTTTTACAGTAAATTAAAAATATAACTGGTATTACTTATATTTGCGGCAAATTAAATAAAAGAATACATGTCAATATCTGATTTATTTGATAGTGGATTTCAAAAAAGAAATCAAGATCATTTTGCAGCAATTGTTAGAGTAGCAATGAGTGATGGTGTAATTACTGATGAAGAACGTGCTTTTTTAGACAGATTAGCAAGAAATCTAGACATTTCTGATAGTGATTATAAACAAATTCTAAAAGATTATCAATCACATCCTATCAATCCACCTACAAGTTATGATAGAAGATTAGAACGTTTATATGACCTTTCTAGAATGGTACATGCTGATCATATTGATGGCGAAGAAGAAATTTCTGTTTTAAAGAAACTCGGGGTAGGGTTGGGGTTCCAATCGGATAATGTACCGCATATCATAGACAGAGCATTATCCTTAGTAGCAGAGGGAGTAGATAGTGACACTTTTATTGATGAAATTAAAAATATGAAAATATAAACAAATAGCATTGTTCTGTTTGACAAAAAATAATTCCTTTTATCAAGCGTGTTTTTTTGCAATTTGTTTTATGATTTTATAAATCAAGTCTTCTTGTTCAAAGGGTTTGGCTATAAAATCATCCATTCCTGATTTGAGGCATTTTTCTCTTTCTAATTCAGTCGCTATTGCTGTAAAACCAATGATAGGAATCTCAGAGATGACTTTATCTCCATAATTTTTTCGAATCATTCGAGTAGCTTGATATCCATCGATTTTGGATACTTTTAGATCCATGAGGATCAAGTCATAATTCCGCCTTTCGAGATAGACGATTGCTTCTTCTCCATTCATAGCTACATCTACAAAAAAGCTTCCTTGACCGATCAATATTTTCATTACTAAAAACTGAGTAGACTCTTCATCTTCTACCAATAATACTCTGAATTTTTTCTTGGTCTCGGGTAATGAATATTTTTTCTTTTTCCGTTCAGGGGCTATTTTTCTGACTTCGAACTTAAAAGGTATTTTTATATCAAAAACTGTTCCTTGGTCTGGTACGCTAGATACTTTAATATCGCCATCAAGCAAGTCTACTAGGTTTTTTACAATCGCTAAGCCTAATCCTGTACCTGTAATCTGTCGATCTCCATTATGACGAGAAAATCTATCAAATATGCTTTCTAAATTCTCTTCTTGTATACCAAATCCAGTGTCTTCGATCCTAAAACCTATACTTATTTTATTGGTTCTTTGGTAATTTTTAGTGACTGATAATTTAACGCTCCCTTCTTCTGTAAATTTAAACGCATTATTCAATAAATTATTGATAATCTGATATACTCTGGTCCTATCTCCTATAAGATATTCTTGGATATTAGGATCAATATGCGTTTCGAATTTCAATTCTTTTTTCTTAGCTAACTTAGCATACGTTTCTTCAAAACCTTTGATGAGATTAACAAACAAAAATCGTTCTTCTGTAACTTGTAATTCTCCGGATTCAATTTTAGAAATGTCTAACATATCATCTATCAGAGCATTCAAATGATTACTTTGACGCTTAATGATTCTCACTAATTCTTCTTGCTCAAAATCTAGTTTGGTTTTCTCTAATACTTCTGCAAAACCTAGGATACTGGTAAGTGGTGTTCTAATCTCATGATTAATATTAGCAATAAAGCTATTCTTGAAATTTTCTTTTTCGACAAGAAATTTATTTTTTAATTCTAACTGTCTGGCCTTTAGGACAGATTCATTTCTTTGTTGCGCAATTTTATTAAGTTCATGGTACTTTGTCGTATAATCAAAAAGTGTAATGGCTACCTGTTTGGGATCTACGCGAATAGTAATGTCGCATATTTTTTCTGTTTTTCCTTGCTCTAAATGTATACAAGGAAAATTATATATGTCTTCATCATCAGAAATATCATCGATAAATCCTTTTATAATATCAAAAAATGGATGAGCATCGTAGATAGAAATCCCTTCTTTCCATTTAAAAATGGTGTCTTCAGTTTCTAGAATAATACCATGTAGATCAACCGAAGTATATTGTGTTTGCTGATTAAATTGTAATTTATTTTCCTGAGCAGTCATAGTACTAACTAGTTATATCATTGGCAAGTTCTGAGAAAAAATCTTGTACATTTTTATTGGTTTTAGCACTTGTTAAACAGTCTACAATAATATTTTTCTCTTTGAGATTTTTTATAGCTTGCTTTTCGCTAATCAAATCTAATTTATTGCCTATAATCTTAGTTTTTGTCTTAGGGTAAGTTTTGGATAGATAATCAATATCCTCATGTAAATTAGTATATGTATCATCTCTAGTAAGGTCGAATACATATATAAATGCATTGGATCCTAATAAATAGGATTTTCTAGTATCTTCGATATCAGTATGACCTTCGGTATCCCAGATAATCATAGAAAGTTCTCTGCCATCTGGCATTTCTATAAGTTTCTTTTTTATCTGAACTCCAAGAGTAACTTTATAATCTTCAGAAAATTCGTTGTCAATAAATCGTCTGAACAATGACGTTTTACCTACTCCAAAATGTCCTAAAAGCACTACTTTTTTAGACAAATTCATCTTTAAAATATTTTTTTAATTTTTGTGTGAACAGTTTACTATTTTCTAATTCTCTCTGTGAGATATATTTTTGGGCAAATTTAATAATATAATCTTCTAATACTTCTTTAAACATAATAGTATACGAACCAGAAATCACTACTGCAATATAATATGAATAAAAATTCTGAATGTGTATCGTATATAATTCATACTCTATGAGTTCAAGTTTTTGATCTCCTCCCTGAAAAGCATCTTCTACAAAGCTTTTTATAGCAGTTAGCATTCCTGCGATCATATCTTTATCAATAGCTCCCTCAGATAACGGACTATAATCTGTAATTAATATCCCAGAATCTTTTTGGATAACAAACATCTGGAGAAGTCTTGGTTTTGCATACTCTGCAATTGCCATATCTCCACTAGTTATTCCTTGAGCACGAGCTTTTGCGCTTTTAAATATATTTTTAAATGAAAAAAAATTCTTGGTTTTATTATTGATATTCTCACTCAGCAGTCTCATTTCTTGAGCGATATATTTTTTTATCATTTTACCAATAATAGGAAAAAGAGCATCAACAACTGCATCTTGTGAGTTTTTAATCTCTTCTCTCAATGCTTCAGTAATAGCTGGACCAATAGTCTTAGGGATATCTTGTATAAAGATCTCTAATTTATCATCAATTATTGGGGTTACTTTAGTAGATAGTTCTTTTTTTTGATAAACAACTTTACTAAGCTCTTCTACTTTTCTGGCAATGGAATCAGTGTATTCCTTCTCATCCGAAAGAAGAAGTTCTCTTAGCATCTTGAGTTTATCCTGCTCTTCCATGGCTTGGATAGATTGGATTATTTCTGGTTGATTTTTTCGCCCATTGCAATTAGAAGATTTCCTAGTGTCTTCTTATCTACTTTTGTAACATCTAGACTTTCTACTTTTTCTGTGATATTATCTTCTAATTCTGTAATTCTTATATTAATATCTGTACTTAAATTATCTATTGCCTGATGTAATCCCTTGCGTGTATCCTCTATAAAATCTTCGAGTTCTCTTTTCTTGGAAGAAATATCTTTTTTTACAGTTTCAAACTCAGAATTATATGCAGCAATATTTTCTCCAAAGATCAAGTTTTTTATTGCCTCTATTTTTGAAGAAGCTTCATTAGTAACTACTTGTTCTTGAGTAGCGTTTTTTGCTTTGGCCATTATTATTCGGTTTTTTATTTGTTCGTGCGTAAAGTTAAAATTAATAAAAAACATGAA
The DNA here is from genome assembly GCA_947493495.1 of uncultured Aquimarina sp. Lineage (GTDB taxonomy): Bacteria > Bacteroidota > Bacteroidia > Flavobacteriales > Flavobacteriaceae > Aquimarina. Next base: position 46,925 of record CANLRN010000024.1, read on the forward strand.
AAGAAGCTTATTGCTCCTAATGTTTTTAACTAATTACGCATAATTCGGATATGATATGGTATTAGTATAGTACTATTTTTGACCTACACTAAATATAGTGATGGTTTTCATTACTTATGCAAGGATACTAAAAAATTAAAGTTAATATACTATTTATATTCACTTTTTTAAATCAACTAAGGGTCTTACAATCTAAATATGAGAGCTATAAGTAGAATTATATTTTTTATCTCTCCATAAAAGACATAGCTTTTTCTACCATATTTTTGCTACCGCAAACAAATGGAGTTCTCTGATGTAACTCTGTTGGTTTAATATCTAAGATTCTCTTGTGTCCATCACTTGCCTTACCGCCAGCTTGTTCTGTAATAAATGCCATCGGATTGCATTCATACAATAAACGTAATTTTCCATTTGGAGATGTAGATGTACTAGGGTACATATAAATCCCTCCTTTTATCATATTACGATGTATATCACTAACTAATGATCCAATATACCTAGAAGTATAAGGCCTGTCATTTTTTTCTTCCTGACAATATTTTATATAATCTTTTATCCCTTGTGGAAAATGAATATAATTACCTTCATTCACAGAATAAATATTTCCATCGTCTGGAAACCTCATATTAGGGTGAGATAAATAATAGGTTCCAAGAGCGGGATTAAGGGTAAACCCATTTACGCCATGTCCTGTAGTATATACTAACATGGTTGAAGTCCCATATATTATATATCCTGCAGCTACTTGCAAATTCCCTGGTTGCAAAAAATCTTCGATAGTAACCGGTGTCCCGGTAGGTGTTATTCTTCTGTAAATAGAAAAAATGGTACCTACAGATACATTAACATCTATATTAGAACTCCCATCCAAGGGATCTATTAATACTACATAATTATTTCTATGGTCATTTTTCTGCCCTTTAATAGTAATAAAATCATCATTCTCTTCTGAAGCTATTCCACACACTATCTCTCTATTAGTCAATGTGTTAATAAATGTTTCATTTGCTAAAACATCTAATTTTTGTTGATCCTCTCCCTGGATATTTGTCTCTCCGATGGCGCCAGTAATATCTACCAATCCCGCTTTATTTACTTCATGATTTACCATTTTTGCAGCTAAACGGATAGAGTTAACCAAACGAGATAACTCTCCACTGGCATATGGAAAATCTTTTTGATTCTCTATAATAAATTCTCCTAAGGTTTGGTTTTTTCTTACCATGCTAATGAAATTATTTTTTGCAAAAATATTGTTTTTTTAAGTTACTATATCGTTTTCGTTATTTTAAATTGATAAATAGTTGTAAACCCAATTAACAAGACTGATATCCTTAAAAAAATAACCGATTTATAATACATATTTTATAGTTTTGATAAACTTTTGACCTATGGAATATATAATAAGAGATGGAATAGCAGATGATATGCCACAAGTGCTTACTCTCATCCAGGAATTAGCTATTTTTGAAAAAGAGCCGGATGCCGTTGATATAACAGTTAAGGATTTGATCGAACAAGGTTTTGGAGATAAACCATTATTCCATTGTTTTGTTGCAGAGACAAAAAATGAAATCGTTGGCTTAGCATTAGTATACTACAGGTTTTCTACCTGGAAAGGAAGAACAGTACATCTTGAAGACCTTATCGTAAGAGAATCTATGAGAGGTATTGGTATTGGAATGGGTTTATATAAAAAAGTAATGCAATATGCAAGAGAGAAAAATGTAAAGCGAGTAGAATGGAATGTATTAGATTGGAACACCACTGCAGTAGATTTTTATAAACGTAGTGGCGCCAAAATATTAGAAGGCTGGCAAGTAGTACAAATGGATGAAAAAGGATTATATACTTTTACCTCTACTATTTAATACAGTTTATGCATTGGAAAATCCCTATCTAACGAGCCAGGTAAATATTCTATGCTGGAACTACTACAAAATATAACGTTTCATTATATTTTATGGTATTTACAACACTCATTACATAGTTCCAATGCATAAACTGGGCAATGTTGTTACGTTAAGCTTTATCATCGTCAGTCTGAGCCTGTCGAAGACCATCTTAAACTTCGTTTTTGATTCCACTTCGACAGGCTCAGTGTGACAAAATAGGTGTTTTTTTTGAGCTTTACTTGACGACATTGATAAACTGGGTTAAATACTCTTATTTCTATACACGTATTATAAAAAAATATAATTAATGAAGATTTTTAAGTTTGGTGGAGCTTCTGTAAAAAATGCCGAAGGAGTAAGAAATGTAATTCATGTTCTAGAAAAAACTAGAGTATCTAATGTTGTTATCGTAATTTCTGCTATGGGTAAAATCACCAATGCTATGGAGTTAGTAGTAGAACGATACTTACAGCAGAGTAATGAACTCTCAGACGCTATACAGCATATCAAATATTTTCATAACGAAATTATACATGAGCTTTTTATAAACAAACAACATCCTATACACAATAAAGTACAGCTTATATTTAACGATCTAGAAACTACATTACAAAGAAACAAGTCAACAAATCATGCTTATATATATGACCAGATTGTCAGTTTTGGAGAATTGATATCTACTACTATTATCAGTCACTATTTAAATGATCATGGATATCCAAATAAGTGGTTAGATGCTAGAAATTTTATAAAAACAGATAATACGTATAGAGATGCAACGGTAAATTGGGAGCTCACGCAAAAAAAAATTTCAGATGGTATCCCTAAAAAAGGAATCTATATTACGCAAGGGTTTATAGGATCGGACACCAATAATTTTACCACCACCCTTGGTAGAGAAGGAAGTGACTACTCTGCTGCAATATTTGCGTATTGTATAAATGCAGAAAACGTAAGCATATGGAAAGATGTTCCCGGAGTATTAAATGGTGACCCTAGAGTTTTTGATAAAACTACCTTATTATCACAAATATCATACGAAGAAGCAATAGAATTAGCTTTTTATGGAGCATCTGTGATACACCCTAAAACAATTCAGCCTTTGCAGCGAAAAGAAATTCCATTGTATGTTAAATCATTTCTTAATCCCATAAAGAAAGGAACTTCAGTAAAAAAAGGACAAGCACTTATACCATACATTCCTTGCTATATTGTAAAAAAAGATTTGATCCTAGTATCGTTTTCTTCACTCGATTTTTCATTCATAGTAGAAGATAATATTAGCGAAATTTTTAATCTTTTTCATGAATACCAATTAAAGGTAGATCTTATACAGAATTCTGCTATCAGTTTTTCTGTCTGCTTAGAGGATAAATTTTCTACTTTCGAGAAATCATTACATCATTTAAAAGCAAAATTTAAGGTAACCTATAACAAGAATGTTTCTCTATATACCATCAGACATTATAATGATATGGCTATACAATCTATGGGAAAAAATAACAATATCCTCCTGAAGCAAAGCACACGAGAAACCTACCAAATGATTATAAAACAATAAGATAACTTATGCAATGATTTTGTTATATTTGTAGCTAGCACAAAACGTATTTAATGGCGGTAGTAACCTCAAAAGAAGTGGCCAAAGGGCTAAAAATCGATAAATTTGGTTTTATTGGCACTTTTATTGGTTGGATAGTTTTAAAAATCACTCGATTATCAAAAATTAATCGTCAATACGATAGTATTAGTCATTTAAGCGGTGAGGATTTTGTAAAAACAGCACTAGATATGTATGGGGTAACTTTCGAGATTCCTCCAGAAGACCTTAAACGATTACCTAAAAAAGGAGCTTTTATTACGTTGTCTAACCACCCTTTGGGCGGATTAGATGGTATATTATTACTGAAACTAATGTTAGAGCATAGATCTGATTATAAGATTATTGCTAATTTTTTGTTGCATAATTTCACACCTTTAAAACCATATATTTTGCCCGTAAATCCTTTTGAAAATCGAAAGGATGCTAAGTCAAGCCTTGTTGGAATTAAAGAATCTGTAATTCATCTTGAAAAAGGTCATCCTTTGGGTATTTTTCCTGCTGGTGAAGTGTCTACAATAAAAGAAGGAAAACAGTATGTGGATAAATTCTGGGAACCTGGTGCTATTAGATTAGTTAAAAAAGCAAAAGTCCCTGTAATCCCAATATATTTTCACGCAAGAAATAGTAGACTATTTTACAAGCTAGCTTCTATAAACGATACCTTGAGAACTGCTAAACTACCTAGTGAGCTTTTTTCGCAAGAAAATAAAAAAATAAAAGTTAGAATAGGAAATCCTATTTCTGTAAAAGATCAAGAAGAATATGAAAACCTAGATGATTTCACTAATTTTTTACGTAAAAAAACGTATATGTTAGCGAATCCTTATGAGAAAAAGACATTGAGAGAGTCTATCCCTCAAAACCTAAAACTCCCTAAATCGCCAAAAGAAATTGCTTCTGGAGGAAGTATCAATTCTATAGAATCAGAATTAGAATGCTGTCGCGAAAAAGATATGCGATTACTGTCTAGTAAAAACTACGAAGTTTTTCTTGCTAAAAAAGAGTGTATTCCTAATGTTTTACATGAAATAGGGAGATTACGAGAAATTACTTTTAGAGAGATTGGTGAGGGCACCAATCAATCTCTGGATTTGGATCCATTTGATGAATATTATCACCATATGTTTTTATGGGATAATCAGTCTAAAAAAATTGCTGGAGCTTATAGAATGGGTATGGGTGATGAAATCTATTCTAAATATGGCATTAATGGATTTTATTTACAAGATCTTTTTAGATTCGAGCCAGAATTACACCGCATGATGAGTCAATCCATCGAAATGGGAAGAGCTTTTATCATTAAAGAATATCAGCAACGCCCGATGCCTCTATTCTTACTTTGGAAAGGAATTGTGCATTGTACATTACGTTTCCCAAATAATAAATACCTTATTGGGGGAGTGAGCATTAGTAATAAATTCAGTAATTTTTCTAAATCATTAATGATAGAGTTTATGAAATCTCATTATTATGATCCTTATGTTGCTCAATATGTAAGACCCAAGAAAGAATTTAAAGTGAAGCTTAAAGATGCAGATAAAGATTTTGTTTTTGACGAAAGTAGAAGTGATCTCAATAAATTTGATAAAATTATTGATGAAATTGAACCTGGGAGTCTAAGAATCCCTGTTCTCATAAAAAAATATATCAAACAAAATGCAAAAGTAGTATCTTTTAATGTAGATCCCTTATTTAATAATGCCGTGGATGGCCTTATGTATATTCGCATTGCTGATTTACCTGATAGTACTGTAAAACCCGTAATGGAAGAGTTTCAGGCAGAATTGGAACAGAAATACTTTAAAAATGTAGATATATAAATTTAATTTTTTAGAGGTCAATAGCTAACTGCATATAATTTGTTTTTGATATACTTTTTCTTTGCTGACCATTTTAGTTATAAGATTA
>CANLRN010000025.1 GCA_947493495.1 uncultured Aquimarina sp.
TTTTCTTCGTTTCATAATACAGTAAAGTTATTAATTTTTGAATTTAACTCTCTGTCCTAATTTTGGGGGGAACTTCATGATAAGCTATATATAATGGCAAAACCTTTACGAAAAAGAGATTTACGAAATGTTTATGGAGGGTTTCGAACGGAAGGTGAAATTGAAAAAACACAAAAAGAAAAACTAGATGAGTTATGGGATTGTTATACTTTTAAGGATGAAACAAAGAGTCATTTAACTAATGATGGGAACGATTTTTTTAAAGATGTTGAAGTTAATATTTTATCCTATTTACTCATTGATGGAACTTCTATTAAGACAGTTTTTAATGGTGTTTACGATATGTCTATTAAAGATATGTTGTCAGTTAATTCTATTGAGGAAAAATTGTCTCAATTTTTAAGTCGTAAAATAGCTTTTATTGATAAGTATTTATTCTATCGAGTTAAAAAAGATATAAATAACTTAGACTTTGGAAGTATTGTAAAGAAGATAGATAAGTATTATTTTAAAAAAGCCATTAAAATAGACAGTATTTAAGGAGATATAGAAGGGATGGCTCGTGGTTACAAAGGGCTTTCGGTAATGGCAGTTACACACTCTTTTTGTGTATTGGCAATATGGTTTTACGCCATAGACTTGTTAAGAAAAGCCGTATGATGGGTGACTATCACGTACGGTTCTGTGTGAGGTTTAGGGGTGAGATTCCCCTTTACCTACTCGACTCTAATTATTGACTTAATGGTGAAAAAGGAACTTTGTACGATACTTCCATTTTTCGAATTTTAGCAAATTGAGCATTCATATCATCTTCAACTGTCCATTTGTGGTGGGTAATTGCCTGTAGTTTATTTCCATCAGGAGATTCTCCTCTCCAAACGAAATTAACATTCATTTCATAAAGATTTTCTGCAAGTAATTTTACTTCGAAATTTTCAGGAAAATGATTCGTTTCGCTTACAGCAGAAGCAGCATATTTAATCCACTTTTCAAACTGTTTCATGCTTGTTACAACATTGTCTTTTGAAAAATGTAATTCAAAATTATTTGCAAGTAATTTTTTAAACGGTTCTGCATCTCCATCCATTTGCTCTATATTTAATAACCAATAGTGCATTAGGGCAGAGAGCCTATTTTTAGCATAAGTATCTTCAAAAGAGCTAATTTTTTGTTGCTCCAAAGGTTTGATTGTTATTTGCTGCAATTTAGGAGGGGTCTTCCCGTCAAATTCAGTGGAGAAAATCTCATACTCTATTTCCATTTGAGCATTAGTGCTATCAGAACGGATTGTTTGGAATAAGATTTTCGTTTCAGCACTTATTTTTCCAGTTGATTCATCCATTTTTACAGAAATTAAATTATGTGCATTTCTAGTACCTTTGTATGCAGGTATAATATTTCTGTATTCCATTTTACCTTTAATCGTATTTCCCATTGAGTTAATTACGATACTATCACTTAATAATTCTAATTGATTTAAGATTCGCTCTTCATTCATTTCTCTTTCGTAAAAAGAATACCATTTATATAATTGCGTTTTTATAGCATGAATGGGTTTAGTTGTTATTGTATAATCCATATTAGAAATAGCTTTTGAATCTTCTTTGATATTAGTGTTTATAGAATTTACTTCTTTTTGAGTTTGTTGTTTACAACCCAAAAATGAGAAGATAAAAATTAGATAATATATTTTCTTCATAATATTTTTAATGCTTTACAGTTAGTGTATGGAACGAAGTGTATAAAAAGATACTAACTTTTCGGGTTAACACAGAGCCGAATTTTTATATTTTGTTTTTAATTTTTTTTTAAAGCCTACCGCAGGACTACGACAACCAAAATATTAAATAAAGACTAAGTTGTAAATTAAAAATTTGGTAGACTTTATAAAAATACACAAATCTTTCGGTTTAGTTCTTATTAGCTATGTTTTATACACCGTGTTATCTGCTTTTATATTTATACTATTTAATTTTATAGAGTTCGAATTTGCAAATTGTAACTTAATGTTCGTCTCTCATATTCAGCTTTACGTGCTTGTACGTTTTCTGGTAGATTAGATTTATGTTTTTTAACAGTTTTATCGTCAATTTTGGCTCCAAAAATTACATCTACAACAGACTCAACACCAACATCTAGCAATCTTCCTCCAGCTTCTGCTAATTCAGGATAGCTTGTATACACTCTATGTTCTTTTTCAAGCGCATTTAATTGCCTTTGAATAGATTCGATTTCTTTAATAAATTTTTCAGCTCTAGTCATTTTCATAGGTTATCTCTCTAAACAATTAAATTATCTCTTTTCTATAAAGTGAATGAAATAAGACCACAATAGCCAAAATCAAGGTGGCATGACATCTAATCCTCACTATTTATTTAGTAGAGATTTTTTGTTTTGTAATAGTACTACTTAGTGGATTTGTTGAAATTTACTCTACTTTGGTTACAGCTAATTTTGATTTCGGTCTATCCAACTGGTGTACCGCATTCAGAAGTAACACCATCTCCTATAATTTGAGGTAGAATAATTCCACAACGATCAAAAGCACAACATTCATATACTCTAGATGCTCCCAAAAGTTCTGCTGAAAATCTTTGATTTATTCTTTTTCTACATAGCTGTTCTCTAAGTTTTTCTGTCTCTGTCATATCAAATGAAATAAAACCACATTCTGCGTATATCATTTCTATAATAGGACGGATGATAGCGTCATACAGAGGGAAACAGGTTGACTCGAGGCAGTCCTCTAGAACTTTATCTTGACTTACTCCTTTTTTACTAGTATTTGCAAACCCTGTATTTAAAATTTTAAGATAAGCATCTGATAGTAACCTATTAACTTCGGTTATATTCTGATTTATGAAATCATAGCGTATTTCTATATCATATTCCATATCGAAGAGGTTTTTATAGTATTCCTCCTGCTTTTCGATAGTATCGAAGCCCAATACTTGAGCCAATTCGAGGGTTTGTTGATCATTAAGCAATTCTATTTCTAGTAATTCCAATACTCTTTTTGAGTTTTTTACTCTGAAAGCAGCTTTTGATGATTCTTCAATATATTCTAAGAATTTTGGATCATCTTTTAAGTTTGCTAAATCTTCTATTATCCGCTCAGAAGATTCTTTCATTTTATCATCTTCTGAACAAGCCAAAAATGAGAGTGATAAAAAAATTCCACAAACCACTAGTTTTACTATTTTTTTTAAGTTTAACATCATTATAGTTTTTAATTAACAAACCAAAAATAGTTAATGTTATACTTAAAAAAGGCTCATTTTATAAGTTGGCACCTGTATAAAAAACAAGTAACATGCTTATGTTGAGATAGTTAATCACAATTTAACATCTTTTTATTTTTATTAGCTTTAAAATGCATCCGACTTAAACCTGTGACACAGGTTTTTTTCTTCGAATATTTAAAAACCATATAATTAAGCCTATCCCGATAATATAAACACCATACATATAATAGAAAAAGTAAAAAAACCATCGCCATAATGGTGGTGTATCGTTCAAATTAATCTTAACACACTTTATAGTGTTATTATGATAGCTTAGAGAAACAACTTCCAAGCCTTCGTCTGTTTCATAATATGCGGCAGGACTTATTATCTCATCAAAATCCCAAATTTTTTTCACACCAGTAGGTTTGCATTTTTTTAATGTACGAATATGCACTTCATTATCATTAAAATGTGCATATTTATCGCCTGCTTGGATAAGCATTACTTTTTCTGCAGTTCCATAGTCCGAAGTTCTGTGTCCGTTAATTGATACTATATTATCATTATTAAGACTTAATACGCATTGATTTTGAATCGCGTATTCATTTTCACTAACCGAGGACCAAGGTTTTGCTGACCACTGCTTTTCATTTCGATTATAATGATAAACATTTACTTCATTAATAAATCTCTTGAAGCTTCTAGGAGTAATGGTGAATTATAATTCCCAAACTTCATCATACCCATCACACCTATAATGGCTTCATTTACTATTTTATAGGGCAATCTTTTTCCAAATAATACGTCTTCTAATTTATCTTTATGTTTATTTGCTAAAAAAGAATAAAAGTTGTTAGATTCTTCAAGACCTATTAAGTCTTCTTGATGTTCACTAAATGTATTAGATAAGGGTAATGCTATTTTTCCATTTTTCATTTTCCCAAGAATATACTCGGCAAGACGTCTCTGATATATTTCTCTACCAAAATGAGCTTTGGGGTTAATTTTTATGGCTTTATCAATATATTCAATTCCTTTTTTAAAGTTTCCATCATGTATATAAAATGTTCCTAGATTTGCATATGTTTTATATAGTTTTGGTGTGATACTATCTTTTTTTAGAATAATGTTAATTGCTTTTTTATGATTTCCGATTTTTGAATAAGATATAAGCGTTACATAAATAACATACTGGATCATTTAAGTTTTAATTCGTTAGCCTATAAAATGAAATGTTTTATTAAACTAGATAGGTTGTATTCCCTGATTTCTAAATAAAAGTTTAGCTCTTCAGAGTTGAAAAATTAATTTCAAATATTTATAGTAATAAGAGATACTCGACGTTTATAATTACGTGACTAAACTGGCACCATAAATTAAATGACACCTTAAAACTTACCGTTTTCAAGGAGTTAACATAACTTCATAAGGGTTCACTCATTTTTAGCACACTACTCAAAAGTTGCCCTTTACGTTACCTTAAAAAATAATAAAAACCTGATAGGTAATTGTTTATCAGGGTTTCTAATACTCAATAAAGAAGTTTAAATAGTTTCAATAGAAATTAGCTTTAGATGTTGGAGTGGATTGTTATGACTTTTATCCATTACCTCATTATCATATAAAGTTAATATTTAATAAAATAATCTTTAATATATTAAGATGGAACAACCAACAAGCCATGATCTTTTCAAAGACATGAATGTTAAACGTCAAATAACTTTAGAAATTTTATAACATCTTGTGGATAAGCTATCTTAGTTCTTAAAAGAATATAAAAATAGTATATCCCTCCAATTATCCCCCTGAAAATTAAAAAACCCTTTAAAATCAATATTTTAAAGGGTTTTTTTGTGACCTCGGCAGGATTCAAACCTGCAACCTCTTGAGCCGTAATCATAAGTCCATAGTGTGAATTCTTATGTGTTTATTTATAAAATATTTGATAATCAGTATTTTAAGATATTTTGATTACTGTTTGTTTATAGGTTTTATGTCTTTAATTAGTGATTTGGTGTGCAAATTTTGTGCAAATGAATTATGTTTGCACAAAAGTAAATCACTATGAGTTATAGTATTTCAATTTTTCACGACACCAGAAGACCTAAAAAGAACGGATTATGCCCAGTCAAACTTCGAGTATATGCTACGAACTTAAAAAAAGTAAAATTATATCCATTAAATATTGATCTTTCGGATAAAGATTTTAAAAAAATATGGGAAAGTAATACAAAGGTTAGAGGCAAGAATGAAGATACACGAATAGAACTTCGGGCTATTGAAAATAGAGCGAATGATGAATCCAGAAAAATTAGTTTTTTCAATTTTGAAGATTTTGAAAGAAAGATGTTCAGAAAATCAACCGATGGTGATAATGTTTTCTATCATTTTGATAAAGAAATAAAACGTAATATTAGAAGGAAGAAAGTAAATACAGCAGATGGCTATAAGTATACCTTAAAGTCTTTAAAAGATTTTCTTCTGATTACAGATGGTTCAGTAGGGGATAGGTTTCCTTTTTCGATGATAACTCCTCGTTGGTTAGAAGATTATGAAGAATATATGTTAGATAAGGGCAAAAGCGTAACTACGATAGCGATATATTTGCGGAATTTGAGAGTAGTTTTTAATCACGCTATTGATGACGGTGATATTAATCGGGATATATATCCATTCGGACAAAAGAAGTTTCGGATTTCTGAAAGTGGAAAAGTGAAAAAAGCGCTGAATCAACAACAGTTATTAACTTTTTTTAAGGCTAAACCTAAAACTCCAGAACAGAAAAAGGCAAAAGATTTCTGGTTTTTTAGCTTTGCCTGTAATGGAATGAACATGAAGGACATTGCATTATTAAAATATTCTGACTTTGATGGTAATTCCTTTCATTATTACAGAGCCAAAACTTTTCAAAAATCGAAAAGAAAGACAAAAATCAATATTTATTTAAATGATTTTTCGAAGAGTATTATTAAAAAATATGGGAATAAATCTAAGTCAGGTTATGTATTCCCGATACTAGAAGAAGGTATGTCCGCAGTTGATGTAACAAAGCACATAAAAAACTTCAATCGCTTTATCAATCAACATATTAAGAAAATAGCTAAGAAAAATAAGCTGCCTGAAGATATTTCTTTTTATTGGGCTCGTCATAGCTTTGCGACTAATGCCATAAGAAAAGGCGCAAGTATGGAGTTTATTAGCGAAGCTTTAAACCATAGTGGTTTAGATGTAACCAAAGGATATTTCGCAGGATTCGAAGATGAAACTAAAAAAGAATTTGCTCAAAATCTAATGGACTTTTAAGACTATGTCAGAAACTATTACTGCTCTAGAAAAACTAGCTTCTTCGGTTTTACAAACCCTGAAAGAAGAAAAAAATATTGAGCAAAAGTTACAATCACCGCTACGGAATCAAATTCTAAAAGGGGAAATCAAAAAGATTACTGACGTAGAAGATAGAGCGAATCGATTATTGGAGGAAGGCGTAATAGATATCTATGCTGAACAGATAGATTCGAACTATATAAGAGAAATCGAATATTTACGGATCAAAGCAAACTATTATCGATCTAAGGTTTTACAATCCATAGATTTAGATCAAGAAGTTGTTTATGTATATGCTACACACATTTTTTTAAAAGATTTTTTAGAAAAAGAACTACAACAATTTACAGGAGATATTCTAGATATAATAGCGTTAGAACAACTTGAAAAAGAAGAACCAATAGTTGTTCAACCTAACGCAAATTTAGTAAGTCTTTACGAAGATCATGGATTAGGATCGTTTTCCAAACCAAGGGAACAGGGACTACCCATTTTTGAAAGCTCTTCCATATCTTCATTATGTAATCTCCTGAAGCCTTATTTTTCAGAAGAGGATTTTTACTATTTGGAAAACCTATTCGAAACAGCAGTTCAGGTTCCGAGGAAACTATTTTTTCTTTCTGAAGGGAATAAGCTAGCAGATGTTTTTTGGCAGTTGTATGAAAACAAACTAGTATTTAATTGTAATAAAATGCAGTTAGAGCAATGGATAGCATTGAATTTTCAATATTTGGAAAGAGGGAATGCCAAGGATTTTACCCTGAAATATCTCAATAAAATCATTTCTACGGATCATCAAAAGTGTAAAAATCCAATTGTGGATATCTCTAACGATTTTTCTACAAATATAAATAGTTAAAAATCACTTAAAAACAGGTGGGTTTTAGTGGGGTTTGAATTTCCCCCATTGTATACCTACAAAGCAAGCACCTAACATTGCGGTATAATAATTAAATATACCGTTATGGAAGAATTATCATTTGACAAATTACCAAAAGCCGTTGCAAAACTTAGCAACGAAGTAAGTGAGATCAAAAGAATCTTATTACAAAGCAAAGACAAAGAGCCAGAAAAAGACAAACTTTTTACGGTAAAGGAAGCGGCTGAGTTTCTGGAATTATCCGTCCCTACTATCTATGGGTACGTGCAACACAAACAGATCCCTGTGATGAAAAAACATAAGCGATTGTATTTTTCTAAACAGGAACTTATGGACTGGATTAAAGGAGGAAGAAAGAAAACTGTATCCGAAATACAAGCAGAAGTAGATGAAGCATTATCCGGTAAAAAGAGAAAGATATGATTACAAAGAAGCATATACTTTCCAAAACGCACTACGGATTAAATATTTACAGTTATATCCTAAAACAATATCCCTCTGAAGAAGCAATAGGGTTATCTATTAGCAACCGAGAGTGTAAACCTGTAAACAATCCATTTTTACCGCAATATCGTGGTAGTTTGAAGATTAGTGTTGTAAATGGCAATGCTGTTTACCAGGATCTAACAGAGGATAGCTTTAAGGGAGATGTTTTTGATTTTGCACAATTACATTTTAAAACTACTACCGAAGATGAATTACTTATTCATATTAATGATGTATTGCATCTAAAACTAGAATCTAAGGTATCAGATTATGATTCGAGATTAGAAAGAATTAATCAGGCTTTGGATGATATACCTGATGAGGAATGGAACCCAAAATTTAGTTATTTCAAAAGAAATCTTTTTAACCTGTATGCAACTAAGGTCATTGGTATTTCTGAAGGGTATAAGATGATCACGGATACCGTTAGAAAATATCGTACAGATAGTCTCAGGAAATTGACGAGCAAAAAAGAGCAATCAGCATACAAGAAAAAATATTTTGATTATGTCACCTTTTCAGGAATGTTTACAAAACGAAATAATACGTCACTTATCAAACATTCAGAATTACTCACCATTGATATAGATGGAATAAGTAGTATAAACAGACTGAAAGAAATAAGGTGCAAATTACTGGAAGATTCTTATTTCCCGACAGAGTTATTGTTTACATCTCCCAGAGGAAAAGGACTAAAATGGATTATTAAAATATCCTTAGAAAAAGCAACACATCTCGAATATTTTCAGGCAGTTTCCAAATACCTAAAACAAATGTATAACATAGTGATGGACGCTAGTGGAAGTGATGTAAGCAGAGCTTGCTTATTGCCTTATGATCCTGAAGCTTATATAAACCCGAAATATAGTATACATTGAAAAAGAAAGAATTTAACGTAAAAGAATGGATTTCGGACAAAGAAGAAAAAACCGAAGCCATTGAGAAGGGAATAATATCATTATATCCAATTTCAAATACGAATGAAGCAGTAGAACAATTAGTACAATGGATAGAAACTACTGGAAAAGACTTAACATCCAGTTATGATGATTGGTTGAAAATTGGTTTTGCACTTGCAAATGAATTTGGCGAATCCGGAGCTTCCTATTTTCATAGAATTAGTAAATTTTATCCTAAATATACACATAAGGAATGTGAAAATAAATATCAGCAATGTGCTAAGGCAAAAGGAGTCGGAGTGAAGATTGCTACTCTTTTTCATTATGCCAAACAAGCAGGATATGTTGTAGAACGGGAAAAAACTCAGCCGTATAATGAAGATCACACAACAAAGAAAATCGAAATTCCTAGAAAGGAGTTACCTGAATTTTCGGATACTATTTTCGAAGAACTTCCAAACTTTTTTAAAGAGTCAACAGAAAGGGCCAATAATTCTAGGGAGCGTGATATTTTATTGTTAGGGACGATTACGGTATTAAGTGCGTGTTTACCTAATGTTTTCGGCTTATATGATAATCTAACCGTTTATCCCAATTTATATTTATTCATTACTGCTCCGCCATCTTCCGGAAAAGGACGTGTAAACCTATGTAAACGGATTGTATACGCTATCCATAAGCAAAAGAGAGAAGAAACCAGTAATGGTAAAATGCAATATGAAGTAGAGCTCGCAGAATATCAAAGTAAAAAGAGTAAGGATAAAAGCCTAACAAAACCTATAAAGCCGAGAGAACAAATGCTGTTCATTCCTGCCAATAGCAGTGCGACAGGAGCCTTTGAACTGCTAGACCAAAATGATGGATCCGGATTGATCTTTGAAACAGAAGGAGACACATTAGCCCAAACTTTTAAGACTGAGTATGGTAATTATAGTGATGGATTTAGGAATGCATTTCATCACGAAGCGATTAGCTACTACCGGCGAACTGATAGTGAACTCGTAGAAATCCCTCAACCTAAGATTTCTACAGTACTCACAGGAACACCAGATCAAGTACTATCCTTAATGCCAGATTCACAAAATGGTTTATTCAGTCGTTTTATGTTTTATAAGATGGAGCGCCAGAAAAAATGGAGAGATGTTTTTGCGAATACTGGCAGAATAGGGTTGGATGCTTATTATGATCAGTTGGGAGCAATATTCACTAACTACTACCAAAAATTAGTAACCTATCACAATGGTATTCAGTTTCTTTTAAGTCCAGAACAAGGAAGACAGTTCCATACTTTTTTTAGTACACAATATGACAAGTTTGTTTTTCTAAAAAAAGAGGATTTAGAGGCTTCATTATTAAGATTAGGGGTCATATGTTTTAGATTGACTATGATTTTTTCGATCATCAGAGCTTTAGAGAATGATAGGTTGCAACCTATTATAGAATGTGAACAACGAGATTTTGAAATTGCATTAAGTATGATCAAAGTACTATTAGAACATACTGAAGAAGTGTTCTTATACTTACCAAAAAAAGAACTGAAATTACCTAGGGAAAAAGATAATAAAGAACTTTTTCTAGATGCACTACCCAAAAATTTCACCACCAAAGAATATCAGATTATTGGAAAACAATATGGATTATCCCAATCTACTTCAAAACGATATACTAATGAATTTATTGAAAAAGGATGGATTCATAAAGAATCTCACGGTCATTTTATTAATAAGTTCAAGAAGGGAAACTGAACTTATTGATCCTTTTGACTTTATTGAACTTTTTGTAATCTGATTAGGTCAAAAAGTTTAAAAAGTCCAATAAGGTCATACCCCTTTTTTGACCTTTTGTATATTTTCATGGTCAGTTTTCATAAAAGGTTGTAGTATTTTACAAGACATATCAATATTGGAAAACATGTTTTCCAAAAATGTAAACATTCTAGTAAACTTGTAGAAAAATGACTTGACTTTGTATCGTCCTGAATTTACTTGACAGGGTTTAACTCTATTTTAAGAAGACATACTATAAATATACAACTTCAGTTTCTTATTCCATAAAAACCTTGACACTCCATTTGAAGTACTAATGTGATGAAGCGTAGCGGAATCAAATTAGTACTTGGAATTCATTTTTTCTCCGTAGTAATTTTTCCATTGTTTTTTAAATTTTCCAGTATGATGATATGCTTGTTCAGGAGTTAAATAATCACAACTTAGGTACGGGCGAAATTGATTATAAGTTTCTACCGATTTTGAGATTCCCACTAATGCTTTTGAGTGGCTTGTATAGTTCCTTATTTCAAACTCTTCTTTTAAATTCCATTGACCCGTTCAGCTTTAGGGTTCTCGTATGGATCTGTATCGTCCTAAAATTGCCTGACAGGTTTACCATATTTTTGTGTTTTCTTTTAAAGTCATCTAAAAATTTATCCAGAAACAATCTCTTTGAAGTAAAAACAGTAAGGAATCTTTAGAGTCAATGGATATTTTAATTTGATCAAGTGGGGGCTAAATTGTCCATTCTTTTTTCGTTTCGTCATAAATATGAATCAATAGGTTAGGACTTAGACTCAACTCTTCTGGAGACACTTCACCGTTTTCTATTAGATAATCAATTGAATCTGTAAGAGGTTTGTTTATTAGAGAAAGTAACTCCAATGAATTGAATTCGCAAAACTCATTTTGAAATCTAACTTTACTAATACTTGTTAAAGACCCTTTAGAGATCTGATGAGGAACTAGATAATATGTAATATACTCATTTTCCCACCATAGATGATATCAGTTTGATGTTCCTGAAAAGAAGAATAGAAATCCTTTATCCTTTCGGTCTTGGTTTTAATTATATAACCAACCATTAAATACAAAACTCCCTTTATTATTTTTTTAATTGTATAAAGGGTTAAAGTGTTTTTTAGCAACAAAAGTTTTGATATGATTACAAAGTTCTGCTAGGGTATACTGATATTTTCTGCTGTCGGATGAGTAAAATCCCCAAAAACTTTAAATTATTAATGTTTTCATAACTTCATTTCATAAGTGATAAACTTATGTTATCACAAAGAAAAAACTGGAACTAAACTTTAAACTTTTGGAACTATAGCTAAACGGATTTTTAATCAGCTTGATTAATTTTCTCAATTGTAAATAGTAGTTCATACTGTTTTTAATATCTTTAATACAATAACTGTTCACTACATGACTAGAGTTACCTACGTTATCATCTTTTCTTTTTTGTGTTGTGCTTGTTTTTTTGGTCAAGAAAGCACTTTACCAAGGCATATCGTAGAAAGTGGTTATCCATTTTATAAGAACTACACCCCGGATATTTATGGTCAAGATCCTTATAATAATAGTATTGTACAAGACGATAATGGACTTATTTATGTTGGGAACAAAGGATTGTTAATATATGATGGCACCTCATGGGATTTTTTGACGCTTCCCAATAAAAGTAGAGTTATAGCAATGTCCAAAGATGACCAAGGAAGAATTTATGTCGGAGGAAACGGTGAGTTGGGCTATTTAGATTCTGATTCTAATGGTAACATAGTCTATGTTTCACTTATGGATAAAGTTGA
Organism: uncultured Aquimarina sp.; assembly: GCA_947493495.1. Lineage (GTDB taxonomy): Bacteria > Bacteroidota > Bacteroidia > Flavobacteriales > Flavobacteriaceae > Aquimarina. The sequence continues at coordinate 12,394 of CANLRN010000025.1, forward strand.
TCCAAAATATAGGGATCAGCTTACAATTTGGCAAATACATGCAACTTCAAAAGGTGTATTCTTTAACGGGTTAGACGTTTTGTTTAGATGGAAGAATAATAAATTTACTACATGGTTAACAAAAGATAGCCAATCTCTTCGTATGGCTTATGTTCATGATAAATTATATGTGCAAGTATTGAATTCTGATGAAGGACTTCATGTATTCGAAAAAGATGAGTTGAGACCTATTAAAAATGGAAATAGTTTTAATAAAGACCCTATACGTTTTATTCTACCTTTTGATGACAATAAATTACTAATAGGAACTAATTCAAAAAACCTTGAGATCTATGATAATGGAAGAATTGATGCTTTTGTAACTGAGGTAGATGATTTTTTGAGTACTAATATTATGAGCAGGGCTATACGGCTAACGAATGGAGAATTTGCAATTGGAACATTAAGCGATGGAATAGTGATCATAGATCGTTTAGGGAGGCAGTTAAAGAAGATCGACGACACGGCATTACCTTCCTCCATGGTAATCAATATGTTTCAGGATAATACTGGATTATTATGGATTGCTACCACATTTGGTATTGCTAAGTTCGACTATCCAAAATCACCTTATACTAGTTTTGGAGTTGAATTAAACATTAAAGGATGGGCACAAAAGGTGACAAGGTTTAATAATCAGATGTATATTGGAACTGAAGCAGGGTTATTTTACCAAAATAATGTAAACTCTTCTTCTTTTTTTTCTAAGGTTGATAATTCTCAATTTAGGATACATGATGTATCGGTTTTCAGAGATCAACTACTTGTTGCGGGCGAAAGAGGGATTTATAAGCTCGAAGGCAAAAAGTTAATTTTACTCCATAAATGTCGTCCCTTGACAATTAATCAATCTATTGTTGATAATTCAAGAGTTTTTATAGGTACAGCAAATGGATTAATCACAATGAATTATGAATCTGGTAATTGGAAAACCCGAAGACCTATAGAAGAGGTTAAAAAAGAGGTATATACGGTTATCGAAATGGATAATGGCGATTTATGGTTAGGTTCCAATTTTAGTGAGGTATGTAAAGTTTCTTTTTCTAGTCTAGACGATGCCATTGACTTTAATTCGCCAATTGTAGAACGCTTTAATACTCAAAATGGACATCCTGATGACGTTCTATATCACTATAAAATCGAAAATGAAATATACTTTGCTGCTAAATACAATAGGAACGTTTATCGTTTTGATCAAAAAAAGCAAAAATTTTATCTCGATAATAGTTTAGCCCAAAAATTTAAAATGTTTGATGAAAATATTTTTATAGAAGGAGTGGACACCCGAGGTAGTGTTTTGTTTTCTACAAAGAATAATACAAAAGATCCAGTTCAATATCTCGCGATACATCAAATGGATAGTTCATATAAAATAAAACTTTTGGAAAAAGAACATAAAGCTACGGCATTATTGTTTTATGACTATGAAGATAAAATCGCATGGTTTGCTGGAAATAAGGGGAATTTTAGGCTGGATGTAAATATTGATAGAAAAAACAAAATGCCTTTTAAAACAGTAATTCGAAATGTGACTTTTAAGGCAGATTCTATAATATTTGGGGGGTATAATAAAACTAATATGAATACTTCTGTACCTGCATTACCATATAGAGATAATAGATTTCGTTTTAAGTATAGTATACCAAGTTTTTATAATGAACTTGCTAATACATTTCAATATAAATTGGAAGGATTTGACCATCAGTGGTCAGTTTTTTTGAATGAATCCCAAAAAGAGTACACCAATTTACCAGAGGGGAATTACATATTTAGGGTTCGAGGTAAGGACGCATTTGGACAAATAGGATTAGAAGATCAATATTCATTTAATATTTTAGCTCCATGGTATCAAACATGGTGGGCTTACCTAATGTATGTCTTTTTTACAACTTTTGCAATTTGGTTACTAGTACAATGGAGGTCAGAGCAATTAACCCGTAAGAATTTGGAACTTGAAAGCATGATTAACATTCGTACTCGAGAGGTTAATGATAAAAATGCGCAATTAGAATCACAGAGAGACCGGTTGAAGGAATTAGATACTTTAAAAACAAGATTATTCGCTAATATTTCTCATGAATTTAGAACTCCACTAACATTAATAAAAGGGCCAATAGATGAACTGGATATTTCAGGTGAAAATACCCTGGAAACTTCTAATATCAAGATGATTAGGCGTAATGCCAATAGACTTTTGAAACTAGTAAATCAACTGTTGGATTTATCCAAACTGGATAGCGGTAAATTAAAATTAAATACTACAGAAGGCGATATTTTTAAATGCATTAAATCGGCAGCATCTTCCTTTAGTTCTCATGCCGCGCAACGGGGAATGGATTATCAAATTAAAGTGCCTTCAAAATTTTTATGGGTTTCTTTTGATCGGGATAAACTCGAAAAAATTGTATACAACCTCTTGAGCAATGCATTTAAGTTTACAGAAGATAATGAGACCATAAAACTCTCTGCAAAATATGAAAATAACCATCTGACCATTGGTGTACGGGATTTTGGAAAAGGAATTCCCCAAGAGAAGTTATCCAACATTTTTAATCGTTTTTATCAGGTTGATGATTCATATACCAAAGAAAAAGAGGGAACTGGGATTGGTTTGGCACTAACCAAAGAATTGGTAGAACTCATGAACGGAGAGATTTATGTAGAAAGCGAGTTAGGAAAAGGAAGTAATTTTAAAGTAGTACTTCCTGTTGAAGAAATTAAATCAAACAAAGATAAAGAAGAGGGAATCTTGGAAACGGATTTTTTGAATGCGGATCATAATACTTTAGAAATAATAAATGATACCAAATTGAATGACTCAGAAAAAGTTTTGATTGTTGAAGATAATGCTGATATGCGCTACTTTATCAAAGAGCAGTTGTATAAAGATTATGAAATTATAGAAGCGATAAATGGTAAAGAAGGTTTAGAAAAAGCAATTCAGTACATTCCGGATCTTATTATCACTGATGTCATGATGCCTAAAATAGATGGGATAACCTTATGTAAAAAATTAAAATCAGGCATGATAACCAGTCATATACCTGTTATTATGTTAACTGCAAAAGCAGGAATTGAAAATAGAATAGAAGGCTTAGAAATGGGAGCAGATGATTACCTTACAAAACCTTTTAATGCACGGGAGATTAAAATTCGTGTCAAAAATCTCATTGAAGAGCGCAAAAAACTAAGAAAGTTATTTAATAAAAAAATAGAAATCAATCCTAGTGAAGTTACTGTAAACTCAGTGGATAAAGAATTTATTGATAGTGTTCTCCAATTATTAGAAGATCAATTTGATAATCCGGATTTTGGCGTGCCAGAGATGCAAAAGGAACTAGCGGTTAGTAAGACGCAATTACATCGCAAGTTAAAATCATTAACAGACCAACCTCCTGGTGAACTATTACGAAATTTTAGATTAAAACGTGCTGCGCAATTATTGTCGCAAAATGGGCATAATATCTCTGAAATAGCGTATATGGTTGGTTTTAATAGCCTTTCATATTTTACTACGTGCTTTAAAGAATTGTATGGGGTATCACCAACTTCATACAAAGAGAATCCAAAGGATCTGTAGCGGGTTTTGAAACTATACCTATAACTTTTGGGATTATTTTGAATACCTAAGTAAAGCCTATGAAATACTTTTGTTTAAACTTTTTAAATTAAAAACATGAGAATAAAAAACTATTTAAAAAATAAAAGTTTGTTACTATTAGTTTTAGCATTAATGGGGTTGATTTCTTGTAAAAAAACAAAGACTGAAAATAACAATGTTCAATTAACTAATGTAGATAATGAAATGATTATTGATTTGAACAACCTTACGTATACAATAGCAAATGAACATGATCAATTTTATTCGTTTATAGGAGTAAGAGCATTGGCTATGGTACATTTAAGTATACACGATATTTTTAATGCAGTACATCCAACATACAAGCAATATCATTTTAAAGAAACTATAAATAACATAAACCCTATTGTGGCTTCATTAGCGTCTACCAAGGTTATTTTATCCCAAGCATACCCAAAGAAGGTGGATACTATAACCAAAGTATGTAACCGCTGGTTAGATAAAATAATAGACAATAAAGAGAAAAAAGAAAGCATTGTATTTGGTGAGGAAGTAGCTTTATCATTAATCGCAGTAAGAAAAAATGATGGTCATGAAAAAAGAGGGGGGTATACACCTATGACAAAACCAGGGAATTATCAATATACCCCTGGTTATGATTGGGTTTTAAAACCAGATTTTTCTGTGGCTAGGCCTTTTACATTAGATTCGTTAACCCAATTTAGATCACCTTCACCACCATCACTAGATTCAAAAGAATACGAATTATCTTATAAAGAGGTTAAAGATTTTGGTTCTAAAAATAGTAAAGTCCGGACTGCAAATCAAACAAATTTCGCACATTGGTGGGCAGAGTTTGGCGAACATAGTTGGAATAGAATAGGAAGACTAGTAGCCCAAGAAAAAAAGCTATCTGTTATTGAAACCAATCGCATGTTTGCGCTTATTAATATGAATTTGTACGATTTGTACTTGGTTTCTTTAGAAAGTAAATATTTTTATGATACATGGCGACCCTACACAGCTATTAGAAGTGGAGATGATGATACCAATATAAACACCAAAGGAGACAAGAATTGGGAGCCAGAAATGGTAACACCACCCTGGCCAGAATATCCATCAGCTCATGCAGCAACAGGTGCCGCTGGGGCAGAAATTTTAAGTTGTGTGTTTGGAACCCCGAATATCTCTTTTACTATGAAATCTGTAACAGCACTTCCTTCTGCAAAAACAAGAAGTTATATGAATTTAGATAAAGCAGCAAATGATTGTGCAGATTCCAGAATTATGAATGGATATCATTTTAGATTCGCTACCAAAGAAGGTAAAAAACAAGGTAAGGCTATTGCAAAACATACTGTAGAAAACTTCTTATTACCAATTAATGAATAATGTATATGCTAGGGATATTATACTTTTTGATAGATATCTGATCTATTTGTGTTATTTTATGAATCAATTTTGATATTTTAATGGGTAAGATTTATGTTTTTTTGAAAAATGAAGATTTATTATACTTTAGAAATTCTATAAATTTAAAAGTATCTAAGAAGTATGCCAATTTTTATGGACTTACATATCGTACCTGGTGTTACGGCAGAACATGTTGCGGAGGCGCATCAGGAAGATTTAAAAATACAAGATGATTATGGTTGTCGCGTAATGACCTATTGGGTTGATGAAGATCATGGTAGTGCATTTTGCCTGATGGAGGCTCCTAATAAGGAGGCGGTTATTAAAATGCATGAGAATGCTCATGGATTAATACCACATGAAATTATTGAAGTAAATAGCAGTGTTGTTGAAGCTTTTTTAGGTAGAATAAAATATCCTAAAAATCTTAAAACATCATTGGATACAGGGCTTAAGATTTTTAATGATCCGGCTTTTCGTATTATTCTGGTTATTACTACAAAAAACACCAATTTATTACAATTCGACTTAGGGCTGAATAAGTTCAATGAGGTTTTAGGCACTTTTACCAAATTAATTAAACAACAAATTGTAAATAATCAAGGGCGTTTGGTAGAAATGGAAGGAGAAGGTTATGTAATTTCTTTTGTTTCGGTATCAGATGCATTAAACTGTGCGACGACAATTCAGAAATCTACTCAAGATGTTTCTGAAATACTTCAGTTATGTATGAGTCTTAATGCAGGATTACCTGTTGATACCAGCGATCAATTGTTTGGAATAACTATTAAATTTGCTCATTATTTATGTGATATTGGTTCAACAAACCAAATCGTAGTATCCTCTATAGTAGAACAATTAAATAAACCAGACTATCAAAATTTTATCGAAAAAGAAAATATTAGAAGAGTTAGTACGACAGAAGAAAAAACTATTGAAGTCATTATGAAAACTCTGGAGGGTAATTGGCAAGACCCTGAATTTGGAGTAGCGGATTTTTGTGCTAAAATGTCGATTAGCAAGTCAAAGCTGTATAGACAATGTACAAAACTCACAAAGATGTCTCCTAATGAATTATTAAGAAAATATAGACTCAAAAAATCATTAGCTGTACTAAAAACCGGACTCAATATTTCCGAAACTGCTTTCGAATCGGGTTTCTCTAGTCCTTCCTATTTTGCTAAATGTTTTCAAAAACAATATGGTATCTTACCAATGCAATACTTGAAGATTTAATTCCCTTATTTTAGTTCATAATTTTTGAAGTAAACCCACAAAAATTTAGTTTTGATTATGGGATAAAGATTTACCCTGTTTTATGCTGAACTTATTTAAGTATCTAGTTAAATGTACTTAAACTTTATATCCGAAGTAGCGGATATTTTTACTGTAAATCATTGTATGTTTTTTTGTTACAAGTGAATTATTTGTGCGATTTATTGAATTATTCGTGATATTCTATCTGGTTTTGTCAAGCTACTTTTGAGATCTGAAAACAATAAATATAAACAGATGAAACCAGTTAAAATTTACGCATTGTGCATTGCGGTGACTTTAATAACAGTAATGTCTTGCAATCCAAAAGAAACGAACATTGGGACTAAAAATAATACAGAAAAAAAAGTATTAAAAACGTACCTGATAGAAAGAGAAACCCCTAATGCAGGTCAACTTAGTCAAAAAGAATTAAAAGGAATTTCACAAAAATCAAATCAGGTTATTGATCAAATGGGGTCAGACATCAAATGGATGTATAGTTACGTAACTGATGATAAAGTGTATTGTGTATACCAGGCAAAGAATAAAGAAACTATAGAGATACATGGTCAAAGAGGAGGTTTTCCTGTGAATAATATCAAAGAACTCCTTACCAAAATAAATCCAGAGACTTCGGATAATTAAATAGGGGGATATTTACAACTTCAATCCATAATGTACTAGGCTTTTATGAAATAGACGGTTGTTTTTGTTGAAAAACAGCTTGTAGATCAATTGATTAATGGTTTAATCTCTCTCGTGTCTCCTTTGTTTATAAGGATTGAAACCATTCTTAAAAATTTTGGAACTATTCTAAAAATCATTTATCACTATGCACGATAATTTTGGTGTATTCTTAAATGGTTAAGACGATAAACCGTAAATGGATTTATTATAAAAACAAAAAACATGAAAAATTCACAAAAAAAAGATTACAAAAAATTAGAATTTGAAAACAATTCATTTAATAAAAAGAACTCAATTAATGTAAAATTTTTGAAATTAGGTAGCGCACAGTTTCGATTGGGAAACCTAACGATTTTATTGCTTCTTACTTTTTTGATAATTAGTTGTAGTAATGACGATAATAGTTCTCAAGAATCTCAAAACAATCCACCTAATTTGATTGTCACTGGTAATCAAGAAGTGGTAATAGGAGCTGTTGCAAAATTAGATGCGAGTGGGTCTACAGATCCCGACGGAGATCCATTGACCTATAATTGGTCCTTTTTAATGATTCCAGAAGGAAGTACAGCGACTATTATTGGAATAGGCAATAAACTAGCGGAATTCACCCTTGATAAACCTGGAGTATATGAGGTTCAGTTAGTAGTAAGCGATGGGAAAGTAGAAAAAAAAGAAAGCTATATGGTAACAAACAAAACACCAGTTATCATGAACGTATCTACAGTCACATCAAGCCCTTACTTTTCTGAGAATCTAATGCAAAGGAGACAAAGCATTTGGATTACAGCTCAATTCTTTAGTAGCATTACTAACGAAAATAAAATATCTATAGGAGACATCATATACGAAATAGAAGATTTAGAATTTTTTGAAGATAATATTGGGGTTGTAAGATTAAGAGTGCCTGATGATGCGGTTTCAGGAGATTTGAAAATTACTGTTGGAGAGCAAAGTACGATTTGGTCCGAGACAATGTATACAATCAGTTTTCCCGTAGACGAGTTTGTACAAGATAATGATCATCTTGAAAAGCAAAGACTTTCTGATCAACAAGGCTATGATGCAGATAGGTTTTTTGAAATAGGAACAAAGTTTAAACCTCTGGTAAATGGAAAAATTTTTGGATTTGTTTTCAAAAATAACATTGGCAGTTACGATAGCACAGTTACTTTATGGGATAATGCCACTGGAAAAATGCTCAAACAATTTGACATTAGCACTACCTATAATCCTTTTACCGAACCAATAGCCATTGAAAAAGATAAAGAGTATACGATTAGTCATAATGGAAATAATTGGTTTCGATTTATTGATGAACCAAGTCAAAGTAATCAATTTCCACAAACATATACTAATGTAGAATTGTTAGGTACAGTTGCTAAAGAGACTTCTCAAGGAGAAATTGTTTTTCCTGACGAAATAACTCATGATTATTATATTGTTCATGGACCTGACATCATTTTTGCAGAGAATCCAATTAATGATTAATAAACATTTTTAAGATAAGTAATTAAAAAACATATTATGAAAAATTTTAATGTAAAAGGGGTGAAAACGCTTAGTAAAGTAGAACAAAAATCAATTGCTGCTGGAAGATTTAATCTGCCAAGTTTTACCTGTCGAGAAGAACGATGTGAGAGGATTCCTTCTCCTTTTATAGTAATAATACATTGCAAGTATGTAGAGGTACCATGCCAATAGCAACTAGACTCTAAAAAGTAATACTAAAAAAACGTGTAAGCCGAAAAACGTATAGAGTAGGCAATAATTATATAAAATATATAATCATGAATAATCTTAAAGTAAAAGGGGCCAGGGCGCTAAGTAAAATTGCTCAAAAGTCAATACATGGAGGATTTGGAGGTAATTCTGACCCATGGGATAGACCAAGTTATTGTTATAAACAATGTGTTAATTCAGGGAATTCTCCAGTAGATTGTAGACGATTATGCGGGTAACCTGCAAAGACTTTGATTTTGTGATGAAGATCTAAGTGTGTGTATTTTAATATAGAACCGGTTTACACCTTTTTAACTTTAAATAGTGAGTGTAAACCGATTCATAAAACAAACCAAATGAAAAATTTTAAAATAAAAGGAATAAAAATTATTAGTAAAACCAGACAAAAGGATATACAAGGAGGAAGAATATCAACAGGTGGTCAAGAAAAATGTTATCATCTATGTTTAACAAATCAAGCAAACCCTAAAATATACTGTCTTTTTAAATGCTATTCATAAGTACCTTTTTTTTGGTAGAAACAATTAAGGATATAGAAAATATAGAAGTAACTGTGGATTCACAAAAATTAAAATAACTAAAACTTAAGAGAAGGAAATAGGAAATTAGATATGAATTGGTATATAAAAGTTTTAAAACAGTATGCAGATTTTAATGGTCGTACAAGACGAAAAGAATATTGGATGTTTGCTTTGTTCAATACCATTTTTGCGGTAGTTGCAATGATTTTGGATAATGTACTAGGGATAACAATCGATGGAATAGGATATGGTCCTTTGTATGGATTATACACCTTAGCCATTTTAGTACCGTCATTGGCAGTAGTGGTAAGAAGGCTTCATGATATTGGAAAAAATGGTTGGATGGTGTTGATTGGTTTAATCCCATTGGTTGGAGCACTATGGCTGCTAATACTTTTGATAAAGGATAGTGATCCAGATGAAAATGAATATGGTGAAAACCCTAAAGATGTAGAGATGATTGATGCTAACGCTATTGAAGTTGATGTAGCAAGGGATAGATTAATCCTGATTATTGTGATATTCATGCTCGTTAGCAGAACATTTGAGTTTGAGATTATAGCTCGTTACGTATACATGATACTTCCCTTTGATTTGGTAACCAAATTTATGGAGTTAGTCTGGGCTTTGATTCCATTAGCTTTTGTCTTTATGGTAAAAAATAGATCCAAACAAATGCTATTGTTCATACTAGCAGGAATCTATATGCTGATTGGATTCTACAAGATAATATCAACTTTACCTTATTAATTAATCTAGAAAGCAAATTCTATCGCATAACTATAATTCAATAAGATTTACCACGGATAATCAATATGTGTAAAGCTAAGTAAATCTTTGGTTTTCAATGAATCTTTCGGTAAAGCATAGAAATCGTAATGTTTACATTAAAAAATAACACTTTAGTTTTTATGGTATGTATAAGTTCAATAATATCAGGACAAAATCTTGACCAGCTTGGTAAATTACCTTGGCTCAAGGTTAGTGGAGGTGTTGCTACAAATGGAGTGTATTATGATGGTACAGCAAACAGAGAGGCGTTTACCTATTTTGTAAACGGAAATTTGAATTTTAATATAGGAGGTGTTTACAATCTTCCTTTAACATTTTCTTATACCAATCAGGATTTTGGGTATACCACCCCTTTTAAAATTAATAGATTAAGCATACATCCATCATATAAATGGATAACAACACATATTGGTGATGTGAGTATGGTCTTTTCACCATATACCGTAAATGGGCATCAATTTACTGGTTTTGGGTTCGACCTTTCCCCTAAAGGTGCTTTCAAAATCAGTGCTTTATATGGTAGGTTTTTACGAGCTACCGAGTTCGATGAAAATACCCCAGAGCAGTTGCCCACATACAAACGTATGGGATATGGTGTAAAGGCCTTTTATGATTTCAAAAAAGTAGGAGTAGGAGTTACTGTTTTTAAAGCAAAAGATGATGAAACATCCCTTCAGATCCCAATACCTGAAAATTTGAATATTTTTCCAAAAGAAAATCTTGTTATTAACCTGGAATCTGAACTAGAATTGATAAAAAAGGGGAAGTTTCGTTTTGAAATTGCACAAAGTGCAGTCACCGAAAATGTATTGGATGAGAAGTCTGATGAAGGTAATGATATCCTTGGGATATTGATAGATAAGCGATTATCGACATCATATTATACTGCTTTTAATACTGATTTTACCTATACCTATGGTAAGGGTGATGTAGCCATTTCTTATGAAAGAATCGATCCGAAATATAGCACTTTTGGAGCGTATTTCTTTAATAATGATCTCGAAAATATAACCCTAAAAACCACGCAACGAATATTTAATGATCGGGTATCCTTGTCTTTTAATGGCGGGCTACAGCGTAACGATCTGGCCAACCAAAAAGAGTCTCAATCTAATAGAATTGTAACAGCATTACAAGCCACCGCAAAAGCTTCAGATCGTATGCGCATTAGTGCGTCATATTCAAATTTTCAATCCTATACCAATATCAAAAATCGATTTGATGCAGTAAATGAACTGGATGAAGTTGCCAATAGAGATACTTTAGATTTTAGACAAGTATCACAAAATGCAGCACTACAGATTGGATATGCGCTTACCAATACCAAGAAACAACGGCAACAAATCGGATTTACTTTTAATTTCCAAAACTCAAAAGATATTCAGGGCAATCAAGCCAATGATAATGCTTCCAATTTTTATAATGGGGTGATGAGTCATGCATTAGAGTTTCCTAAAAAGTCATTAAAGTTTACAACTTCATTTACCGGGGTTTATAATGTATTGTCTGATAATAAATCGTTGCAATATGGCCCTACACTTGCGATAAACAAATTGTATTTTGACAAGAAATTACGTACAGGTCTCTCGTCGTCTTATGCCATTTTTTCAACCAATGGTACTGCTATTGGTGATGTATATAATGTACGCGGAAGAGCCGGATATACATATAAAGAACAGCATCAATTCGATTTGAATGCACTTTTGCTATTCAGAAATAATAAAACCACCCAAAATAAAAATGATTTTACCCTGACTTTTGGATACCGTTATTCTTTTGACGTAAAAAAACCTAACATCGATTTCGGGCGTCGTAATCCAAAAGAAAAAGATAGTATAGAGAAACCAGCAAAAATAAAATACTATCGTTTTCGATATCGCGATATTGTTTATGAAGGCAATTCACAAGCAGTTACAGGACAAATACAACATACAAGTGAACAAAATTACTTTAATGACAGATCAGCATTTGATACTCCAAGATTTAAAAAATCATTAGATACTTTGGCGCTTCATGCCTTTACAAACAAAGATTTTAAACGTAATGCCCTTGGTTATCTTGATGATTTGTATCAACACATAGATTTTATACCGATATATGATCGGTTGCTCTTACTGGCTGTACAGCGAATAAAAAAACAAGTAGATGCCAAAAACTACTCCTTAATGAGCAAATTAGGAGAGGTAGAATATAAAATGGAACATCACCCAATATACCAAAACACGTCATATCAACCATCTGCAGATGAAAAGCAAGAATATCAAAAAATACTATCAGAATTTGCAATGCTTAATGATGATATAGATACCCATTTTGTATTAAAAAACTGGATAGATGCAATGGCAAGTATTAAAAGTATTCAAAAATCAAAAGGGGATCTCAAAACGATCAAAAAATTAACGATTCAACACATTTTTGAACTGAAGCAAAACAATACACCCAATCATACAATAATATCCTATTTACTAGATCAACTGATTCTGTTTTATGATCAACATCATAATCCAAAAAAAATATAGTAATGAAGAGAATAGTAATACTCCTATTATTTATCATCGTAAAGATGCAGGCTGCAATGGCCCAATCTTTTCCTGTAGAAGTGTCTCCACAGGCGATACCACCGTATCCGGTAAGTTTATCGGGTTATGCCAATGAGAATACAATTGGCGGAGCAATGCAACTACAGTTGGTATTAAAAGATGTTGTCGCTTCAGAAATCAAGGTTCGATTAAGCCTGCGTATCCAAGGTAATGGTATTAATATCAACAGTGTTCCTTTGGTTGCAGGGGCTCCAGGCCTGGTATTACAAGGGGGGATTCCCTTGATGTTGAATGCTGCAGATTTGGCTCCGTATTTCAAATTACAAAACCTTATAGGGATTAGTCCGGTACAATACAACACTACCTTGCCTAGTGGTTCCTATACGTTTTGTTTTGAGGTTTTTGATGATTTTACGGGCAGTCGTTTGTCACAACAAGGATGTACCCAGATATTTTTGGTAAGTAATGATCCTCCTTTTCTTAATGTTCCAGGCAATCAACAATATATAGAAGCACATAATCCAACCAATATTGTTTTTCAGTGGACGCCTAGACATATTAATGTACCCAATGTGATTTATGAGTTTAGTATGGTCGAGGTATGGGATAAAAACACAGACCCACAAACTGTGTTTTTATCTTCTCCACCTTTGTATCAAGAAACTGTATCCAATACTAATTTGGTGTATGGAGCCACGCAACCATTGTTACTACCGGGTAAGATTTATGCCTGGCGCATACGAGCTATTGCCCAGCATAATGGAGAGGAGATCCAGGTGTTTGGCAATAATGGGTATAGCGAGATTTATGAGTTTAGGTATCAAGGACCTTGCACTTTTTCTCAAGAACCACAGTTAGAAAGTGTAGGAGCACAGTCAGCTACTATAGGCTGGGAAGATGAGATATCACATCTGGATTATACTGTGTATTATCGCGAAAAAGACGCCGAATCTGATTGGTATAAACGTACCACGGCCAGAGGTTTTATAAAAATCGATAAGTTAAAATCAGATACTACTTATGAGTATAAGATAGCAGGCAATTGCGATGTAGATACTACTGCAGAGAGTGATATTTATGAGTTTACCACAGTAGATACCAGTATTACGGCCTACCAGGGATGTACTATAGAACCAGACCCTATAGACCTATCTAATACAACCTTGTTACCCAGATTATATAAAGATGATATCGTTACTGCGGGGGATTTTCCTATAACCATTACCAAACTTAGTAATCCTGGTTCTCCATCATCAGGGGTGGGGTATGTAACCATCCCGTGGCTTGATAATACTCGAGTAGCCGTAGTATTTGAGAGTATAGAAGTTAACGAAGATTTTAAGCTGGTATCTGGGGTATTTAAAACAGTATATGATAAAGATTGGGAAGGCATCATAGAAATTGAAGATGAAGAAGATATAGCAGAGCTAGATGAAGAAGATATTGAGATAGAAGAAATAGAAGGACCAGAAATACCGGGTCCAGATAGCGAAATTGTAGACCCGATAACAGAAACTCCTGATGTTGATATTGATGATAAAGATGATGCAACACCTGATGTAGAAACACCTGCTGATCCAGATACGCCAGTTGATCCTGAATGTATAGATTGTACACCATCTGAAGAAGAAGGAAACAATCCTTTATATATAGAATATTGGGGTAAGAAATATTCTAACGGAGAAACTATAACGATAAAAGAATATTATTCTAGCGATATGAAAATGCAAGAATTTACGCTTCTAGGTATCGCAGAAACGGATAGTATTGCTACTTGGATTAAATATATTAATGATAATGAACAACTAAAATCTAGAAATAAAAAGAAACCTAATAAACTGTATTTAGACATACATGCCTTTCCAATTAAGTTTCAGTTGGAAGCTAAAACAGTGGTAGGAAGATCGATTAAAGTAACTGTAAAAGTCAAAAGAAAAAACTTTAAATTAAAAGAATTACTGGTAAATAACAAGAGTTCGAATAATTATCGTACCGCTAAATCTGGACAGACTTTATATTTCGTCAAAAAACCATCTTCTTTTTCAAATACCGATGTTAGATCATTATTAATTAATGCGGTTTTGTCTACAACTGAAATAAATGAGAAGGAATATTTACCATCAGATGTTAGATGGAATCTTGATTCAAAAAGCTTGGCAATTCCAACGGAGCATCCATTACCAGGTGTAAAAACACTTAAAACGAAAGTTTTTTTGAATAAAATAGAGGAAAGTTTAATCATAAAAGTTATAGCTGGGTACCCCAAAAAAAGTACTAAAAAAGTCTATATAAAAGCAGTTTCAGGAAAAGTCAACGGTTTTGAATGGGCTCCTCCAGAATTGAATTTGTTGCTTGAACATAATATGAAGACTATAAGTAATAAGCTTAAAAAAATTGATAAGTATTTAAAAAAAATACCTTTTATAGGTGAAGATGTAAAAGTTAAATTAGACCCAATAAAACTTGCTGGGAAATGGCAAAACATTGAAATGAACGATTGGCGATATGCTAGAAAAGAAAGTGCTGGTATTTCAGGAGGGATTAAAGCAACAATAAAAGAAATTAAAGTATCATTTAGTCCAGCAGCAAAGTTAGCTGAAAAATTAGGTCTAGCTGAATTAAAATTGTTTTTAAAATTTGATGGTGGTGTAAAATTAAAAGGCGGTGCAGGGCGAATTTGCCCAATGAATAATTGTGGGGAAGAAGAATTTAGACCAAAAATATCGATTGAACCCTATGGATCTCTATCGGTTGGGGCAAAAGTTGGAACTGGAGATTTAGTTGATAATTTTATAAAAGCTGAAGCAACTGGTGAAGCAAAAGGGAAACTATATGGTTCTTTAGGATATGATTGGACAAAAAAAGACTTTTTTGGTAAGTTGGCAATTGCTCCTGTAAAACTTAATGGCCGAGTTGTTATAAAGACTAATAAGATCATTGAATATACTTTGGTGGATACATCAATATATACAACGATTACTGATGAGATTGTGTTATTGAAAAATTAACAAGACAGAAAAAATGAAAATATTAAATATTCTTAAAGTTTCAATTTTCATACTTCCATTGCTTATAAAAGCGCAGAAGGAAAATATGAACATTATCCTTAGTTATCCTGAAGAACAGGAGGTCTACTTTTATGAATACCAGCCAAGATTAAAAATAAAGGCAACATACACCTCTTTAGAAGAAGTAGAAAACAAACATCCTGAACAACTTGTACAATCTGTAGTATCAGCAATAGATCAAGAATGGGTAAACTATAATGCTTTGAGTGGGAAAAACAATAAGGATATAAAAAGCAAATCGCATTTTGAGGCGGTAAAAAAAATGGATAAAAACAAAAATTATTTTGAACTACACCATAAACTCACTTTTATGCTTGGTGATATTCCTACTTCGATTATTAAATTTTTTATTCATATGAAAAATAGTGCACCGCAATCTGGTGCAATAGTAATGCAAAAAGTTGCTGGTAGGTGGTATACCACATCACATCCATCATTTTCAGATCTTTCTCTTATTGTAATGCGATTAAGGTCCTATGTCCTTAAAGGTATCATTTTGGGAGATTCATTAGATAAAGATATACAAGCATTGGCAAAACAGATACGATCTGATGACGGAACGCTCGAATTACATAAACTAGAAGAAGAATTCGATAGTTGGTATTTCCCTAATAAGAATAAAGATAAAATAAAATTATTTACAGACCGAAATGCTTGGTAATAAAACTATTGAACTTGTATTAAAGACAATACTGAGATGCTAAAAATAAAAAACATAGTAATTGTGGTAATAATTTTTACAGTACATATTACTGTAGCTCAAGATAATTATGAGCAATATAGAGGAGAGAAATCTATAATCAAATTCTCTAAAATATACCCTTTTGCAAATTTATATGATTATAAAATAAATAGCCGAGATCAAGATTCTGTAGTAACCAAAAAACTTGAAACGAGCTTACCTGAGTTTGTTCTCACAGAAAAATACTCAGACGAACTGAGTATGAATAAGAAGGACTCTGTTGTTTTTGCTTTAAGTCTATATTCAAAATTAACAATAGACTTACAAAATATTGCCCATAGGCACTGTCTTATAAAATATGCGATAAAAAAAGACAATCAATTATCAGAAGCAAAAATAATAGATGTATTTCTAGATGGCAATCGCTGGAAAGAATATGATAAATCAAGTAAAGAACTGGAGGCCTTAAAAGGGATCATGATGAATTCAACAGTATCAATGCTATTTGATTTTGATGGTGAAAGAGAAAGCAATGAATTTCCTGAAATCAATGAGTTGAAAACAGTAACTAAAAATCGTAAAGGTGTAATTGATATAGTCAAGTTGGCTAAAGTCCTTAAAGAGAACAAAAACAAACTAGCCAAATATTTAAACCAGTAACCCCTTACTCTAATTGATAACAAAACCAGAACAATGATTAGTAGCAAAGCATTGATAGCATTTATATTACCTATAAGTATGTGGGCACAATATAAATACCTAAATGGATATTCAAAATTTGGGTTGTCCATACAGGATAGCACATGGTATTATACACGCTATCCAGAAGCTTTAAAAGTCTATGCAAACTGTAACGCTTTTATGGGATGTAAAAAAGCTTGTCCAGAAGAAGCTTTGATAGCTATGCTTTCTACAAACGATCATGTTTGGGATAGCCAAAACTATCAAGAAGAAGTACGTAACAACTCCTCTAAAAGTAAAAACATTGATAGCCTCAAAACTATAAAACCCTATGCAATACCTCTGTTAAAAATAACATTTGCCGCAGCTGGAGTAGAGTATGCTTTGCTAAAATACCAGTATACTTCAAATGATGGAAAAGTGTACTCCAGTTGCAGTCTTATGTTTAAAGAAAAAGAAAAATGGATTGTGCTTAACCCTAAATCCAGAAGAGCACTATGGTTGTCGCATACGATGTTTAGTTACTTTTCTATAGATGCCTTAGATGCTATACTCACAAATCAAAAAACTGGAATCCAGGGTTTTGATAGTATTCTACAAAAGTTTCATGATGGGGGAGCACTGGATGTTGCAAAACTATTAAGTACATATGCAAAATTAAGAGATATAGCAGTAAAAGAAGAAAATAAAAAAATACTGGTAGAGCCCTATAAGATCATGAATCCGATCCAAAAAACAACGGCCTACCAAACCATAAAGATTAGGAACACGCTTGCGTCTTCACAAACGATAAACTTTAAGGAGTTTGAAGCAACTGCTATACCAGTTACGTATGTAAAGCAATTCATGGATCAAATCATGTATCTATATGAACCTGATCGTCTAGGTAAAAGTTTTGTGGATAAAGAGCTTGATGTGCTACTTATAAATGTAGAAGAAACGAAAATTGATCGTATAGTACCTGTTTTTAGATACAATTTTTATGCAAATAACTCTGACTATACCATTTTACGATATCATAAAAAAGAATCGGAAGGTTTAAAGATAGTTACCAAATTACTGAGAAAAGAAGATCGATTATGGGTACCAATAGTACCCGATACTCCAGATATCAAAACCATTTTTCAATTCTTTAGCACGATTAAACGAAGCTTTTATGAAGAAGTAACAAAGAGATATTCACAAGACGCTACAATAGCATCGATACGTCATCAAGTCATAAATAAACTTGATGTGATGGATATTGAGAAGTTAAATAGGCTGATTCAAGAAAATAGAAGTGAACTCACTTCATATACAAATGAGTAGTTCTTTTAAAAATTATAGTATGAAATCATATTTTGTAATACTTTGTATATTTTTTATTGGGCTGTGTTGCGCAAACACATCAAAAGACAGTATTTCGAACCCTAATACGACTACAAAAGTAGGTGCTGGTTTTGCAGACCCTACAGTACGTGTTCGCAATTTTGAAACCTTAACTACCATAGCGCATCAAGATTTTAGATTCTTAAATACGCAGGGAGAGTTTACGGATACGTATCTAAGAAACAATTTTAAAGTACCTCAAGAAACAAACGAAGACCGTGAAGCTGCCAAAGCCACTTTTGCAAAACTAGACGAAACTAATAATTATGTAGATACACTGGCACCTGATGATTTGGTGACTCTGCCGGTAGGTGTCAAAAAAACAATAGGCAATGTAGACTATATTTTGGGGATAAGTGGAGCACAATTTACACCCACTTATACCGAGCTTATAGCCTTTATAAAAATTATCCTGCCTCAAAAAGACGATCAAGGTAATCCCCGCGAAATTTTCTTTGGCGCAAACAATATGCGATTATCTCATGTTGGGGGTATTATGGGTGAAGCCAATCTGGTACTTTTAGGCGATGTACCCATAAGCATACAAGGAGGCAATGCGTTGATTGTACTTAAAGGAGGTTTTGATATGGAAACCGGCGAAGTAACAAACCATTCGTATGTCACAATCGATTGTGATGGATTTAAAGATTTTACCCTAATGGCACAGGTACAATTCTCTCGAAAATTGCTAGAACCTATCAATGACGAAAAATACACAGTAGATGATACCATCATGCCCGATGGAAGTAAGAAACGAGTAAGCGCAGATTTTAAAATTATAGTCGATGATTGGAATGATATTCTTGCAGAAGTGAGTTTGCCAAAATTTCAGATGACCTCGTTTAGAGGTACTGTTTTTGAGGTGAATAGTGCTGTTTTTGACTTTAGTGATATCCGTAATGTAGATGATATTCAGTTTCCAGAAGATTATGAACAATACATGATACCCAATCACCCTGAAGCCTGGAGAGGGGTGTATATTAAAAATCTGCAAGTAGCCTTACCTGAGCAGTTTAAAAGAAAAAATACCAAAGAACGGATAAAACTGAAAGCCGAAGACTTTTTGGTAGACGGTGTTGGGGTTTCAGGAAAATTTTCTGTCAACGATATACTACCTCTTTCTGAAGGGGTAGCTTCCGGATGGCAATTTTCTGTAGATCATATTCAAGCAAAAATATCGGCAAATAGCCTCACAGGAGCTTCTTTTAAAGGTAAAGTAATACTGCCAATAACCAAACCACCCAATACATCAAAAGAAAGTAAGGAGGATGAAAGTGAAGTAGCTAATGAAGAAGAATTATCCAAGTACGGGGTAGGGTATCAAGCAGTGATTAACCCTGTCAATAAAGAGTATATACTTACCACAGGATCTGTTGGAGAATTACGTTTTGACCTTTGGAAAGCTAAAGCAAAAATTACTGAGAATTCATATGTCGAACTTAAAGTAAAAGATAAAGACTTTAGACCCAAAGCAATTTTACACGGTAGCATGAGTATTATATCTACCAAAGAAAATAATGATGAAGAAAAAGAAGACAAGAAGACTGATGTTATAGATTTTCCTGAAGTTAAGTTTCAAGACTTGAATTTACAAACCGAAGCCCCATTAATTAGCATTGGTTACCTGGGGTATACAGGTAAAGTAGCAGTAGGGAAGTTCCCGGTAACTGTCTCAGAATTGGAGCTTAGAACTACCAATGAGACTGCTACCTTATCTTTTAATGTAGGGGTAAATCTTATGAAGGATAAAATTACGGCTGAAGGAGGATTGGGCATCGTTGCCAAGATTAGAATAAAAGACGATTTACAGCGATGGAATTATGACAAGATTAAAATGGATGAGATCAAAGTAGATGCCGATTTAGGAGCCATCGCTATTAAAGGCGAACTGGCTTTAATGAACAACGATCCTATATATGGCAACGGGTTTAAAGGCCTGGTTTCAGCAAAATTTAAAAGTTTAGGAGAAACCGAAATTAAGTCTAATGCACTGTTTGGTATGACCGATTTTCGATATTGGTATGTAGATGCATTAGTTGATAATTTAAATATTCAAACAGGTACGCCATTTAGTATCAAAGGATTTGGAGGAGGTGCTTACTATAGGATGAAAAAACTAGCTATAGCACATCAAACAGGGATTCCGTCTGATGATAATGGTAATTCTGCAGAAAACTCATCTGGGATTAAATACACCCCAGATGAAACATCTGCATTGGGTGTAAAAGCTATGATTTTATATGCTAATGCGGCAAACCCAAAGGTGTTTAATGGTAGTGCGGCTTTTGAAATAGCTTTTAACCAGGGATATGGAGTTGATCGGATCAGTATTTATGGTGATGGGCACATGATGGAAGATTTTGAAATTAAAAACCCCAAAAAACTTCTTTCGGATAATTTAAGAGCTGTAGTAGACAAAGAATCGGGAATAGCCAGAAAAATCCTGAATACCCGTAAAGAATCTAATCTGATAGGAGTTTCCAAAGAAGTATATCCGGATAATGTAAAAGGAAAAGCCGGTATACATGCCTATGCGGCAATAGAGTATGATTTTAATGCAGATGCATTGCATGGTATGTTTGATGTATATATTAATGTAGCTGGTGGAGGTTTTAGAGGAAAGCAATCTGCAAATCGTGCGGGTATGGCCGCCTTGCATTTTGAAAAAGGAAAATGGTACGTACATGTAGGGACGCCTGATAATCGATTAGGGTTAGAAATGGGTATAGGACCAGCCAAAATAAGTTCAGGAAGTTATATCATGATTGGTAGTGAAATACCAACTATGCCATCACCTCCGGCAGTAGTAACCAGGATGCTAGGAACAGATAAAAACATACTGGATAGATCAAGGGATGATAGTGTTTTAAGTGATGGTAGAGGTTTTGCCTTTGGGTCTAATTTCAGTATGGATACAGGAGATTTAACTTTTATGGTGTTTTACGCCAATTTTCAAGCAGGAGTAGGTTTTGATGTAATGGTACGGGATTATGGTACTGCAGAATGTTCGAGAGAAGGCCGTGTGGGTATTAATGGATGGTATGCCAACGGTCAAGGGTATGCCTATTTACAAGGAGAACTTGGGATTAATGTCAATCTTTTTGTAACCAAAAAAAGAGTAACCATACTGTCTACAGGGGCAAGCGTATTATTACAAACAAAATTACCTAACCCTTCCTGGTTTAAAGGACATGTGGCCGGACACTTTAATATACTAGGGGGCGCGGTAAAAGGAGACTATAATTTTAAAGTGGCATTAGGAACGCAATGTGAGTTTGTAGATGATCAAGGTCTAGACGGCTTACAGATGATTGCAGATATCACTCCTGCAAAAGATGCCATCGAAGTAGACGTGTATACAGTGCCCCAGGTAGGGTTTAATATGAAAGTTAATAAGCCCTTTGAACTTATTGATGATGAGGGAAATCCTAAAAAATATAAGATTAAGCTTAATGAGTTTAAAATTTTAGAAAATGGAAAAGAAGTTCGTGGTAAGATGGAATGGAACGAAAATAATGATTTGTTAAGTTTTACTTCAGAAGAAATTTTAGCACCAAACACAAAGTTTCAACTGCAAGTAAAAGTCAATTTCGAAGAATATAAAAACGGATCATGGTCTCTGGTTTATAAAGATGGGACTCCTGCTCAAGAATCGAAAACAATATCATTTACTACAGGAGTCGCTCCGGGAAATATACCTCTTTCAGATATAATCTATTGTTATCCTACTGTGGGTCAGGAATATATGTACGCTAAAGAACATACTTCAGCTTTTATAACATTAAAAAGAGGGAGAAAAGACTTATTCGAGAAAGAAGGTGGATATACCCACAGAGCAACCTTCAATAATACAGGAACTAGTATAGAAAGCAATGTAAAATATGATATTGCTCAAAAGCGTATTACAATTCCTATACCTACTGATATGATGAGTGATAGTGATTATAACTTAACTCTCACTTCAATACCTCCAGAAACAGATTTGGATAGTAATATAAAAACCAATTATGCAGAGACCAAAATCGGAGAGAATACCTCATTAGAAGTAAAAAGCAATAAACTTGAAGAAACATTGAATACTAGTGAAGAGGTAGAACTATTGAAGTATAATTTCCATACCAGTCAATATAATACATTCAAAGAAAAGGTAGCTGCAAAAACAATGGCATCTCCAATTATTGAAATAATTTATGGAGATGTTCATGCCTTACAAGCAAGTGTTGAGGCTACAGAACCTTTTAGTTATGAAGAACTGATAGGTAGTAAGTATACAGAGAATAAACCTTTGATACAAGCAGAAGCTTTGCTGACAGATCGGTATTATACATCCGAAATTTTTCCACTGATCTATCAAGGGTATCCATTAGATAACAGATTTACGGTAGACAGAGATATACAAGAGTTAGGACTACCTCCTAAAAAAGCTGTAGAAACATTGGGCTGGTATCTTACATATTTAGAAGGAAACAATAATTCTGCATTACTTCAGAATCGATTACCATATCGATATCATCTTCCAATGTATTATAAAAAAGATTTTGTAGCGATACAGCATAAAGTTGTAAATGCACACATCAACGGAAGTCTGGATGTTAATAAATACAATCATATTGTCCAAGGTAAATTTCCATATATAAAACAAGGAGAATATGATGCCAAGTTTACCTATATCTTGCCCGGAGGCAAGAAAGGTACAATAGGTCAATTTATGTTTAATAAACCTAATTAAATGATGTTCAAGACTATATTGTACATAACAGTTATTTTTTGTTGTATTGGGATGTATGCTCAAGATCAAAGTAATACAGAAATAAAGGTGATAGCCCGAGCGCAAAAAGATAGAGTCTTATTGCGTTGGGCTCCAAATAGTCCAGCTGACTGGCAATTATTGAATAAGTATGGTTATGCAATCGAACGGTATACCATATCCCGAGATCAAAAGACATTATCAAGTGCCGAAAAAAGAAGTATAACTCCAAATCCAATAGTTCCAGAACCTTTACAAAACTGGGAAAGCGAAATACAAACCAATGATGAAGCAGCAATTATTGCACAAGCATTGTATGGAAAAGATTTTGTAGTTACTGGAGGAGATCAGCTTGAAACGGTTGTGAATCAATCAGAATCTTTGAGACAACGCTATTCTTTTGCATTGTTTGCAGCGGATCAAAACTTTGATATAGCCATAAAAGCGGGTCTCGGTTTTATAGATACAAAGGCAAAAGCTAATGAAAAGTATTTGTATAGAATA
Source organism: uncultured Aquimarina sp. (assembly GCA_947493495.1). GTDB lineage: Bacteria > Bacteroidota > Bacteroidia > Flavobacteriales > Flavobacteriaceae > Aquimarina. Next base: position 36,013 of record CANLRN010000025.1, read on the forward strand.
GTACCCAATGTACCCCAAGATAAATTAAAAATAAAACAAGGAAGTGTATTTGTTGGAATTATTGATTATGAACCACTCCCAAAACCAATAGATTTTATCGGAGTGTTTAATGATAATCATGTAGTATTAAGCTGGGATTCTCATACTTTGAGTGATACCTATACCAGTTATCATATTGAAAAATCTATAAATGGAAAAACCTTTTATAGCGTTAATAAAAAACCATTTACTACACTGGATAAAGCTACTAATGGCAGAAAACCAACAAGAATACAATTTATAGATTCGATCACCAATGATGTGTCATATAGGTATCGTATTAAGGGGGTTACTGCTTTTGGCGAGATAGGACCCGAATCTACTATTGTTTCTGGTACTGGAGCGTCATCCTTAAAATCAACCCCTCAATTGTTGACTAAACATATAAAAGAAGATAAAATAGTTATTTTTCATTGGGATTTTCCAGAAGCTGCGAATGCAGATATTTTGAGGTTCGAACTTAATAAGTCAGTTACAGAATCGGGTCCATATGATGTAGTTAAGAGTATTGGACCTTTGGAGCGCAGTATAGAATATGCTGATTTGGATCCTACAAATTATTTTACAATAACCGCAGTTGGCGTTTTGGGAGACAAACAAACTTCTTTTCCCATGTTGGTGCAGCCAAAAGATACTATTCCGCCTACAAAACCAGTACAACTATCGGGTACTATCGATACTTTGGGGATTGTACGATTGCAATGGGCAGAAAATAAAGAAAAAGATATTTTAGGGTATCGGGTATATGTCGCCAATAGCCCTGATGAGGAGTTTAGTCTGCTCTCGGCTTCTACAGTGCCAAAAACTAGTTTTGTAGATACAATAAGTATGAAGATGCTAAATGCAAAGGTATATTATAAAATTACGGCAGAAGATCAACGTTTCAATGCATCAGAGTTTTCAGAAGTTCTGGAGCTTACCAAACCCGATAAGATTCCGCCAACTACACCGGTTTTTAAAAAATACGAAATTTTAGGAAAAAAAATAGCGTTAGAATGGTCTCCAAGTTCTAGTGATGATGTTGCCTTGTATAGGATCTATCGTAAAGCACATACCGAAAGACAATGGGTTTTAATTCATGAAGCAAATAAGGATGAGGTTAGGTATACTGATAAAAAAATCGCAGATGGTAATGCCTATGAGTATACACTACTTGCTATTGATGAAGCTGGGTTAGAATCTAAACCTTCACCACCAATAAGTGTATATATAAAACGAATATCATCAAAGCCTAAAGTTAAGGGGTTTTATGCGCAGGTAAATTCACAAAATGAAACTGTTCAATTATCATGGAGATATAAAGAAAAGAATGTGTCTGAGTATGAGTTGTATAAAGGAATACAAGGGCAAAAGATTAGATTATTACGAATATTACCAGCAGAAACTAGTTTTTTTAAAGATGAAAAAATTACGATTAATTCTACATATCAATATGCAATACGAGCAGTGTTTACAGATGGAAATGTATCTGAAAGTAGTTTACTAACCATAAAATATTAGAACGATGAAAAAAATAATACTTTTTATGATGTTATTGTGTTCAGTATTCTTTGCTGAAGCGCAACAATATGATGTAACGTTAAGTGGTAGTTTTAGAAATGATACAAACCCTGATTGGTTTTATAGTTCAGAAGTTATTGGAAGACTTGATGGAGTCGAGTTTGCAAGATTTGGAGAAAGTGGGAATGCCCCTATTTCTTTCAATCGCACTTTTACCGTTAGTGAGTTTGACGAAATGCATATTAGCGTAAGCGGGTCGCAAAGAATAGATATAGATGAACCACCTGGGACAATAATCCTTCCTTGCAGTTCTAATCCTTATATTGGAAATGTAGAAGACTTAATCACAACAGTTCCAAATTACGGCGGATGTGCCACTAATATCTCACGTATAGTAGTAAAACCCAAAATCACCATTCAATCAGATGGTACTGCAGTATGTGCAGGAAGTCAACTTGTTTTAAGCACAACTGATAATAAGTTATTCCCTGATGAAGCATATAATTGGCAATACTTAGTATCAGGAGGTATCTGGACCGATTTTCCATCTGAAGTTATAACCCTAGGAATTCCCCATAGAGTAGAAGCTTCTATAGAAGAGATTGTTGGTGCAAACCATGAGGAATATTATGGTCAAAGTATTTTATTTAGAGCAGGAGGATATGGTAAAGGAAGTTTTTCTAATAGTCTATCTATAGCGTATTCTCCCTGTGCTCCTTTAGTAGAAGAAATAGCTTATACGCCACCTAGATGCTTTGGTGATGAGTCTGAGGTAGTGGTAAAATTTGAAAGATTTTTGGATACAGGAGAGTTATTTTCTCAGATAGAGATTATAGATACAGAGGATCCAAGTAAGATTTTTGAGCAAATTTTTGATATAGGTATGGATGTTGTTGGAGGAAACACATTTACGTTTAATGAAATTACTGGGTTAGAAGATGGAAAATTATATGCTATCAGATATCAAATGAAGGTCAATACTGATATCGTAGACGGCTTTATAACATCATCACAAACGTTTACCTACAAATCAGCCACACAGGTAGCGTTTTCGCTTTCTAATAAAAATATAGATTGTTTTGGGGAGTCAACAGGTGTAATAGAAATTACAGCAAATGGAGGGACAGAGGATTATGAATATAAACTGGATGATGGTTTGTGGATTCCTTTTACGTCTGGAAATATCCATGAAATCACAGATTTGGCTATAGGGAGGTATACTATTCAGGTTAGGGATACCAATGAGTGTGTAGCCCTACCACAAGAAACAACCATTACTCAGGAAGATCAAATTGAAATTACAGGGATCGAAATTGATGCTACTGAAAATGGAGTGGCAAATGGCGCTATCAAAATAACTGAAATAAAAGGAGGGACAGCACCCTATACTTTTTTATGGAGCAATGGCGAAGTAACCAAAGATATTTCGGGAGTACTGGCAGATGAATATATTTTAACGGTGACTGATACCAAGGAGTGCTCTGTTGAGAAAACGTTTACCATCAACGAACCAGATTTGTTGATCGTAAACATTGCAGTGGCTCAAGAAATTCTTTGTAATGAAGATACAGGAACTCTGGATGTTACTTTTGGTGGTGGCACCCCACCATATACATTCCAATGGTTAGAAGAGATTAATGGAGTTTTTCAAGAAATAGTAGGAGCTACAAATAACGAGTTGACTAATTTAGGAGAAGGAACGTATGCAGTTAGAGTAATGGATAGTAAAGGAGTTTACAAGGAGTCTACAAATGTAAACCTTATTGAACCTCTTTTATTAGAAGTGTCCTACACAAAAGTTAATCCTATATGTTTAGGAGATAGTACAGGCGCTATTGATCTTACGGTTTCAGGAGGAACACCACCATATACATATTCATGGAGTAATGGAGCAAGTTCTGAAGATCTTTCAAGCCTTATAGCAGATGTATATAATGTAGAGGTTTTTGATGCCAATGGGTGTTCGCCACCAATACTATTTGTAGAAATAGATACTCCTGAGGCAACTATTGATTTAGGAAGAGAAAAGATAATATGCAAGGGGCAATCTTATGTTGCAGATGCAACTTCTGAAGATCCCAATGCAATATATTTATGGACTTCGGATAATGGTTTTGAAAGTGTAGATCCTATAGTCGAACTTTCACAAGAGGGTAATTATAAGGTAGAAGTGATTTCTAGTGAAGGATGTATGAGTGAAGGTGTATTGTCAATTGAAGTGTTGGATCAAGAAATCGTTTCAGAGTTCATCGTCTCTTCAGATATTTTTGTTAAAGAACCATTTGTACTAGTCGGAATAAGCCAACCTATTCCAGATAGTGTTGAGTGGATATTACCGGAAGAAGCTATTGCAATAGATGTAACTAATGATTATGCCGAGATACAGTTTGATGAAGTAGGGGAGTATGAGGTTACCATGATTACACAAATTGGAGAATGTCAAGCTATTTATAATAGAAAAATTACGGTCAGAGAACGTTCTTTTTCGGAAAATGATGAAGAAATAAATTTGAAGAAATATATAGTATACCCAAATCCAAATAATGGAAATTTTCGACTAGATATAGAACTAAATAAAGAAGCACCCGTAGGTGTGAAAGTTTTTAGTTTAGCCAATAATACACTGGTAACTAAGAATACACATGAAGGAGAATCTATATACACTATTCCGTATAGTCTGACTCTATCACCTGGACTGTATTTTATCTTACTCGAAACTCAAGGTAAAAGTTATGTCCGGAAAATAGTTGTAGAGTAGTTAAGCCAATCACAAAACACATGAAAAGAAATTGTTATTATATCATAATCCTTATATTTTTCATACTTATGACGATTTGATTGAAATAATTGCGAGTGAATTTGATTTGAAATGTAAATCAAAAAAGAATAAAAACGTCACACAACAAAAGCTCTTATAAGTAATTGCTTGTTCTCGCCTACTTATGAAAATCTGTGAGGATTTTCAAATTGGTGTATACTTGCTAAATTTAGTGCTAATCCACGCAACTACTCATAAACGAGACCGTTAGCACAAAATAAAAAAATGAAACAAATTTTGAGATTGATTTTAATTTTATTCTTCCATCTAGTTGTCTTAACTTATTTAAATGCTCAATCTGAGTTTGAATCAACTGTTGATTCCGTGACATTATATATTTATATTGTTGGGAAACCTGACCTGAATTATGTAAAAGCAAAAAAAAACATTGCAAAAAGCATTGGACTTCGAACAGAATTCTTTTTTGTAGATTGCGAAGGAAAGTTTGAATATAAAGCAACCGAATTCAAGTTAAAGAATGTGTCTGCTTTTAAAAAGTTAGAAGATGTTTATGGAAATAATTGGAATGAAAAATTTGAATCAGAAATTGCAAATGCTATAAATAAAATAAGATAAAAAATTGATATAGAGGTCTTAAAACTGTGTCCAACTTTTTGTTGCAAGTTCGAATAAACTGATAATGCCAAATTAGCACCGGAGTATAAATATTCAGAACAATTGAATTTTAAAGGTTTCAGCAGCATAACTATAAATTTAGTTCCATCTTAAATTTACTTTACTAATCGAAATAAAAAAGCTTTAGTAGGATCTTACAATATTAAAATAAAAGCTTTTTAGTGGTGTCAAAAAGTATAGAATACCTTCTCTTTAGATTGATTAGAATATTTGTGTAAGCATAACATTGGTCTTAATCTTTATAAAACTTAGTTAGGATGTTTTGAAAAATTCAAATGATTGATTTTGTGCAAATTTTGTGCAAATAAAAAAGCGTTACAGTGATTTATTTCTGTAACGCTTTGATTATCAAGTGACCTCGGCAGGATTCAAACCTGCAACCTCTTGAGCCGTAATCAAGTGCACTATTCAGTTATGCTACGAGGCCTTTTTATGTTTGTAGAACTTGTTAATACAAGTACTTGATATATCTTTTAAATAGGCGGGTGCAAATATAGGTGTTTTTTGTATAGTTATCAACATAATTTTTGTTTTTTGAAACGTTTAAAAAACCTTTATAAAAATTAAATCCTTATATAGATCATTCTTAGATATTTTGTCTATTTTCATTTTTTTATAAGAATGAATATACAAGAACTAATACGAGATATTCCTGATTTTCCACAACCTGGGATTATTTTTAAAGATATCACGCCGCTATTGATCAATCCGACAGCTTTAGTCTATTGCGCTGATGAACTGGCTAAATTATATCCTTTTGGTGCTAAAATTGATAAAGTAATAGGGATTGAGGCTAGAGGTTTTATACTAGGTAGTATGATCGCAGAACGATTAGGTGCTGGTTTTGTTCCAGTACGTAAAAAAGGAAAATTGCCAAGCAAGGTGGTTTCTAGAAGTTATGGATTAGAGTATGGGAATGATGTTTTAGAAATGCATAAAGATGCAATTCATCCAGGAGAACGAATCTTAATCCACGATGATGTGTTGGCTACTGGAGGAACAGCAAAAGCAGTTTGCGGACTTGTAGAAGAATTAGGAGGTATTGTGATACAATGCAATTTTATGATAGAACTCAGTTTTCTTGAAGGAAAGAATAAATTGTCTGTACCTATAAAGTCATTACTAACGTATTAGTGATGATCAAATAAGAAAGAAAACCACCTGTGTTATGCAGGTGGTTTGGTTATTTTGGATTAGAGTGCTAAATCAAATAAACTTCTTCCTAATGGTATTTCTTCTATCGGAGAAGGATCTGTGAATGGCTTTTCATAAATTTTTAGATCGATAATAATAGGATCTAAAATTTCATAATATTCCCACCAGATGAAAGGACATCTCCAACAATCCCAAATAGGAAATGGTCTATATACATAAAAACAGAAACAGTTCCAGCCCCAACTTTGTCCTCTAAATCCAGATCGCTGCCAGAACCAAGGCCATTGCCATTCAAAAATAAGATCATCAATTAATAATCCGTTTTGATGTTTAAAATGTTTTGGGATCTCGATATTTTTAGGATACGGTATATATACGATATTGATGTTTTTTTTGTTTTTAGGATCGTATACATCTTTGAGCAACAAAGCACGACTTTTTTTATGCAATACTTTTCTTTTGATAAACTCAATTTCTTCTCTTTCTAGAGGAAGTTTATCCAGATTCATGTATTTTTCTACCTGATTACCAGGAATAGAAATAGGTGCATTCCCTTTTCTAGGGTCTAATTTATAATCTGGATTTACCGCTTTGGCATACTGTAACGTATATAAAGTAGCCAAACGAGCGTCTGTATCAAAAAGACTTTCTTTAGTATCTCGTGATTTATTGAGATCTATACCTTCAGGACTAATCTGATTGGTTACATCTATCTCTTCAGAGATTGGATCTTTAGAACAAAATGTCAATGTAGTTAAGAGTATAAAGACCAATACCCCTTTAAATAATAAACTATAATTTTTCATGATTTTTAAAAAGTTTTAATTATTGTAAAAAACATGTTCTTTACCGGTATAGAACTATCTTTAAAGTTTGGTAAATGTACTTACAATAAGGTCTTAAGGGCTAGGGTGGTTTGTCCCATATTAAATGGAGTATAAAGATGTATTTTATAGGGGTGTTAATCAGATATACTAGGAGAAAAGACTGTATTGATTTACGGGAAAAATATAAAAAAAAGCCTTCATTAGAAGACTTTTTGATGAAATAAATACAGATGATAGGTCATCATTCTTTTTTAGTAATAGCAATAATAGCCCCATCTTTTGCTTTATCTCCATAGAGACTTATTGCTGTTGTCGCTTTAAGAAAATCTACATCTTGTAATTTATCAGATTTTGCTAAGGCATCTAATGTTTTAAAATCAGATTTTTTTCCATCAATAATAATCAGTTTATCGATATCAGGATCATCCACAAAACTATATTTTTTGGATTTGTTAAAATGAAATGGTAATTGCTGACCGTTAAATATAAAGTCGCCATTTTCATCCTCTTTAAACTCAAAGGAATTTATAATTTGATCTTTTAGCTTACTTATATCAAAATGTTGTCCATTAAAAAATATAGAATCTCCTTTTTTGTCAAAATCAAATTTAAAATTATGACTCTTCAAAATGCTATCCATATCAAAGTTGTGATGGGTAAAGCCAATCTGATTTTTCCAAGATGTGATGTCAAACATCCCAGAATTGGTAATGTAAAGATTGTCATTTTTGAACCCAAGTTCTAGATCCGATATAGGCGCATCAGATGATGAAGAATATCTACTTTTAGATTTTCCTTTTTTCAGAGTAATGCTTAATCCTACTATTTCTTTTTGGTTATTAAATTTAATTTTATCAATAAGTAGTTCGATTCCATTTTCGGCAAAGAATTTCTTAAGATCTTCTAGCTCTTGTTCCGAGGTGTTCTTATTAATAACTGCAGTAATGTCGTTTAACGCTGTATTATTCTGTGCGTTTTGCGGATAGCTTTCTGTATTGAATGCCGTTAAGGAAAATATACCTAGTATAGAAACTCCTATAATAATCCATTTTTTCATATCTAGTATTCTTTAATTTTTGATCGAAGTATTTTGATTATATACTAAATACGAAAAAAGAATTATTGTGTTGCAAAGAGTACCAACGAACTGATTATAGTTAGTATAAGGTTACATATTTTTCTAGAGAGCTCTTTTGGTAACATATAATTTCCATCCGAATATTGCCATTTGTAGCTTATTAGCTTTACTTAAGTCTAATTGCTTTTTTGTATAACTCGGGAGTAGTATTTTATTCAGTTTTGCTAGAAAGCTAAAAAAATGTCGTTGCATTTTACTAAAATAGTAAAAAGACACTGAAACTTATATTAATTTTTAGGCAACTTACTAATAGTGATTCTCATTGTGGACAGCAAATTACTCGTGACTATGATAAAATTATAAATCAATGAGTTATGGTTTTTTGATGTATATACACTCTCATTGTATGATTAAACTACAGTGTAGTATAAAAGAAAGCACTAGCTCTATAAGCCTCCAAGGGTTTTGAAGATTTATAGAGCTTCTTCGTTCTAAGTTTAAAAAGATTTTTCTTAAAACTCATAGCATCCCACATCTTCTTTACCAGGAATTCTATTTTTAAATTCCAAATCTTTTGGAGTTAGGTATCTAGGCTCTTTACCTCCTCTATCTATGGCTAGCGATCCAGCTTTAAGGCGATAGTTCCTGTTTCTCCAATCCCGAAAATAAAGATCAGGTCTGTTATCTCTTATATTAACCCCATAATAATCGATGTTTCTAAAGAACTGCACCACGGATTCTGGATTGGTGTTTCTTCGGGCATCTATAAATAAATTGTTATAAACAAAAATATTCGAACTACTTACCGCATTATTTACTCTTAGACAACTCACATAGGTAGTTTCTGCTTCGCCACCAGGAAGGATAACAATCGTATTAGACCTAATAATTATCTCTCTGATAATGTTTTTAGGATTTATGGCTTCATTAAGTTGTGTTTCTAAATGAATCATTCCTACTCTTACATTTTGATGTTTTGTGTACATCAAATTATTCTCAATAAGAAGAGAATTGAAACCCCTATCTGGATTTCCAGTTAAGTTTTTAGGAGAATATGAAATAGGATTGTGCCCTTTTATTTGCTGTTGGAATACATTATTATTCACTCTTGCAGAACTTCTGATACTTACTGCATGTCCAGCCCCATCAATGGTCGAAACAAATCTGCAATCATCAATGATTACGTTAGGACATTTGGCATATATTGCGTGATAGAGTCCTCTATTACGGATGTTTTGCGGACTAGTCCCGTTATTAGCCCACCCTCTAAAGGAGCAAGATTTAAATACAATATCTTTATGCAATACTCTATCTGGAATGTTATCATCTCTAGATATTAAAACATTATCCCATAGTGAACCTGTAAATTTGCAATTGATAAACTTTATATTTCTAGTATCATCAGTATCCTGTAATTTTCTGAAATTAACACCATAGCCTCTTTTGTTAGTAAAAGTACAATTACGAAATGTGATATCTCGGGCGTTAAAAATTGTAGCACCATCTGCAAATGTGGCGTCTGTAAAAGTTACTCCGTTGTGTTTTGAGGTAATTTCTCTATTTCCTGTGTAATAAGCTCCTTTATTAGCTGAAGAAGTTAACTCAGTACTTTCTTTGTCCTCTTCTATTTGGTTGTAATCAGTAAGCTCATTTTCTGTACACGATACTAATGCTAGAAGCAATAGCTTACATAAAATTAATTTTTTCATGTTTTTTTTTATGAAAGTTACAGCAATTATATGCTATGTTCGTTTTGTTTTTTATGATGTAGAGTTTATATTTTGTGAATTGCTTATATGATTTTATAATTGAATTGGAATTGTATTTATTTTCAGTCGATATTTAGTTACTAGTTGTTTTAGAATAGAACAAAAAAAATACGAACATCAATGCCATATGCCATACTTATTTTATATTCGCGTACAAATTAATAGCATATGATTCAGAGTATACTTTTCGTACTTATAGGGTTTGTACTTCTTGTAGTGGGAGGTGAGTTTTTAGTGCGTTCTTCTGTAGCTTTATCTTTTAGGTTAAAGTTATCTAAAATGGTCATTGGTCTTACAGTAGTGTCTTTTGCTACTTCTGCGCCAGAACTATTAGTTAGTTTACAAGCAGCTTTAAATGGATCTGCAGACTTAGCATTAAGTAATGTGATTGGATCAAATATTGCTAATATTGGTTTGGTACTGGGAATTACTGCATTGATAGGACCTTTGGCGATTGATAAGGATTTTTATAAATTCAATTGGCCAGTGATGATTTTACTTTCCTTAGTGTTGTATTTCTTTTTGTATAATGATGGAGTATTGACACAGTTAGAAGGAAGTATTCTGTTAGGATCACTGTTGATATATCTAATTCTATTAATTCGAAGAGCAAGAAAACATGCAGATGCCATGATAGAAGAAGTAGATGACGCATTGGAGAAGGTATCTAACTTTAAAATGATTCTTTGGCTGTTAATCGGAGGATTGGCTTTGTATTTTGGTTCAGAGTTATTAGTAGAAGGAGCAAAAGATATAGCATCTAGGATGGGAGTGAGTGAAGCTGTTATTGGACTTACAATGGTAGCCGTAGGAACTAGCGTACCTGAGCTTGCAGCTTCAGTAATTGCAGCTTTAAAACAAGAAAAAGCAATTTCTTTAGGAAACCTTATCGGCTCTAATATTTTTAATATTGCATCTGTATTAGGAGTAACCTCTCTACTTCAACCTATTGCGGTTAATGATGCGAGATTGATGGAAATAGATATTTTCTGGATGCTAGGTTTCGCGCTAATTCTATTGCCATTAGCTTTTATACCTAAAAAAATGGTTTTAGGAAGACCCAAAGGGTTTTTTATTTTTGCAGGATATTGTGTATTTATTGCACTAGTTTTTATTAAATAACAATAAACTATATTTAAGAGTAATTTCAAAGTCAAAATGGTATTAGTCATACTTTACGAGTATTCATATTATTTTTGAGTGATATCAAAAACAACAGAATATGACAATTATAACTAAATTTTTTAGTGCTATATTCATAGGATTCCTTTTTCATTTCGCTAACGCGCAGGATATAACAGGGGAGTGGAAGGGAGTATTAAAAGTTACAGGGTCAGAATTTCCAATTGAAATAACTATTATAAAAGATAACCAAAGATATACTTCTACATTAAAAAGCCCTAACCAATCTAATCAAAGTATTCCAGCAGATGTAACTAGTGTTAGAGATCAAGAAATAACCATTGAAATAAAAACAATAATGGTTACTTATAAAGGAACATTCGAAGCGAATGAAATTAAAGGAACATTTACACAAGCAGGAAACAGCTTTGCTCTAAATCTCACGAAAAATTTACATAAAGAAAAACCAACGAAAAGACCTCAAGACCCTATAAAACCATATCCATATATATCAGAAGAGATCATTTTTGAGAATGAAAAAGTAAATAAGATAAAGCTTTCTGGAACATTAACTTTACCGAAAAACATAAAAAATCCACCGGTTGTAATTTTAATTTCAGGATCTGGACCACAAAATAGAAATGAAGAGGTATTTGGGCATAAACCTTTTTTAGTACTTTCTGATTTTTTAACTCGTCAAGGTATCGCAGTATTACGTTATGATGAAAGAGGAGTAGGAGCGAGTGAAGGTAGCTTTAGAGGAGCAACATCGTCGGATTTTGCAAGTGATGTAGCTGCTGCAATATCATTTCTGAAAAAAAGAAATGATATCGATGCTAAAAAAATTGGATTGATAGGTCATAGCGAAGGCGGTTTTATTGCTCCTATGGTAGCATCTATAAATAAAGATGTGGCATTTATAGTTTCTCTTGCTGGAACAGGAGTAGATGGTAAACAGGTGTTATTGTCACAAATGCATAAGAGCGCAACCTTAGGAGGAGCATCACCAGAAGTATTGAAAATTAATAATGAATTTTCAGAAATTGTATTATCCATAGTTGAGAAGGAAGCACCGAAGGTGATGTGGACAAAGACTAAAACTACTTTCGATAAACACAGAAATACTTTGAGTAAAGAAATGCAAGGTATATATACTAATGAAATCTTAGAAAAGAATTATAAGGTTTTCACAAAAGATCCTTGGTTACATTATTTTATCAAAACAGATCCATTTCAGTTTATTTCTAAAATTAAAATCCCCATACTAGCAATTAATGGGAGTAAAGATACTCAAGTAATAGCTAAATTGAATCTAGAAGGATTTAAGAAGGGATTAGAAAAAGCTAAAAATAAAGATTTTACAATAAAAGAATTAGAAGGATTAAATCATTTATTTCAGACGGCTCATACTGGATCAGGAAATGAATATGCTATTATCGAAGAAACTTTTAATCCTAAAGCAATGAAAATAGTTTCTGATTGGATATTAGAACGATTCTAATGTTTTTTAACCCGGTTTACGTTAGGACTTCGTCAAGATGCTTTCAAGTGCAATAAACAGTGATGTTTTCTTCATTTCAGCGTAGGCTACGGTTATAGTAAAAAACATAGTGAAACGGTAGTGTTTGCAGCAGTTGAAAGATGGAATAGATTTCCTAATGAATAAAACGGGTTTAATACGATTTACGAATAAAAATTTCGCATCTAATGATATTCTTTTTCTACTATATTTTCTTCATAAAATGAAACAATAGCTATGGCTATTCTTTAATTTGATTCATCAATCTAGCGAAAAATCCTTGCCATTATTTTTACGAAATTCTCATCCGTAAATCGTATAAGCCACAAAATGCAGTATGATTTTTATGAAACCAAGAACACCACTCGGTATCATTTTTACATCAGCAATGGTATAAAAAACGGATTATTTTTTTGATGACACCAACTCTTCTGTAATTGACCAATCATAAAAACGTTCTATCCAGGTGTCAGAAGGCAACCCATTCTTGCGCATTCCAAACCCATGTCCACCTTTGGCATACATATGAATACCAGCATTTAAGCCCTCATTATGCCAAGAGTTGTATAGCTCTATAGCTCCAGAAGCAAGATCAAGCGGATCATCAGATGCACAAATGACTAACATAGGTGGTGCATCTTTTTTAGGTTTCTGGACATCCATTTGAGTGGTCCAAGGATATACAGGGACTAAAAAATCCGGACGATTTTTTGCAGTATAGCTATAAGCTATCCCCATAGCTACAGCTCCTCCTGCAGAAAACCCCATAAAACCAATTTTCTTAGGATTAATACCATATTTTTTAGCGTGAGTACGTACATACGCAACTGCAGTAAGGCCATCGCTAATAGAAAACGGCATCATTTTAGAAACTTTTTCTGTTATCATAGAAGGGTTTTTTGTTCCTAATAAAGAGATCTCTGCAACACCATCCTCACCCGTGGGGACTAGTCTATATTTTAATACGAATGCCGTAATGCCTTTTTTTGTAAGCCAAGTAGCTACATCATTCCCTTCAGTATTGATGCTATGCGCATATAATCCACCACCAGGTGCAATAATAACAGCGGTTCCAGTATTATTTTCTCTTGCGGGACTAAATACCTGCATGGTGGGGATAGAAACATTGGTGATTACCTGTGTTTTCCATATATCAGAATAGTATTCTTTTTCATCATGGTGCCAAGTTATCTCAGTCGGCATATCTATAGGTAAGTTTATAATTTCTTGGGCATTCATAAAGATTAATGAATTAAAAACTAGTAAAAGAAATATTCCTTTTTTCATCTGTTTATACGTATTGTTTTTTGTCTGTCTCTTGATAGATGGAATCTCCATATAATCATACTGTGTATTATTTTACTCGTATTAATTTGTCGTTCACCTTCTAGATTAATTTGGATCAGCTCCTTGTATTGGGTCTAGGATTTACTATCTTCTTGTATTTCTGGTTGTCCATTTACCTTAAAATCAAACATGTCATTTCTTGCATAATGTCCTATCACATCAAAATCCAATTTACTTTGATTAATTTCATCTAAGTCTAAAGTCGCGACTAAGGCTCCACTTTCTCCAAATAAGGGCCCAGCAATTACTTTTCCGAGCGGAGAGACAATAATACTCCCACCAGGACAGATATCTTCTTGCTCTTTTTCTACCAAAGACTGGTATTTTTCTGGGTACATCGATTTGGTATAATACTGATTACATCCCAGTACAAAACATCTCCCTTCTAGAGCAATATGTTGCATACTAGCAGTCCATTCGGGTCTTGAATCTGCAGTTGGCGCTATGTATATTTCTACTCCTTTTTGATACATCGCCATACGTGCCAGTGGCATATAGTTTTCCCAACAGATCAATCCTCCTAATTTACCAATTTTGGTTTTAAAAGTAACCATAGCTTCTGCTCCAGCTTCTGCCCATATTAATCGTTCGGTACCTGTAGGTTTTATCTTTCTATGAACACCTAATAAACCTTGTGTTGGAGAAATATAAACCATAGAACAATACAGGCTGCCATTAGTTTCTTGTTTTTCAGTAACTCCAATAACCATATATATATTCTGTGAAGCTGCTAATTCTTCGAGTCTTTTGCGATCATCACCTTGTAAATCGATACTGTTGTTATAATAATCTGCATATAATGCTCTACCCTCGGTAGTTCTACGACCGATAGTAGCACCAAAATTAAATCCTCTGGGATATCCAGGGATAAAAGACTCAGGAAAAACAATAAGTTCACAACCTTGAGCTGCATATTTTGCAGTTAGCGTTTCAAGCTTATCGATTGTTTTTTCTTTATCAAAAAAAACAGGACTGTCTTGTATCAAGCATACTTTTACTTGCATGGTATTGGTATTAATTATTTTTTAGTAAAATTACAATGCCTCCGATGGCGGTCATAATCAGAATAAACTTTCTGTATTGATGGTCTTTAAACCGTTGTACTACTTTTAATCCTAAAACGAATCCAATAATTACTCCAGGAATCAAATATATATCAGTCATCAATGAAGATGTTGTAATGGTTTTCCAACTAAAAATATGAAATGGTAATTTAACAAAGTTAATCATTGTTGTCCGACTAAAATCTAATTTATCAAAAAAATCTTCGTTAAGTCTAGTAAACAGGCTTTGATTTGTCATTT
>CANLRN010000026.1 GCA_947493495.1 uncultured Aquimarina sp.
GTTTATTTCATTTTTAACGATAAAATTTAAATAGGACAATTTGAAACGTAGAAGCTGCTTACCAGTTAGAAACTTTATGTTACAGTAAAAAAATTTCTATGAATGCGGGTTAAAATACTTGAAATAGCTAAATTACGAAGCCGCGGATCTACTTCTAGATAATTATGGAAAATAGATTTTCCAATTCGTATCGTTAATCCTAATAATACAAATGCTAAAAATCGATTCGCTCTTTTATACCCTTTTTTTAAAGTAAAAAGATAAAAACAAAGAAAAAGTGCTTGGATAACACCCAAACAACTAAGTACTAATATAATTCCTTGTTGAAGCATCTCGTACAAATAACAATGATAAAAACATATACTTAGGTTAAAATTAAGTGAAAATCTTTTGCAATTTCAATTATTTCCAGATTTTAGCTCACCTCCCAATCTACTCTACATTAATTTATAGGTGTTTTTAGGCTAAATTTTAAACTCAACTCATATGTCTTCGCAATTTATTAAAATTACTATTCTTGCTATTTTTCTTTTGGGTATTCCTACTTCGATCCACTCTCAAACATATGATGAACAATTATACGATGCACTCGAATATCGATTAATTGGTCCGTTTAGAGGAGGTCGTAGTGCTGCAGTAACTGGAGTTCCTAGCGAACCCAATTTATTCTATTTTGGAGCAACAGGTGGTGGCGTATGGAAAACAACCGATGGCGGTCGTAGTTGGACGAATATTTCTGATGGTTTTTTTGGTGGATCTGTAGGTGCTATTGCCGTTTCTAAAAGTGATCCCAATGTCATCTATGTAGGTGGTGGAGAAAAAACATTGCGTGGTAATGTATCTTCTGGTTATGGGGTTTGGAAAAGTGTAGACGCTGGGAAAACCTGGACTCAATCAGGATTACCTAAAAGCAGGCATATCCCCAGAATAACAATCCATCCTACGAATCCAGATATTGTATACGCTGGAGTATTGGGTAATATCTACAAACCCACTCAAAATCGTGGAGTATATAAAAGTATAGACGGAGGAAAGACTTGGAATAAAATATTATTTGCTAATCAAGATGCTGGTGCTGTAGATCTAATACTAGATCCTAAAAATCCAAGAATCTTATATGCTTCTACCTGGAATGCCAGAAGAACACCCTATAGCTTAAGTTCTGGAGGAGATGGTTCTGCTTTATGGAAAAGTACTGATAGTGGTACCACTTGGAAAGAAATTTCAAAAAACAAAGGTTTTGCCAAAGATACACTGGGGATTATAGGAGTAACTGTTTCTCCAGTTGATAGTGAAAGAGTCTGGGCAATCGTAGAAAACAAAGAAAAAGGAGGAGTTTATCGAAGTGATGATGGGGGAGAGACTTGGAGTCTATTAAATAGTGATCGTAGTCTCCGCCAACGTGCGTGGTACTATAGTAGAATCTATGCTGATCCTAAGGATAAAGATGTGGTATATGTGGTTAACGTATCCTATCACAAAAGTAAAGATGGAGGAAAAAACTTTAGTAGTTCTAATGCACCTCATGGAGATCATCACGATCTATGGATAGCACCAGAGAATCCCCAACGTATGATTATGGGGGATGATGGAGGAGCGCAAATTACTTACGATGGCGGAGAAACTTGGAGCACCTATTATAATCAACCTACTTCACAGTTCTACAGAGTTACTACAGACAATCACTTCCCTTACAGGATTTATGCAGCTCAGCAAGATAATTCTACCATAAGAATTAGCCATAGAAGCACTGGTTCTTCAATATCAGAAAATGATTGGGAATCTACAGCTGGCGGTGAATCTGCCCATATTGCAGTAGATCCAAAAGATAATGATGTTGTTTATGGAGGTAGTTATGATGGGTTCTTAACTCGTATAAATCATAAAAATGAAACCATACGATCTATTAGTGTATGGCCAGATAATCCTATGGGACATGGTGCTGAGGATATGAAATATCGTTTCCAATGGAATTTCCCTATTCTGTTTTCTAAACATAATCCCAATAGACTATATACTTTTTCTAATCGCGTTCATATAACTGAAAATGAAGGGCAAAGCTGGGAAGTGATAAGCCCTGATCTTACCCGAAATGATCCGAGTAAACTAAAATCTTCTGGAGGTCCAATTACACAGGATAATACCTCTGTAGAATACTATTGTACTATTTTTGCTGCCGCAGAAAGCCCTATTAAAGAAGGGGTGCTATGGACAGGAAGTGATGATGGATTGGTACATATAAGTAAAGACGGTGGACAAAACTGGAATAATGTAACTCCTAGAGGAATGCCCGAATGGATGATGATCAATAGTATCGAACCTAGTTCTTTTGATGAAGGCACTTGTTATATTGCGGGTACCCGATATAAACTTGGGGATTTTACACCTTATTTATACAAAACTACTAATTATGGGCAATCTTGGACCAAAATTACTACAGGAATTGATACAGAACATTTTACCCGTGTACTCCGTGCAGATCCGAAAAGAAAAGGAGTACTGTATGCCGGTACAGAAACAGGAATGTATATTTCCTTCGATGATGGTGCAAATTGGACATCTTTTCAGCTAAATCTTCCGATAGTCCCTATTACAGATTTAGCAATAAAAGATAATAATCTAATAGTAGCTACGCAAGGAAGGAGTCTATGGATTATAGATGATTTAACCGTTATCCATCAATTGAATACTACTATGAAAAATCAGGACTATGTACTGTTTAAACCAAAAGATACGTACAGAATGCGTGGTGGTAGTCAAAAAGATTCTAAAACTGAAGGAACTAATCATCCAGCTGGTGTACTTACATACTTTTATCTAAAGGATTTTGATAAAGAAAAGGACACCATTAGCCTCACTTATTTTAATTTAAAGAACGATACGATAAAGTTTTTTAGCAACTTCGCTAAAGAAAAAAAGGATCAATTAAAAGATCTTAAAAAAGAAGGTAATCGATTTGCCTGGAATATGCGAGGAAATGGAGCAGAAAAATTAAAAGGAATGATCTTATGGTGGGCCAATCTAGATGGACCAAAAGCAGTGCCTGGAAATTATAAAGTGAGTCTTACTATAAATGGAAAAGATGCTGCCGATCAAACCTTTAGTATCATAGCTGATCCAAGAGCAGAAGCTACACCTCAGCAAATGCAGGCGCAGTTTGATTTTATAACCAGTGTAAATAAAACAGTGGATAAAGCACACCAATCCATAAAAAAGATCAGAAAAATCAATGATCAATTAAAGTCTTTTTCAAAACAATATAAAGATGATGAAAAAACAAAGGATTTAGTTACTAAAGCTAAAGACCTCCAAAAACAATTTGAAGAAATTGAAAAAGCGTTGTATCAAACTAAAAATCGAAGTAATCAGGATCCTTTAAACTTTCCAATAAAACTGACTAATAAATTAGGGCATCTCAACTCATTAGTTGGAATGGGAGATTTTGGACCTACTGACCAGGATATTGTCGTAAAAAATGAATTGACTCAACAAATAGAAAAGCAATTACGTTTATTTGATAAATTAATTTCAGAAGAAATAAAACGTTTTAATACAGAATTCAACACTTTGCAACTTAAGTATCTTTTTGTAGAATAGTACAATACGCTATAGAGTGTTTATAAGTAGAGAAAATAAAATTCCCCAAGGCAGAGTCTCGGGGGAATTCTATTTATTAAAGTTTAAACCACTTCTATAAGATAAATATCTCTTATATACACGAAAAGTCTTATTATTTTCTCCTTTTTAAGAATATTATTCGCTACTATTCTTTACAAAACTCTTAGAATAACTTTCATTCTTATTATTCTTATTAGTTAATCGCAGAATATAAAAACCATCTTTTACCTGAGAAAGATTCATCGTATTTGTAGTAGTATCATAAATTTCTTTTTGTACTATGGCTCCCATTAAAGATATTACCTCAACAAGATAAGTAACTGGTTTTTTAAAATTTATATTCATAATATCTTTAACCGGGTTTGGATATATCTGTAATTCATTGTCATCATTCAGATCAATAACCGACAGTGTGTTTGAATCAGTAACAATTCCTTCATTATCTGCATCATTAACAATTAATTGTTTGTTTGTATTTTCAAATCTCTTTAAATACATCCAAAATTTACCCTGTTCTCTTGTCAGCGTGTGACAAAGCCCCCAGGAAACTCCTGAAACTGGAGAAACATCTTCACTCACAGGGCGATAAAGTCCAGCAGCTTCGGGATAATCAGAACTATAATCCATTAGAACAAATTCATTTACTTTTCCTTTGATTTCAAAATTTACTGCATCTTCTGCATACTGGATAGTGCCGAATTCTGGCCCATCTTGATGAAGCATCAGTGCAATTCCTTCTCCTGATTTCCATACACACACCTCGTGTCCTGTATTGGTAATTGGATTATATGGTGATTTAATAAATGGTCCTGTAGGATTATCAGAGATTGCTACACCCCACTTTACTTGTTTGTTAAGACCCCACACGCCTACACCACAAATTGGAGTTTCGTTACCTTCTCCTTTATAAAAGAGGTGAAATTTGTTTTTAAAATATAATATACACGGATCGTGAACGGCATTATTATCAAAAACTGGAGTGTTACTATCTGTAGGTTCTAAAATAGGATTGTTCAATTTAGTCCAAGGACCGTGTGGAGATGTAGCACTTGCCATTGCTATCGTATTTTTTCCATAAATCCCTTCTATATTAGCTGCAGCTTGATATACTAAATAAAATATGCCTTCATGATAAAAAACTTCTGTAGTAAAAACTGAACGATGATCAAATGATCCTGCAGGACCTCTCTCGACAGCAGGACCGTGTTCTTCCCAAGTATCTCCATCAGAGGAACTGGCATAATACAGATCATTTAAATCCCAAGGTGCGTTTTTACCAGGGCCATCTGTAAGGCTATAAGAGTACCAAACATAGTACTTCCCATCTACTTTTAAAACAGAACTAGGATCTCGTCTAGTAAATCTAACATTAGGAGCTAAATCACCTTTTAGATTAAACCGATCAAAAGTAATATTCCATTCTGGATTGGAGGGTATTGCAACATTACAATTACCATTTTGATCATACTGTTCTAAACGTAATGTTGCACTACTTTTAGATACTTGACCAGAAGCAACAAAAGTGATACATATCAAACCAAATAACAGGTTTGTTGTTTTTATCATTTCAATTTTAAATAGTTTATGAATCATCATTTTTAAGATTTAGGGCTTTTATTTATACAAACTAGCATTTAAATTCTTTTTAATTAGTACAACTGTGCATTTATATACAGTAAACTTACATCTTAATCTATGTGTCAAAATATTGTATTTTTTACATTAAATATTATGAATATGCAACAAAAGATCTAAAGAAACAATAATATTTAGTATTAGAAAAATATTTTTTATTAAAAAACCGTAGGCAGTTTGAGCTATACCCTTTAATAAATGCGTACTTTTAGAACCCATCTGTCATTTATATTCTTTCACTGTAACATAAAATTTCTAACTTTGTTGTGTAGCACTTAATCTTGTATAATAATGATATTCTTTAGAAAAAATAATGGCTGACTACTACAACTACATAAAAGCCCTGCACCTTATTTTTGTTATCACTTGGTTTGCTGGATTATTTTATATTCCTAGATTATTTGTATATCAAATTGAAGCTTTTAGCAAACCTTCTCCCGAAAAAGAAATATTAGGCAAACAACTTAAACTTATGGCCAAGCGGCTTTGGTATATTATTACTTGGCCTTCTGGGATATTAGCCACATTTTTTGCTGTCTGGTTATTGGTATTACGACCAGGTATCTTATATAATCCTTGGATGCATATAAAATTAGGGTTTGTTGTCTT
Source organism: uncultured Aquimarina sp. (assembly GCA_947493495.1). Lineage (GTDB taxonomy): Bacteria > Bacteroidota > Bacteroidia > Flavobacteriales > Flavobacteriaceae > Aquimarina. The sequence continues at coordinate 5,863 of CANLRN010000026.1, forward strand.
GCTTATTATATATCATCTTAAAAGTAATCATATTTTCAAGCAACTTCAAAAAGGAATTGTAAAGTGGTCGTCTAATCAAATGAGAATATGGAATGAAGGTTCCACAATTATTCTATTCGCTGTTATATTTTTAGTTATCGTTCGAGATGCTATTAATTGGATATATGGTGTTATTGGAATTTTTTTATTTGCTATATTATTGATGCTAGGTATCAAGTTTTACAAAAGAATACGAAACAAAAACCCTGAAGCCTGACTTTAAAGTATTGATGAATAGTATTACAATTCACGTTTTATATACCAATACTTAATACCATAATTAATTTTCTTAGCACTCCGTATTAAATAGCTATCACTAACTTCTTAGTTTTCCTTATCTTCGTGCAACTTTTTAGCTTACTCTTATGATCAAATCCATGACAGGTTTCGGGAAATCTACCCTTCAACTCCCAACAAAAAACATTACAATTGAGGTAAAATCCTTAAATAGCAAAAATCTAGACCTCAATGCCAGACTTCCATCTCAATACCGTGAAAAGGAATTAGAGATGCGTAAAACCATTGCAAATGTTTTAGTTCGAGGAAAAGTAGATTTTAGCTTATTTATAGAAGTAACTGGAGAGGAAAATACGACCAAAATTAATGAAGATATTGTACAAGACTATATCACACAACTTCAATCTATACACAATTCTGGGGACACGCTAGAGATGATGAAAATGGCAGTTCGTATGCCAGATGCTTTAAAAACAGTACGCGCAGAAGTTAATGAAAAAGAGTTTGAAGCCATAAAAAAAGGTCTTAATGAAGCAATAGAAGCTGTAGAAAGTTATCGATTAGACGAGGGCAAAGTACTAGAAAAAGACTTTAATACCCGCATAAAAAATATTAGTAATTTACTAAATGAAGTTATCAAAATAGATCCCGAACGTATCGAGGCAGTTAGAGAACGATTATACAAAGCTATTTCTGAACTAAAAGAGCAAGTAGACGAAAACCGTTTTGAGCAAGAATTGGTATATTATCTAGAAAAATTTGATATTACCGAAGAAAAAGTTCGACTTGCCAACCATTTAGAATATTTTACGACTACATTAAACTCTAAAGACTCTAATGGTAAAAAACTAGGGTTTATCACTCAAGAAATTGGACGTGAGATTAATACCATTGGTAGTAAATCTAATTATGCCTCAATGCAACAAGTAGTAGTGCAGATGAAGGATGAATTAGAAAAAATAAAAGAACAGTTACTCAACATATTATAAAAGTATATCTCAAAGCAATATCAATTTCATACTATAAATGAAACAAGGAAAACTTATAGTACTTTCGGCTCCTTCTGGTAGTGGCAAAACAACTTTAGTAAAATATTTACTCCATAAAGAGGAATTACATCTCGATTTTTCTATATCTGCTGCCTCTAGAGATGCAAGAGGTACAGAAGTGCAGGGCAAAGATTACTATTTTTTATCATTACGAGAATTTAAAGATAAGATCAAAGCAGATGAATTTTTAGAGTGGGAAGAGGTCTATCGAGATAATTTCTATGGCACCTTAAAATCCGAAGTACAACGTATATGGGACAAAGGAAAACATGTTATTTTTGATATCGATGTGGTAGGAGGGTTAGATATTAAGAGAATTTATCCCGACCGTACATTAGCAATATTTGTCAAACCACCAAGTATCGAAGAACTTAAAATTCGACTTAAAAAACGCAAAACCGAATCCGAAGATAAAATAAATATGCGTGTTGCTAAAGCCTCTACAGAATTAGCAACTGCACCTCAATTTGATGCTATTGTAACCAATGATGAACTCGAAAAAGCAAAAGTCGAGGTATATCAATTGGTAAAGAAGTTTATTTTGGGATAAAATTATTATGTTTATAAATATTCCCATCTTTATGGGAATGAAGAACACAGTTTTTCATGAAAAAAGTAGGTTTATATTTTGGAACATTTAATCCCATCCACATCGGTCACCTAGCCATTGCTAATCATATGGCAGAACATTCTGATCTGGATCAGATATGGATGGTCGTTACTCCTCACAGCCCCTTTAAGAAAAAAAGTTCATTACTTGCCAATCACCACAGACTAGAGATGATATATCAGGCAGTACAGTTTTATCCAAAATTAAGATCCAGTGATATCGAATTTAAATTACCACAACCTAATTATACTGTACATACACTAACGCATTTACAAGAAAAATATCCTGATCATGAGTTTCATTTGATTATGGGAGAGGATAACCTAAAGAGTTTCCATAAGTGGAAAAACTATGAAGTAATCCTAGAAAATCATCATATCTATATCTATCCGCGCATCTCTGAAGGAACTGTAGAACATCAATTTAAGAAGCATCCAAAAATACATCGTGTTGAGGCTCCTATCATGGAAATCTCTTCTACTTTTATCAGAAAAGCGATTAAAGAAGGTAAAAACATTCGCCCGTTATTACCTGAAAATGTATGGCAATATATAGATCAAATGAATTTTTATAAGTGATTAGAATTACTTTCCAGGAAATATTGCTTTTCTTTTTTCTAAAAAAGCCGTAGTGCCTTCTTTAAAATCCAATGTTCCAAAGCAGTTACCAAATTCTTTTATTTCTGCCTTAAATCCATCGATTCCTTCTTTATAACCGGCATTCACTGCATCGATCGCTGCACCGATCGCTACCGCCGAATTTCGTGCTATCTTGCTCGCTAATTTTTCTGCAAGTGGTAACAGCTCTTCTTGAGATACGACATAATTTACCAATCCATAGCGCGATGCTTGTTCTGCATCAATCATCCCCGCAGTCATAATCATTTCCAAAGCTCTTCCTTTTCCTACTAATTGAGGCAATCGTTGTGTGCCTCCATAGCCAGGAATCACACCTAGAGACACCTCTGGCAATCCCATTTTTGCAGTATCACTGGCAATCCTAAAATGAGCTGCCATAGCCAATTCTAATCCTCCTCCCAGCGCAAACCCATTAATTGCTGCAAGTACTGGTGTATTGAGGTTTTCTACAAAATCAAACAGTAACTCCTGCCCTTTTGCTGCTAACTCACTTCCTTTTTCGATCGAAAAATCAGCAAATTCACTAATATCTGCTCCGGCTACAAAAGCTTTTTCGCCACTCCCCGTTATGATAATTACTTTTGTAGTATTGTCTTTATCTGCAGTCTTAAAAGCATCGTGTAGCTCTTTTATTGTTTCTTTATTAAGCGCATTTAATTTTGCAGGTCGATTGATGGTAATGGTTGTAATCCCATTTTGATTTGACGTAAGGATATTGGTGTACATTCTTTATCTATTTATTTGTTTTTAAGTTCGCTTTCTATATGCTTTTTAAGCAAAGTCATTTTTGATTTTACCAACTCATATCGTTGTAATCTATAGGTTCTATTACTTTCTAATCGCCAAAAATAACTCAATAATTCTTTTCTTTGGTTCTCGGTGATCTCTAATGGAACTTTTATCGATATCAACTCTCCTTTATCATCAAATACCATATTAGGATAAAGAATATCGTTTATAGGTCGGTAATAATTGGCATACGATTTCATTTCATCAATCTCTTCCTCTAGCTTGGCTATGATTTTATAGTAAAAGCCGTATACTGTAATAATTTCAAAACGTAAAGAGTCATTAGATATAGTTTTTAATCCACTAGCTTTTAAAGATTCGTAGCCTGATTGATTGATTATAGGAGCATAATCTCTAAAAAGCACTGTATACATGATACTGGTAGAGTCTGTAGGAATTGTTTTTTGATTAATAACTAAATCTTTAAATAATTGAATAGATCGTAAGCTAAGTCGATGTCCAAAGGTATTCCCTTCAAAATCTTTAAAGTCTAAATTGATTCCATTTCGTATTTCTTTCAAGATTTTTTCTTCGGATAGATGATCAGATCTATTGTCATTCCATTTACTTAAGGCAAAAGCAGAAATAACTGCAATAAAAATAGATAAAAATTCGAAAATAAATTTTTTCCAAAGTATTCTTTTCATTACTCCTATGGATAAGCTATTATTCTTTAGGAAACTTGACTTTAAAAACAGTTCCTTTTCCTTCCTGTGAAGTAAAGGTAATACTTCCTTTGTAGGTTTCTACTATATTTTTTACCATTCCAAGTCCAAGACCCATACCGCTAGACTTAGTTGTAAATTTTGGTTCGAATATCTTTTTCTTATTCTCTTCTGTAATTCCAACTCCATTATCGGCTACAGTAATCACTACATTCTCTTCTTCTGTAAATACATCTACAAGAATTTTTGGAGTATGATCTTCTGGGATGGCTTGTATCGCATTTTTTAATAGATTAGTCACTACACGTATTAATTGTGTTCTATCAAATTTTGCAATTATTTTCTTCTTCTCAGAAGGAAAGAAAATATAATCTTCGTTAAAAATATCTAAGGCTAGTCCTACAATTTTTACCACATCTAATGTTTCACTTTTCTGTGCGGGCATCTGTGCAAAATTAGAAAAAGCAGAAGCTATAGAACTCATCGTATCAATCTGCTGGATAAGTGTATCGCTATATTCCTGGACTTTTTGATTCACATTAGGGTCATTAGGATCAAATTTACGTTCAAAACTCTGTACAGTCAATCGCATAGGAGTCAATGGGTTTTTTATTTCATGAGCTACCTGTTTTGCCATTTCTCTCCAGGCTGCCTCACGCTCACTTTTAGCTAGCATCGCTGCACTTTCTTCTAACTCATCAATCATGCTATTATATGCGTTTACTAATGAATAGATCTCGCCACTAACATCGTTAATTTGGATTCTCTTATTGCGTTTATCTAATCGGGTTTGATCAATCGTATCTGATATTGTTTTTAATGATCGGGTTACATACTTAGATAAGAAATAGGCGATAACAATAGCAATCAATAGTATAATTAGAGATACTTCTCCTATTCTTTTTAAAAACTCTCCTAATTCTCTGGTGATAAAATCATCATCCTCTGAATAAGAAAGATGAAGTATCCCTAGAGTTTTTCCTTTGGTATTATAAATATATGTATATGAAGATTGGTAATTTACCTTGTCTTTTTCGGTCTTTACTAAAACTCTCTTGTCAATTTTTTTTTCTAGGCTTTCAATTATTTTTTTGTCAATTTTCTTATTTAGAGTATCACTAACAAAGGTTTCGGGTACTTTTATCAATAAATTTCCTTCTAGATCATATATGTTTACTGGCAGGTTGTGTATGGTATACAGTTCATTGATTCCTAATTTTCTAGGCTCTCTAAACATCAATGGTATTTTCTCTGTAGTTTCTTCGTAAGTAGTATTTCTTAAAATTAAATCGATATGTTCACGGATAGCTCCTTCTTTTCTCTCTAGTCGTTCATTATGATATTCTTCTGCTTCTTCTCTATATTGAAAAATAGCAATCGCTGTAATCAATATAGAAGCTATAAACACCACTAAGGTCATGGAAATAAATATTCTGGTACGGAGAGAAAGTTTACTAAGCTTCATACGATTCTTTAGAAACGTAAATATAACAAATATCACACCAAAATAGTTTTAAAAACTAGTAGGACCAAAGACTGAATTTCATAACTTTACTTAGTTTTAGTTTTATGGACACAACTACCTTATTATCGCTTAATCACGTAAGCATTTCTTTTGGTTCTAAAGAAGGGTATACCAAAGTAGTCCACGACATTTCATTTCAGATCCATCCTAATGAAATAGTAGGGATCGTTGGAGAGTCTGGAAGTGGCAAATCAGTAACCTCCTTAGCAATTATGGGGTTACTCCCTACAAAAACGGCAAAAGTTACTGGGACTATTTTTTATCAAAATCAGAACATCTTGGATCTTGAAGATAAAGGGCTACGTTCCATTCGTGGAAATGACATTGCTATGATATTTCAAGAACCTATGAGTTCTCTTAATCCATCCATGAAATGTGGCAAACAAGTTGTAGAAATTCTACTAGAACATACCAACTTATCTAAGTCCGAGGCTAAGAAAGAGGTGCTTTCTTTGTTTGAAAAAGTAAAACTCCCTGATACTTATCGTGCCTATAACTCCTATCCTCATCAGTTGAGTGGGGGCCAGAAACAACGAATTATGATTGCCATGGCTATTGCTTGCAAACCCAAACTATTAATTGCCGATGAGCCTACAACAGCATTGGATGTCACGGTACAGAAAGAAATCATTCAATTGCTTAAAGGTTTACAAAAAGAATATCAAATGAGTATTCTGTTTATTTCTCATGATCTCTCTCTAGTATCTGAGATTGCTGATAAGGTTTTGGTCATGTATCAAGGCAAAATGGTGGAATACGGTCCTACTTCACAAATTTTTAAGCATCCTCAACAAGAATATACCAAAGCACTTATTTATGCGAGACCTTCTCTCGATGTCAGACTCCAAAAATTGCCCACTATACAAGATTATCTAAGCGACCAACAAACGAACACAGAGATCATCTCTAAAGTACAACGAGAACAACATCATAAAAAGTTATATGCACAAACTCCCTTATTAGAAGTAAAAAATCTAGAAAAGACCTTTTTTTCTAAAGTAGGCTTATTTCACAAAAAAGAATTTAAAGCCGTTGATGATGTGAGTTTTCAATTATATGAAGGAGAAACACTAGGATTAGTAGGAGAATCTGGATGTGGCAAATCTACCTTAGGGAACACTATCTTGCAATTGAATAGGGCAAATAGTGGGGAGGTTATCTATAAGGGTCAAGATCTTACCAAACTAACTGCTCCGCAAATAAGAAATCTGCGAAAAGAAATACAACTGATTTTTCAAGATCCTTTTGCTTCATTAAATCCACGTCTTACTATAGGAAAAGCCATTATGGAACCTATGAAAGCACATCATCTCTATGCTAATAATACAGAAAGAAAAGAAAAAACTATCCAGTTATTAGAAAGAGTAGGTCTAGATGCTTCATTTTTTAATAGATATCCTCACGAGTTTAGTGGAGGACAACGACAACGCATTGGTATCGCCAGAACTATTGCACTACAGCCTAAATTAATCATTTGTGATGAATCGGTAAGTGCTTTGGATATATCAGTACAGGCACAGGTTCTCAACTTATTGAATGAATTAAAAGATAATTTTGGGTTTACTTATATCTTTATCTCTCATGACCTTGCTGTTGTTAAATACATGGCAGACCAATTATTAGTCATGAATCAAGGCAAAATCGAAGAACAAGGTGATGCTGATCGGATATATGAATCTCCAGAAAAAGAATACACCAAAAAACTGATTGATGCCATACCAAAAGGCATATAAGATACTACTAGCGGGCAGATCGCTTTGCTTTTAGAGTCCATCAATCAAGACTAAAAGATTCTAGTCTATACTAGCATTGATTTACTGTATTCTCATACGATATAATTCTTCTATTGTTATCTATTCCACTAACACACATTTTTACTTCTATTTATATTTTTTTTCAAAATTATGTTTACCTCATCATTTTATTTCACACAAAGAGTAAATACTAAAATTTAAAAATGATGAAAACAACACTAAAATTTTTAACGTATCTGATGATGGCTTTTGCTCTAGTACTAACTATATCTTCTTGTGAAGGCGAGGATGGTGTCGATGGTGAAATCGGACCTCAAGGAGAACAAGGAATTGACGGACAAGATGGCGAAGACGGGCAAGATGGCAATGCCAATGTTACGTCTGTAACATTCGATCAATATAGCCTGACTGAAGGAACAAATGAATTCGAAATTCCAGAATTAACTCAAGAAATATTTGATCATGGTTTTGTATATGGGTATGTAACCGTAAGCGGAAATGCATTCTGGGAAACAATACCTATTGTAATTAACAAAGAAGTACTTCTTGATATTGATAGAATAGAAGTTGGTAAAATTACACTGCAGGCTACATTTAATCAGACACTAAACTTTCGGTTTATATTGGTAGAGGGTACAGATGTTAGTGGTACCAATTTTACCAACTATACAGAGGTAGCATCGTATTATAATCTAAGAGATTAATGATATTCCACATTTTCCACATGTACTAAATGTGTATTGGATACATTCAAGCTCATTTTATACATTAATGAATAGGAGCTTATTTTTTTAGAATTAACTAACAATTAATTTTTAAGCCATCATCCTATTTTGTAGTTTTAGAACACAAATGATAAAATTAACTTTGCAATGGGACTTTTTGATGAAATAAAGAAAAAACTTAGTAATGAATTTATAGATATCGTAGAATGGTTAGACAATACCAATGATACGATTGTGCACAGATTCGAACGGTATCAGAATGAGATAAAAAATGGAGCACAATTGATCGTACGGGAAGGGCAAACTGCCGTTTTTGTCAATGAAGGTCAGTTGGCTGATGTATTTGAACCTGGTACTTATACCCTAAACACGCAGAACTTACCAATTCTTACTACACTAAAAGGTTGGAAATATGGGTTTAATAGCCCATTTAAAGCTGAAGTATATTTTGTAAACACTCGCTTGTTTACCGATGAAAAATGGGGAACTAAAAACCCTATCACTCTCAATGATGATCGCTTTGGGTTGGTAGAAATTAGAGCTTTCGGAACCTATGCATTTAAAATTAATGATCCTGGAAAATTTATTGTTGATATTGTGGGAACTGATGCTAATTTTACTAGTTTTGAAATTAATGAACATCTAAAAAGTCTAATTTCTACTCGTTTTACAGATACTGTTGGCGAGGCTAACTTTCCGATAGAATTATATGCTGCTAATACTACAGAGTTATCAGAAACATGTAAAGAAGTCATGCAAGCAGAGTTTAATTCGGTAGGTATCTCTTTAGAAAAATTCTTTATCGAGAATGTATCTATGCCCGAAGATCTTAAGAAAGAAATTTTTGAGTACAGTAGAATCGATAAACTAGATCTTGATAAATTAACCAAATTTAAAACCGCAAAAGCTATAGAAGCTGCCGCCGCTAATGAAGGAGGAACTGCTGGTGCCGGAATGGGAATGGGAATGGGATTTGTCCTTGCACAGCAAATGGGTGGTATGATGAACCCTATGGCAGGTCAGCAACAAATACAATCACAACAAACCTCTCCTGTTGCTCCTCCACCGATGCCCGTACAAGTACAGTATTTCTATGCCGTCGATGGACAACAAGTCGGTCCTGTTTCTTTTGATCAATTAAAGGCATTGTTTGCCAATAGAACCGTAAATAAAGACTCTTTGGTCTGGAAACAAGGAATGGCTAATTGGACAGCAATCAAAGATATCGAAGAATTAAAAGCGTTTTTGGGAGGAAGTACTCCTCCTCCACTACCAAAAAAATAAACTACTCATATCTACCCTTCTCTTTTTTTACAGGAGAAGGTATTTTTTAAACACTTTAAAAAGTATTTAAATTCTTACATGGAAGAAGAAAAAAGAGCCTTTTCTGAACATAAGAAATCCTGTGTTAATTGTGGTGCAGAGTTACTTTATAAACCTGGTACTACAGAAATCAAGTGTGACTATTGCGGCCATGAGGAAACGATCACACCTAATCAGGATGGTTTTCAAGAATTAGAATTAAAACCCTATCTAGAGGAAATGGGTTCTCTTTCTCATTCTGAAGAAATCTTAATGTTACAATGCAAAAATTGTGGCGCTAACCAACATATCGAAGAAAATTATAAATCCTTACATTGTGTCTATTGCACCATGCCTCTTATTATAGAAGATGCTTATAAAGAAGATTGGATATTACCAGGTGCTGTACTTCCTTTCCAGTTTGATCAGAAAAAATCGCATCAGATATTCTCTAATTGGGTAAAAGGACTGTGGTTTGCGCCTAATAATTTAAAGAAAGCTGCTTTAGACCCAGAACACACAAAGGGGTTATATCTCCCCTACTGGACTTTTGACGCACAATTATATGCAACATATAGTGGGCAACGTGGGGATTATTATTATGTAAATGTACCGTATACGACTACAGTAAATGGAAAAACTGTACGAAGAACAAGGCAAGAGCGAAGAACTCGCTGGTCACCTGCTAGTGGAAACGTTAGTGGTTTTGTAGATGATACACTCATTAAAGCTTCTCACCAGCGTAAAAATGCTATTCCATCAAAGATTGCGCATTGGAATCTCAAAGCTATTGAACCGTTTAATACAAGTTACTTAGCAGGTTTTGTGACCGAAAAATATACGATCCCGCTAAAAGATGGTCACTTAGCTTCTACACAAGAAGCTGATAAAATTGCTCGTTCTTGGGCGCGCCATGATATCGGTGGTGATACTCAGCAAGTGAGTTCTATAAACATGCGATTATCAGAAGAAACTTTTAAGCATATTTTACTTCCTGTATATATAAGTGCTTATCAATATAACGGGAAAAAATATAATTTTTTTGTCAATGGCCAGACAGGCCGTATCTCTGGGAAAAGACCTTATTCTTTTTGGAAAATCTTCTTTTTTGTATTAGGTATTATTATACTAATTGTTGCTGTTGTAACGTTAGTAAACCACTATGAAGAAACGGTGAAATAGAAAGTTTTCTATTTTTAAGACTTAATATTAAAAAATTACCTTTTGGTGTCTAAATTTCTATCGGTTTTTACTAATTTTTTGCTACTCTGTTCTTTAGCTAATTACGCTCAGCAAACTAATACTAATGAGCTAGGCACACCCTTTATACAGAATTTTGGGCCTAGAGATTATTACGCCGGAAAAGTAGCTTTTGGATCTATTTTTCAGGATAAAAAAGGGTTTATGTTTTTCAATAGCGACTACTCTACTTTACATTTTGATGGAGTAAATTGGAACACGTTTTTCGCAAAAAAGAAATTTGAAATAAAAAAAATAATACAAGATAAAAACGATGTTCTTTACTTCATAACTCCTAATACTTTCGGAAAGTTTGAAGTTCAAGAAAATAATTGGCCTTATCAAAAAGACCTCTCTTTTAAAATCCCAAAAAAGATACCGCCAATAAAAAAAATGATCAATTGTTACAGTGTCAATGATAAGGTATATTTTATTTCTAATACACATGTTTTTATTCTTATCGATGATACTTTTTCTATACTATCTCCTAACTCTGAGATAAGTCGTTCGTTTTTACATAATAATAAAATACATCTGATTCTTAAAGAAGAGGTGGTTGTTATAGAGAATGAAAATTTAAAACCCATAAAATCTAAAGGTTTATTCTTGAAAAATGATCTTGTAGATGTAATTGCTGACACTGACTCTAATCAATTAATTATAGTAACAGAAAAAGGAGAATTCTTTTCTTTGAAAAACATTATCACTAAACCATTATTCTCATTACCTCCAGGTTATCAAATCAATTCTAAAACAGATCATCCTGTTATACTATTACCTGATAATGAATTTGCTATTTCTATTAAAGACCAAGGAATTCTTCACTGTGACCAGTATGGAAATATTATACAAATCATAAATGATAAAAATGGAATTCCTTCTAGTAATATTACATCAATGCTATTAGATTCTTCTTCTGGTTTATGGGTTTCACATCCTAAGGGTATTAGTAGAATAGATATATCATCAAATATTACTCTATTTGATCCAGAAAAACTTGGTTGGGGCAGAATTAGTGATGTTCAGCGATTTCAAAATCAGATGTACTTTGGCACTACTAAAGGGGTATTCATTATAAGAAAGGATAGTACATTGTATGATATATCCAAAAAGATAAAAAGAATTTCTGCTCATGATCTTGAAGTTTTTGATTTAAATATTATTCAAAAAGACCTATTAGCCGCTACAAATCAAGGTGTTTTTAAAATCGCCAATAACAAGCTAATATCTTTATCAAATCAATCATTTAAAACATTAACGCTAAAAAAATCTCAAATTGGTAATTGGGCATATGCCGGTACTGATTATGGACTACGAATTCTAAAAAAAAATCAAAAAGGAATATGGAATATCTCCAATGAAAAGTATATTGATAATGCCACAACTTTGCATATAGAAGAAGGAAACGACAATGATATTTGGCTTAATAATTCCAATCCTGGATATATTAGAATTAAAATAAAATATGATCCTCAAAAACGGCCTATTATAGATAGCTCTTTTGCAAAAACATACCTCCCTTTTTCAGAAAACAATTCGGGAACAATTGAAAAAGTTTTCAAAATAAAAAATAAGTTGTTGTTTAATGATTCTTCAAATGATCCATTAGAATATGATCAAACTCAAAATAAACTAATCCCCTACCAACTTTTTGACAAAAATTTCTTTACAGACACCTATAAAGGTATGCAATTTGGCATAAGAGAAATATTCTTGCACAAAGACAAAGCATATGCTGTAACTGCTCTAATGCCTCATCTAATTCTTAAAGGAGCATATAATGATAGCTTAAAACAGGTGTCTATTACCAAAAATGTTTATTCCAAAATAAAAACAAGAAAATATTTCCAAAATTTCTTTTTTGATATAGACGATGTAATATGGCTAAATGATATGAAATTATTTCGGATAGATGAGAGAAAAACAAGTAACACTAGTCCAAAATTTAAAACTCATATTTCTCAAGTATTGGTGGATAATGATTCTACTATATCTCACTTATTCAATAAACAAAAAATCGCAAAACTTCCTGATACTATGCGTACAATAAAATTTAAGTTTGGCGCGCCTACCTATCACGAGGTCAATAACACAAAATTTAAATTTTACTTAGAAGGATATGATAAAGGGTTTCAAACATACTTTGATTACGACAATCAAAAAAAGTATGATAATTTACGGTCAGGGACTTATACTTTTCATGTAATAGCAAAAAATCAGGAACAAGTTGTAGGAGAAGAAGCTACTTTTACTTTTACCATTCTCCCTCCTTGGTATCAAACGAAATGGGCATATTTGTTCTATACTCTGCTCCTAGGAATATTTATCTGGATTATAGTAAAATGGCGTACGAGACAGATCCATAAGAAAAATATAGCATTAGAATTGACTATTACTGAACGTACAGAAGAACTTGCAGAAAAAAATGAACGTTTAAAACATATGGATGAAACTAAATCAAGGTTTTTTGCTAATATCTCTCATGAATTCAGAACGCCACTTACCTTAATTCTTGGCCCCTTAGAAAACAAATTAAAATCCAATGATCAAGATCAGGATCATATGCTTATGCATCGTAATGCCAAACGCTTGCAAGAATTAATCAATCAATTGTTGGAAATATCAAAACTAGAAAGTGGGGAAATGAATCTTAAAATCATAGAAGGAGATGTCGCATCATTTATCAAAATGTTAGCTAGTTCTTTTACTTCTCTTGCTGATGTTAAAAACATCGATTTCCAGTGCGAAATTGAACCTTCAGGGCAATCTTATTGGTTTGACCCTGATAAGCTCGAAAAAATAGTGAATAATCTTATTTCTAATACTTTTAAATTTACGCCAGAAAATAAATCTATATCTATTAATTCTTCTTTTAGCAAAAATAAACCAGGTTATTTAAAATTGATCATAAAAGATACTGGTATTGGGATATCCCAAGATAAGCTCCCTTATTTGTTTGAACGTTTCTACCAAGTAGACACCTCTGAAACCCGTGAGCAAGAAGGAAGTGGAATTGGATTGGCTCTGGTCAAAGAACTAATGAATCTCTATGGAGGAAAAATTGAAGTAACCAGTAAATTAGGGATTGGAACCACCTTTACTGTTATTTTGCCTGTAGAAAAATCATTTTTTAACTCAAAAGACCTGAGTAAAGATCCTGTTAAGCAAACAGAAACAGTTACCAAAACAATTAGTATAGAACAACCTATTAATAAAAGTACAGCTGTTGATAATAAAGAAAATACAATCCTTATTGTAGAAGATAATGACGACCTTAGAAATTATATTAAAACAAGTATTAATACTGCTTATCAAATAATAGAAGCTAAAGATGGTCTTGAAGGTATAGAACTTGCATTGAAATATATTCCAGATCTTATCATTACTGATATTATGATGCCGAAACTAAATGGAGAACAACTATGCCAAACGTTAAAGACAGATACTAAAACCTGTCATATTCCTATTATTATGCTCACCGCAAAAGCTGATTTAAAATCCCAGATAAAAGGATTTAAAATCGGAGCAGATGCATATATTCCAAAACCTTTTCAGATTGAAGAACTCGATAGTAGAATTGAAAACTTGATCTCCACAAGAGAAAAATTAAAAAAACATTATCAGAAAAACATTATAATTAGCCCAAGTGCCATTACTGCAAAAAGCCAAGATGAAAAGTTTTTAATAAAACTTTCTACTTATATCGAAGAAAATATTACTAAATCTGATCTCAATGTAGAATCCATAATGGAAGTTATTGGCCTAAGTAGAACTCAATTACACAGAAAACTAAAAGCATTAACTGGGCTATCGACCACAGAATTTATTAGAACTATTAAATTAAAAAGGGCTGCACAACTTCTAGATCAAAATAGTGATACTGTTACGCAAATCGGATATAGCGTAGGTTTTTCTGATCATTCTTATTTTTCTAAATGTTTTAAAAAACAATACGGTATTACTCCTTCTGAATATAACAGTAAAAATCGATAAACTATCAATTATTCAATATAATATCTCTGCAAACGTATGTTATACCAGACTAAGTTAGCATATATGGAACATGTATTATAGTTTTTGGAACAAGTATCTTATAGGTGCTCATCTTCAAAATCTATTTTTGTCCCCTTAACTATAAAAATGGAAAAAAAATTACTTATTATATTGCTATGCATCCTGTGCAAGGTATCCTTAGCACAAACCTCATATACCACCATCCCCGATCCTAATTTTGAAAAAGCATTGGCAGCATTTGATGATATCCCAGAAGATGGAAAAGTGCCTACAGCTAAGATAAGAGAAATAAAAACCTTGTCTATTTCTGCTAAAGGGATTACTGATATATCAGGGATTGAAGATTTTATCAATTTAGAGACATTAGGTTGTAACGAGAATCTTCTAACTACGCTGGATCTATCTGCCAATAGTAATCTCAAAATTCTTAGTTGCTCGGCAAATCGACTTTCTCAATTAGACCTATCTACTAATACAAAGCTACAATCCCTAAGTTGTATAGATAATCAATTAACGGTTCTAAATCTAAAAAATGAAAATAATAGTATCTTATCAACTGTCGTAACACTTAACAACCCTAATCTTAGATGTATCCTTATCGATAATGAAGACCTTGCTATACAAGGACAAGGCGTGTATAGTGCCTGGACTAAAGATGGATTTTCTAGATATACAGAGGATTGTAATGTTGATGTTACAAAACGATATACTATCATTCCTGACCCTGAATTCGAAAAAGCACTAGTAAGTTTTGATAATATAACAGGAATTGGAGATGGCCTTATTCCTACAGCAAATATAAAGGATGTAAAAAGACTAATCTTTAATGGAGCAATTACAGATATTACAGGTATTGAAGGATTTGAAGCACTTGAATTTTTAGGTTTTAAAAATACAGAATTAGTAACTATAGACCTTTCTTCTAATACTATGCTTAAAGAACTAATTTGCGTGTCAGGAAAATTAGAATATATTAATCTATCTGGTAATTCTTTATTAGAAGCATTAAGTTGTAGTGGAAATAGTATAACAACACTAGACCTCTCCAATAATCCTAAGTTAAAAATACTCAAGTGTAATCAAAACGAATTGACAGCCATTAACCTATCTAATACCTCATCGTTAGAAGAATTGCTTTGTGCTAATAATAAGCTAAATACATTAAAAATTAGTACCAACACAGCATTACGAATTCTAAACTGTACTGCAAATTATATACAAAATTTTGACAGTACTGCTAATTTAAAACTAGAAATACTAGCTATTGCAGGCAATCAAATAAAAGAATTGGATATTACCAACAATACGTCATTACAAGTTATAGATTTTTCTAGTAATCAAGTAGCTCGTTTTGATCCTACAAAAAATACTGAATTAAATAGGATTGAATGCAGAGGGAATCTATTACAAACACTAGATCTATCAAAAAATGGAAAAATGGAAAAAGTAACATGTCGCTCCAATAAGCTCCATTTTATAAATGCCCAAAACAATACTACTTCCACATCTTTTGAAATTGATTCGAGATCCAATAGCCCATCATTATGCATACAGGTAGATCATCCAGAAGCAGCTACGAATAAACAAGGTATTTATGCAAACTGGAAAGAAGATGTAACCACTAGTTACTCCGAGAACTGTAACCTATTAGGCGTTGCAGATATAAATACCCACTTACAGGTAAAAATCTATCCAAACCCTTCTTCTGGAGTTTTCGGCACCTCTGGAGATCTCATTATTGATCAGATAGAAGTTATTAGTAGTACTGGAAATAGTATGCAAATTTTTGATTTTAAAAAATCTAAAGCAAAAAATATAGATATATCAAACCTCCCGAAAGGAATCTATTTTCTAAAAATCAATTCTCAAAAAGGTACTGCGATCAAAAAAATACTCCTTAATTAAGTACTTATATCAAGGACATCATGAATGCTTGTTATAACCCTTTAAAGCCTCTGTTTTTAGCAGAGATTTTTTTACTAGTTAAAACTATAAATCTGTTTTAAGAATTAGAAAATCTATTCCATCTGTGCACTACTTAAAATACTGCTTTACACTACTTTTTAATTTTATACAGAACCTAAGAAAAGATAAGATTTATTCTATCTCAAAGACATCACAGGTTTTCTAATACATAAATCGAGCAATGTCGTTAAGTTAAACTCAAAAAACACCTATTTTGTCGCACTGAGCAAAACTAATAGCCTGTCGAAGTGGAATCAAAAACGAAGGTTAGGATGGTCTTCGACAGGATCAGACTGACAATGATAAAGCTTAACTTAACGAGATTCATAAGTAGATGTAAACCACTGAAAAAAAGCAATTTGGAACAATATCACCACGATTAGGAACATTTGTTATAATCAAATAATATAATTTTTTGGTATTTTGTAGTAACAAATAAGATATACTGAAAGTATGTTTAATATTTCGCATATAAAGCTTAAATAAACATAGACAAATTTAAGCACTAGAAATAGATTTTTTAATACATACTCTAGATGTAAATCAATTCATTATCATCTATTAGTACTCTCCCTCCTCTACTAATAATGGTATTACATTCTATATATCTATAATTTAGTACAAAAACCCTGAATCTCATGAAAAAAATCAACCATTTTTTAAGACTTACTTTGTCCTTCTATGATCTAGTAACCCAATCCATTTTCGAACAACTTCTTACAACTGGTATTAATCAACTGATATCTTTTGGCATTCCGTTTCCACGAAGTATTGTTTCTTCTGGGTTCTATCTTCTAAGGATATCTAATCAACATCAGATTATTATTAAAAAAATCTGATTCAATAATGTAAATCAAAAACTCAATTTTACTATAAAACTATAAACCCAATGAAAAATAGTATTGTAACATTAAGTATATGTTTATTATACTTACAGACCTACGCTCAACCTATCTATGAAAATTTTCCATCTAGTGGAACAATTGAAATCACTCTTCATCCTGGAGCTTCTGTTAATCTAGGTACCAATCAGTTGGTATCTTTTGGTGTTCCATTTCCACGAAGCACTGTGAATGCTATTACAGATATTATCGTAACCGATAGGCAAGGAAATGAACTTGCTTCAGATATTAAAGAGCTTACACGCTGGCATTCCTTATCAGATGACCCCAATGTAAATGGAGTTCGATCAGCATTGTTATACATCAATATGATTTTTACAGATCTAAATCCTACTACTATCCAAGTTGTATATGGTCAGAACAGAACATTAGAACTCGGAGATCAAGGTATTGTAAAAAACCATTGGGTAGTCGTCAAAGATCCCAATGATGAGTATATTGATGATACCAATAACGCTAATTATGTAGAATTAAAAGAACCTCCTGTATACGCCACTCTCCCTACAGAATGGATGAGCGCATGTGTTATCAGAAATAAATTTATTCCTACTAGCCAGGCAACATCAGACTACCAGTGGTATGATGAGGCCATGGTTAATTTTGGAAAAACAGCAATAAATGATGTAAATGCTACGGTACTTGATGAACATAAAGTAAACATCCTAGAGCCTAGCCCCTGGTTATTCGATCGTGGAGGTTGTCTATGGAATGCATATATGAAAACAGGCGACTTAAAATGGCTAAAAGCTGCCCATAAGGCTTCTCAATTTTATGCACATCATCTAAATGATGAAGGATGGTTTGACCTAAAAGGAAGAGATGATCTTAAATATAGCTTTAGCGGATCTATGCTTATCGGTTTAATGCTAACTGGAGACAAGACACTTACAACTAAAATATTAAATGTGGCTAAATTAGCCGAGAGAAAAGATTTTTTCCTTAAAGATGGATATTCTTTCTGGACAGAAAGGCATTTTACATATTGGCTTTTAGGCCCACTATCTGCTTTTGAAGCTACCGGGGAAGAAAAATATAAAATCCTAACCAATGAGCGTGCCACGCATGCTTTTTTTAGAGCAAAAAATCCAATCAATGGATATCAACCAGAGGGAGGTCTAATTCATCCTATGGGTCCGCATGAAGGTGCTAACCGCCCTGGAGATGGAGAAGAAGATGTAAAAGGATATTATCAACCTATTATATCTCCCTGGTTGAGTGCACTGATGGCAGATGCATTCTGGAGGTATTATTTACACTCAGAAGATGAAGAAACATTGCGTTTTTTAATTGGATTGGGAGAAAATATTACCACGCATTGTTTTTATACTGTAGAAGATACGCACACTAATATTAATGGAAACATCCAAACTTATTATTTATGGAGTGGCCAGACTAATGAACGCTTTAGAGATAATGGAATCTACTGGAAACCCTGGGATGATAATGAGCATGCATTAGACGTTATGACCTTATTAGCCAGAGCACAATGGGCTCAAAAAAAACTAGGATTAACAGACACCCCAGAACTCACTACTAGAATTAATGACCTTCTTGTCACATCTAAATATTCTATCGAGAAATGGACCAGAACCTTTCCAGAAAAACCTGTATATCGACTTGAACCTCCACGTAAATACAATTGGTGGTTTGGTACTACAAGTGACCTGGAGTGGTTAATGACCAATACTCCTGATGCAACAGTACTTACTATTGATGAGTTCCAAGAAGAAACTACTGAGCAATTTGCGATACATCCTAATCCTATAAACAATACGCTGTATATCAATGCTACAGAGAAAATTAATAGCGATGACACCTTACAACTAAACATCTATGATCTCAATGGAAGAAAGCTAAGTTCTCATAAGATGACAACTGATAGAACCAAAAATTCATTAACACTTGATTACTTAGCATCTGGTGTATATTTTTTAAGAATTGCTTCGAAAACAAGTAAAGAAACTCTCAAGTTTATTAAAAAATAATCCTTGTCTTTCTTGTGCCACTAACTATTGCTAATTCACACAAAAATAAAAGAGGAGTTGAAAATTCAACTCCTCTTTTAAAGCTATACATGTATATCAACTATTGTTGAAGTAGTAATTTAAAATTACGTTCTATACCTGATTCTCCTTGGATTTCTACAAAATAAAATCCGTTAGTAAATCCAGAAGCATCCCATTGAAACTGTGATCTCAAATCATTTCTTTGATATATCCTTGTTCCTGCTATATTGTATACAGTCATTGAAACTCTTTCATTTGGTTTAAAATCTTTCAAATTAAAAGTAAAAATTCCAGTAGAAGGATTAGGAAATACAACAGTAGTTCCAGAAGAAGCATCTAATGTAGTTAATGGAGAGGAAGAAGAGGTTCCTGCGTCTGTATCCCCACCAGATATCACACCATAAAGATCAAATATTTGATCAATTGGACCGATACCAAGCAATGATAATGGAGTCCAGTTCGTAGCACCAGCTCCGAATACATCTTGTATATCTCTTAGATGTGACTCTGAATCAATACCTCCATTTTGTGCAGCCCAGTTCCATCTACCAGAATCAATATTAGCATAGATGGATATCCAATAGGTTCCATTCTCTAAAGTAATCGCTTGTGGCAACAAAAGATTAATATTAGTATCATTAGGTTCTGAAATCGGAGTCAATTCACCACTGTTAAATACTTCTTCGCCTGGTGTCCCATTTTCATTGGTATAAATAACCACAGTTGCATTATCTAATACAGGAGCGTCATTTGCTGTTCCAAAAGCAAGAATTCTTTCAATTGTCCATGTAGTCCCTTCTGGCACCACAAAATCATCTCCTACCTGCACTATAGCTCCACTAATATCAAGCGCATTATTTTGCGATATTATAGCGCTTGTTTGTACTCCATTTTGATTATAAATAGGCAATTCAGAAATATTGATCGTAAATCCTTCAGCAACTTGTTCATTACCAGAAGTAGCCACTAACACTATAGTTGCTTGATCTCCTACTTCTGCTCCTTCGGCAAATGCTATACTTATAGTATCGTCATCAAGTGTAGCAGTAACCAGCCCTGGATTTGTATTTTGTAATTCTATAGAAATAGCTCCTCCGTTTGAATTTACAAAAAGATCTTCTACTGTAACATCAAAATCTTCAATCTCATTAATATCTACAGTAATATCTTCTAACAAATAACTAACCGTTAAAGAAGGCTCAGGCAATTCATTAACTACAGGGAATCGGGCACTAAACAACCCATTACCGTGAGAGGCAGCTGCTATAAACCCATCTTTACGCGTCCCTACTTCCATTACTACACTATTACCAATAACTATATTTTCTTTTCTCCATACTGTATTTTGTCCATCCAATCTTCTAGTAGAATATAAGCCTGTACTTGTACCAGCAAATATTCGTTGTAATCTAGCTCCCAATCTACCAGTACTACTCCCTAAAAAGGCCGTACTTCTTACCGAAGGTCCATTTCCTGATCCATCGATATTTTCTTCTAAATTACCACTAATATCAGTCCACGTCTCTCCTCCATCTTCTGTAATAAAAAGGCTTGGAATCCTATAATTAGAGAATGTTATAATCACTCTATCAGCATTTGAAGGATCTACGTTAACATCTGTTACAAAACCTGGTGGTAATTCTTTTCCAGTAGTAATATCTAGAGCTTCTTGGCCATCTACATTAGCATTATCCATTCTGTATACAACACCACTTGCCGTACCATAATATAGTCTATTAGCAATAGGATATTTAGATACATCTAAGGAAACAATAGGTGCTCCATCAAGTGTCGCAGAATTTGAAAGATTTACCCAGTTTACGGTTGCTGCCGCATTATTAGATAAAGGAACTTCATCAAGATTGTTATTTCGCCAAATTCTATCGCCTGCAGGTAAATACATAATATTATCATTATTTGGATCCAATACAAAAGGCGCAATAAAACCAAACCCTGTTGCTCCTGCTGGGGTGATTCGAGTAAATCCTATATTTTCTCCTTCTTCATTATAATTAAACCTTATAATGTTTCCTAATTGAGAAGATACATATCGTGTACTACCATTATCTGCAATCGCACTATATGAACCATCTCCACCAAATAAATCTTCCCAGGGTGCAGTCCCATCTGTAGAATTGGTATACCACGTACTATTATCCTGGAAACCAGCAATCAAATCGTCACTATTAGGTTCGGGGTCAAAAGATACATGATAGGGCTGTGTTGTTAAATATCCATTACTTAAAGAAGTCCAAGTCACTGGTTCTTGTGGGTTAGTAGCTGTAATATCTTCCGTTACAGATACCCCTCCATCATGACCTGACAATACTTTGTTAGGATTAGATGGGTAAAATACTAATGCATGTTGATCTGGATGATGATCTGTATATAAAGCAAAAATTTCTCCATTACTAGAAGTATATCCCCCAATCCAACTATCTGGAGCTGATGGAGTTGTAAACCCAGTGGTTGATCTATACAAATTTGTTCCTCCTACAAATATCAGATTAGAATCCGCTGGACTTACTTTTACCACTAAATCATATCCTCCTTGAACATTAAAGGTCCCTCCTCTAGAACCAAAATTGGTAGGAAGATTTACTGTTAGATCTGTCCAATTCTCTTCTGCAGCACTATCATATTTATATAGGTAAGCACGTTGAGGAGCATTTCTATTTGCATCAGCCGTAAAAAAGTACACTACATTTCCATTAGTAGGATCAGATCCTATTACAGTTCTTTGATGTTCTTCAGCTAAAAATTCTGGAGTAATATCTGTCCATGTATCTCCGTCAACAGATGTAAAAAAGCCGCTATTTGGATCACTATCAAAGTCTAAAGTTGCATAAATTTGACCTGTAGTAGTAATTTCTACTTCAGCATAGGTATCAAAATCTCCTGCTAAAACTTCGATAAATGTATTTCCTCCGTCTTGAGATCGATGTATACCTGTTATTGTACCTACATAAATATCCCCATTTTCTGGATGAATAGCAATAGAATTAATCAAATCTAAAGGTCCGAAAGCTGCAGGATCATTATCATCTGTATTTCTCAACTTTTCCCAAGTACGTCCACCATCTTGTGATTTGAAAATACCAGTACCTTGATAAAAGGCACCACCTCCATCTGATGCTGATCCTCTTCGTTCTCCAGAGGTATAATACCAGATAAAACTTTTACCGGGTCTCGGATCCTGAATGATTGCTGTTACACTAGGGTTTTGAAAGTTTCGGGTGACTTTTCTCCAAGACTCCCCCCCGTTTTCTGATCTCCACATACCTCCACTCGATCCTCCAGCCAGAATAACATTCTCGTTAGTGCGATCGATAGCCAATGCTCTTGTTCTCCCTCCTACATTGAAGGGGCCTCTATTTTTCCAAAAAGAGAAGTTTCCTGATTTTGCTGATTTTGCAGCAATCTCCAGTGATTTTTGAGAATCATCACCAATAGCTATCTTACTAGAAAATCTAGTTTCTTTTTCTCGAATGTCAGGAGGAATTATACCAGTTGCAGGATCAACAAGCTGTCTCATTTCATAGGTGTACCTCTTTTCTTGATCCTCAGCAACACTTTTTACTTTTGATGACTGAGAAGTACGTGTTTTACCTTCATACAGTTTTTTGATATTGCGGTATACTTGTTTCCCATTAATCTGATTTGAATTGGTACTACTGTTTTTTGATTGTTGTGCTTGAGAATTGCCAGAAAAACATACTGCCAATACTACAAAAGCGCAAACAATACCCTTTAAATTAAGTAATGATGAATACATGATTTTATTTATTTTTGATTTATATGAAGGCTAAAAGTAAATCAAAAAGTAGGAAACTATGTTAAATTCTAGCAAAAAGCAGCAATAGGTTTATTTTTTACATTTTCCCTAAAACATACGGAAATTTATACTAATATGATTTTAAAATCGCAATATATAAATAGAATTGTTTGTTTATACTTTTGAAGTAAGCTAAATCACTATGGACTAAAGTCTATAGGTTTCTAAATCTGACTCAAGTCAGCTACACGGGTATCAGCTTTTAACAGTTAGTCATTAGCTATTTTGAAAAAAACTAAAAGTTAATGAATCAAAACTAAGTACTTTTACAATTTTTAGAAGCTAAAGCCAGATGCACTAAAGCGCATAGTGTTGACTATTTTTGAGACCAATAAAATTATTGAAAAAAGGCATTCTTCTGATCAGAAGAATGCCTTTCGTATATACGTTAATCTATCAACCCGTTTCTAAAAGAAATAAGGTTCAATAATTGATTATTTATTAACCAAAATTTTCATTTTCTCAGAAATCCCTGCTCCATCTATTGTAACAAAATAAAAGCCCGAATTCATAGAAGATGCATCCCAGCTATAATCTGCCTCAGAAGAAAGGTTCAAATTTTCGTGAACTATTTGTCCAGTGATATTAAATATCCGAAGTGTTATTTTCTGATCTACATTTAATGCTCTTATATTAAAATTAAATACATCAGAAGATGGGTTTGGATACACTAAAGAGCTAATACCAGAGTTTAATGTTACTAGTGGTTCGTCTTGTGCAACTTCTACTTCGTCTGGTGATGTATCCGTACTAATAATATCTCCAAAAATCTGGAAAATTTGATCCAGAGGGTCTCTACCTAATGCTGCAGAAGCTGCAGTCCAATCAACAGCACCTGTGCCAAAAAGATCAGCAGCGTCTCTAAATTGAGATTCATCTCCTACAACATTATCTTGTGATGCCCAGAACCATTGGTTGCCTCCATCAAACGCTAAATTTGCATATATTGATATCCAATATTTACCACTCTCTAAAGTTACTATCTCTGGTAATAAGATATTTAAGTTATTATCATTCAATTCTGATATGGGTGTGATCTCTCCGCTGTTATAGATTACCTCTCCTGGTATTCCATTGTTGTCATCAAATACAACTATTGTTATATTATCAAGAGTAGGAGTTCCATTAGCGCCACCAAAAGCTAGTACTCTATCAATATTCCAAGTATTTCCTGTAGGTATTGTAAAATCATCTGCTGATTGTGCCAATCCACCAAAATCTAAAAAGTTTTGTGATGGTAATGTAGATACTTGTGCATTTATTTGCTCATAAATAGAAGGTTCAGAAACGGTAACCGTGAAACCTTCAGATACTTGCTCGTTTCCAGAAGTAGCTATCAAGCCTATTGCAGCAGCTCCGAGAGAGTCAGGAGCATATGATAATGTAATCGTATTTCCTGATAATACTGCAGTTACTAATTCTGGATTAGAGTTTGTTAATTCTATATCGATAGGTAATCCCTGTGATTGAACAAATAATCCAGTAATATCGATTTCTGTATCTTCACTATTCTCATCTACTACAAAGTCATTTAATAAAAATGCTGTGGTTAAGGAAGATTCAGGTAGTGGGTTAGCGATTATAGGGAAACGAGCACTAAATAATCCACTACCATGTGCTGCTACTGCTATAAACCCATCTTTTCTAGTAACCACTTCATCAGCTACAGAATTACCAATAGCAAAGTTCTCTTTTCTCCATACCGTATTTTGTCCATTTAAGTTTCTAGTAGAATATAAACCTGTACTAGTCGCTGCAAATATTCTCTGCAGTCTAGCGCCAACTCTACCTGTACTACTCCCTAAGAATGCAGTACTTCTTACCGATGGCCCATTACCTGTACCATCAGCATTTTCTTCTAGATTACCACTAATATTGGTCCAGGTTTCACCTGCATCCTCAGTAAAAAATACACTTGGAATACCATAATTAGAAAAAGTAATAATTACACGATCTGCATTAGATGGGTCTACATTAATATCATTTACAAAACCTGCTGGTAATCCTTTTCCAGTAGTAATGTCAATTGCTTGTTGATCATCTATAATTGCATTATCCATTCGATATACAATCCCAGAATTAGTTCCATAATACAGTCTATTGGCTACAGGAAATTTAGATATATCTAAAGCGGTAATAGTAGACTCATCTACTGTAGCAGATGTTGTAATGTTTGCCCAGTTTTCTGTAGCAGATCCGTTTGTAAATAATGGTAAACCATCCAGATCATTATTTCTCCATATTGTGTTTCCTGCTGGCATATACATAATATTATCATTGTTAGGATCCAAAATAAATGGATTGATAAATGCAAATCCAGAAGCTCCTGCAGGCTCTACGGCAGAAAATGATTCCAAAACTCCTGCCTCATCAAAATTAAATCTAAAAACATTTCCTCTCTGTGAAGAAACATAACGTGTTCTTCCATTATCAGCGATAGCACTGTACGCTCCATCACCTCCAAAATCTTCTTCCCAAGGAGCATTAGAATCTGTAGAATTCGTAAACCAAGTCCCATTATCCTGGAATCCTGCCACTAAATCATCGGTATTAGGTTCTGGATCAAATGCTACGTGATAAGGTTGTGTGGTAATATATCCATTATTCAGGGACTCCCAGGCTACTGGTTCTATACCATCATTTGTAGCTGTAATATCTTCTGTAACAAAAACACCTCCATCATTACCAGATAATGCTTTGTTTGGATTAGAAGGAAAAAATGTCAACACATGCTGATCTGGATGCTGATTAGTGTATAAACTTATATCATTCAAGGGAGAGTATCCTGCAACCCAACTTTCTTGTCCAGCAGGCGTAGTAAATCCAGTAGTAGATCGATATAGATTTGTTCCTCCAACAAATACTGTGTTACTATCTGTAGGATGTACTTTTACAATCATATTATAGCCTCCTTGTAAATCTAAACTTCCGATGGGTCCGCCAATAAAAAGCGGCAAATTAGCACTTAAATCTGTGTAGGTTCCTGTAATAGCATCATATCTATTTAACAAAACTCCTAAGCCTCCACTACTGTTTTGAGTTAAAAAATAAACAGTTTCCTCATTAGAAGGGTCAATTCCTATTTTAGTTCGAGAATAATCTGGAACAAATCCTTCTGGAGTAATATTTGTCCAACTTCCTATATCTCCTGTAGAAGATGTGAAAAATCCAGCAGGTTCACTATCAGAATCCATTGTCGCATACAGCTGACCCGTAGAACTAACAACAACTTCTGCGAAAGTATCAAATCCACCTGACAACACTTCTGTAAAAGAATTTCCTCCATCTTGTGATCTTTGAATCCCTGTAATAGTTCCTGCGTAAACATCTCCATTGGTTGGATCTATAACTATAGAACTAATCAAATCAAACGGTTGATCTGCGTTAAAAGCACCTACATCTGGATTAATTGTTGCTCTTAATTGTTCCCAAGTACGTCCACCATCTTGAGATTTATAAATCCCAGATCCTTGATAAAAAGCTCCACCAGCTCCAGCAGAATTCCCTGAGCGTTCTCCTGAGGCATAGTACCAAGTAAAGCTTCTTCCTGGTCTTGGATCCTGAACAATTGCAGTGATACTAGGATCTTGAAAACCTCTAGTTACTTTTCTCCAAGTTTCTCCCCCATTTTCTGTTCTCCATAATCCCCCAGAGACACCTCCAGCTAGAATTACATTCTCATTTCTGCTATCAATTGCCAATGCACGAGTTCTTCCTCCTACATTAAACGGCCCTCTATTTCTCCAAAAAGAGAAGCTACCTGCTTTTGCAGATTTTGCTGCAACTGCCAATGATTTCTGAGAATCATCACTAGTACTAATTTTACTAGAAAATTGTAGTTCTGCTTTTCTAACACCTTTTGGAATAATTCCTGTGTTTGGGTTCTTTAATTTTGAAAGTAGAAATTCTGATCGGTCCTCAGCCCTATCTGATACTTTAACCGGTTTTTTGCTCGTATCCGTAGACCCAGTTTGACTATCAAACATTTTCGTCTGCTTGTACAATTTATGTCCTTTTTGAACAGGTGATGCACTGGTCTTTAGTTGTTGTGTCTGTGAAGTAGCTGTGTAGCTAAATAAAATCATCCCACAGACAAGAAAGCCTCTAAAGAGGCGGTGTAGTATTGTATTCATCTTAATTAAGTAATTTGTATGAATGTCAAAAATAAATTAAAAAACAAGAAAATGTGTTAAATTTTGGCAAAAAACACGAATACGTCTATTTTTCATCAATTTTATTCAAAAACACAAGGGAATTTATAGTGTTTTTTATAGATTGTGCAATTTGGAGGTGGTTTATCTTTGTCCATCTGAGACATCCAATAAAGATTTTATCCAATAAATACAGTGACATATTTAACTATAAAACAGCAAGTTAAAAAATACTTCAATGGTAGCTTGTCGAATACCATACTAACTTTTGTTTTTGATTTCACTTCGACAGGCCAATCTACTGACAAGGCAGGCTCAGTGTGGCAAAATAACTAATTTTTGAGCTTAACTTAACAATATTGGAGTTTATAGAAAAGAATTGCTGTATCTCAATTAGGAGTAATGCTAAATTCTCTGTTCTCTGTAATAACATGGCATACATCTGATGTTACAGTAATAAGATCGGTGGAAACAAATGTTTTATAACCTTCTCCGCTAATTGTAATCGTGTAGTTTCCTTCTCTCTCAAAAGCACCTATATAGATACTATCATTACTAATATTTTGTAATCTTTCTGTGTAGTCATTATCTGTCGCTATTACAGTAATCCCTTCTGTGATCGCATCATTTGTATCCTTAGACTTTACAATTATCTCTAATCCTTCTACAGAATTAGTAGTACAAAACACAGGATCTTCTGTATCTTGCTCATCTAAACTACAAGCAGTAAAGGTGATTAAAAGTATAAATACTATATTCTTCATAATTCCTCCATATATTTATATTTAGATACATTTTTATTAATATGGTTGCTTCAGTAATCTAAATAATATTATACATTTTATTTTACGCAGCTACTAAGATAATAAACAAAAGAGCATCCTTCAAATGATAAGAAGAATGCTTTTTATTACATGATCAATAAACTTTTCTATAAATCAAATTTAATTCCTTGTGCTAATGGAAGCTCAGTGGTATAATTAATTGTATTAGTTTGGCGACGCATATAGACTTTCCAGGCATCTGATCCAGATTCTCTTCCTCCTCCTGTTTCTTTTTCACCGCCAAAAGCTCCTCCTATTTCTGCTCCAGAGGTACCAATATTTACATTTGCAATACCGCAATCTGATCCAGCATGAGATAAGAATCGCTCAGCTTCTCGCAGATTATTGGTCATTATTGAAGAGGATAACCCTTGAGCTACTCCGTTCTGAAGGTCAATAGCACTTTCTACATCACCGCTATACTTCAATATATATAAAACTGGAGCAAATGTTTCGTGCTGCACAATTTCAAAAGAGTTATCAGCTTCTGCAATTGCTGGTTTTACATAACATCCACTTTCATAACCTTCTCCAGTAAGAACACCTCCTTCTACCACGATATTTCCTCCTTCTTCTACAACTTTAGCTAAAGCGTTTTGATATCCTTTTACAGCATCTTTATCTATTAATGGCCCTACATGATTTTTTTCATCAAGTGGGTTCCCAATACGCAATTGCTTATATGCATCTACTATTGCATTTTTTACCTTCTCATAAATGGACTGATGAATAATCAATCTTCTGGTGGAAGTACAGCGCTGTCCTGCAGTCCCTACAGCGCCAAAAACAGCACCAATCACTGTCATTTTGATATCTGCATCTGGTGTAACAATAATGGCATTATTTCCTCCAAGTTCAAGTAATGATCTTCCTAAACGTTGTCCAACCGCAGCTCCGACAATTTTACCCATTCTGGTAGATCCCGTAGCAGAAATTAATGGAATACGTTTATCGGTAGTCATCATCTCTCCTACTTTATAATCTCCATTAATCAAACAAGAAATTCCTTCTGGCAAATTATTTGCTTTTAGTACATTAGAAATTATATGCTGACAAGCAATCCCACACAATGGTGTTTTTTCACTAGGTTTCCATACACATACATCACCACAAATCCAAGCCAATGCAGTATTCCAAGCCCAAACTGCTACTGGAAAATTAAATGCTGATATAATTCCTACTATACCGAGTGGATGATATTGCTCATACATTCTATGTCCAGGTCGTTCTGAATGCATTGTTAATCCGTGTAATTGACGGGATAATCCAACCGCAAAATCACAGATATCTATCATTTCCTGAACCTCTCCCAAACCTTCTTGATAGGATTTACCCATTTCATAAGACACTAATTTTCCTAGAGGTTCTTTTAATTTTCTTAATTCTTCACCAAACTGTCTTACAATTTCTCCTCTTTGGGGAGCAGGCAGTATTCTCCAAGTCTTAAAAGCTGAAATTGACGTTTCGATGACTTTTTTGTAATCTGATGCCGAAGTGCTTATTACTTTTCCTATGACTTGACCATCAACTGGGGAGTACGATAAAATCTCATCCCCTGAAGAAAACCAGTCAGAACCTGTAGAGGTTCCTTGATTTATATCAGAAATTCCTAATTTCTTTAAAGCTTCTTTTATTCCAAAATCTGTTATGAGTCCAAGCATAGTACTACATTTTTATTTTTTTAAAATATAACAGTAAAAATACTGTTTTTTTACAGTTGTTTTTATGTTTGATTCTATAAACTATTAATCTGTGTCATTTTGTTTTTTATAGTATGATTAAAGAAGTTAATTTATTATTTTTTAGATCATATTAAACAAAATTGATTTATTATTTTTCTGTAATAAAGCGTTTGTCTACTGGCATCTCTATATTGCAATTAGAACAAGTTCTAAGGTTTTTATTCCCATAGAAATCTTTAAAATGTTTTAGAAAATCTTTTTCGATATCTTCTAATTTAAAATATACATCGTGTAACTTGGTATTGCAATGGTCACAAAACCAAAGTAATCCGTCTTCGGCATCAAGGTTTGCTCGTTTTCTTTCGATCACCAGACCAATAGATCCTTCATGACGAACTGGAGAATGTGGAACTCTAGCGGGATGTAAATACATATCTCCTGGTCCTAATTTCATTGTTTTCTTCTCTCCGTTTTCCTGGATGTGTACCTCTATTTCTCCTTCTAATTGATAAAAAAGTTCTTCGGTTTCATTATAATGATAGTCTTTTCTGGCATTGGGTCCTGCAACGATCATAACGATATAATCTCCTGCTTCTTTATATAAATTTTTATTCCCAACTGGTGGTTTTAGCGTATTTCTATTTTCTTTAATCCACTGATTAAGATTAAAAGGTTTTTGAATAGACATAGTTTCTGAATTTTTCAACTATAAAAATACAGAATTGAATAGAAAAGATGTAGAAATTTTGATAAAGAATAATGGAACCTTGATTTGTAGCGTAAATGAGCTACCCTCGAAGCAAAATCAAATTTTGAATAAGGTTTGATTTACTAAAAAAGAAATCGCTCAAACAAGATGTCTCTTGTAGAGCGATTTCTAACTAAATAACCAACCAAAAAATTTATATTGTTCAGTACAATTCTTATGTTGTGATTTTTATAAAATCAGATTTTTTCATTCTTTTTTTATCATTTTGGGTTTTCTTACCATTTTCTGTACTTTTAAATTGCAGATATGCTCTACCAACAAATTGATATACTGTTCCAGAAGTAGGATGAAATAATTCGATCGTTCTATCATTGATAACGGTCAATTCGAAATAATCATTGCCTAAATAATCGTAATCAAGTGTTAAAATTTTCTTATAAAAATCATTATCTATATCATCAACTGTATAATATCCTGTATAATCAAAGTATAGGCTATTAATATTAGTTCCATTTACATCTTGTGAGCTTCTGAAATTGTCTGCTGAGCCATTATATAAAAACGATAAATAATTTTCATCATCAAATTCGTTTAATGCTCCGAACTCACTGGTATATACTTTTTCCCAAGTTGTGTATTCGTGTAAGAAATAGTGAATGTTATCATAAAATACCTTATCATAATCAAATGTATTTCTCTGATATCCTTCTAAGTAATAACTAGTATTACTAACTGCATCATATAAGCGAATTTCATTAGCTCCTAATTGAGTTACTTGTATGCTATAAAAGCCGTCAATATCATGGCTTATATCTACATCCATTCCAATAGTATTATAGTACCCAACAGCTAACCCAAATCCATTACCATTGGCACCTATTCCTACTAGGTTGTTATTTGCATAAAAAGTTCCATCCTCAAAAGATACTGTAAATGCTTTCTGAAGAAAAGGAATCTCACCACTACCTTGAGTACGTTCAATATCGATATACCAGATCTCATATGAGTTTAGTACTTCATTTAAGCTAATTGATGGTTCTTCTATATATACATCTTCTTCTATTATAATATCTGCTGTACAAGAGCTTAAAAGAAAAGTGCCAAAAAATAAAACCGAAAGTATTTTCAATGTCTTCATAGGTATGTGTGTTTTGATTTCGTAGAATAGATAACCAAAACGTATGCCAAACAATTAACTAACTAAAAATCAATACTTTATTTTGACTCCTATTTTACTTACTTTTGGAGACACAATCTTCTTATATGAATAAAGAGTTAAAATTTGCTGTCATTGGTGGAGGAAGTTGGGCTACCGCAATCGTAAAAATGCTTACCGAAAATGTACAAGAAGTTGGTTGGTATATGCGAAGTGTATACGCATTAGAGCATATAAAAAGGCAACAACATAATCCTAGTTACCTAAGTTCTGTAGAATTTAATGTTGATCAACTTAGACTTACTAGTGATATTAATGAGGCCGTAGCGTATGCAGACTATTTGGTTTTTGCCATTCCATCTGCTTTTCTAAAAGAAGAATTAGATAAATTGACTGCTTCATTAGAAGGTAAAGTTGTTTTTTCTGCTATTAAGGGAATAATCCCCGAAACTGGATTGATTGTAGGAGAGCATTTCCATGATGTGTATAAAATTCCATTTGATCATATTGGAGTTATCACTGGTCCTTGTCACGCAGAAGAAGTGGCTCTGGAAAGATTATCGTATCTTACCATAGCTTCTAATGATGAAGAAAAAGCGCATATAATGGCTACTAGATTAAGTAGTGAATATATCAAGTGCAAAGTGAGTGATGATATTATCGGTACTGAGTACGCTGCTGTATTAAAAAACATTTATGCTGTAGCGGCTGGTATTGCTCACGGATTAGGATATGGTGATAATTTTCAGAGTGTACTGATGAGTAATGCCATTCGAGAAATGAAACGCTTTATCAAAAAAGTGCATAAAATGAAACGTAATATCAATGACTCTGCATACCTTGGGGATCTCTTAGTTACAGGCTACTCTATTTTTTCTCGTAATCGAATGTTTGGGAATATGATTGGTAAGGGATATACTGTAAAAAGCGCACAAATGGAAATGAATATGGTTGCAGAAGGGTATTATGCAGCAAAAACAGCTTATGAATTAGATGCAACTAGTACTACTCGTACACCAATTATTGATGCAGTACACGATATCTTATACGAAGATAAAAACCCTAAAAAAGTATTTAAAAAACTAGCTGATAAATTAGACTAACTATACTAAACTTGTTTTCTATTTTAAAAAACAAATAATAACCATGGCAACTAATAGAGAACTTATCGAAAAATTCTACACTGCTTTAGGCCATAGAAATGCAGATGCTATGGTATCTTGTTACCATAAAGATGTCATTTTTGAAGATCCAGGTTTTGGAAAATTGAAAGGTGAGAGAGCTAAAAAAATGTGGAGAATGTTATGCAATAAAGGAAAAGATCTTGAAGTAGTGTTTTCTAATATTAAAATTGATGATCAAAAAGGTTCTGCGCATTGGGAAGTAAGCTATACTTTTAGTCAAACCGGAAGATCGGTTCATAATAGTATTAATGCTCAATTCGAATTCAAACATGGTAAAATCATAAAGCATACTGATGACTTTAATCTACACCGATGGGCATCACAAGCTATTGGCTGGAAAGGGATATTATTAGGCGGGACTGGTTTTTTTAAGAAAAAACTACAGCAACAAACCAATAAATTATTAGATAAATTCCAAGAATCATAGTATATGAATACCATACGTATGCATACTCCAATTGTATCAGTTGATTGGTTAGCCAAACACCTGGATCATCCTAATCTTATCGTTTTAGATGCAAGTATAAAAAAAGTAACTGCAACTGATTACTCGATAAATCATCAGGACATGCAAATCAAAAATGCTCGGTTTTTTGATATCAAAAAATCATTTTCTAATCTAGCTACACCTATCCCTAATATGTTAGCTTCCCCCAGAGTTTTTGAACAAAATAGTCAAAAACTCGGTATTCACTCTAATGCTAAGATCGTCGTCTATGATACCTTAGGAATTTATTCCAGTCCAAGAGCCTGGTGGATGTTTACTGCTATGGGATATGATGATGTAGCTGTATTGGATGGCGGCTTACCCTCCTGGACGGCCGCAGGATATCCTGTAGAAAAAAAGGGTGCTAAAGCTGTATATGAAATAGGAAATTTTAAAACAAATGATCGTTCCAAATGCATGGTGACTAGCGAGGATGTTTTAAATGGAATGAATGATCCAAATATAAGAATACTAGATGCTCGTTCAGAAGAAAGGTATCAAGGAAGCACCCCAGAACCTAGAGATGATCTTAAAAGTGGACATATTCCTAATGCCATTAATCTGCCCTACACATCTGTATTAGACCATGGAAAAATGAGATCAACAGAGCAATTAATCGAAATTTTTAAAAAGTTAGATCTGCAGCATAAAAAACTAATTTTTAGTTGTGGTTCTGGTATTACTGCCTGTATTATATTATTGGCTGCAAAACTATCTGGGTATGATAATCTATGTGTATATGATGGTTCTTGGAGTGAATGGGGGCAACTAGCTAATGTTCCTATCGAAAATGTTAACACTTAAACTAAACCTCTTAATATCAAAGATTTTCTAATACGCAAAGATATTAGCCTTTAATAATTAGCTAAAAGCAAATGGCAAAAAACCTTAAGACCTGAGATTAAGTTTACTAAAAAGTTACCAAAAATTCTGTGCGTTAATCCGCATTCATAGACATTAGAAAATCTACTACAGTTTTCAGTTGCTGCAAAATATAACACTACGCTACATTTTTAAGTTTCACCGTAGCCGATACTATGCTAAAACTAATAAAATGTCATATTCTATTGCATCAGAAAGCTTCATAACGAAGTTCTAATGTATCCTTTTGGATCAATTGTGATAAAATTATGTATTATGAAAATAGAAATAAAACAGGAGAAGGGATTGATGCTAATCAGGAATTTACATCAACATCAATTACAATAACAGGAAATACAGGATTACAAAATTGGGCAAAAATTTGTCAACTTAATGTGCCAAATAGTGGAGGATCTATAAATATTCAAGATTCGCAATTTACAAATGGTAAAATAATACGCAATTCAATTAATGAGCCTGTAGCATTAAGAAATTCTGGCATATATCAGATGGTTAATCCAGGGAATATAAACAGAAAATTAGCATCTAATGGGAATAATTTTTCTTTAGCAACTAAAGAAAATACAAATGACAACTCTGTGAAATGGCAAATTACTTGGGTACCACCTTATTATTATCATATAAAAAGTAGCTACAAGAAGATATTTAGAAATTCATAAAGGATACACTGAAAAAGAAATTCTTGACCAAGTGAATGAAAACGTAAAAGCAGTCTGTACTAGCAATGGCATGAACATCTCCTAAATTAATATGCATAAAAAGTTTAATTCCGATGGGACTAGATCAATTAAAGAACCAAATGGTTTTGGAATGTGGTAGATAAACCCTAGTTCATCGGGAGCAAAACAATTAGTGAGCGACATTGAGAAAATGAGTGTATTTCCTAATCCCGAAAATGATATCGTTTCTTTGTATTAAGAAGATGAGAGCCAGCCAGTATTGAGTGTTAAAATTTATAAAACTGCTGGAGATTTAGTTCAAACAGAAAAAATTAATTCGCACACTAATACAACTTTAGATATTTTTAAATTTAACAACAGGTGTTTATTTTGTAAAAGCTTCAAATGGTATGATGAAAAAATTATTGATTCAATAATTAATTAGTATTAGTAGTAAGTAGTATTGGCTAACAAATATAAAAGAGATCGGTCTAAATAGTATTTAGGCGATCTTTTTTTGATTTTGCCTCATCCTAAAAGTATACCTTACTCAATTTTAAACTAATATACTTATTATAGAAACTAAAGCGAAATACACTAAAGTGAGTAGTTTTAACTATTTTTGAAACCAATACAACTTAGTTTACAATTCTACTCATGAAAAACTATCGATTGATTCTATTTATCTTATTTCTATATGGAAATATATGTGCGCAAACCAACGATTTTTGTCTTCAAGATTTTTATACTGATAATGAGCGGTTGGATCAAGTCGTAGATTCTGTGTATAATCAGCTAAATGACCATCAAAGAATTGCTCAAATGATCATTACTTCGGCTGGTGAATTAGGTAAATCCGAGAAAACTATAATAGAACTTACAGAAAAAGATGCTATTGGTGGTGTAGTATATCTCAAAGGAAGCAAACAAAAACATAAAGAGAATATCCATAAATTAAATACTATTTCAAAAAAAAATAACACCCTCCCTTTACTATTTAGCATGGATGCAGAACCAAGTTTATTAGCGTCTAGAATTAAGGGTGCTCGCGATGTAGGTAACACTATAGACATAAAAACAGAAAAACAATCCGATGCTGTAGTAAACACTATCAATCAAGAACTTAAGGAGATTGGTGTTCATCATAATTATGCGCCTGTACTAGACGTAAGCCCAAACAATGAAGCCATCAAATCCCGAAGCTATGGGAACAACAAAGATTCTATCATACGATTGGCTAATCGATTTATAAAAGCTACCCAAGAAGGAGGAATTATCGCTACGGCAAAGCATTTTCCTGGCCACGGATTAGTAAAAGGAGACACCCACAAACAGAGTGTATACATTGATGGTCCATTACAAGAAATAGACAATTATAAAAAAATTATCGAAGACGGTGTACTATCAATTATGATTGCCCACATTACTGTTTTAAATAACAAGTTATTTGACACAAATGGCTTGCCATCGAGCTGCTCTCGGAGAATTGTTACTGATTTATTACGAGATGGGATGTGTTTTAATGGCATCATTATCTCTGATGCCTTAAATATCATGAAAGCAGTCACTATCATTGATAATGCACCACTATTAGCTTCTAAAGCAGGTTGTGATCTGATTTTAATGCCGCAGAACGAAGAAAAAACGATTCAATCCATACTCGCTGAAATTAAGAAAGACGCTTCTTACCGTAAACAAGTTGAGCAATCTGTAAAAAAGATAGTACGTTTAAAGGTTTGTGGGGGGATTATCTAAACATATTTCTGTCATGTATTCAAAAAACTCATCAATCAAAATGATCAAATTAATTTCTGCAATTTATGTATTACTATTTTTTACAGCTCTTCTTAATGGTCAAGAAACTTATTTCACTCTTGATCCTACCTTAACACCAAATGGAGAGACCATTATATTTAGTTATAATGGAGACCTATGGAAAGTAAGTTGCGATGGAGGAACTGCTTCAAGACTAACTGGAATGAAAGGAGATGAAACTCGACCAGCAGTATCTCCAGACGGAAAGTGGATTGCTTTTAGCGCTTCACAATACGGTAATAAAGATGTCTATCTCATACCATTAGAGGGTGGCACAATCAAACAACTTACATTTCATGATTCTAATGATACTGTAGAAGGTTGGTCTTGGGATTCTAAAAAGATTTTTTTTACTTCCTCTAGAGAAAATAGTTTTGGCAGCTACGAAGTATCTGCATTTGGTGGTACACCCATACGCTTGTTTAACCACTATTTTAATAGAGCACATAATGTTGCACAACATCCAAAGACAGGACATATATACTTTAATGAAAGTCTATTAAGTATAGGATTAGTTCATAGAAAAAGATATAAAGGGGATTACAATCCAGATATCAAATCTTATGATACAGCTAGTAAGAAATATACTCTACATACTTCTTATCAAGGTATGGATCTATGGCCTACCTTTGATAAAAATGGAGTTCTTTATTTTGCTTCGGATGAAATAAATGATCAATTAAACCTATATGCCTTAAAAGAAAACAAAAAAATTAATCTCACTCAATTCTCAACTTCTATTAAAAGACCACAAGTTAGTGCAAATGGTAAAAAGATAACATTTACCAAAGATTTTCAACTTTATATATATGATGTTGCTTCTCAACGTTCAGAAAAAGTTAATGTCCAGTTATTCAACAACAATACACTAGAGAAAACTCAAGATTTTAAAGTTGATGATAAAATAACCAATTTTGATATTTCTTC
Organism: uncultured Aquimarina sp.; assembly: GCA_947493495.1. GTDB lineage: Bacteria > Bacteroidota > Bacteroidia > Flavobacteriales > Flavobacteriaceae > Aquimarina. Next base: position 43,633 of record CANLRN010000026.1, read on the forward strand.
GGATACCAAAAAAATAGTATTTATTTCTAGGGGATTATTATTTGTATCCGATATCAAAGGTAAATTTATTAAGCAAATCCCCATTAATGATCCCAAAGAACGTGTTGTAGAGGTAAAATGGTTGAAGGATAATAAAACGCTACTTTTTAACCAGACTGTGAACGGTTATTTAAACCTCTTCACTATTTCTGTCGATGGAAAAGGAAAAAAGAAACAACTTACAAAAGATTCGAGAAACAATGTTAATATTGAAATAAGTCCAAAACGCACAGAAGTTGCTTATATAAGCGGAAGAGATCAATTGAGATTACTCGATTTAACTACGTTCAAAAACAAAATAATTGTTGAAGATGAATTTTGGGCCTTATATGCTCCTCAACCAAGGTTTTCTCCTGACGGAAGTTACATTGTTTACAATGCAATCCGTAATTTTGAAAATGATATTTTTACCTATCATATTGCTTCAAAAAAAATTAGTAACCTGACCAAAACAGGTGTCACAGAAAATAACCCATCGTGGTCACATGATGGTAAATATATCTACTATAACACTAATCCAATTAAACCAAGTTATCCTTATGGCTTAACTGAGGCTAGTATTTATCGAATGGCGCTAGATAAATATGAAAAACCTTTCCGATTGGATGAGTTCAATAAATTATTTGAGAAAAGTTCCGAAAAAAAAGACAGCACTCCATCCGAAGAAAAGGATCTCGCATCCACTATTAAAGATCTCAATATTGTAATTAACGAAGATGGTTTAATGAATAGAATTGAACGCATTAGCCCTCTATTTGGGTATCAAACAAATACAACAGTGATTCACAGAGATGAAACTTCACATATTTTTTACATTTCAAATCATGACAAAGGGAAACCTCAATTATGGAAAACTACGATACAACCTTTCGAAAAAAATAAAACTGAAAAAGTTACTGAAACTAAGAATTATAATTACCAAATAGTAGCTACAAAGGATAATTGTTATGTATTGATTGATAGTAATATATATACATTAGACCTAAAAAGTAACAAAACTGAAAAAATCCAAATTGACTACATATTTCGCAAAGCACTAGTTCATGAATTTGAACAAATGTTTTATGAAGCGTGGACAAATTTTGGCGAAAACTTTTATGATGGAAATTTTCATGGAGAAGATTGGGAGAAACTGAAAAATCAATATGCTAAATATTTGCCTTTCATCAATAAACGGTCTGAGTTAAGGTTATTATTTAATGAAATGCTTGGAGAATTAAACACTTCACACGTGCGTTTTAGTTCTAATGGTAGTGAAGAAAAAGAGTTTTACAAAACCCAAAGTTTATCAACAGGTATTATTTTTTCTAATAAAGATCCTTTTTTAGTAGAAAGAATTATCGCAAACGGTCCTGCTGATATCAAGAACAAGAACATCAATAAAGGAGATAAACTTATTGCCATCAATGACAAAAAGATTGATCCTAATAAAAATAGAGAATTCTATTTTGCCAAACCCTCATTAGATACTGAAGTTAAATTGACCTTTTCTAGAAACGGGAAAGAAATCTCAACTTATATCCATCCTATTTCCACCAGAAATAATATAAATCTTTTTTATGATGAATGGATTGCTAATAATCAAGCTTATATCGATAAAAAAAGTAATAACACTATTGCTTATGTACATATGAAAAACATGGGAAGTAATGAGCTTACTAATTTTAAAAAGGAAATGGTTTCTGAAGGTTTTAGAAAAAAAGGTCTTATTCTGGATTTAAGGTTTAATACAGGAGGTAATGTCCACGATGAGGTATTACAATTCTTATCTCAAAAACCGTATCTACAATGGAAATATAGAGACGGAGCCTTGACTTCACAACCTAATTTTACTCCTGGAGCTAAACCTCTGATTTTACTAATTAATGAACAAACACTTAGTGATGCTGAAGTAACCGCTGCAGGTTTTAAAGAACTTGGTTTAGGAAAAATAATAGGGACTCAGACATACAGATGGATTATATTTACTTCTGGTAAGGGCTTGGTAGATGGATCATTCTATCGACTACCTGCGTGGGGTTGTTACACGTTAAATGGAGAGAATTTGGAGAAAACAGGAGTTTCTCCAGATATATATATTAAAGAAACTTTTAAAGATCGCATAGACGGTAATCAACCTCAACTAGACAAGGCCGTTTCTGAAATCTTACAGCAACTAACTAAAAATTAGTATCTTTCTATTAGTTTTAACACATAAATCACCATCATATGAAAAAATTAATAGCAGAATTTATTGGAACTCTTTGGCTTGTTTTAGGAGGATGTGGTAGTGCTGTTTTGGCAGCAGCTTTCCCAGAGTTAGGTATTGGATTTGTGGGTGTTTCACTCGCTTTTGGTCTAACAGTAGTTACTATGGCCTATGCTATCGGTCATATCTCTGGATGTCATCTTAATCCTGCTGTATCCATTGGTTTATGGATTGGCGGACGATTAGATAAAAAAGAAGTAATTCCCTATATCATTGCTCAAGTTCTCGGAGGTATTGCAGGTGCTGGAATCCTGTTTATAATAGCAAGTGGGAAATCAGGTTTTGAAATTGGTGGGTTTGCTGCAAATGGATATGGAGCACATTCTCCTGGTGGATATACTATGATATCTGCACTAGTAACCGAAATAGTAATGACTTTTATGTTTCTTATTATCATTTTAGGAGCTACACATTCTAAAGCCCCTAAAGGAATGGCTGGATTGGCTATTGGACTTGGATTAGTGCTAATACACCTTATTAGTATCCCAGTGACTAATACATCTGTGAATCCTGCAAGAAGTACAAGTCAGGCATTATTTGCTGGAGGTTGGGCACTACAACAATTATGGTTATTTTGGGTTGCTCCAATAGCTGGTGCTATCCTAGCAGGTATTGTTTATAAATTCTTATCACCAGAAAGTGAAAGCTAAACCACTATATAAATTAAACCCGTTATAAGCAAATGTTATAACCCGTTCAATCTAATTATCTTTTTATCTTTTATCTAATAATCAGTTACTGGTTAAAAGATCAAGATCAAGTTTGGGAGGGTTATATTGTTTTTTATTCTATCTGAACACCCAAAATCTATTACTCATTAATTGCTAACGAATTCTAGATGATACATATCAAACTATAATTTTAAGACAAAAATTTGAATAATATTTCCAAATTTTGTGTTCTTGATTTTTTGAATTAAAACGTAATTAAGGCTACACACGCAAACTCTATATGACCACATGAATACATTTTACTCATTCCGAAATTTTATTATGATTCTTACAATCGGTACTTTGTTAACTGCTTGTACCGAAGAATCAACTACTGAAGATGTGGATATCACTAAATCCTTATTAGAAGATTTTGTAAATAATCAACTTATATTTACAAATGATATATCTGAAAAATTAGGAAGTCAGAAAAATATCAATTTTAATGCCACCAGAAGCGCGACAACTATTCATTATGATCATGCATCACTTTCTAGTGAATTGCAACTAGCTAATGTAGAAACACCTGATTTAGTTGCTAAAATGATTATTGTCATGCAAAAACGTGTAAACTCTTTTTTAAAGGAATTTTCAAAATCAAATACTACTATTACAGAAGAAGAAATTAAGTCAATAATTACAGATGAAATAGCTAATCAAATGGAGGTTAAGAAAAATTCTAAACTCTCTAAGGATTGTGGTATTGATTTGGATGAAGCAACATATTCTTGCGAAACTAATTACGCTGTTTCTTTGGTGGAAAATGCAATCGAAAATTTTTACACCAACGGTGCCGGGACTTTTATAGGTATAGTTAAGGTAGGTTCACTATATGTATCTTGTGGTACAGAAGCTATGTCTATATTTAGGTCTTGTGAAGGTAAGTAACTCACACACTCATCACACATATATTTTTAAAGAGCTTTGTATATTTTATACAAAGCTCTTTACTTTTTTTAAACCCCAAATTCATTGGAAAATCTATTCCGTGCTGAAACTACTGTAAAATATAGATTTTATGGTACTTTCAACACTCTTGACGAAGTTGCAATAAACCGGGTTAAACAAATCAACTACTTCATTTTAACTCTAGTTTTTGGACATTTCCTATATACCCTTTTCCTCTAATTGCTTCAAAATCAGAAATCATTTCAGATAATTTATCCTTATGAGTCCCACTTAAGTTGTTAGATTGACTTTGATCTTCTCTAATGTTATACAATTGGTATTTTGTATCATTCCCTAATTCGATATTTACATCCTTATTAATTTTATCTCCTTTATAAGGAGGAATCATAACCCAATCTCCTTTGCGAAAAGCCGTTTTAGAATTTGCCTCTACTACTAATTCTTCTCTCCCTTGATTAGAATTTCCTAGAAAAACATCCATTAATTCTTTACCATCTTTTGTTCTGGTATCACTGCTTACGAGTTTTGCTAATGATGATAACAAATCTATCTGGCATACAAGTGCATCACTTACTTGTGGTTGTATCTTACCTTTCCAATAGGTAAAAAACGGCACCTTAGTACCTGCTTCGAATAAGCTATACTTTCCTCCTCTTAGATTTCCTGCTGGTGTATGGTTTCCTATTTTCTCTACCGCATCATCATAATACCCGTCATTAAGTACAGGTCCATTATCACTAGTAAAAACAATGAGTGTATTTTCTAAAATACCCTGTTCTTCGATAGTTTCTATAAGCTCCCCTACGCACCAATCTGCTTCAAGGATTACATCTCCACGAGGTCCCATCCCAGATTTCCCTACAAAACGTGGATGAGGTGTTCTAGGCACGTGTGGTTGTTGTAATGCATAATACAAAAAGAAAGGAGTTTCTTCTTTATTATGTTTTTTTACATATGATTGCGCCTTTTTTAGAAATTCATCTGCCATATCTTCATCGATCCATTTGGCTTTCTCACCTCCTTTCATATATCCAATTCTTGGAATCCCATTAACGATACTATTGTTATGCCCATGATGCCATTTTAACCGAAGCATTTCGGGAGTATCAATAGCTGTTGGTTCTCCTTCAAAATTATGTGCATAGTCTATTGAGATTGGATCATCGGGATCTAGATTCACTACATTTCCGTCTTCGATGTAGACTGTAGGGACTCGGTCTTGTGTAGCTGCCATAATATATGCATAATCAAACCCTACCTCATTAGGACCTGGATGTACGTGTGTATTCCAATTTACTTTTCCTTGACCTAGTCCCAGATGCCATTTACCTACAACACCTGTATGGTAGCCATTGTTTTTAAGCATTTTGGGGATCGTCATTTGCGTAGTGTCTATAATTAAAGGGGCTGTTCCTGGTAGAATTTTAGCATCACTATTTCGCCAAGGATATGTCCCAGTAAGAAGTCCATATCGACTAGGCGTACAGGTTGCAGAACTTGCATATCCATTGGTGAAACGAACACCTTTATTCGCTAATTTATCTATATTAGGTGTCTTAAGTGCTGTGGCACCATTAAAACTTACGTCTCCATATCCCAAATCATCCATATAAATTATAATGATATTAGGTTTTGTATCCTTTTTTGTAGCTACTATAGTTTTATTTTCATTTTTTGTTGGCTCTTCCTTACAAGTACCAAAAAGTAGTATGAAAAAAAATAATATAAGTGGTGTGGTGGTGTTCTTTAGCATAGGATTCTTGTTAATTTTTAATTGCATCAGAACATAAAACTATTACTTTTTTAATAGCATACCTAATAGCTATAGCTAATTATCTGCTATAAAATGAGTGCGAAGTAGCTTATATACTCTCTTCAATGTACTATAAGGGGTTTAACCAGGTTTAAATAATTATGAGTATCTTAAAAAAATTATTTCATCCATTATATCAAATGAATAAAAAGATTATAGGCATATGGGGTGCTTGTCTAGCATTATTTATAGGTTGTTCTTCGAATATTGACGAACCGGTAAATAATGATATTACAACTGAACAAGGAATAAAAGAATTTTCTTTTTTAGCGTTAGGAGACTCATATACTATTGGTCAAGGTGTGGAACTAAGTGAAAGTTGGCCTTTTCAGTTAAAAGATTCTCTACAGAATACTAAAAGAAAAATTGATAAACTTACTGTAATTGCAAAAACGGGATGGACTACTAGGGATTTACTACAGGCAATTGAACAAGAAGCTCCAAGTTCGCATGATTTGGTCTCTCTATTAATTGGTGTAAATAATCAATTTCAAAATCGCAAATTTTCAGAATTTCAAGAGGAGTTTACGCTTCTACTAAACATTGCAATATCTCTTGCTGGAAATAAAGATAAGGTAATTGTAATCTCTATCCCAGATTATGGAGTTACACCGTTTGGTAGTCTATCTGGTAATCCTTCTACTATATCAAATGAAATCGACGCGTATAATATGTATATAGAACAACAATGTGTAGAAAGAAATATTACGTTTATAGATGTGACTTCTATTTCTAGAGAATTTGGAAACCTCTCATTAGGATTAGCCTCTGATTCATTACATCCTAGTGGATTTCAGTATGGCAAATGGATAGAAAAAATATTTCCTGAAGCTGATAAACTACTTCAGAACAAGCTTCGAGCTATTAAACCCGCCTTATTACATTAGAAAATCTACTACAGTTTTCAGTTGCTGCAAAATATAACGCTACGCCACATTTTAAGTTTCACCATAGTGGCGCTATGCTAAAATTTATAAAATGTCATATTCTATTGCATCTGAAAGCCTCATAACGAAGTTCTAAAGGCATAAGGTAGGTTAAAACCTGAGATTCTGCTGAAAAAGCGGAATTAGTTCAACGGGACTATGTAATATTTTGTGTTTTATCACTTTGTTAGTTTGAAAAATGATTTTGAAATTCATAGGCAAAAAATTTA
>CANLRN010000027.1 GCA_947493495.1 uncultured Aquimarina sp.
TCAATAGGACAATTTGAAACGTAGAAGCTGCTTACCAGTTAGAAACTTTACGTTACAGTAAAAAAATGTCTATGAATCTGGGTTTAAGCAATGTTAACCTTCGCTCAATTAGAATCACTAATAGGAGAATAGAATTTAAATTTTTAAAAACAAAAAAAGATGAAATCAATTACAAAACTTATTTTAAAAATCGGATTTAGCATATGTATTTTTTTAACTTCATGCTCTGAAGAGGATGTAATAGAAGAACTTACAGGAGGTTGTGTTGCATTATCAGAGATCGAAGACTATGGTAATGCTTTAGAACGTTTTTCTAATGATCCAAGTGTAAATAACTGCGAAGCTTTAAAAGCAGCATCTATAGCATATTTACAAGCATTAAAAGATTGTCCTTTTATAGAAGATGCAGCTTTAGAAGAAACCTTACAAAATACTAGCGAATCTAGTTGCGAAGATTGATAACTTTTATCATCATAATGCATATAGAAAACCATCCAAATAAATTACCTTGGATGGTTTCCTACCAAATAAACCCACCTTATGCATCAGAAAGCTTCATAACGAAGTTCTAATGTAATACGATTTACGAATAAAAATTTCGCATCTAATGATATTCTTTTTCTACTATATTTTCTTCATAAAATGAAACAATAGCTATGGCTATTCTTTAATTTGATTCATCAATCTAGCGTAAAATCCTTGCCATTATTTTTACGAAATTCTCATCCGTAAATCGTATAATAAGGTGAGTTAAAATGATTTTATTGATTGATGATAAGGTAAAAGTATAGTGTGTCGTTTGATTATAATCGAATCTCCATTGCTATATCTTCTGTATTAACTGTAAATTTTGCTTCACTCCACATAGGCGGTCCATAGCTCATAGTATTATTAGATACGCCATAATTTTCTTTAGGCATTCCGTTTTCTTCAAAATCCATTCTCTCATTGTTATTGGCGTCATGTACACAAGAAATTCCATATTCTCCAGCAGGAATATTAGTAAAAGTAATTTTTGCCAACCCATTTTTAATTTCTCCTTTTGCAGATTGAATTGGGGCTGCTTTCATAAATGTAGCTTCGTCGTACAATCCAAATAGCACTGTTCCATCAGAACTAGATACATTAGGAACTGTTACTGTGATAGTAATCCCATCCGTATTTTGTGCATTGCTAATAAAATTTATGGTCATCATCGTTAGAAATAATACTAGAGTTTTCATTTGTTTTTTGTTTATTGATTTTTAGATGATTCAAAAGTCTATAAACTCATACTGATTTTATAAAGTATCTTACCCAACTGTAGCATTTACCTGATGAATTGTTGATTGGTAGATTTTGGGTTTAAGATGTGAGTTTTTTTTGGTGTGGGTCTCAGGGTTTTTGGGTATTATTTACGACTATCTATATCAGGGACGTACAACGTACATAATTCATAATTCATAATTCTGAATTCATAATTATAAAATTCCTCTAGCCTTAATTTCCAGATATTTGTTAATGGTATTTACAGTAAGATCTTCTGGAGCGGTGAGTACAGTTTGGATTCCGTGTTTTTGTAGTTCTTTTATCATTATTTTTTTATCGTAGGCAAACTGTTGTGCAATGGTTTGATCGTAGATAGCTTGTACATCTTCAGTTTTTTGGTAGATCAGTTGATTCAATTCTGTGTTTTCAAAGAAAATAACAACTAGTACATGTTTTTTTGCCAATGCTTGTAAAAAAGGAAGCTGTCTTTTTAAAGCTGATATATGCTCAAAATTGGTGTATAATAATAATAAGCTACGATGATTGATATATCGCTTAACGTGACCGTACAAGAGACCAAAATCCGAATCCATAAACTGAGTCTTAATATTGTACAACGACTCTGAGATGTTATTGATATATGTTTTTTTTCCGTTTGATGGCAAAAAATTAGTTACGCTATCAGAAAAAGTAAGCATGCCTACCTTATCGTGTTTTTTTAATGCAATATTAGAAAAAGCCAAACAGCTATTAATTGCATAATCTAATAAACTTAGTTCATTAAACGGCATTTTCATCACTCGGCTGGCATCGATGATAGAATAAATAGGTTGTGATTTTTCATCCTGAAATTGATTGACCATTAGATTACCGTGCTTGGCTGTGGCTTTCCAATTGATCGTTCGTATATCATCTCCGTTAACGTATTCTTTTATTTGTTCGAACTCCATAGTATGGCCGATGCGCCTAATTTTTTTGAGTCCAAATAGCGTAAGTTTATTATCAATTGCCAGGAAATCATATTTTTTCATTTGTATAAATGAAGGATATATCTTAACCATTGCTGCAGTATCAAAACTATATCTGCGTTTTACTAAGTATACTTTGGTCATGGTATATACGTGTAAACTGCCGAAAATATATTCTCCTCGCTCCACAGGTCGTAATGAGTATTGAAAATCCACAGCTGATTTTGGAGGAACAGTTATATTTTTAAGGAAATCTCTTTTTTGAAACTGAATCGGGATTTCGTCTATAATTTCTGTATGTACTGTAAATGAATACCTATTCTGTATCCGAATAGGAACAGCATTATGATCACTATTAGAAAATTTTTCTGGCACTATTCTATTTGCTTTAATCCCTTGTTTGTTAGTATATAGGATCACTGTGTCAAATAAAAATAGGATTAGTAACCCCCATACTAATAACCAAGCAATTGGATATAAAGGCCTAAACCAATAGGATACTAAAAATAGTACAGCGATGCTAGCAAGTATATAAAATACACGACTGGTTAGATATAAGGATTTATAGAATTTAATCACAGTTATCTTGGGATTTCTACGGATTGTATAATCATCTCTATTACATTTTCTGTGGTCATTCCTTCCATTTCTCTTTCTGGGGATAAGATAATTCTATGTCGTAATACAGGGAATAATGATTTTTTGATATCTTCTGGGGTTACAAAATCTCTCCCATGAATAGCGGCAAAAGCTTTTGAGGCATTCATTACAGCTAATGATGCACGTGGCGAGCCGCCTAGATATAAATGCGGGTGGGTTCTGGTCTTGGTAACTATTTCTGCAATGTAGGCCAAGATTTTTTCTTCGATGATGATTTCTTGTGTTTTGTTTTTAAATTCTATTAATTTCTCTGGCGATAATACTGCATCAACCATTTCTAATGGTTTTTGTGTCTTACGTTCGTGGTGCGTTTTTAGAATATGAATTTCTTCTTGTAACGAAGGGTAATCTACTTTGATTTTAAATAAAAAACGGTCTAATTGTGCTTCTGGTAATGCATATGTGCCTTCTTGTTCTACAGGATTCTGAGTGGCTAGTACCATAAAAGGCGGTTCCATGATATACTTAATGCCGTCTACAGTGACTTGCCGTTCTTCCATAACCTCAAACAATGCCGCTTGTGTTTTTGCAGGAGCACGGTTGATTTCATCGATCAGCACCATATTAGAAAATATAGGGCCTTTCTTAAATTCGAAATCACTGGTTTTCATATTAAGGATGGAGGTACCTAGTACATCGCTAGGCATTAAATCTGGGGTGAACTGAATTCTATTAAATCCAGTTTTTAAGGTTTTTGCAAATAGTTTTGCAGTGATTGTTTTTGCGATTCCTGGAACTCCTTCGATAAGTACGTGACCGCTAGAGAGTAAGGATACAATTAGCAATTCTATGAAATCTTGCTGCCCTACAATTACTTTTGCCAATTCTGATTTTAATTGTTCTACAGCTTGTTGTAACTCGCTAAGATCAATTCTATTTTCAAAACTTAGATTTTCTTGTTGCTTCTCTATTTCAGGATTTTGATTAGATGCTATGTTATTGTCTTCGTTTTCCATAGTTATTTATTGCTTACTTATTATAATAGGGGATATGCCTTTTATTTAAGTTTTGTTTTTAAATTTAGTGATGAGTTTATATAATTGCATTAATTCTACTTGTTGTACAGCTTTTTTTGTGTTCAATTCTTTGAAATAGCGAAATAATGCATGAGTATCTTCTATTGTATTATTACTTCTGGCAGCAATATTTTTTAACGTTTTTTCATCTAGTGTATCTGTAGGGGTTCTCAATTCATTACGCACATACTCCAAAAATAATAGATTTTGTTTTGCTACAATTTCTTTATGTTGTTGTTTTTCGAAATACATGCCACTAATTGTACGAGTAAAAGCTACGGTTTGGTTTTTTAAAGGCTCTATAATCGGGATACTACGTTGTTTACGTTTTCCTTCAAATAAAACAAATAATAAGGTTCCTAGAAGAAGTGTGTAATACGCCCATTTTAGATACCTATTTTGTAGCAAGAAAAATAGAGGAGAGGTATAAAATGTTTTTCCAGCTTTGTAATGGTTATCCCAGAGAAGGGTAGTATTAGGTTTTATATATGCCAATAAATTTTGTGTATACTCGTAGTTATTTTCTTTTAGCATAAAATAATTACTAAAGGCCTCAGGAAAAGTATGGAGAACTATTTCTCCCTTACCAAAATCTTGCTGTATATAATTAAGTTTAGGACTATTGATTTGTAGTGTATCATTGTATAATTGAGATACTCCCAGTACAGAAGTTCGCGATGTGTCAATTTCGCTAAAATAAGGACTCTTTATATCCCTGTCATAGAGATAAGGCTCGGTAGTTTTTAGATTGTTGTTTACCAGAGCAACCATAGGTTTGGTAGCAATAGAATTCAAAGCTACAAGATGATCAGTAGCTATGAGTAATGTGTCTAATAGATTATCACTAATAGATTTTGCTGATACAAAAAGAAGATTTCCTTGTGCTACCCATTGCAATATGCGATCTAATTCGGCCTGATCAAAATTAACAGTACCATTAATGAATACGTAAGTCCCTGAAATGGAATCATTATCAGATAAAAATTCATAAGGAGGCTGGTTAACATCTTTAAGATCATATACTTTATCTATAAGATTATAGGAAGCAAAAGTGCCCATTGGGATTTTATCTGTTTTTGCATAACTAGGAAACCAATTGATAGGATCTGCTTCATTAGCTTCTAAAAAAGTGAGAATACCTATAGCAGCAATGATAATTATAATGATTATTTTATTTCTCTTAGATACCAAAATTAGCGATGTAAACTATTAGTTAACGATTCGAATTTTTGCGCTGCCGTATGGTATGATTTCTCATTGATTTCAAAACTCCCATACCATATAAAATCATATAATCTAGTGATATTTCTGAATTGTTTTTTTACGGCATCATCAGTAAGCTCTTTGATATAATCTGTATTTGTTTTTTGGGATTCCCAGATGATATATTCTGTGTCAGATAAGTTTTTCAATACAGACAGATAATAGTAACGGATGGCCAGTCGATAATTCTTATGTTGTAGTGCTTTGTCTATTAAGAGTTGAATATCTTGGTTTTGAATGATATCCTCATCTTCTGTAAGTTGTACCTGAGGCGGTGTTTGTTTTTCTAGCAAAAGCTCTTTGGGATTAACTCGCATAAATAACCAAACTAATAACACAAGCACAGCCAGTACTATAATATATGGGAGTATTGTAAAAAAGACTTTCCAAAAACCGGTAAATTCGTTGACATTAAATAACCATTTAAAAAAACGACTAAAAACCTGTCCTATCCATTTCTTAAATCTTGTCCACCAATTTTCGGTTTCTACCGATTCTATATAATTAAAATCAGGATTTTCTTTATATTGTTTAATCGTTTCTGTATCAAGTTGTGTTACTTCTCTAGTGCTATCCAAGTCATATATCACTACTTTAGACTCAGTCATAGCAATACTGTCCTGGATCATTGCAGATATAGGACATGATACTAGAAAAAAAAGAATATAAAGTGTTTTCAATTTAATCAGATTTACCTAAAGAATCAATTTGCTCTAATGTTCCAGTGTGGTGTTTCGTTTCATTTAGGTTAAAATAAATAAAGGCGCTGGATACTGCAGTAAGCGTATAAATAACAAAATACCTTATAAGATCTCCCACAACGCTTAATGTAATACTCACCCAATCCACCAAACTAGAAGGATCTGCATAAGAACCTTCTGTTGCAAATGTAAATCCTTTTATGATTCCATAAATAAAACCAGGTATCGCAAAAATAGCTCCGATAAGTGCACCTATAATACCAACTACTAATAGAGTAGCAAAAGTAATCCACCATTCGTTTTTAACTAATTGGAAGCTGTCATTGATAGCATCAAAAGATCCTCTGCTACGGAAAACAAGTATCGAGAATACTAAACTCATAGGAACGTACAAATAGATACCAGGAATAACGCATAATACAAGACCAAAACCAATGATTAAATTAGATAATATAGAAAGCCCTATTATTTTTAAAAAATCTTTTTTTACGCCTTCTTTTACTTCTACAGTATTTACGATTCCTTTATTGTTTACATATGATTTGATATAATTAAGTATGGTGCCAAAAAGAACACCATAAAATACAACTCCAGCTATGAATAGTAGTAAGGCTGATAATATCATTAATCCAATATTTAGATTTTCGATATTGGAATTTTCTGAATAGATTCCTATAGAACCAAGAAAATCAGAATAAACATAAGTCATAAAAACTAATGCGACTAGAAATAGTACAATAGCAATAGCAGATGTTTTTAGTAATACCGAAAATAAATTTTTGAAATTAGTTCTCAGAAATGCAAAAGTATCTGTAAGAATTTCTCCTAACTCTCTTTTCTTTTTAAATTCTATGTAGTTATCGTTCATATATTAGATAGTGTTGATTTTTTATATAATATTCTAGGATAGATCACATAATAAAAAAGAATCAATCCTAGTGATAATGCAATGATAGTAATAGCCAGTACATCTGGCATTTCGGTATGTCGAGTAACGAATCCTTCTAGAAAACCTGCAACAATAAAAAAGGGGACTGTACTGATTACAATTTTAAGGCCTGCCTTAACTCCTTTTACAAAAGAAGTAAGTCGTGTATAGGTTTTCGGAAACAAGATAGAATTACCGACTACTAATCCAGCACATCCAGCAATAATAATCACAGAAATTTCTATTGTTCCATGTATCCAGATGGTTCGGGCACTTTCCCATAGTAATCCTTTGTCATAAAAGAAATACTGGAATGACCCTAGCATTATAAAATTTTGCATAAGCATAAAGATAGTCCCTATGCCTAGCATAATGCCAAAAACGAAACAATATAATGCTACACGGACATTATTAATGGTAATTCCTAAAAACATATCTGTTTCTTCCATTTTTTTATAGACAGCCATAGGATCTCCTTTATCGATGTTTTCTAGTGTCATATTTACATATCCATCTCCAAGAATAGACCTCACAAAAGCTCCATCCGTTGCTGATGAGTAAGCTCCAATAGCAGTAAAAAGGGCAGCTACCAAAAAAGTAATGAGCAATTCTTTCTGATAAGTATAAAATTCTAAAGGAAATTCTTGGACCCAAAAAGAATACAGTCTGTTCTTCTTTTCTTTTTTGGTTTTATATATTTTTTGATGCGCGTTAGATGCAAGCCCGTTTAAGTAGTTAAGTGTTTGACTACTAGGATAAAAAGTTCTGGCATAACTTAGGTGATCTGTAATCTCTACATATAAATTAGAGAGTTCATCAGGAGGTATTTGAGCATTATTAAGCAGAACACTTTCAAATCTTAACCATTTATCTTTATTTTGCTTCACAAAAGCCGCCTCACGCATGGATCAAAAATTAGGAGCTTCAAAGAAACATAATTAATGGATAATTTTCAAATAGAAACTGCTCAAAATGTGAGTATACAGCAAAATGCAGCAGGAATAGCAGAGAGAATCTTAGCTTTTTTAATTGATTTACTAATTTTGATTGCATATGTTATTGTAATTATGTTCATTATAAGAGCTATTAATACTGACTTAGGTCAAGGATGGGCACTTCAATTAATCTTTGGATTGCCTATATTTTTGTATCATCTACTATGGGAGACTTTTTGGGATGGTAGATCCCCAGGAAAAGCTACTTTAAAGCTACGAGTAGTACGGTTAGACGGTTCTAGAGCTTCTTTTTCTAATTATCTTATTCGTTGGCTATTACGTGTATTAGATATTACATTAGTATCTGGTGGGGTAGCAGTGGTAGCTATTTTGTTTAAGGGAACCGGACAACGATTGGGTGATATGGCAGCAACTACTACCGTAATTAGTGAAAAACAACGTGTAACATTTAATGAAACCATTCTAGTAGATATACCAGATGGTTATGTACCCGTATATCCACAAGTAACCGTGTTTAGTGATGCTGAGATGCGTAAGATTAAAAGTATATATACTAATGCTAAAAGACACGGAGATCATAACATTATTTTAGAATTGTCTAATAAAGTAAGCGGCTTAATGGATGTTACTCCACAAGAAAAACCACTACAGTTCTTATCTAAAGTAGTAGAAGATTACAATTATTATACGCAGCAATTGTAAGTGAAAAAAGTATAAATGTAAAATGATAAATGTAAAATGATAAATGTAAAAGTAGAAACACGAAATAGGGAGTAATGTATGCTCTGATACCCGATACCTGATACCAGATTCCTGAAATACTAAAGTATAGAGTATTTGGAACTCAGAATTATCGAATCACTTCAGCCTTAATAAATATATTTTCTTTGGGCCATTCGCTGCCATCTACGGGAACATTAGAGATTTTATCAGCAACGTGCATACCTTTTACTACTTTACCGAAAATGGTGTGCTCTCCATCGAGGTGATATGCACCTTGCTTAGCAATGACAATAAAAAATTCATAGGGAGTAGAACGATTGGATGGGTTATCTACCCATTGTTTGGATAGTGCTACTGCACCTCGATTATGCTTTACTCCTTTCATAGGCTCTTGTGGCAAGGTATACTCTCCAATTTCATAACGTCTCTGTGCCATTTGTGTGCGATCACTATTGCCGCCTTGTATCACAAATCCTTTTGCTACTCGATAAAAGAAGGTTTCATCAAAATAGTTTTCCTTAACCAGATATATAAAATTAGCACGATGAATAGGTGTTTTTTTGTGCAATAGAATATCAATATTTCCGTAGCTAGTCTTAATGCGAACTAATGTTTCTGGATTTTTTTTACCATACTCAGTAAGAAATTCGATAACATTCTTATTCGTTAGCCTAAAAGGTTCTTTAGCAAGCGAATCCTTTTGTTTTTTTTTCTCTTTAGCAGAAGTTTTTTTTAATGGCTTAGCAGTTTCTGATTGAGATATCTTCTTTTTTTTAGGATCAGAATTCTTATCTTCACAATCACACAAGATAAAGCAACAACAAATACTTACTAATAAAACAAAACGCTTAGATGACATTTGATACATTTATACAATTAATCCCAAAAATAAAGAAAATGTCAGTACCAGGAGTATCTTCTCATCTTATCATGGCTCCCGATATTAGAAAAAAGGAATTGTCTAAAATTACAATCGAAGAGCAAAACCCAAGACATGCAGCTGTTATGATGCTTTTTTATCCTAGAGAAGGCATGACAAACTTGGTATTAATCCTAAGACCACAATATGAAGGAGTACACTCTGGTCAGGTTGCCTTACCCGGTGGGAAAGTAGAAACATACGATCGTAATTATCAAGCAGCTGCCTTGCGAGAAACGAAAGAAGAGATAGGGGTCGATACAAATAAGATTACAATGCTTCAACAACTGACTAAAGTATATATACCTCCATCAAATTTTTGGGTACATCCATTTTTTGGGTATACGAAACAACGCCCCAATTTTGTACTACAACAAGAAGAAGTAGCTGCCATTATCGAAATTTCTATTACAGAATTATTAGATGACACAAATATTATTTCTAAAAAAATAACTACTTCATACGCCAAAAATATCGAGGTACCTTCCTTTGAATTAAAAGGTTACACCGTTTGGGGAGCCACTGCTATGATGCTTAGCGAACTTAAAGTGTTTTTAAAATCAGCATTAGAAGTATGATTTTGTATATTTGAATCCTGTTTTCTTCTTAGATAAATAGAAGAATTTAACTGAAATCTTATCTATTGTTTCATCAATTGAGTTTAATATAGCATATAATTAACGACTACTCAATATTGATTTTTGCATTATAGTAAACTAATAGATGATTGTAAATTAGAATTATTTATGGGATTGTTTAAGAGAAATCCTTTTGGTCATATATTGTTTGTAAAAAAATGGTTAATCCGTATTTTAGGAGGTTTGACTCATAGAAGATTTAGAGGGTTTAATGAATTGCAAATAGAAGGAAGTGAGATTTTTAATAACCTCCCTGATAATAATGTCCTCTTTGTTTCTAATCACCAAACCTATTTTGCAGATGTTGTAGCGATGTTTCATGTATTTAATGCTAGTCTTAGTGGTCGCACAGACTCTATTAAAAATGTAGGGTATTTATGGCAACCAAAAATGAACTTATATTATGTAGCAGCAAAAGAAACGATGAAAGCAGGTTTGTTAGCTAGAATACTTGCTTATGCTGGTGCGATTACAGTAGAACGTACCTGGAGAGAAAAAGGACAAGATATCAATCGACAGGTGAAAATGAGTGATATCACGAATATAAGAAGAGCACTAGAGGATGGATGGGTTATTACATTTCCACAAGGTACAACCAAACCTTTTAAGCCTATACGAAAAGGTACTGCACATATCATCAAGCAATATAAACCTATTGTAATCCCCATAGTTATTGATGGATTTAGAAGATCTTTTGACAAAAAAGGAATTCGAATTAAAAAACGAGGCATACTACAGTCTATGGTGATCAAAGAACCTCTAGATATCGATTATGAGCAAGATTCTATAGATGATATTGTAAGTAAATTAGAATTTGGAATAGAACAACATTCTTCTTTTTTAAAAGTAATCCCTCAGAAAGAATTAGATGCAGAAGAAGAATTGAATAAGAAAAGACAATGGGAGTATTAGTCGCCCATCTATAATCATAAAACTACTTCGTTACTGCTATACAATATTTTTATTGAGGATAACATAGTAATGATTTCTTCGAAAAGAAAATAAAAAAATATTTTTTAATTACTTATTATCAGTTAGATATGTTGATTTCTTTAGAAATGTTAGTCTCCTAACATTTTTTTATTTAACGAATGTTTAACTTTGTTTTATTATATTTGCTACATCACGCAAGACAAGATTTTAACATTACATATTGTATTGTATTAACATAATTAAATAACTCAAAACATGCAAACATCTACTATCTTTAAAATTTTAAGTATTCTTATTTAGCAAATTTGTAACAAATTTTAAAGGTCTTTATCTCGTGTTGTCTTTTGTTTGACATATTCTTTTTATGTTAGAAAAGATAACAATGTATAGCAAATTTATAATATAGACCATTTATATAATTACTTAACGCATTAAGGTCTTCTTTAATATGAGATAATGACAACTCATCACAGTTTTACTTACAACACAAATCGCAAATTAATTTTAAAACTCACTCTATGAAATTTATTTTCCGCACTTATCAGAAATTAGCTCTATGGCTTTTATTCATTCCGTGCTTAACCCTAACAGCGCAGACAACGTCTATACCTATAGACAATCAAGAACTTATTGATCAAATGTATGCTGATGCTACAGGTCCGGATGGCATTGTTAGATGTGCCACAACTCCAATGGATATGATGTATCGAAGTAAGAATTACGAGCAGGACAAAAATCTTTTTGAAAATTATATGAAAAATGAGGTGCAGGCATTATCTGGTGTACAGAAAAAAATGGCTACAGTATATGAAATACCTGTGATTTTTCATATTATCCATAATGGAGAAGCAATAGGTGATGGGGATAACTTACCTTTAGAATTGATTCAGGCACAACTAGAACAATTAAATAATGATTTCAGGAAAATTGCAGGTACCACAGGAGATGGTGGCGGTGTTGATACTGAGATCCAATTTAGTTTTGCTTTATTGGATGAAGATGGAAATTTACTTCCTGAAACGGGTGTTAATCGAATAGATCGCAGGACTATACCAGGACTTGGTAATCCACCTTTTACAGAAATTACTTACGATAACGTTATTAAGCCTAATACGCAGTTTGACCCTAATCAATACTTGAATATCTGGGTAGGAGCGCTAAGGTTTAGTCGAGGAGGAAGACTTCTAGGTTTTGCGCAATTTCCAGAAGCACCAGGGTTACCTGGAATAGGTACAGGAAATGGCGCTGCTAATACAGATGGAGTTGTTGTCATTAGTTCATCAGTTGGAGGTAGTACATTACCAAATCCATCACCTATTACTACAGCATTTGACGAAGGCCGTACATTAACTCACGAAATAGGACATTGGTTGGGTTTAAGGCACACAGGAGGAGATGGAGATTGTACGGTAGATGATTTTTGTTCAGATACTCCATTGGCAAACATGAATCAATTTGTTTGCGACCCTAATCCAGACTCTTGTCCCGAACCAGGTAATGACCCTGTCGAAAATTATATGAATTTCACACCTGATGATTGTATGGAGCGATACACATCTTGTCAACGAAATCGAATGCGTATTGTATTAGGAGAGACTGGAAATGGATCTCCTAGAAGAGAGATACTTTTATCCTCGGAAGTAGATATCATTACTCAAGGATTTGAAATGGTTGCTTTCACGCCCGAAAACGATATTTGTATCCCTAATGATCTTACCATTGATTTTAGAGTAGAAATTGCAGATAACTTTAATGAAGGGATCAATATGTCCGTCGGAAACCTGCCTACAGGACTTTCTGCTTCTTTTTCTCAGAATCCAATCACTAGTAGTGGTCTATATACGGTTACTATTAGTGGTACCTCTAATATTCCGCCAACACAATTTACTATGGATATTATTGGAAATGCCAGTACTTCTTCATTTACCAATACAACAAGCGTAATATTACAGGTTAATGATATTATTACTAATCAACCTTCTTTAGTATTCCCTGCTAATAATACAAGAGATCAATCCAGAGCTTTAAACTTTAATTGGGGTGCATTATCAGATGCCTTGTTTTATGAAATTCAAATTGCTACAGATGCCAATTTTTCATCTGTGGTTCAATCTCAAAGTAATATTATAGGTACGGCCTACAACTCGACAGTTTTAGCTGCTAGTACTAATTTTTTCTGGAGAGTAAGAGGAGGTAATGATTGCGGATCAGAAGGCCCTTGGTCTAGTACATTTTCTTTTACTACAGAAGCCCCAACTTCTGAAACCGGTACTTGTTTGACTCCAATAATGATAGAATGTGGTATGAGTTTGGTGGGTAACTTAATTGACGGAGAAAATAATATAGAATCTTACGGGCGAGGTAATAATGGACTAACAGGTGTAGAGCAGATATATGCCATTCAGGTATCAGAACCTTCTATGGTAGAATTTTCATTGACGAATCAAACAGCAGATGGGAATTTAATCATTTTCTCAGATTGTATTGATACAGCAGCATTAAGTACAGGTTTATTCCTATCTGGTACAAGAGATGAAACTGCTTTTTCTACTTTGGACTCCGATAATATATATTATATTGCTGTAGAAGCAGATGATGATACAATACTAGAAGGAGAATATACGCTTACCGTTAGGTGCACTCCTTTATGTAGTAGCCCAAGTGGTCTGGTAGAAACTTTCGAAAATGGAGAGCCAGCAGATTGGCAGTTCAGTGTTTCCGGTACTGGAGATTCTGGTCAAAGAAGATGGCGTTTTGACCGTAGTATTTTTGGGGTAGGTATCGATAATGCAGGTAGCGGTAGCTGGGCAAGCTTTGATGATTTTGCTCTGGGAGATAATTTTAGAAATAATGTAGCCACCGCTATATCACCAGTAGTAGATCTTTCAGGACACGAGAATATACGATTATTCTTTGATTATGGATTTGATGAAACAGTTCTAGTTAGAGGTGATCAAACGCGTCTTTCGATTACAGATGGAGTTCAAACCTATTATTGGCGAGGTGATGCTAATGTTTGGACGACAACCCTAACTCCTTGGTTAGATGATGATGATAATCAGATTCTTATTACCTCCGATGCTATATTTAATCAGCTAATTCCCGAAGGGCTTGATGAGAGCAACCTTTCTGTAACCATAGTATATGATGATGGTGGGGGTACTAGATCAGGCTGGGGATTCGGGTTTGATAATTTTTCGCTTTGTGGGGATCCTGTAAACCCTCCAGGTGATACAGACCCAATTGTTGAATTTGTTACTCCTACAGAACAAGAAGAACTAGTTGAAGGAGATGATTTGCCTGTAGTAGTAACCGTTACCGACGATGGTAGTATAGCTAATGTAGAGTTATTTTTGAATGACATATTGGTGAGAAGAGAAAATTTTGCTCCTTATGAGTGGGCAGCACCTGGTCAGCCAGATGATATCCTAAGAAATGTAATAGCGGGAGTATACACATTGCGTGTTGTTGCTACAGATAATGAAGGCAATACAGGAGAAGCTGAAATCACTTTGATTGTAGAGCCTAATACCACAGTTGTAGAAGGTAATTTTGATTTTGGTAATAATTCATCTCCATTAGAAGATGGGTTTACTCGAGTTACCCCAAGAACCACTACCGGAGCTTTTAGATGGACAAATTCTAACGGATTACTAGCTAGAAATAGAACTGGATCAGGAGCTGTTTCTGATCTTAATAGAGATTTTATTTTTGCAAGAGCTGCTAGAACTTTTGAAGTAGATGTTCCTAATGGTAATTATCAGGTAACGGTTACTTTTGGCGATCTTAGATTTGCTCACGATAATCAACAGGTTAGTGCAGAAAACGGGCAAGTTGTTATAGAAAATGTAGATACAGGAGCAGGACAGTTCGAGTCTCGTTCTTTTTCGGTAGCAGTATCTGATGGTGCATTAAGTTTAGAGTTTTCGGATCAAGGAGGTTCTAATCCTGATTGGACAGTAACTAGCGTAAGTTATACAGGCGGGGCATCACTATCTAGAGTAGCCACAGAGATAGAAGACATAAAAACGCCAAGTTTAGACAATATGATTGTAGGTCCTAACCCTGTAAATGATGTATTGTTTATCAATAGAGTACCCAAAGGAGAGTATACGATATTCGTATATGGACTACAGGGAGCAGAAGTAATGCGTCAAAAAACGGGTATCCAAAACGGTCAATACGAATTGCGTATGTCATCTTTAGAATCTGGACTTTACATTGTTCGGATTTCTAATGAAGCATCTACAGTATTTAGAAAAATATTAGTGAATAAGTAAGTGTCGTTATCTTGTTATATCCTAGTATAGGATACACCTGATACGTACATAAAATGATATTGAGAAAGGCGCTTAACCTAGTTGAGCGCCTTTTTATTTAATGCATTGATCACAAAATGAATAATATATTACTAGTTTTTTGTTGTACCAAAGAAGGTTAAAGAAAAAATAAAAAACCAAAAGCATAATTTAGTTTTAACTTTATTTTGCTACTTTTGTTTTAGTAAAAGTAGGGTTTATTATGTATAAAAATCTTGCTCTGAAATTAACGTAACTTAAAATCTTAAAACCAAAAACATGCAATTATCTTCAAGACTCTTAGTACTTAAAATTTAGTATTCTTATTTTACAAGTATGCTATAAAGATTAAAGATCTCTATTTCGTGTTGCCTCTGCTTTACTAGTATTTTTACGTATGACATCTATTAATGTTCAGTCTTTCTGTACGGGATACTTATTTAATATACTTATATATGTATGAACCATTAAAGATGAGGGAATAGGAACGTAAAGAAATCTTTATTTCACAAAACAAAAATTAAAATTTTAATCTTAAAACCTATGTTATGAAATTTATTTTTCACACTTTTTACAAATTAACCTTATGTTTTTTCATTTTTTCATGTTTAACCTTAGAAGCGCAAATAAAATCTACACCTCAAGAAAATCAAGAACGTATTCATCAAATCAATGCGAATATGACAGTTGATACCGAGAGTGCTGCATTATCCAATAAAACGAGTAATTTAGAAGCTCGAACAGGTAACTGTTCAGATCCAATAATGATAGAGTGTGGTATGAGCTTGGTGGGTAACTTAAGAGATGGAGAAAATAACATAAATTCCTATGGGCGTGGTAATTCCAATCTGAATGGAATAGAAATAATATATGCAATTCAAGTTTCAGAACCATCATTCGTGGAGTTCAACTTAACTAATTTAACAGCAGATGCAAATATGGTTATTTTTACTGCATGTGATAATACAAATGCGATTCAAACAGGGTTGTTTAGACGAGGTACAGCACCTGAACGAGCAGTAGTGAACTTGGATAATCAAAATCTATATTATATCGCTATTGAAGCAGCTAATGAGACTGTACTAGAAGGACAGTTTACTTTATCGGCTAGCTGTACTCCTTTTTGTGCTAGTCCTAATGGTTTAGTAGAAACCTTTGAAAATGGTAATCCAGTAGGTTGGCAGTTTAACGTGTCTGGATCAGGTAACCCCTCATGGCGTTTTGGTGATGAAACTTTTGGAGTAGGAATAGATAACGCTGGTAGTGGAAGCTGGGCAAGTTTTGATGATTTTGCTTTAGGAGATGGTACAACTAATAATATTGCTACAGCAGTATCTCCAGTTGTCAATCTTTCGGGACACGAAAATGTTAGATTATTTTTTGACTATGGTTTTGACGAGACTATTTTAGTGAGAGGAGATCAGACACGTCTTTCTATCACAGATGGAATACTAACGTATTATTGGAGAGAAGATATCCTAGATTGGACAACTCAATTATCTCCATGGTTGGATGATGATGACTCCCAAATTCTTTTTACAGCGGATGCCATGTTTAATCAACAGATACCAGAAGATTTAGATATTAGCAGACTTTCTGTAACTATAGAGTACGATGATGGTGGTAGCTCAACAAGATCAGGATGGGGGTTTGGATTTGATAATTTTGTGCTTTGTGGAGATTTGATAGTAACTCCAACTAATCCAATTGTAGAATTCGTTATTCCTACTGGAAGAGAAGAATTGCAAGAAGGAGATGATTTACCTGTAGTTGTAACTGCTACTGATAATGTAAGTATAGCTAACGTAGAGTTATTTTTGAACGATACTTTCGTAAGAAGAGAAAACTTTGCTCCTTATGAGTGGGCTGCACAAGGACAAGCAGACGATATTCTTAGAAATTTAGTAACTGGAACTTATACCCTTAGAGCTGTTGCAACAGATAATGAAGGAAATACAGGAGAGAATACATTTACAGTATTCGTAGAAGCAAATACGAATAATGAAAGAGGTAGTTTTGATTTTGGAACTAGTACTTCTCCCCTCGAAGATGGTTTCACTCGTGTACATCCAACAATTGCTCCAGAAACCTTTAGATGGTTAGATAATAGTGGATTAAATAGTAGGAATAGATCGACCGGAGCATCTGTTTCAGATCTAAATAGAGACTTTATTTTTTCGAGATTACCTAGAACTATTGAAGTTGATGTACCCAATGGAGACTATGATGTAACGGTTACTTTTGGGGATCTTGCTTTTGGGCATGACAATCAGCAAGTGAGTGCAGAAGATGGACAGGTAATTGAGGGAGACGTAGATACTAATGCAGGTCAATTCGTAGATCGTTCTTTTGAGGTAACCGTATCTGATGGTAGTTTGAGTCTTGAATTTTCTGATCAAGGAGGATCCAATCCTGATTGGACAGTTACTGGGTTTACCTTTAGACAAACTTCTTTATCTAATGTAAGAGCATTAAAACTTGCTGACACAAATTATACAAAACAAGAAAATATAAGTGTAGGTCCTAATCCCGTGAAAGATGTATTATTTATTGATGGATTACCTAATGGAATATACGACTTGATGGTATACTCTTTACAAGGAAGTAGAGTAATGCGTCAAAAAATAGATGTGCAACAAAATCAACAGGTATTAAATTTACCATTTTTAAATACAGGACTGTATATAGTTCGTATTTCTAATGGAGAATTTACGATCAATAAAAAGATAATAAGGCAGTAGTTGTTTTTGGCAACTTGACGTTCGGCCTATAAGGTCGAACGTTTTTTTATCTCATACTATATGAATACGCTGTGAATTGTAGATGAAATAATATTTTTAGATCTAGTTATATTTTTGATCGTGATCTTGCACAGATTAAACCCGGATTCATAGACATTGTTTCACTGTAACATAAAGTTGCTAACTTTAAGGAGCAGCTCTGAAGCCTAAATTGCATAGTGGTGAATTTGATCTCTTTCCGCATTCTGGTAGAAATGTAAAAGCTCTGATTTTCTCAGAAATCCCGTATGGAATATTTATAGTCAAAGATACATTTCTTGCTGCATTTTTAAAAACTATATTACCTATGAAAACACAAGAAATGAAAATTATCAATCCTCAAGCTGCAGGAATTGATATTGGCTCAAAGAATCATTATGTTGGAATTGGTCAAAATTTGAATGCTGTCAAAGAATTTGGAGTTTATAGTTCTGATCACTAAGCTATGATTGCTTATCTTAATGAAAACAGGATTACTACGATCACTATGGAAAGTACGGGGAGTTATTGGCAGACACTATTTTTGCACTACAAAAAGCAGGTTTTGAGGTTCTATTAGTGTCAGGTCACCAAACCAAGAACCTCAGAGCAAAAACCGATGTTAAAGATTGTCAGTGGATACAAAAATTACATAGTTTAGGGATTTTAAGGAGGTGTTTTCTTCCTGATGAATCATCGGTAGATGCATTATCGGCAATATATATATTCGCTTCTTCTGAAGATTTTATTACCAAAGGTGAAAATTTCTCCAAAAGAGATTTTCCGTTCTAATTAAGAATGACTACTGCTATTTTTACAATTGCAAATTAAAGGGTTTAATCTGAAATTGGTAGCCTGTAAGAAGAAATAATTTATGAACTCGTATTTATTTAGAATTGATATTACAATCATAAAAATTCAGTTTCTGTTGGGTTTTGATAGCCTACAGAAACTGAATTTTATCAAATTACTTTATTAATCTATAACTGGTAAAATCTGATTGTTGATAATTAATTGGGTATTGAAATAAGTGATTGTTTACCTTAAGATATAACCGGCCACACCTTCATATTGATATCCTGCAGGAGCATTACGATCTGTTTTGTAAAAATGATTGACGGCACTACTGTTGTAAAACCTGTACAATGGGATTCTACCACTGCCACTTGATCGGTATAGGTAGCCTGCGATACCTTCATATCTATATCCTGGAGGAGTACTACGATCCGTTTTGTAAAAATGATTGATAGCACTACTGTTGTAAAACCTGTATAAAGGTATAGTTCCAGAAGCCTGCTTAGTAAAAATTTTTCCTGTTGTTCCTTCCAATTTATATCCAGAAGGGGCTCTACGGTTAGTACTATAATAGTGATTTGCTTTTGGACCTCCTCTAAAAAAACGATAGAAAGGTACAGCTGTATTTGTTGGAGGAGGTGGAGGTGTATTTTTTCGATATAAATTAAGCAATGCGGTTCTATCACTAGCTATAAATGGTCTATTCACCTGACGACCAATACAAGCTAACATCCATGAATTTGCAACTGCATGGGTTGTTGGGGTTCCCGGTATATGAACGGCTCCATATTGAGTCTGTCCTTCATTTCCTCCACTTCCACAACTAAAAGATCTATTGGCATAATCAGTATGTCTAAAACCAATACAATGACCTATTTCATGAGTAATTACCGTGGCGGTGTTTCCTAATCTATAAGAACCTCCATAAAATGAGGTATTCATTTGAATTAAATTATGAGGCCTTCCATTTTTTGGAAACCCTGCTCTAGCAAAGCCTCCATTTAAAGCCGCATTAGTTGCTGGAACAATACGAATATCATTACTAGTAGCACTACCTGTTCTTTGAAAGGTAAGGCGTAAATTGAGGGCATTGTACCTTCTTAATGCTTCATCCAAAGAACTTCTTGCAAAAGATCCTAATGCTGGATCAATATATACTCTTATAGTTCTTGTACCAGAGACTAAATTTCTGGTACGATAGTGCTTTGAATCATTTTCGTCATGCTGATTTGCAAGTTCATAAATTTCTTTCTTAGTTAAAAAAATATCATTTTCTACAATATAGCCATCTTCAGAGGCATACAAACCTTCGTTAGTATGAAAACCGGCTTCTTCTAGTTTTTGAATGATACGCTCTGGAATATCTTTTTGTTGTTGGATCTCATCTGATTGTACTTGATCTATCTCGCAAGAAGTTAAAAAAAGTAGTACGCAAGATAATATTGCAATACTTATTGATTTAAGTGAATTCATAAGTTGTGATTTTAAGATTTTATTTACCAATTAGTAATTATTAATTTGATATCGAAAATAGAGGAAGGAGTCCTTCAGGTCAAGTGGTTCTTGATGATATTTATAAATTTACACTCCAAATTGATAAATTTAAAGAATAGTTTTTTTGATTTAATTTTTTTTGAACCCCGTTATAATTACTACTTGCAATTTGGGATATCTTTTAGAAAAGAATAGTGTTGGTTTTTATAATCCATTTGACAATAATAATCGATTTCATTAGTAATCATTAAATATTCTGATTGAAGTGTAAAATTATATCAAGCAATTTGATCAAATACCTCTTGAGAGATTTTTATAGAATGAGATTTACATTCTACAATAAGAAAAATATCATCGTTTGGCTTAATATAATAATGTCGTATGGTTTATTTAATTCATTGAGCTTAATTAATTTTTCTAAATTGATCAAACTGTGTGGGCATTTTTCTTCAATTAGATACGCAATGATATTTTTAGGTAAGGCTATATAACTAGCAAGTCTTAAATTATGTTAATCAAACCTAAAAATTTAGGTGCATTGGTAACTTAAGGGTATTTTTATAACGTATTAATCTCTCACAATTAATGAAAAAACTAATATTAGTAGGCCTTTGTGGTCTATGTTTTCTTTGCGCTTCCAAAGGTAAAGAAGTTAAAACATACGATGTAATTGGTTATCATAACCATTCATTTCTGCCAGAATTAGGTGCTAGCTATAGCAACATAATACACTGAAGTGCCTGCACCTTCAGGAAGGTTTGGGAAAAAGAAGTATCTCAATTTCTATCCTAACTCCTCATAATTATAATACATAAAAAAGAGCTCTTTAGTAACCATCCCGTTTTGTATGGTTATTTAGGTCTAAAACCTAATTTTATAGTAACCCTAAATGTAACGAACAAATGAAAACTAGAATAATAATCGCAATCGCGTTAATGGCCCTTTCGTGCGGTTCCTCAAAGAAAACAGCTACTGTTTTGCAGACAGGAGATATACCATCTATATATGCCAATACCATCAAAGAAGCAGAATTAAAGGAACACTTATATGTCTATGCATCCGATGAGTTCGAAGGGCGGGATACGGGTAAGCCAGGCCAAAAAAAAGCAGTGGAATATCTCACAGAACAATATACGAATTTGGGTGTGTTGGCGGCGAAGGGTAATGGAGATTATTTTCAAAAAGTACCCCTTCTTATGGATGGAAACCCAAGAGGGGTGATAAAGATTGATGACAGAGAATACGGCTTGGGTAAAGACTTTGTAACCTTTATTAATCTAAAAGCTAGTTTTGATCAATTGGTCTATGTAGGTTATGGAATTGAAGACGGTGATTACTCTAACTATGAAGGCGTTGATGTAAACGGTAAATTAGTTCTCATGAAAGAAGGCGAACCCCAAAATGAAGATGGTACTTATTTGTTGACAGGTACTAAAGAAAAATCTATTTGGAGTAATGATGCTTTTGATTTTCTGAGAGAACGAAGAAAAGTAGCTATTGCAAAAGGAGCTCGTGGTATTTTGTATTTCAATAGCACCCAGTACGATAATCATGCCAAGCGTTTTAATCAAGAATTTGAACCTTTTATGTATTTTCCTAATACAGATGATGAAGAAGAAATCTTTGTTGCTTCATTAAGTGCTACAATGGCCCAAGCATTAAATCCTACGATAGCAACAGAAGAGACAGCTACCGAATTGGATATAACAGTTGTTGTTGATACCGATAGCTCTCATAACATTGTAGAAACAGAAAATGTTGTTGCAATGATCCCTGGCAACACCAAACCAGATGAGTATATCGTACTATCTGCTCATTTAGACCATATTGGGATTACTAAAGATGGAAAAATCAATAATGGAGCGGATGACGACGGTTCTGGTACCGTAGCACTTTTAGAAATAGCGGAAGCATTTAAGGAGGCCACTACAGCTGGAAATGGTCCGGAGAGATCTATTGTTTTTCTGCATTTTACAGGTGAAGAACAAGGAATGCTAGGATCGGAATATTATGCAAACAACCCTGTAGTGCCTTTAGCAGGTACAGTAGCTAATCTTAATATTGATATGATAGGTCGTATTGATCCTAAACGGAAAGGAGAAAGAAATTATATTTACCTAATTGGTTCCAATAGACTTAGTACAGAATTACATACAGTTTCAGAAAAAGTAAATGAAACGTATATGGGTATTGAACTAGATTATACCTATAACAAAAAAAATGATCCAAATGAATTTTATTATCGTAGTGATCATTACAATTTTGCCAAGAATAATATTCCAGTCATCTTTTATTTCAATGGAACGCATGACGACTATCACAAACCAAGCGATACTCCAGACAAAATAAATTACGATTTGTTAACCAATCGTACCCAATTGATTTTTCATACCGCTTGGGAATTAGCCAATAGAGAGAACAGAATTAGTATAGATAAAAGCTTTAAAAGATAATGATGCCGCATTTGTATCTTTTTAGTATGCAATGATTTATTGTACTCCAGATTTTTTATTCTAACTGTTTTGGATTCAGCTTATTTTCAAATCTAGTGCCAGAATAAAAGTATAGTTTTTGTGTTAAATATTGACACTGTTTATGTTAGCGAAAAAGCTTATCAAAAATATAGTATATTTGAAAATATCAATTTGATTGTAAGCGCTCAAGAAATCAATGAATCTTATTTTAGAAGAAATACGGAAAAAGAACCGGAAGGTTTTCAAGAATTTCTTCAATAAACATTATTCTAATCTGGTTGTTTATGCTAATGGATATCTTTTTGACCAGCAAGCAAGTGAAGATTTGGTACAAGATGTCTTTATCTACATTTGGGAACACGCTCATAAAATAAACATCAAATCTTCCTTGAAAGGGTATCTAATTGCTATGGTAAGGAACAGATGTCTTAATTACCTTAAATCTATTAAAATTACCGATAGTTTTGAGTTTTTAGAATTGAATATTAATCTTATAACAGCTCATGTCTTTGATTCTACCGAGGAAGAGGAAAAGAAAATCGTCTACCATCAAATCTTAAGGATAGTAGATACATTGCCCAATAAAATGCAGCAAGTAGTTCGTCTAAAATTCTTACATAATTATACATATGCAGAAATTGCAACAGAACTAAATATCTCTGTAAATACGGTAAAGACTCAATTAAGGCGTGCAAAGGCAAAAATT
Source organism: uncultured Aquimarina sp. (assembly GCA_947493495.1). Classification (GTDB taxonomy): domain Bacteria; phylum Bacteroidota; class Bacteroidia; order Flavobacteriales; family Flavobacteriaceae; genus Aquimarina. Next base: position 23,480 of record CANLRN010000027.1, read on the forward strand.
ACGGAATTGGTTACTGGAATCCTTATCCTATTGCAGATTAGTATATAATATTTTTTAATTTCTTGTTTTTACGCTAATTCCTTAAAAAAAATATTTTTTTGTCACCCTTAGTACCCATTACGTTGTCTTAAAAGTATAATCTATAAATAAGACGATTAATAATGGAGTTCAAACTCGTTCTAAAAAAAATAAATAATACACTTTCCACGGAAGAGGAGCACATTTTTAATGCCTGGTATAAAGAGTCTAAAAGTCATCAGATCTATTTTGATAATATAGTAGAAAACTGGAATAAGGATGACCTTACTGTTGATATTGAAAAAGGTTGGGAACGTATCAATCAGCGTATTGATAAAAAACCCAAAATGTTTCATGTGCTAAGGTATGGAGCTGCAGCTGCCATTGCTGTGCTGTTGATAACGTCAATTTATATCGGAGCAAGGTCTTTCTCTGATGCAGATGATACGCCAACCGAACAAATATCTGTATCACCCGGCGTGAATAAAGCAGTTTTGGAACTAGAAGACGGTACTGAAGTTGCCTTAGGTCAGGATAAAACCTATAGTTCTGACAATTTAAGTTCCAATGGACGAATGATCAGTTATGAAACTGGAACAAAAGTCAAAGGTAATACAAGATACAACTATCTTACTGTACCTAGAGGTGGTGAGTTTTATGTTGAACTATCCGATAATTCAAGAATTTGGCTGAATTCTGCCTCGAAAATAAAATATCCAGTACGTTTCAATGTCGATGAAACAAGAACCGTGGAGCTCCTTTATGGTGAGGTCTATTTGGAAGTTTCACCAAGCTCCAAAAATAATGGAACTGCGTTTGAAGTAATTAGTCAAGGACAGTCTATTGAGGTATTGGGAACCCAATTTAACATAAGAGCATATAAAGACGAAACCGAAGTTACAACAACGCTTATCGAGGGCAGTATAGCCGTTGAAACTAAGGATTCAGATTTTTCGGAAATACTAAAACCTAATCAACAATCAGTTTTCAACAAGTCGTCTCATAGTCTTGCCATTTCAGATGTAGATGTTGATGATACGGTAGCATGGCGTCAGGGCTTCTTTAATTTCTCTAATGAACCTTTAGAACGGATAGCAAAAATTTTAGAACGTTGGTACGACGTTGATATTTATATTAAAAATAAGAACGCGGCTCAATTAAAATTTAATGGTAGTTTAAGTAAAGAACAAAATATAGAAAATATATTGGAAACCATAAATGTTGATAGTGTCATTCAATATCATATGGAAAAAAACACGATAATTATAGAATAAAATAGATAAAAGAAGTAAAGGAGCCAGTATCTCTCACAACAACTGACTCCTTACTAAAAATTTGCCAATCAGTACTAACATACGAATTAACACTATAAATTTATGAAAATCCAGCTTAGCGCGCATTTTTTTCTTTCAGGAAAAAACACAATGCAATTTATTATGAGAATATTCATACTCTTATTTTGTGTCTTTGGTTTTGCTATGTGCCCAAATTATGGTGTCTCTCAAAATACAGTTGTTATTAGTAAAGATCAGCGAATAGGAGTTGATCAGGTGTTTAATCTTATCAAAAAGCAAACGGATTTTAAGTTTATTTACCGTTCCAATCTTTTTGAAAACATGCCAAGAGTATCTCTTAAGAAAGGGACTATCGAAGTAGATGAACTTTTAACGAAAAGTCTTTCACCAAACTTCACGCACGAATACTCTAGGAACAAAGTGATTTTAATAAAAAAAATACGTAAGAGACCAGTACAGAATGTAAAAAAGCAGCAGCAAACATTTATAATTGAAGGTCAGGTTAAAGATATTAATGGAATACAAATTGTTGGAGCTAGCGTTGTAATCTCCGAGGATCCTACTAATTCGTTGAATACCTTTGTAAAAGGAACTGAAACTGATTTTAATGGTTTTTTTAAGATAGAGGCTACTCAAGGCTTTTATCTATCTGTTTTCTACATAGGTTTTGAAGATTACAAGGAAAAATTAGAGACTAAAAAAGATTTTTATAATATTGAATTAAAAGAGAGTATCAATAAATTGGATGAGGTGGTCTTAACGGGTTATACCAAAACTTTAGTAAAGGAATCAACAGTAGCTTCCTCTAAAATTATCAAGAAAGAAATTTTTCGACAAAAAGCAATTAATTTAACCGATAAGTTAGAGGGACTATCTTCAGGGCTTAATTTAACTTCTGTAACCGAGGATGGCGGGCAACGAAGATTTGAACTTATCCTTAGAGGTACAAGTACCTTTAATCAAAACTTTGTTTTTATTGATGACGATGGTACCTTGGCCCAGAACTCATTGAATAGACAACCACTTATTGTGTTAGATGGCTTTCCTTATGAGGGGCCTTTAAACGATATCGACCCACAAATCATTGAATCCATTGATGTGCTAAAAGATGCGGCAGCTACAGCACTTTGGGGCTTGCGTGCTTCTAATGGGGTTTTGGTAATAACAACAAAAAGAGGGCGAAAAAAAACTAAAACCTCCGTTACGGTTACCTCTAACCTTACGATAGGCACAAGACAAGATTTGAGTCAATTGGGTATAGCCAGTGCTGCAGACCACATCAACGTTTACAACCATTTTAGAGGTATAAGTCCAGAAGGTGGTACCGCTGCTGAACTAGTATTCACTGATGGAGGAGGGCAGCTAGGATCTTCTAGATATCTTCTCATTGATAGCTACGACCAGATTTGGGCAGATTTTGAAAACCCGGTTAACCCTATTTCTGCCGCAGAACGTGATCGTAGGCTGGAACTATTGGGGCAAAATGATGCGGTTAAAGACTTTGAAAAGTATTTATTGATTCCTGGCTTTATCAGGGAAAACTCTATAAGTGTCCAAGGAGGAGGTGAAAATATCTCCATTGCTTTTACAGGAACCCAAGTCGCTGAAGACCGACCAGACCTTGGTGATACCTTTAAGCGTTTGAGTTTGAGTCTCACCACCGATATTAAAATAAATGATAAGCTAAGTACAAATTTTGATATTGGGATAACTTCTTCCACTACTAGAGATAATGCTATTGGTTCTGCTGCCCTAACGACATCAATACGACCCTACGAAAGTTTGGTAGATGATAATGGAAATCCGCGCGCTGTCCGAAATATATACAGCGGGTTTCAGCAAGAGTTTTTAGATTTAGGTTTTGAGGATCCATCTTTCAATCCGATAGTAGACCAAAGGTTTAGAGACAATGAAAACAAACGCTTTAACCTTAGAATGGCACTTGGTCTAAATTATAAGGTTGCAAAAGGTTTGGTTGCCGATATTAAGTTCCAACAAAATAAGATAACCTCCAACATCAATAACAATCTTGCTCCTGAACTTTTCTCAAGAAGGACCGTAAATAATCAGGCCATTTCACAGCCTATAACTGCGGATAATAATTTTGTAATAAGATCCCTTCCGTTTGGCGGCGTTTTGCAACGAGAAATCTCTAGTCAAATAAACGATATTCTACGGAGTACGTTGAACTATAATGTAAACATTAAAGAGAGTCATAAGATAAGTGCGTTGACTGGTATTGAATTTACCTCTAACACTACAGAATTGGCAAGAAGAAACCTTTTTGGATACGATGATGTAACGGGCATAAGTAGAGATGATTTTGACCCAAGACAGACTTCCATTGAGAATGGGTTGGACCCCCTTGAGATTCCCTCTTTCTTGTTTGGAGTCATTGACGTTCGTGATAATTCTGAAGTTAGACCAGAGGTGGAGAATAGGACGGTATCTACCTTCGGAAATCTTGCGTACACCTACAAGGATAGATATAATATTAATTTTTCAGGAAAGATAGACCAAGCTACAGCATTTGGAATAAACAAAAGATTGAGTAAACAACTTTTGTGGGCATCAAGTTTTTCATGGAACATAGATGAAGAATCTTTTTTTAAAGTTCCTTGGGTTGATGCGTTGAAGTTTAGGGCCTCTTATGGTATAAATGGTAACTTAAGACGAGGGTTAACTACCGAGACAGTTATTACTGAAGACATTGATCCGATAACAGGTCAGAACATCGCTTCTATTGTGGATGCGGGCAACCCTAATTTGACCTTTGAAGATACCGAAACAATAAACCTAGGCATAGATTTTAGCCTGTTTAATAACCGAATACAGGCCACATTAGATGTGTACGATCGTCAGTCTAAAAATTTATTGATTCCCGATTTAATAAATCCCACTTTTGGGCAAACTGCTAATATAAACAGAAATGCTGGAGCAATCTCCAACAGGGGAATAGAGGTTAACCTCAATTTTGATATCCTAAGAAACTCGTATTTTACATGGAATGGCAACTTCAATATGAGTTACAATAAAAACGAAGTTGTTGCCGTGAATATGGATACTGATACCTCTGATGCTAGTTTTTTTGCTAGTCTTGCCAACGACGGAATTACGGAGATTCTTGGTGCAGATATAAGCAGTCAGTATCGGTACCGATGGGCTGGACTTGACAATACAGGAAGCCCACAAATTTTCAATGAAAATAATGATGTAATCGGTGTTGGCGATCCTTTACCTACGGTAGGCGCCCTTGAAATTACCAAACCATTTGTAGCACCAGGTTTTGGAGGTTTAAGGAATACTTTTGGGTACAAAAACATATCGCTATCTTTTTTAGCTTCCTTCAAGTTTGGGCATGTTTTTCAAGAAGCGTTAAGGCCAAAATCTCCAGAAGATATTGGAAGTTTTATTAGTGAAGATATTGTAAATGTATGGCAACAACCGGGTGATGAACTCTTCACGAATATCCCCGCATTAATAACGAGTTTTGATGATGTCCCGATAGAACGACAAGAATTTTTTACGCTCTCCAACTATTTACTTCAAGATGCTTCTTTTATTAGATTGCGTGATATTACCCTAGCCTACCAAATGGATAGAGAGGTGTTATCTAAAATAGGGTTGAACCAACTCAATTTTAGTTTTCAAGCTAGAAATCTTGGACTTATTTGGAAAGCGAACACCCTAGACCTTGACCCAGAATCTGTTCCATTTTCAATCTCAGGGATTTCTAACGTAGGTGGTTTCGCATCTGCTTTTAGACCGGGTATCAGGCCTCCTGTGACCTTTGTATTTGGAATAACCGCAAACTTTTAATTTTATGAAAACACGATATAGAATACTTTGTTTTATTGCTCTTTTTCAATTGTTATCTTGTGATGATTTCGTAGATATACAACCAAGGGGATTTGCGATTCCCAGTTCATTACGTGATGTAGATCTATTGCTTAATAATGCTTCGCTAATTACCCAAGGTACGAACCAAATTTCAAGTTTGTTAAATGATAACATACAGTTGACAAACGAAGAGTTGGATTTTTTGAATAGTACTAGAGGCACATCAGTCACCCCAAACATCTATAATCTTGAGCCTATTTTCTTTGGTCCAGATCAAGCCGATCTGACTTGGAACCTAAATTACCAACAGATAGGTTTGGCTAACTTCGCTTTGCAAACCTTAGAGGAAATAGATACAGATGACCCCTTAAAATTGGTTTATGAAGCAGATGCAAGAATGAATAGGGCTTACAACTATTTTGTTTTGGTCAATACGTATGGTCCGCATTATGGCCTTCCTGAAGCGGCAGTTGCAGAATCTGGAGTGCCGATTCTTATGCGTTTTGCCGACGAATCGGTAGCGTTGGTTAGGAGTTCGGTGAATGAAGTTTACGAATTTATTATAGAAGATCTTGAGGTTGCGATTGCCTCTTTACCCAATTCCGTGTTTACTTCTAACAGACCCAATAGGGCTGCCGCATTGGGCTTAATGGCAGAGGTGCGCTTACACACTGGAGATTATGAAGAAGCACTCTCTTTGGCGTTAGAAGCCTTAGAAACCAACAATACCCTCATTGATTATGAGGAAACTCAAAATACCGGTTTCGGTAGACTTCCTCAACTCATACGAAATCCCGAGAATTTTTGGGCTAAAGCTGAGATGGTACAACTAGTAGATGGAGGGGGATTTAACACAAATGGTATCTCCTTAACAGCATATTCCCAAGCCTTGTTAGATATCATAGATCGCGACAATGATTTACGTTTTGTCTATCTCATACAAGACCCTGTAACGAATAATTTTGTATATGAAGAAAATTTTAATTTCGCAATAGGGGTAACCGTTCCTGAGGTGATGTTGATTGCCGCAGAGTGTTATGCAAGAACTGGTGATATTATCAATGCCCTAACATTGGTAAACAGATTAAGGTCTTTTAGGTTCAGTAACGATTTTGTGAATGCAGGAAATCATATTTTATCGGCAAACGATAGTAATACTGCAATTCAGGTTGTACTCGATGAACGAAGAAGAGAATTCAATACCAATGGGCATCGTTTTTACACTATTAAAAGACTTAATGCTATAGAAAATGGGAATATTTCACTTGCGCGTCAATCAGATACATACACCCCAAACAGTATCAATTGGGCAGTGCCTATTCCACAAAATGTTGTACAAACCAGCGAAGGTCAAATTAAACAAAATGCTAGAGAGTAAAATCATTCTTAAAAAAATATAGTATAATGAAAAGATTCATTCTTATTGCACTTACAGTACTATTTATAAATAGTTCCTGTAATCAGAATAGTGCTGACGAAGACAGAAAATATGCCATTTTATATGGTAAAACAACCGAGCCACAAGACACGCTCTACCTAGGTGCTATTGGGCTTGATTATCGTACTATACTCCCAGAAAAAGATGGCACGTTTAGAGACACCTTGTTTTTAGATTTACCGGCCATGGCTTCATTATCGAACAGTGATACGGATAAATATATATATCTAGAACCAGGTGATGAGTTTGAAGTAGAAATAAATGATACTAACCTCGAGAAAGGAGTTACTTTTAAAAGTGGTGATACGCTAAAAGCTTCTTATATCGCTAAGAGAAGTGCCTACTATATGGACTTGCTTGATGCATATGATGAAAATTCAGATCCTGATGGTGACGGAGATGTTGACCCGCAAGTGTATTTGAATAATATTTCAAGTATTAATAAAGATTTAAAAAAGCTTTTATACAGTACTAAAGGCTTGCCTACCTCATTTGTAAAAGATGAAGAAAGGCGCATGAACTATTTAAGGCTTTATGAGCTTGATTTTGTGTATAACGAGATGAGGGAGGAAGCAGAAGAAAAAGATCAGGAGTATAAAATTCCTCAAGAGTTTTTGGATGAAGTTGCTGCCATACCGTGGATGGATAGTGGGGATTATCGATTATCCCGTAGCTATAGAGAACTATGTTTATACGCTTTTTATGACAAGGTATCTAAAAAAATGGAAAAAGATACAACGCTAAATTACTTTGACCTTCAAATGGATTTAACAAAAGAATTTTCTGACCCAGTCATCAAAGATAACTTTGCTAAAGTTGCCATGGAAAATATTATCTCAAGTGGCAGTATAGAACAAGAGAAAATAAGTAATTACATGGATGCTTATCTTCAAATGGCCTCTAATGACTACAATATCTCGTTGATTAAGAAAGATTTTGAAAATATGAATGCTAACCCTGCTGGTGCTGTATCACCAATTTTTGAAAACTACGAACAAAATGGGGGTGGCACTGTTTCTTTGACGGATTTAAAAGGAAAATACGTTTACATTGATATTTGGGCAACATGGTGTGCCCCTTGTATTGCAGAAGTACCTGCCTTGCAAAAATTAGAACATGATTTTAAGGGTAGAAGTATAGCATTTGTTAGCATATCTGTAGATAGTAAGAATGATTATGAGAAATGGAATAATATGGTGAAAGAAAAACAGCTTTCAGGAATACAGCTATACGCTACAAATTCTTTTGATTCAGATTTCATTAGCTCTTACGGAATATCATCTATTCCAAGATTCATACTTATAGGCCCCGAAGGAGAAGTTGTAGACGCTAATACCATGCGTCCTTCTGATCCTAATATCAAGTCTTTTTTCGAATCTCTAGAAATATAATGATATGAAAGCTAAAACTTTATTAATGTATGTCAACATTGTGATGGCGACCATGGTACTTTTTATATCATGTGAAAGCGATTCTGAAAATGATCCTTCGGTTATTACAACCGCAAGTTTGTCGATTAGCGTATTTGACAATATTACGGCTGGCGAAGTCATCGGCGTTATACGAGCACGCACCAATAAAGGCTTGTTGTCATATGAATTAGGCAATCAGAGTGCTGAAAATGCAATAAAGATAGACCCGATAAGTGGAACTTTGGTGGTCGATAATGAAACTGTTTTTGATGCGATGATAAACCCGGTTATAACGGCTGAAGTTCTCGTCAATAATGGGTTTATAACAGAAACTGTTGAAGTGGTTATATCCGTTGATGCTGTAAATTAGGTTATGAAGTGCGATACCTATAGCATAGTTCAATCAGACCATTCTCAATTTTTAGAAATATAGTATTTAATTGTAATTATAAAAAACTGATTTTATGAAAAATTTTAAACTTTTTATAGTATTTATAGCTCTGGTTTTGGGTTGTAGTAGTGATGATGAAGCAGAAAGAGAAGCACCAGCAAATGTTGTTGTATCATTTGCCGACAGTTCGTTTGACCTAGCTTCTAATTTTGCCGACGGCACTGTTGTAGGTACGGTTAATGCGACCACAAACTTTGGGACTATAATGTATGCCATAATTTCGCAAGACCCAGCAGGCGCAATCGCCTTAGATGCTAATAACGGAGAATTATCCATTCTTAATGCTCAGGCCGTGGACCAACGACGAGGTGCAACACTTACTTTAGAAATCTCTGCTACAGCAACTGGAGAGGTAACGGAAACGGCTACAATAACTATCAACGTACCAGAAATGGTTGAGGAGAACTGCCCTGCAAACTTTTTTGATGGAATGTTAAGCAGTCGTGGAAAGGTATTTGAAGACGGAATCGCTGTAGACAACCTTCCAGAAAGTGCATTAGAAGGAACTGCCACTGGCTGTAATACACTTCGTGTTACAACCGCTGCCTTATTTGATATTGACTGTGATGAACCCATAACTATTACAATTGAATTTGAGCCTCTTGTAGGAGAGGAAACTACAGGTATGCTCACCGTAACTGAGATGGAAATTCCTTGTTTTATGGGAGAAGACCCTGTTGCTATTGATATTAGCGGAAGTTATGATATTGCCACCTCGCTAATAGAACTCAATATTATTGACGTTGCTGATGATTTTTTTACTTATCAAAGATTTATTGCGGGGCCTAACGGACAACTGCCAGAAGATACTGATATTGACAATGATGGTGTCTTGAACGATGCTGATAATTGCCCGGAAAATGCTAACCCTGATCAGGAAGATATCGATAACGATGGTATAGGAGACCGTTGTGATGATGATAGAGATGGCGATGGTATTGTCAATAGCGAAGATAATTGTCCCAACGCTGCAAATCCTGATCAAGCAGATGTAGATATGGATGGCTTAGGAGATGTTTGCGATCCTATTAATGACAATGATTGTGTTCCGACGGTTGAAACCTCTATTTGGGAAGGTGACTTAAACTCTGAAGCAAGACAAATTCAAGTGCCAGTAACGGGGGTTGCAGGTTGTAATAGTCTTATCATAACGGGTGATCTTACCGATAATTTCTGTGATTTGATGCCCAAGGTTACCCTAACATTTATGCCAGAATCTGATGGTGCTACAAGAGGTGCCGTGATCATAGCAACACAACCACATACCTGTACTCCAGATACACCCAATGAGGTTATTGAAGGTGTTGGAACCTATGATGAGTCTAGTCAAACTATTGCGGTGACCGTTGAGCTTAGACTTGTAAATGGAGAGATTCTCGAGGAGGATTTAGAATTGATTATAACTCCAAGATAACTAAAACCATATGGTGTATGGTCTGCTACAATGTGAAGTAGACCATATTTTTAAACTATTTTTCAAATACTATAAAATGAAACAGAAGCTCAAAAAAATTCTCTTTTTCTTATCCATTTTAGGTGTGTTGCAGCCCCTTAGTGGTCAAAGCTTGGAATGGAATAAAAAACTACCTAGCGATACCACGATTGTAAAAGGGGTATTAGATAACGGGTTGACCTATTATATCAAAAATACAGATGTGGTTAAAGATGCAGCCAGTTTTTACCTTGTTCAAAACGTTGGATCAGTATTAGAGAAGGAAAATGAACAAGGTCTCGCACACTTTCTGGAGCATATGGCGTTCAACGGTACCAAAGCATTTCCGGGAAAATCGCTGTTAAACACCTTAGAAAGGTTAGGCTTAAGTTTTGGCGATAATATTAATGCCTATACTTCTTTTGATGAAACTGTGTATAATATCGACAATGTACCTACTAGTAAAGAAGGCGTAGATACTGCTCTTCAAGTACTTTTTGAATGGTGTAACGGCCTTCTTCTGGAAACAGATGAAATTGATGCGGAACGAGGTGTTGTAAAAGAGGAGTGGCGAGGTACCCAGAATGCTGATCAAAAGGTGTATTTCGCAAACTTGAAAACTACCTTTGATAGCTCTCGGTATACCCAAAGATTCCCTATGGGAAAAATGGATATTGTTGAAAGTTTTGAGCCTGCTGTGCTGCGTGATTTTTACAAGACCTGGTATAGAACAGATCTGCAGGCGGTTGTCATTGTGGGAGACCTAAACGTATCAGCTATAGAACAGCAGTTGAAAGCGCTATTTTCTACCATACCAGCGGTTGATAACCCTCAGGAGCGTTTTACGGTTAGCATAAAAGATACTGAAGAACTAAATTATGGGTTAACAATGAATAAAGAGGTAGCCGCCTCAAAGATTACCTTTAGCATACGATATGACAAACCTTCGGGTGCGAAAACCGTTTTGGGTCTTAAAAAAGATATCATGACCGAAATCGTCAATAATTTTCTTAACCGACGTTTTTCCAAATTGATTTTGTCTACGTCTTCTCCGTGCAGGGATATTGGAATCGCCTTTCAGCCTTTGGCATTGAAATATGATAATCTAAGTTTAATTATCAGTCCAATAGAAGGTAAACAGCAAGAAGCGTTTGAATTTGGCATGCAAGAGCTATACCGAGGCTTAAAATTTGGTCCTACAGAGACTGAACTTAAAAGTTGCATAGAGGATTTAAATGATGAATATGAGAATAATATTGCGCGACTAGAGGAACGGGAACATTCAGGCTTTATCACCGATATACAATTGAATTATTTGGAAGGTAAGAGTATCGTAGACCCCATACAAGAATTTGAGTATGCAAAAAAAATAATGGCTACCCTCACGGTGAATGATATCATTGAACATCTTAAAGAATTGTACCAAAAAAAGAATAGAAGTGTTGTGGTAACAGGTGTAGAAGGAAGTAAAAACCTTACTTCAGAAGAAGCCTCAACACTAATTGAAAAGGTTGAAAATAACCCCAATTTGAAACCCATAGAAGAGAACGAGGAGATTTCTAATATTATGGAGGGAATAGAAGCTGTAGAGGGAACTATTGTTTCTAAAGAAAAAAATACTGATTTAAATTTCACAACCTATGTTCTAAGCAATGGTATTAAAGTACACTTTAAGCCTTCAAAAAAAGTAAAAGAACAAATTAGCCTAGAAGCCATAAGTAAAGGGGGGACTTCACTATTAAAAGATGAGTACTTTGCTTCTGCATATATGGCCGCTCCTCTGGTTTCCTTATCTGGGCTAAATACATTTTCCGGTACCGAAATATATGATTTCTTAAATAATAAATTTGCAAGTGTATCGCTTAATATAGGTTCCATTAACGAATCGCTATCGGGATTCGCTTCTCCGAAGGATTTAGAGATCATGATGCAATTGGTATATCTTCACTTTACCAAACCTCGTTTTGATAAAGCTTCCTTTGATTTTTTATTAAAAGACCAAAAACAAGAACTGCGTTCTCGAAGAAAAGATGTATTTACGCAGATGGAAGACAGTACTTTGGTAACCATTTATGGCAAAAATCACCCTCGGCAACGACTGTTCAACAATAAATTTATAGAAGAAATCGATTTTGAAAAAGCCAAACAAATTTATAAGGAGAGGTTTGGCAATCCAGGAGATTTTGAATTCTTTTTTGTAGGCGATGCTGACGAGAAGAACCTAGAACTCCTGCTTAAAAAATACATTGCGGGACTAAGTGTAAGTTCTGATAGAGAAGTATGGAAAGACAAAACTGCCCAGTGGGTATCCAACACAATCGATAAAAAGTTATACCTGCCCATGGAAAGTTCTGCAGTCTCTGTTGGTATTAGCCATAGACAAGATTTACCTTATTCACTTAAAGATTATTTTATGGTAAAGGCCTTAGGAGGTATTTTACAATTGCGTTACACGGAAACTCTTAGAGAAAAAGAAAGAGGAACGTACACAGCAGATGTCAGGGGGTATTTTATAAAGCATCCAAAGTCTTATGGTGGTATCAGCATAAATTTTCAATGCAATCCAGACCTTACTGATAAGCTGATAGGTCTTGTTGATCAGGAGCTAGAAAACATGAAAAATGGTATTATTCCAAAATCAGATATCAAGAAGGTAAAAGCCAACTTACTAAAAGAAAGGAAATATAGTCAATCTACAGAGTCTTTTGATATGGTTTCGCTCAAAAACTACGTGCTTGAAGGCTACAATATGAATGATTATAAAAAATTTGAAAACATTATTGATCAAATCAACGCAGAAAGTTTAACTGAAATTGCGAACAAGGTTTTAAAAAATAACCAATCCTACAAGATAGTGATCTATCCTTTAACAGGTACAGTTCCTTAAGAACTTTGGTATAGAATTTCCTTATTTGAATTAGTTAGTCAATCGTCATTTAGAGGATAAGAGGGCTGTTTACAATACAGCCCTCTTTTAAAAATTCAATTACTCTTAAAAAGATAAACTTCATGACACGTTTTTTAGTTTTAGTACTTCTATTTTTGCTTGGCCCTAACCAAGGCTACACTCAAATCTATGATCCTGTAGTATGGGATACTGATGTAGTTGTCTTGTCCGAAAACGAATATGAATTACAGGCAATAGCCCGCATAGAAGAAGGATGGCATCTGTATTCGCAAAACGTACCAAAAGATGGACCTATCCCAACACATTTTATTTTTGAGACTTCTACTGATTATGAATTGTTAGGCGTTTTTGAGGAAGAAGCTGGTAAAGTGGTAAACGATCCTGTTTTTAAATTAAGGATCACCTATTTCGAAGGTAAGACTATTTTTAAGCAACGCATACGGCTTAGTAAAAAATTGGATACCATTAAGGCTTCTGTAGAGTTTATGGTATGTGATGATGAACGTTGTCTGCCACCTAACGAGGTTGATCTGGTTTTTAACCTAAATCCTTCTTCTAGAAAATCTGCTACCGAAGAGGTCGCTGCAGCGACTATTGAATCAGAAAGCAATATGGCTATGGACGGACAGCTATATGGTATGCAGCCAGACGAAATAAAAATAGCCGCTTCTAATTGCGGAAATCAAATGAGTTTGAGCGCTCAAAAAGAGAAAGGTGCTAAAAATTCCTTATGGCAGATTTTTGGCCTTGGATTTTTAGGAGGACTTTTGGCGTTGTTAACGCCCTGTGTTTTTCCAATGATTCCGCTAACGGTTAGTTTTTTTACAAAGAGTGCAGAAAACAACAAAGGAAAAGGAATTCAAAATGCTTTGATCTATGGTTTCTTTATCTTAAGTGTTTATCTCTTATTAAGTGTTCCATTTCACTTACTGGATTCTGTAAACCCAGATATTCTAAACGAAATTTCTACAAATGTTTGGCTCAATGTCATCTTCTTTATTGTTTTTGTTGCATTTTCATTTTCATTTTTCGGATTTTACGAACTGACGCTACCATCCCGTTGGACAAATCAAACCACGAAAGGTGAAAGTACCCGTGGCCTGGTTGGAATTTTTTTCATGGCTCTTACACTTGCGTTAGTGTCCTTCTCCTGTACAGGTCCTATCTTAGGTTCGTTATTAGCGGGATCTTTAACCTCTGATGGTGGAGCCTGGCAGCTTACTATGGGAATGGCTGGGTTTGGTCTTGCATTGGGTATGCCTTTTGCCTTGTTTGCCATGTTTCCTAAACTTATGGATAGTTTGCCTAAGTCAGGAGGTTGGCTCAATACCACTAAGGTAATCTTAGGGTTTTTAGAACTGGCATTGGCCATTAAGTTTTTGTCGAATGCAGACTTGGTGGATCACTGGGAACTATTGAAAATCGAACCTTTTCTTATTCTTTGGATTATCATCTTTACAGGTTTGGGACTGTATCTTTTGGGGAAAATTAAATTTCCACACGATTCGCCCATTTCAAAATTGTCATGGCCCAGATGGACAGGCGCTTTTTTGATTTTCGCTTTTGTACTATATCTCGTGTCTGGTTTTAGAATAAATAAGGATGCCAAGACGTTTACATCGCTTACGCTACTCAGTGGTTTGGCGCCTCCGGCCGGTTATAGTTACCTATATCCGAACAAGTGTCCTAACAATCTTAATTGCTTCAAAGATCTTCAAGAAGGTATTGAGCATGCTAAAAAGGTGAACAAACCCATTTTATTAGATTTTACCGGATATGCCTGTGTCAATTGCAGAAAGATGGAAGAACATGTTTGGCCCAAACCTAAAATCAAAAAATATTTGGAACAAGATTATGTTTTGATATCCCTTTATGTTGATGATAAAAAAGTATTATCTAAAGAAGAGCAAATTGAAGTTCAGCGCAGTAATGGAGGCTCACGTAAATTAAAAAACTATGGCCATAAGTGGGCACATTTTCAAACGCAATTTTTTAAAACCAACGCGCAACCCTATTATGTGCTTTTGAGTCCAGATGGCAAAACGATACTTAGTAAAGCGGTCGGTTATACTCCAGATGAAGATGCTTATGCCGCTTTTTTATCCTGTGGCTTATTGACGATGGAGAGTGTGAAATAAGGCTAGCCATAGCAAACTGGTATAAAGTGAACATTCCTGAAATGAGAGGTTTCGTTGTGTCAACAAAAGAACGACTGCGGAGGTGGTTGGCCGCATTAATTGTTTTTATTAGTTATTCTTTACCAGAAGCAGATTTTGAATTACGACAATTACTATCAAGAAAAAATCTACGCATTGTATGCTTAGAAGGAAGACCATTAGAAAAAGAACCGTGTTTCTTTAGCCAATTGATCTCATGTTCTCCGAACATTAATATACGATCCCATTCTTGACAACCACATAGTACGGCACTAAAGGTAAGTAATAAGATATCGACATAGAATGCCTTAAGTTTGCTTTGTTAGTACGACGAGGGTCTTGCATCTTTGAAAAATAGAGGTTAAGAAAATTCCTGTTAAATTTAGAATCTGAAGAGGTTGACATTTTTTTAATTCCCTGTTGGGAAAGTAATGTCTTATGTATAAAGTAAAATTAAAACAATTTTAGAAAATGCTTTTGCTCTGGCTTCATAACGAAGTTTTATTGCATAAATGGGTTAAAATTTGTAAATTGTATATTAACATATTTATAGATAACACAAACTTTAAACTCATAATTATGAAACGAGCATTAACTAGATCGATTTTAATTATTACGTTATTATTATTTGGATTAAACCTACATTCTCAGCCCCCTCCAGGAAGTGGTTGGAATAATGTATTTGGAGATGAATTTGGCGGATCTTCGATAAATGATAATATTTGGACAGTTAAAAACCCTAATATTTTAGGAAGAGAACCTACTTTTTTAAGGAGTCAGGTAATAGTTAGTGGAGGGACTTTAAAAATCAGAAATGATTATCCTAATGGAGGAGTTCCTAAAGGCGGATGGATAGAATCCAAAGCAGAGTTTGCAAAACCAGGAAGACCAAAATATGGATATTATGAAGCAAGACTCAGAATTAATGGACCAGATAATGGAAAAATATGGCCATCTTGGTGGATCTGGGGGAATTTTAGAAATGGAGTCAGTACTACAGAGTTTGATTTAATGGAATATAGTGGTAGCTCTACTAGATTCTTTAATAACAAAGCTACCTCTTCACATCATTCTATTGGTAAAAAAGAAATTTTTCCAGCTTTTTTTAACCCAAATGTTATGAGAGCTGATACGACTACACCGCCAGATAATGCTTCACGAAGAAATGCTTTTCAATGGCATGTTTGGGGTTTGCATTGGACACCTAATGAAGTGTCTTTCTATTATGATGGTGTAAAATATTTTTCTACAACAGCTCGGGGAGCACAAGATGCAATGAATGAAAATGAAGGGTTAAGACTAATCTTATCATCATCCCCACATACCTTTGATGTTTTTGGAAACAATAATGGTCCAGGAGGGTTTCAAGGAAACAATCCTTTAGGAGCAAATGGAGCAGCTAAACCTGGAGATAATCTAGGAACTCTAGAAGTAGATTGGGTTAGAGTATGGACAGGTGGAACTATTGGAGGAAATAGTGGTGGCGGGAACACTGTTGTTACACTAAAAAAAGGGAATGCTACTGGTTTTAGTATAGATGGTAATAATGGAGGAGCTAATGGACAAAATGTATATTTATGGTCTACCAATAGAAATAATATAAATCAGCAATGGATAGAAATTAATCGAGGAAATGGATTTTATTCATATCAAAAAAATAACACAAATTTTTGTCTTGATGGAGGTAATGGCGGAGCTAATAGACAAAATGTGTATTTATGGACCTGTTCTAATAATAACCAAAATCAACACTGGCGAAAAGTTAATCTAGGCAATGGCAGGGTGAGATTAGAAAAAAGAAATGCTCCTGGTTTCTCCATCGATGGAGGTAATGGAGGAGCAAATGGACAAAATCTTTACTTATGGTCATCTAGTAACGGGAATCAAAATCAACATTGGGAACTCACTTCGTTTCGATCTAATAGAAATTCTTTTGTAGGGCCAATAAACGAAGGAGAAGATATAAATCAGATAGATATTTATCCTAATCCATCTAACGGAATTTTTACAGTTGATTTTAATACAAATGTTAAAAATATCCAAGCAACCTTAACTGATCTTAGTGGAAGAGTGGTGTTTAAATCAACGTTAAATAATGAAGACAGTAAATCTATTGACGTTCAAGAGTTACCTCGTGGGATGTATCTACTGAACCTTGAGGGAGATCGTTTTAAAAAACAGACAAAAATTATTTTACAATAATAATCTGGGTTAAAATAAGAAAACTAAAATGCCTTTTAGAAGCGCTGTACAATATGACGACTTAATTGTATGATGCTTCTAAAAGGTTTTATAGATACTCAAATTGGATAAAAATCTGTTACCCTAGTTTTTAGACATCTCAGTGACAAAATAATTCTTCATATCCAAATCCGAGTATTACATATTTATATTTCTTCTAGTGATGGATATTCTAGTATATGAAGAAGTAGCCTTTTATATTGTTTTTAATCCGCTTTATGCAATAGAAGGTTGTCATGAAGCTTGTAGAATTAAGAAGTCTTTTTTATGTAATTACTCCAACCACATTTTAAAATCTTTAACTCGTTCTCTAGCAACAATAATTTCTTGTTCATCAAAATGATTTAATTTGATTTGCAATCTAGAATTGGTATAAGAGATAATATCTTTTATGGCATTAATATTTACAAAAAATTTTCTGCTCACTCTATAAAATTGTTTCGGATTCAATTCACCTTCAAGAGATTCTAAGGTTGGGTCAATCAGATAGTTTCTATTTTCAATAGTATGAAGGTATGTTCCTTTATTTTCGGAATAAAAGCACTCGATATCCTCTACAGAAAATATTTTGATATGTTGTCCTACTTTAACTGTAAAACGTTTTTTATACTCTCTATCCATAGGGTTGATCAAGAGTTTTTTGATATCTTCAAAGTCTACCTGTAGACTAGATTTCATGGGCAATTGTTCTTTATACTGTTTTATAGCAACTTCTAATTCCTCATCATCGATAGGTTTCAGTAGATAATCGATACTATTTAATTTAAATGCTTTGAGTGCGTATTCATCATATGCAGTCGTAAAAATAATGGCACTTTTTATAGGGACAGCATCAAATATCTCAAAAGATAAACCATCGCTTAGCTGTATGTCTAAAAAGATAAGATCCGGATGCTTATTATTGCTAAACCATTCTATCGATTCGCTTACAGAATGTAATAGTATATCTGCTTTTATATCTATATTTTCTAACATTCTACTCAATCTACGAGCGGCTGGTTTTTCGTCTTCGATAATAATTACATGCATAGGTTTGGTGTTGATTTTAAATCAGAACTGGTATAATTACTATTCCCACAATTGTTTTTCCTGATCCTCTTCGTCCATAAATTTTCTGATTCTACGTTCTTCCCAATCTTTATCGAACATAGGATTGATTCTATAGGCTTTTACCGCGTGGAATGCCAATCCAATTCCCCAACCAAATGCAGCCCATAAAAACCAGGCATTATGCCATTCATTTTGGTAATAATTTAAGCCTGCTAAAAAGCTAATGACGATAGTATAAGAGAATAGATTGTTATAGAATTTCTTTAGTTCTTCTACGCGTTCTCTAGCACGTTCGTATCTTTTTTGTTCTTCAAAATTTTTCATAGTTATAGGTTTATAATGATTTCTTAATTGATATAGAATGATATTTTTTAAAAGAAATTATCTCTATCATCTTGATCCATAATTTCTTTGATTTTGCGTTCTTCCCACTGTTTGCTAAACACAATATTAGGATTAAACACTTTTATCCAGTGAAAAAATAAACCGATTCCCCAGAAAAAAGGGGTAAAGTAGATATGCCATTGTGTCCATTGGCTAAATCCTTGATTGATAAAATCCGTATTTATAAAGAGTAAAAAAATATTTATAATAATATATACAGTAAGATGAGAATAAAACCCTTTTTCATCTTTGACTCTTTTTTGAGCCCTTTCATATCTTTTTTGCTGTTCAAATTTTTCCATTTGTTTAATTTTTTTCTTTTTCATTCATGAACTCTTGTATTTTTCGCTTTTCCCATTCTGTGCTATAGACGGATCTAGCCAAGAGTTTTTGGAGACCATTTGTTTCTCTAAAGATCCATAGTCCATGTCCTAAGAGTCCTATACCCCAGAAAAAAGGTGTGCTCAATATATTCCAGAATAGGTACTCATTATAATCTTCACTATTTAAATAGCTCCCTAATTTTAGTTTAAAACTAAAGATGATTACATTCATGATAATGTATACGATACAATGAGCATAAAAAGAACGTTCTTCTGAGATTCTTTTTTTTGCATTTTTGTATGCTTTTATTTGTTTAATATTATTCATAATGACTTCTTTTAGATGTACCCATGTATTTTCTGATTTTTTTCTTTTCCCAATCTTTTCCAAAAATGAGGTGACGGTTAAATGCTTCTCCATAAAGAAAGAATAATCCTAATCCCCATCCTGCCATCGGAAAAATAAACCATGGGAGGTCAAAACCTGTAGTCTTATAATTGATAAATACAAGAACTGGAATCACAATACAATACGCTATCAGACTACCATAAAATTCTTTCATCTTTTTTACACGTTTTTTAGCACGCTTATATTTTAGATTTTTTATACGTTTAGCATCTTTTGCTATTTCCATAGTAAATCCTGATATTTTTTTTGTTAAAATGGGTAGCTTAGCAATAAAAGCAACATCAGTTTTGTAAACAGAAAATTCTCTTTTGGTCAATAGCTCATACCGCTGACGTACATTACCCAAACCAACACCACTACTTTGTTTGATGACTTCTTTGGGTTGTAGGTTATTTTCTACTAGTAAAAATCCTTCTTTTTCATAAATTTTTATATGTAGCGGTTTAGTAGGCATCACTACATTGTGCTTTATAGTGTTCTCTAGTAAAATCTGAAGTGATAAGGGTACTACTCTCGCTTCTGGATTATCAGCTTGTACTGGGATGTCAAAAATGATACTATCTTCAAATCTTAATTTTAATAGTGTCATATAGGTTTTCGCAAATTTTAATTCTTCATCTACAGTGACTAGCTCTTTATCTTTTTGCTCTAATACATATCGGTATACTTTGGATAAAGAGGTCGTAAATTTCTGTGCCATTTTTGGATTTTCATCGATTAAAGATGTTAATACATTTAAGCTATTGAACAAAAAATGAGGGTCTAATTGATTTTTTAATGCTGTAAACTTTGCTGATGCTGTACCGGCAATTATCTTTTGCTCAGTTACTTTTTTTTCTTGTAGCGCTTTGTAGAAATAAATGGTATGCGAAAGCAAAGAAATAATAATCATAATGAATAGTGGAAACAAATAATCCCTAAACTTTTGATTAGCCATAAATTCTGATATTGTCTCCTTCTGAAGGATTACTACCGAAGCCATAAATTCACAAAAAGCGTACCCAATAAGAGTTAAAGTAATTGACCCTACTATTCCGACTACTATGCGTTGTACATCTTTATTTTTTTCTTTGTATTTTACATTTAAAAACTTAAAGAAAATAGTGTTTATATATCCTAAAACTAACCCATATAGATAAGATATAATCCACCATTCTATGGTTAGAAAACGCTCAAAATTGAATCCATTGAATAATAGAATAATGAATGCAAGAACAATAGATACAATGATGGATGCAATCGATATGTTTCTTAGGTCTTTCATTTATTTTGTTATTTCAAAATAGTTTTACTAATGCTCTATTAGTTACAATTTTCTTGTATTCTACTTATTTGATCTTTCCCCCAGTCTGGATAAAAAAGAGTACTAGCTAGTTGTTTTTCAAAGTACAAGATAGCCTTTTCTACTTCTGAACAAAAAACTTTTGGGTCAGTACCCCAAAATTTTGCAGCTCCCATTTTCCATTCTGCATGATATAAAATAGCTCTTGGATTTTCTGGTTCTAGTTTTTTTGCTTCTACATAAAGCGCTTCTATTTTTGGAGCAAGAGACATCCCGTATTTCGCACCATCATATACCACATAAGCTGTATGAAGCATGGCTTGCATAATTAGAATCTCTGCATTGTCCTTTGAAAAAATCTTTGCTTCATTTAAATAATTCTGCGCTTTCTTTAATCGGGATTCAATTTCTATAACATCTTTTATGTTAAAAGAAGTAATTATATGTATCTGTGCAGCATAATAATACGGTAACCAATTCTCTTTTTCTGCCTTACCAATACGTTCGAATAAATTAATAGCTTCATCATTTTTTTTAGCTTCCCATAACTCAAAAGCTTTTGTCATTCCTTTTTCGTATTGGTTTTGAGCAGCTACAGATGTCAATGTAAGAAAAATGATGATATTTAATATAATTTTCATTGTTTTGGATATTTTTGATAGTACGTAATAAAGATCTAATAATCGTGTAGGTTTTAGAATTTTATCTTACCGAATCGTTGGTTTAGTAAGATGAATTGTATTATAGTGTAATGGATTGGACTACTTTTTTTTCAGAAACCATAAATTTAGCGTCTTCCCATTTTGGTGGACCTAGCTTTCCCTTAGCATTATTACTGGTTCCATAAGGCTCTTTGGGTATTTTAAAGAAATTTGTATCCAATGTTTTATTATCATTTTTATCGTGATATAATGAGATGGCATATTCGCCGTATGGAATATTCTTTAGTATGATTCTTAGCGAATCTTTCTTGGCTTTTCTAGTAACTGATCTATATGTATTTACATAAAAAGTATTTTCATTATCATACAAGCCCACAATGATAGTCCCATCGTCTGATTGAATATTGGTGATATGTACTTCTATATCATTTGTTTGATGTTGTGCACTAGCTAAAAATGATATAAGAAATGCAAAAAATGATGCGATGAGGTGTTTGATTTTCATGATTCAGTTTTTTAAAGATTTATTTTTTATTGATAGTATAAGATTATAATTACTATAGATTATCTAATTGGTTATCTGTTTTGTTATCGCTAATAGTCCAGAAAAACCCAACAATAAAGAACCGATCAGCAGGAGGTCTGATTGCACGTCTTGCATATTCTCCATTGCTATTAGGAGTATTGGCATATTGATAGTTAAATACATTGTCAAACCCCAATACATTAGATACAGATACATATAGAATTTTTTGTGAGCTCAAGAGATATGCCCAATTGATGTTTAGAGAATTAAAAGTTCTTGTTTTTTCTCCCAGAAAACTGGTTGTGTTTGGATTGGTGTAGGGTCTCCCTGAAGCAAAATTATAGGTGATTCCAATCATAGATTTCCAATCTTGGATCCAGTATTTACCTACCAGAGATACATTATGAGCGGCTGCAAAATTTGGAGTAGCGCGCTCTGGATAATTTCTGTAGTCTCTTTTGGTGTCTAAATATGAGTAACTAGCCCAATATTCTAAGTTTTTTATAGAAGTATTATCTCTCCAATACAAATCTAATCCAGTAGCATATCCATCTCCATTAGTAGTAAAATTGCTATCAAACTGAGGGCTAGGGGTGTCAAATTTTGCCAAACGATCATACGACTTGTAATACGCTTCTGCTCTTAACATCTTACCTTCTTTCTGATACAGATAATTAAAAATATAATGTGATGATTTCTGTAGATCTAATACTGATTCATATTTTAGAACTTCTTGTTGTGGGGCTTGATAGAAATCTCCATAAGCTAATGAAAACTGAGAGTTAGTCGTAATTTTGTAAGCCAATGATGTTCTTGGGGCAATTCTGGTGGCATCTAATAGGTAATTATGAGTAGCTCGCACTCCTAATTGCATGGCTAGTTTTTTGCTAAAAAAGATGTTGGCTTCTCCAAAAGTAGCAGTGCTATTGTTATTAAAACCAGATTCAAAACTCCCAAAAGTAGCAGTTGTTGCTATCTCTGTATAATCTCCTATAAATTGTTCTGCACCAAAATTGAGTTTAAAACGATTGCTAATTCTTTTTCTAAGTTTTATCTTAAGATGAGCACTAGTATCATCATTTTTTATAGCGGTTTCTTCAACTCCTATACTGTTATGATCATTGGCAAAACTAGCTCCAGCAGTCAATGTCCATTCATTTGCCAACTCACTTTTGTAGGATGTATTAAGATAAAGATTTCTGTTTTTTAACCCAAAATTGATGCCTTCTGACACATTGATATCTTCTTGTATCAATTCAAGATTTGTATAATTTAATCCCCCATATAATTTGAACAAACCTTTACCGATTTTATTCCTATAAACAGCTTCACCTGAAAAAGATTCGAAAGGTTTTATCCAATCCACACGTTGATTAATAACTTCTTGATACGGCTTTAGATTGAGATAAAATGCATTAATGCTTAGCGAATTATTTTTCCATTTTTGTGTATTTCCACCACCTAATCCAACACTAATAAATGAGAGTTCTGTTTTTTCTTGATCGGGTTCATCGATAGTATTTAGTAATAATACGCTAGAGAGCGCATCTCCATATTCTGCTGCATATCCGCCCGTAGAAAAATTAGTCCCTTTAAATAAAAAAGGGGAGAACCTACCTCTGGTAGGGATATTATTAGCAGTAGCTGTAAAAGGTTGAAAAACCCGTAATCCATCAATATATACATTAGCTTCGTTAGCATCTCCGCCTCTTACAAACAGTCGCCCATCTTCTGCTACAGTAGAGGTGCCTGGTAATGTCTGGAAAGCACCAATATAATCCCCAGCTGCTCCGGCTGTAGTAACAATATCTAATGGTTTAAGTACAGATACTTTGCTATTGTCTCCTGCAGCAAATGTACCTGCATTAAGGATCACACTATCCAAGGAATTAACATCTTCTCGCAGTTTGATCTTTAATGATTTCATATCATCAATTGATGCGGTTAATGTATATGTTTCAAAAGATAAAAAAGAAACTACAAGTACTTGCTCTCCAGTTTCTGATGTGGTAAATGAAAAAAAACCAGTATCATCAGATGATGTTCCGTCATAAGTTCCCTCTACATATATATTAGCCCCTATTATTGGTATACCAGAAGAATCTGTTACAGTTCCTGAGATAGTAACCTGACTGTATAAGGATAAAATATTACTGATTACTAACACGATGCTTATTATAAATCTCATTTATGCTGTTTTATATTGATAGTTCAAAAATCTTTTAAAGCGCATAGAGATGAAATTAATAGATACCGAATTGTCGAAAAATGAAGATCAATTGAGTTTACTATAAAAAATTCAAAAATATAAGAGATATAAATACGGTTATTTTCCCCTTTTAATTGTGTTTAAAATTGTTGAAATTTGAGAATAAACCAAAAACTAATAATAAGATGTCTACTACCCATCCTAAAACAGAATATATCATCCATAATATTCATACACATATTTTTACCATGGAATATATTCCCAAATATTTTATGAGTAAATTTTTTCCCACTACCTGGGCCAGAAAAAAATGGGTGGCTAAGTTAGGGCAAGCTTTGGCTAAGAAAACAATCAATAGATACTCTGCTTTTTTTTATTCTGCACTAAAAGAATCCCAAGAAGAAGCATATAATGAATTAAGAGAATACTATCCCAGAAATACAAAGTTTGGCGTATTGACAATTGATTTTGATTATATGGGAGCTGGGAAAGCAAAGTATGGTTTTATACAACAAATTGAAGACTTAGCAGCATTAAAAAAGAAACCAGAATATAAAGATAACTTATTGCCATTTCTCTGTGTGGATCCAAGGCGCCCTAATTTGCTGGAATTAGTTAAAGAATATATAGAAGTACATAATTTTGCAGGGATAAAATTATATCCTGCCTTAGGTTTTTTCCCTACAGATGACCGTCTAAAACCAATATGGAAATATGCGCAAAAACATCAAATACCAATAACTACCCATTGTATTCCTAAAAATAAAAACCATTTTAGAACCAATATTACAACTCATATGTTATCCAAAGCTATGGAAATCAAAACATTTGATAAAAAAGAAGCTAGGAAACAATATGATTTTGCACAATACCTCAATCATCCACATTGGTATAGAGAATTATTAAAAGAATTTCCAGATCTAAAATTGAATATTGCTCATTTTGGGGGTAATGAAGAATGGGATAAATATCTAGACAACCCAAAATTGAGTAAAAGTTTAGATCCCGAATACTTAGCAGATGCAGAAGATTGGTATTCGCAGATTAGAGATCTTATAGAAAATCATAAAAATGTGTATAGCGATATTTCTTTTACAGTATTTGATGATAGATTATATCCATTACTTAAAAATTTGGTAAATAGTTATATAAGGAAAGAAAATACATATCCTATAAGAGAGAAAGTTCTTTTTGGCACTGATTTTTATATGTTACAAAAAGACTATAGAGAACGTCGTTTTGGGATTGAGTTAAGAGGGTATCTTACGGATGAAGAGTATTGGCTTATTGCAGAGCATAATGCAAAACGTTTTTTACAAACTACATTTTAAGAATCATAAAAATACCGCAGTAATTTTATCGTCCATTTTCTCTTGATTTTATATTGGCTGTGCAGAGTCTTATGATTTCTAGAATTCGTTTATCACGAGTTTCTGATCGTTTTGCTTGATGTAACCAATAGAGGTAACTTTTTCTATAGCTAGGACTAAAATTTAGGCAGTTTGTATAAGCACTAGGCGTACGGTTGAAGGCTTTCTGAAGATCCTTAGGAATCACCCCATTTTCTACATCATCTAATGCTATCCATGAACCATTCTCTTTTGCAGTTTTAATAATTTCTAACCCACTTTGGTGCATCAACCCTTCTTTGGTGAGTTCTACAATATAACTTTTATTTAGTTTGCTCCATACGCTTTTGGGTTTTCGGGGACAAAAATATTGTCTACGTCGTTCATTGTCCAGTTTTTTAACAGTCGAATCGATCCAACCATAGCATAAGGCGTCTTTTACAGCTTCTTCCCAACGCATACTCAATTGTTTACTTTCGACTTTATAAAAAATCAGATATATACCATCAAATGTAGTATGATTTTTATGAAGCCAAGAACGCCACTCAGTATCATTTTTAAAATAGAATTTATACGATTTACGGATGAGAATTACGTAAAAATAATGGCAAGGATTTTTCGCTAGATTGATGAATCAAATTAAAGAATAGCCATAGCTATTGTTTCATTTT
>CANLRN010000028.1 GCA_947493495.1 uncultured Aquimarina sp.
TCAATAGGACAATTTGAAACGTAGAAGCTGCTTACCAGTTAGAAACTTTATGTTACAGTCAAAAAATGTCTATGAATGCGGATTAAATCAGAAATAGTATAATAGAAGATTTTAGTTCTTTTATCATGTAACTATTTGTCCTTAATACTTTATTTTCAATTAATTAAAGCCTTAAAATACTGATAGTGAGTTGTTTGTTGTTGTTTTGTGAACTTGTCTATAAATTGATTTAAAAAAGTAGGGAATATAGCTAGTTATGTGTTTTAGAGATATAAGAAAACAAATAAAAGTCATAAAAAAAATCATTTTATTATTTGTAGTTACTACTTCAATTGTGTTCACATCCTGTAATTCTGATGATGATAATCCAGAACCAGTTGTAAATGCCGATCAATTTTAGGTAACTGGCAATTAACGAAAGAATTTCTTGATGGAGTTGAAGAAGAATTAGAAGCTTGTGATCTGAAGACTTCTTGGACAGTAACACCAGATGGAAAAATTGTTATTCAAGAATTTGAGGAAGAAAACTCTAATCGTACACTTATAGAAACAGAAAACTTTGAATGGGAAAATCAAGGAGAAAATAAATATCGTATTTCTTCAACTGATGATCCAGATCTCAGAGTTTTAACGTTAACGATTACTTTTTCTGGAAACACAATGTCTACAGAAGAAATGTTTGAAGGAGTTTCTAAACAAGTATATACAAGATTATAACAATTAAAAATGATGAGAATTATACTATTATACGATTTACGGATGAGAATTTCGTAAAAATAATGGCAAGGATTTTTCGCTAGATTGATGAATCAAATTAAAGAATAGCCATAGCTATTGTTTCATTTTATGAAGAAAATATAGTAGAAAAAGAATGTCATTAGATGCGAAATTTTTATTCGTAAATCGTATTATTCCTTATTCATAGTTATGTTTATTCCATTGTTTTTTTAAGCGTATTGTGGACAATATATTTAAGTATGGTATAGATTTTGATATATTTTAATGCAGGGATAATTGTTGTTTACTTTTTTTAAGAAAAAATACTCTTGATTGAGTTATAAAATTTGCTTAAAAAAAGCAGATAGAGCAAAAAAAAAGAGTGTTTAATTCTTTTATTAAAGTAATTTTATTAAAAGATTATTAGATCGTTAAATATGGATTTTGCGGGATTTTTCTTATTAAAAAATGAGAATTTGAGCTTATATTCGCTACGTAAATTACCAGTTAAAATAGTATAGTAAAGTCGAAACGTTCATAATTATGTATAAGTTGAGTTTGTGTTAAATATTATAATTAAGTTTCGATTTAGACCCTCAAGGAGTAGTTAACCTTGGGGGTTGTTTTTTTGTACTATATAAGCTTTATTTTTTTTAAAGAGTATTACTATATTGTGCTATCTATTCCATAATTTACTTTTCACATTGCATTAAGTACTTTCGATTATTATCATTTTTTTTCTGGCAACGCTTTTTATTGATTTTATAGTAGCCAAAAAATCGGGGAAATATGCCAGTTCAGAATACCGTCTAATTACTTTGTCATTTTTGTACATAATTGTTTAAGGTTATTTAGCCTTTATTCAGGACGGGGCAGTATTGATTACAACGGCCATTTGGATTCTCGTTACTTTTTTGACTCGCCCAGATACAGGTGAAAAACTATTTGATTTTTATAAAAAAATACTGCCTGAAGGTCCAGGTTGGCAAGCAGTGATAAAAAAGCAAGGGATCAACAGATGACTATTGTTACTGATACCTCTCGATGGGTTGTTCCATTAGGAATTATAGCGATGTTGCTAGGATGCTACTTGGTATATAGTATTCTATTTCTGACAGGGCATTTGATATATGGTAATCTAATGGAATCTATACTATTAGGGGTAATGACCATTAGTGCAGGAGTTTACTATTCAGAGTCTGGAAAAAAAATAGGAAAGCAATTGATCGTATAAGTAAACCCGCATTGATGGAACTTCGTTATGAGGCTTTGAGATGCAATAAAGACTATATGCATCATTATTAATAATAAAAACAGAGAAAAACATGCAGGCCCCTGCTTGGTAAAACCAGGGAGTTTATTTTTGGAATGCTAAAGAAATATTTGAAAAAAAAATCGCTCCCCAACTAATTTTCACAATTTGAAAAAAATATTTTCTAATAAACAATTTCCCTGATTATATTACTGTTGCTGTTGGAAAAGAAGCACCATAGTTTGGCATGTCTGGAGGAAGGAATAAATACTTTTTAGATATTAAAACAACCCTATTAGTCTAAAAGAAGCAGAAGAGTTAAAAATTCTTATACATTTTGAATATGTAGAAATAACTGAAGACAATGTTTCAATCATGATGGATACGGATAATTATATATTTCAACTCGATAAATCTGAAAAATTCAAAAATAAAGAGTTTTACTACCAAAATGGCAAAAACTTCTTTGACAAAAAGTATTGAGAATAAAATAAAAATAAACAGCATTGTAAAACCGAAAACTTAAAGGAAAATCTATAAAACTTTGTTTTTTACCTTTTTTGTTAACTTCAAAAAACAACAGTACAATCTTTATGTTTATACGATTTTTGGTTAAAATGATATGTCTAGAAACACATATGTTGCACTATTTTTAATTTTAAAAATATAAATTTGTCGATATAAAAAATAAAGTTATGATTAGAAAAAGAATCTCATATATAATTCCATTATGTTTTTTGGTACTATTAAACTCGTGTAGTAATAGTGATGAAAATGTAGAAGACACTCAAAATCTATCGATAAAATGTATTGAGACAATTAATGTTACTGCAGATGCATTTACAAATGAAATTATAGTTTCCTACGATGCTCCTGTTGTAACCGATAGTAATAATGGGACTGCTGTAGTAACACAAACCGAAGGTCTTGCGTCTGGAGAATCGTTTCCTGTAGGAACTACAACAAATACATTTGTTGTAAAGGATGCTGCTGGTAATACAGTAGATTCTTGTAGTTTTGAAATTATTGTTACTATGAGTGATGTAATCTCATCTGAGGTGCCGTTTCTTATTGGAGACAATCCTGATCTTGAAGGTAAAACATGGGAAATCGTATCCGAATTAACAGATGAGTTTGATGCTACAGAGATAAATCTAGATAAATGGTATACAGCGCCTAGAGCTCATCCTCATTTAAGATGGCCTGGTCGTGTACCAGCATTATTTCAAGCTCAAAATATAAAAACGAAAGATGGAGAGATGACTATTGAAGTTGGAAAACTACCCGAACCAATAACCATAAGTCCCTATGGTAACCCGTTGACATATACATATTATGGTGGAATAATTCGTTCTAAAGTGACTACAACTGTAGGGAATTATTATGAATGTAGAATGAAAATGAATAAAACAGAAATGGGTGGAGGATTCTGGCTAATGGGCTTCAATAGTGACTGTGATAAAAGGCATGAAATTGATATTACAGAGTCTGTAGGGGTTCTTACAGATCTTAGTGCTCCATGGGCAATAAGCGCAAAGTGGGATGAAATTTTTCATTCTAATGCTATTCGTAGAGAAGATAGATGTCGAACAGATCAAGATAGAGATGAGAAAAAAGTAAATACACCAACCAAAAATCATGAAAAATATTATGTTTATGGTTTTTGGTGGAAAAGTCCTAATGAGCTTCTTTTTTATCTAGACGGAGAGTATAAATACACTGCAAGACCTCCTGTTCCTTTTGATCAAGAGATGTACATGCAATTTTCTATAGAAAGTTACAATTGGAATCCTATTCCAGAAATAGGAAGTAAAGTCGAAACTGCAAGTCTTGAAGATAGAACAACCAATGTAGATTATATACGTACATTTAAATTGATTAATTAGTATACAAAGTGAGCCTTGCACTCCTTTAAACATCATGCTGATTTGTAATGATTAAAACAAACATCTACGTTCAACAATGATTGAGGCTTGCCATGGTAGCCATAGCTAATTTCTACAACAGAATATTATCCCATAAAACCAGTTGCAAACCATCGTAACTGGTTCTTACTATTTATAATTCTTATTTCATTATCGCGCTAAGTCTAGAGGCTTTGCCTCTAGACTTAGTTTTAGTAAAAGTTACTACAATTAATCAAAAAGCATGAAAATTATAGACACGTTTAGTATTGATTATCAGTAAATTAAATTTAGATGCACGTATACACAGTATACAATCTTACAGAAGGCTTGGAAGTGTAATTATAACCCTGAGACAGGGTTATAATTACACTTCCAATGTATCTATCGAAGCAAAGCAAGCAAGCCTGAACCAATCGATTTATCTACGCATTTTTATTTCTTATTTAATATATAATATTAACATTAGTTTTATTCAATTGTTGCCCATTTAGTTTGTACTCTTGAAGTCTCCATCTCTTTTACCATTTCATTAATTTCTTCTTTGGACATACCTTCAGTCCATTTTAAGATATCGGCATACTTTTGTCTCATAATTCCAGAAGTACTTATAATTGCAACCCATCCATCTGGTTGATTATCTACAAATTTTGATGCTCCACTGGGGTCATTAAAATCCGTCATTTGTTGATATATGGAATGTATTTGGGCATAAATATTGTTGTCTATTATTGTTAAAAATTTTGCATCAGTCCAATGTTCTAATTCTTTGGTCTCTCCTTTATCATTTTGTAATTTCAAAGTCCATCCAACTCTGATTGGGTTTCCATTTTGAATAGCTACTTTTAAGTCATTCATATTACCAGATATCATTTTTCCATTAGTATCTGCTTCGTATATTATAGAATATTTATTTTGACCAAAAACAGATACTGATAATAATAAGGTAATAAGATATAGGAAGTGAATTTTCATTTTTTTAATTTTATCAATGTTCGTAAAAGGGCATGGTTTACACAAGTTAAAGATTAAAGTTTACACTAAATTAATTTCTAATCTTGTGGATTGTTGTTTTTTTTATGTCATACTTAAACTGTAATACTCTTAAATTCCATAATGTCAAAGTCTGTATTGCCATTATTTTTTCATTTTCAGAGCTAACAACCAGTTTGTCTTTAAATGACATTACGAATTTAGTCCACAAGTTTCCTTTAGAATCTTTTAATAGAAAATAAAAACCACTATCTCCAATTTTTCTGCCTGATGAATTTAAAATGAGTTCACCATTTTCACCAACGATTGGGTTTAATATAACCGTTGCACTTCCATTTGGCAAAGGGAAAATAGCCTTTATACAATTTTGTCCGTTTGGGATTGTACAGACTTCATAAATTCCTGAATAAACAACTTGCTCAGATTTTTTAAAAGTCCTTAACCATATAGTACGTTTAACTTCTTTGGTGTTTTCGTTTACCAAATGAATAATTTCACTGTTTAAAACGGTGGACTCTTTATTATTATTCATCGGAATATTTAGCTGTTCAATACGATTGCTAAATAGAATTTTTAATAAAATTCCAAACACTTTAAATAGGGGATTCCATTTTACCTTTAAATCAAGATCATAATTGCTTGTGTTTTCGTAAAAGTCAATTACATTTTTAGATAATCGATTAAGTTCTTTTTTTGTTAAGTTTAATTGCTTAATGGAATTCAATAAGCCTTTATCAACTTGTTTTTTGTCTATAATTAACTGTTCTTTTCTCGCTAATTGCTTTATAAACTTTAAGCCAATTCCATTAGTTTTTCCAAAAGGACCTAATAGCCATTGGTAATCCTTAGGAAGGATTTTTTTTCCAAATAGTATAACCCATTGTTGAGTTATCCAATCTTGAAAGTTTTGTTTTAAAGATGCAATTCCCATTTACTTTAGTTAATTATTTTTAAGGTTTGGAATGAAACTTTCTTGTCCGTTCCAAAATCCAAATTCTGAAATAGGTTTAAAACGTAAAGTCGTGAACTCAAAATGAAAGTTTTTTCGTTCTCTTTCCTTCATTGCATTTGAATGTCTTTTCGGTTTTGGCATAGCACTATGCCCGTGAACCATATTGGTCATTTCTCTCTCTGTTTTCCATATAGAAAAAGTAGATACTATATTTGGAAACTTAATTGATGCTAACGAAAGTAGAGTTCCAGAGTGGTCACGAACTAATTTTTCAACGGGTCTTCCCCAACGTAAGAATCTTGGAATAGCAAAAGGTTTCATTCTTGCGATTGTAACAGCAACAACTGGAGATGATTCATTTTCTAATTTTGCTTTTTGTTCAGGGATTTTATATCCACTTATTTTTCCCCATTCTCTCATGAATTCTAATCGAACATGCCAACCTTTAGCCAGAATTTTACCGAATTTTTCTCCTTTTAAGTAGCTTTCTAGAGCATTTTCATTTTCCCACTGTGCAAAAATTGCGACTTGTTTTATAAGAAACCTAGAAGATGATATGATTGGTGAGCCTAATGTCATCACTGTCATATATTCAGAATATATTAGACCTTCTGTTTTTTTGTTAATTGGGTCGGAGAATAATCCTTTTATCACCAAATTATATGGTATTTTGACAAGGTGATAAGAGAATATACTCATTGCGTATTGATGATTTTTTTATTACGGTTCGAAATTACGTATAACGCCTGCTATATAATTAGGTAATTATCCCGATAGGGTGGCTATGAATTATATAGCTTGTTCTAAGCCGTTTTTTTATTCATTTATAACTTTTAATATATCTTCCACGGGAATGCACATTGAGTTTGATAAATAAAATTTATAAGTTTCCATAAAAAATCTTTGCTCCAATTTACAAGGAATACAAGATTTATCCAGAAAAAGTTTTTTTAAATCATTTTCTGGTGAGTTTACAATGTTACCTCCTTGATTATCATAGAATACAATATCAATTTCATATTCACTTTTTTTATTTGAATCAATTCTTTTCTCAATATTCAAACTTTCAAAATATCCAAGTATTTTAAATTGAGCGTTGTCAATATCTTTTATCGTAAAATCTTTTTTTTCTGTCAATAAACAGGTTAAGTGAGGAGTATCGGCTTTTTTAAAAACTTCATCACTTATTGCTACGTCAGATAAAAATTTAATTTTATAAGTACTTAAGGCACCCTCTTTTGAGTAATGTTTTTTGAATTCTATAAATTCAAGATTCGCTTTTGGAATGCCGTTATCTCTAAAACAAGAATTAAAGGATAAGATTATTAAAAAAATAATGAATATACAGGATATATTTTCAAATTTCTTTTTCATAGTTTGGAGTCTAAGAATTTTTGTATTGCGGATGATAATAAACTTGATGAAGAAATTGTCTTTTTGGATAGAATTTCATTGAACATATCTTTCGCTTTACCATGATTATATGATGTAGTATGTACAACATGTGGTTTGTTTTTTCTCGGAACCCATTGCCCTCCAAGATCAGCAATTAAGTCATCCGCTCTATAATTTTCTGGATCCGTATGTATATTTATCCAAAAATCGGCTTTTGGGGAAGGAAATAAAAGGTGTATATCAGAAATAGTTGTTACTCCACCACCTTCTCCAACAGGGTCTAAAGTAATCAAAGTATTTACTGTATATCCTTTTTTGGTTAAAATATTAGATAAATGCGCTCCATTCCATCCTCCTAAACTATGTCCAACAATATTTACCTGTGTTCCATCTTTGTTGGGAATTAAACTTAATACAAGTTTTTTAATATCATCTTCTCCTTTAACTTCATTATAACCCAAATAACTTGAAATGTAAAGACTATTATTGATTAATTCTGTCTTTATTTTTTGATTAAAATTAATTCTAACCCCTTCCATAATTTTTGTTGCTCCAGAGCCATAAAAAGGCTCTTTATCACCAGCACCACCGATAAAAAAGGTGACTACTTGTTTATATGTAGCTACGGAAGAAATATTAGTACTTGGGTTTCCTATGTGAGCATAGATAGTTGCTGTCTGTTTGCCTTTACTTACTTTAATAGCTGCTTTAAGCACTCCACCTTCATAAGTGCCTCCGGTTTTTATATTTTGTTTTGTGCTAATACTATCATTATCATATGTTACAGACCATTGAATATTACTCAGATCATCTCCTTCTTCATAATTTTTTAAAGAAGCGTGATAAAAGTATTCGTGTTTAGGGCTAATATATTTTACCTCATTTCCATTTTCATCAAAAGGGCCATTAACGTCTGTTACTTTTATCGGTTCTTTCTCTTCTCTAACTGTTACAGGAATCGTTTCTTTATTAAAAGGGTTACTAGGATTAGTAGGGGATTCATATGTAGAATCTCTAATTTTCATGATCAACGCACTAAAAGTGATATCCATAAATAGGTTCTCTGTGCTTTGATGATTAAAACGATATTTAAGAAATGAGAGATAGGTGTTAGCAAATTTGATTTCAAAGTTTTTTTGCATTCCATCCCTCTTGTATACTACAATTTTTCCTTCTACCTTCTGGGTTGGAGAAAACATGGCTCCTTCAATTCCAGAATCATCCTTGGTAGCATTGGTGGTAACATTAATTTTTCCTCCAAATACTCTACTATTAGGACGACCAGTAGCATCAACACTTTGATTTAAGAAATAATCAAGTTGTAATAATGGATATTCTTTATCGAATATAAAAAGTGTAGCTTTAAAACTCATTATTGGCTATTTAAGTCGTCAAAAATACGGATTTTCCCGCATTGCTTGGTTATGACTTAGAACATATCAGCATATGTAATTAAAAGTCAAGCTAAAGATTGAATCTATGTAAAAATGACCAATAATACCAAAATAATTATAAAAAAACACTTAAGATCTACTACTTATTTTTAATAAGAATATAATACTGCCAGGGAGCAAATTCATGTTTTTGATCTTGCCGCCCTTTAAAAGAAGTCCCTGAAATATAATTTTTGAATTCACCTTCGAATCTTCCTGTAAAAGTAACAGATTCTTTGGTCATATTAGCAATAAAAATCACTGTATTGCCGTCTTTCTCTCTTTTGAAAGCCAAAACTTTATCATCTTTAGAAGTTTTGATTCGGGTATAAGAAGCTGCATATTTACCTCCGTGCAATGCTGGGTTTTCGTTTTTAAGTTTCCCTAGCTTCTTATATAGAGGATAGAATACACCTTTCTTTTTACTAATAGTGTCTTTATCAAAAAACAGTAATCGCTTATCCATGTCATATTCTTGTCCAGAATATATCAATGGCATTCCTGGTGTTAGGTACGATAATGCCGCAAATAACTCTTTAGCTGCTCCCATCCGCTCATGCACTGTCCCATTCCATGAGTTTTCATCATGATTGGAGGTAAAATTCATTAGGATATCATCAGCAGCATATAGTGAATCTACTTGTTTCATCCTCTTATCCCAAGCTGCAACAGTATTTTCTGCTTTTGCGATATGATTCATTATGTGATGTGTATCCCATCCGTACCCCATATCAAAGCCATTTTTCATCAATTCTGGCTCCCAGCCTTCTGCTAACATAAAAACAGGCTTTATTTTCTTAAGTTCTGCTATAGCTTGATTCCAGAAATCTATTGGTACCATTCCTGCTACATCACAACGAAAACCATCTACCCCTTCTTCTTTGACCCAATATTTCATTGCTTCAATCATTTCTGCTCTCATTGCTATATTATCATAATTAAGATCAGCTACATCTGTCCAATCAGTATCTGGAGTATGCGTAATTTCTCCTTTTTCATTTTTAGTGTAAAACTCAGGATGTTGCTTTAACCAAACATGATCCCACCCGGTATGATTTGCAACCCAATCTAAGATTACATATATCCCATTATCATGTGCTGTTTTTACCAATTCTCTAAAATCCTCTATGGTCCCAAATTCGGGATTTACTTTGGTATAATCAGAAACTGCATAATAACTCCCTAAAGAGCCTTTACTTTTGGTAGTAGAGATAGGGTAAACAGGCATGATCCACAGTATTTTTATTCCTAATTCCTTTAATACGGGAATATCTTTAGCAAATTCCTTAAAAGATCCTTCTTCTGAGTATTGACGGATATTCGCTTCATATATAACTGCATTTTCCATCATACCATTACTGACTGGAGCTATTTGTTTTTTAACTTCTTCGACGATAGTCTCCACCTTGGCAATTATTTTTTCATTTTTTGCTTTTCTACAGGAAAAAATGACTCCTAGTACGAAAATAATTAGTGTTACATTTTTCATATTATTTTTTATATAATCGTTTGCTAATTAATGCTATAAATTATTTCAATTTTTAAAACACTTCATTAAG
Organism: uncultured Aquimarina sp.; assembly: GCA_947493495.1. Lineage (GTDB taxonomy): Bacteria > Bacteroidota > Bacteroidia > Flavobacteriales > Flavobacteriaceae > Aquimarina. The sequence goes on from CANLRN010000028.1 coordinate 10,206, forward strand.
TGAACTACTCTGAGGCAGAGTCTACCTAACAAGCCGTTAGATAGGCCATCAGAGTATCAAAATAAGACCGTTGTACTAGCTCTAAACTAAGAGCTTTGGTCTATTGATTCCGTGTACGTAGTAGATAACTAGATACGATACCTTAGGTTTTATAGGAATTCTATTCATTAAACGGTCATTAAGCGATTCGGAAAAATGGTGAATTCTTTATCATTTACATAAATAGATAATTCCTTAGTCCCTTCTAAGCTAAAGGTTGTACTATTTTCGGATACATTTACTTTTAGGATGTTGTTCCTGAAATTTACATTAAAAGCATATCCTTTCCATTCTTTAGGTATTTTAGGTGTAAAAGAAAGGGTATCATTCTTCACTCTTAATCCACCAAAACCTTCTACGATACTCATCCAAGTTCCTGCCATACTTGTAATATGTAAGCCTTCTTCTACTTCTTTGTTATAATCATCAAGATCTAACCTAGACGTTCTGAGATAAAAGGCATATGCTTGGTCTATTCTATCCAGTACTGCTGCTTGTATGCTATGAACACAAGGAGATAAGGAGGATTCATGTACAGTAAAGGGTTCATAAAAATCAAAATGCTTTTTTAATTTATCTTTAGTAAATTGATCTTCAAACATATAGAATCCTTGTAAAACATCTGCCTGTTTGATATATGGCGATCTTAGAATTCTATCCCAACTCCATTTTTGGTTGATAGGTCGCTGTGATTTATCTAATTGATCAACTGTAATCAATTCTTTGTCTAAGAATCCATCTTGCTGAAGATATATTTGATATTTTTCTGAATATGGAAAATACATCTTTTCCGCTACATTGAGCATTGCATCGATCTCTTCTTGTTTAAGATTCGTTTTCTTACTAATTCTATCATAATCAGATGGATATTGTAATTTTACTTTTTCGATATTTTCAATACAATATTCAATACACCATTTCGCTAAATAATTAGTATACCAGTTGTTATTGATATTATTCTCATACTCATTAGGTCCGGTAACTCCCAATATTACATAGGCATCTTTGTGTAAAGAAAATGTAGCTCGCTGATGCCAAAAACGAGCAACAGCAATCATTACTTCTAATCCCATTTCTGGAATATAACTGTAATCACCTGTATATCGAACATAATTATGTATAGCATAAATCATAGCGCCATTCCTATGAATTTCTTGAAAAGTAATTTCCCATTCGTTATGACACTCTTCGCCATTCATAGTTACCATAGGATACAATGCTGCTCCGTCTGTAAAACCAAGTTTTTCTGCATTTTCAATAGCTTTGTTCAAATGATTGTACCGATATTTTAATAGACTTCTGGCTACTTTTTGATTTTTTGTAGCCATATAAAACGGAAGACAATAAGCTTCTGTATCCCAATAGGTGCTTCCGCCATACTTTTCTCCAGTAAATCCTTTTGGTCCTATGTTTAAACGTGCATCTTTTCCTAAGTACGTTTGGTTTAATTGAAAAATATTAAAACGAATTCCTTGCTGTGCACTTACATCTCCGTCAATGATAATATCTGCCATTTCCCATATTTTTGACCAGGCTTGTTTCTGAAGCCCTAACAATGCATCAAAACCTGATTCTGAAGCTTGTTTTAGTACTGCCGTATTCGCCGAAGCAATATTCTCTGGCTTATGGTTTAATGAAACAGTACATCCCCCAAATTTGTGTAAGACAGCAGTTTTTCCTTTTGCAACCTCTACGGCATAACCTAAACTAACATAGGTTTTAGTCGTTTCTATAGTAGGTGTCAGATTTTGTGCTTTCTCATCAACAAACAATTGATTATGCATTCCAGTACATACATGGAATTCAGTTTTTAGCGTTTTCGAAGAGATATAAGCCGTATTCCCTTTATGTGATACTTCATAGGTATCCCAAAATTTATCATCCCAATTGGTATCTTCATTAGTAATTCCTGCATCTAAGTATGATTCGAAATCTATTACAACATCTTTATTTAATGGAGTAACTTGATATTTGATGGCACCTACTTCATCCAAATCTAAGCTTAGAAACCTTGTAGATTTTACTATTATCTCAGTATTATTTTTTAGAACCGCCCTAAAAGAACGTTCATACCAACCTTCTTGCATATTCAATTCTCTACGAAAATCAAGTATTTCTTTACAAGTATATAAGTCTAATTTTTCTCCATTGATTGACACATTGATTCCAATCCAATTAGGAGCATTTAGCACTTTTGCAAAATACTCTGGATATCCATTTTTCCACCAACCTACTCGTGTTTTATCTGGATAATACACGCCTGCTATATAATTCCCCTGAAAAGTAGGGCCTGAATATGTTTCTTCGAAATTAGCACGCTGTCCCATGGCACCATTGCCTATGCTAAAAAGGCTTTCTGAAGATTTAACACGTTCTGCATTAAATCCTTCTTCTATTATTGACCAATTATCTGGTTGTATATAATTTTGGTTCATTATTTTCTTATACTTTTTCAGTAATAAACAAGCTATTCATAAATTCTTCTGTTAGTGTAGTAAAGTCTGTAAATACATAATCTGCTTCATGTAATACTTCTTCATTTCCGATACCTATACTGATCATCTGAGCACTATTTGCTGCCTGAATACCAGCAACTGAATCTTCAAAAACAATACAATTTTCTGGTGTTACTCCTACACTTTTTGCTCCAATAAGGAATACTTCTGGATCAGGTTTTCCTTTGGTAACATTTGTACCATCTACAATAGCTTGGAACTTATCTATTAATCCTACTTTTTCTAAAATTATTCTTGCATTTTTACTCGCTGATCCTAATGCGATTGCTTGCTGATTTTTTATCAAATAATCTAAAACTCTAGGAACATCGGGTAGTATCTCCGACTCGTTCATAGTAGAAATATATGTCAGATATTCCTTGTTTTTTTCTATCATCAAGTTCGTAAATTCTTCTTCTGAGATGGTTTTATTTCCCCATTCGAGAATTTTCTGCAATGATCGAACTCTACTTACACCTTTTAATTGTTCATTTTGTGCCTCAGAAAAAGGGATTCCAAGGGTATTGGCTAAATTTCGCCAAGCCAAAAAATGATATTTTGCAGTATCTACTATGACACCGTCTAGGTCAAATATGAACGCTTTTTTACTCATAATTATATTTCTTTTGGATTATAACTAACCGCATTTTTATTGGTAATAAATAAGTTACATAAACCTGCAATGATTAAACTAATTCCTGCTATTATCATCGCATTAATGGTTCCTTCTCCTATAAGCTTATAGGCAAAATTTATCCCTCCTAAAGCGGCTATCACCTGAGGGATAACAATGAACATATTAAAAATTCCCATAAATACTCCCATCTTTTTAGGGTCAACAGAACTCGACAACATAGCATATGGCATTGACAAAATACTACCCCAAGAAAAACCAATTAAAGTAAAAGACAGAATCAACCAAGAAGGAGAAGGAATAAAATACATTGATATAAACCCTAAGCCTCCAAGTAGTAATGAGAACAAATGAACTAATTTTCTATTGATTCTTCTTCTAGAAGTATAAAAAGTCAATATTAAGGCAAAAGCCATAGAGGATAAACCATAAGTCCCCATATACCTTCCGACATCATTAGAAGATTTTTGAAAAGCTGTGTTGGCTAGCTCAAAAGCTTCTTTGGATGTAGATGATGTTATATCATATGAAGATTCTACAGGGGCTGGTGTTCGAAACACGTGTTCTGTTAGTGCGGGATTTGCTAAACTCCACATGGTAAAAAAAGCAAACCAACTAAAAAATTGAATCAGCCCTAATTTCTTCATGGTCGTAGGCATACTACCGATATTATTCAAAATATCAGGGATGAATTGATTTTTTTTCTGTTTTTCTCTTTTAAACTCTTCCATATCTTCTGGCGGATATTCTGTAGTTTTAAAAACGGTATACAGAATACTTAAAAGAAAAACAAAAGCTCCTATAGCAAAAGCTACCTTAACTGACATTGGAACTACTCCATTAGCCGCCGAATCACTAACTCCCAACTGAGAGACCATCCAAGGTAAATTACTTGCTACCCAAGTTCCTATACCAATGATAAGCGTCTGAATGACAAAACCATATGATCTTTGCGATTCTGGTAATTTATCTGCTACTAATGCCCTAAAAGGTTCCATAGATATATTGATAGAAGCATCCAAAATCCATAAAAACCCGGCTGCTACCCATAAAAGAGGAGAATGAGGCACTAAAAATAGCGCTATAGAGCTAAGAACTGCTCCAATTAAAAAATAGGGCCTTCTCCTTCCCCATCTTGGACTCCAAGTTCGATCACTAAGGTATCCTATAATAGGTTGTACCAATAAGCCTGTTAAAGGTGCTGCAATCCACAAGATAGGAATATCATGAATTTCTGCTCCTAATGTTTGGAATATTCTGGACATGAATCCACCTTGTAAGGCAAATCCAAACTGTATTCCTAGAAAACCAAAACTCATGTTCCAGATTTCCCAGAAACTTAGTCTACGCTTGTTCATTAGATAAATTTTAAAAAATTACTATGATAAGCGCGTACACTTATCAAAACTTATGTTGTAGAAAGTGAAAATATAAGTTCTGATGGGTCAAATATAGATATTAAAAATTTAATTATTTAGAATCATCTAATTATTTTTTTGTAGAATTTCTCTGGATCAAACTGGTATCTATGATTACTGTTTGATATGTTTCAGGCGTATCATCAGATTCTTCTAACTTATCTATCAACAGTTTAGCTGCTTGAATACCCATTTCTTCTCCATGCTGACTAATGGTCGTTAAACTAGGAATAAAATGCTTAGATAAAATTCCATCTGTAAAACTTACTATAGATACATCATCTGGTATTTTTTTACCTTGTTCGTTTATAATTTTTGCTGCAGTTACAGCAAATAATTCATTCACAGCAAAGATTGCATCTATATCTTTATCGATGAGAAAATTAGCAATTGCCACCTCACAATTATCAATATCATCTATTTTCAGGATGTGTTCTTTATCTACTGTACTATTATTTGCCTTTAATGCTTTCAGATACCCATCTGTCCTTAATTTACCAACACTTATGTAATCTACTGTGGTAATTATTGCAATCTTTTTACATCCAGTAGAGAGTAAATGATTGGTTGCTGTTTGTGCTCCTTTACTATCATCAATAATGACTTTATCACATACTAATTCTTCAATAATTCTATCGAACAAAACAACAGGCATTCCTTGATTGATAGTTTCTTCGATATGATGATAATCCTTTTTTTGCTGTGTTTCTTTGGCTATGGATAAAATAAAACCATCTGCACTCCCACTAGCTAACATTTCTAAGTTAATGACTTCTTTATCAAATGAATTATTAGAAGAACAAATAATAACATTATAGCCTTTGTCATTAGCTACTTTTTCTACTCCACCAATTACTGTAGTAAAAAAATGATGAACTATTTCTGGAATAATGACACCTATGGTTTTGGTTTTTCTGTTTTTTAGACTTAGCGCAATATTATTAGGTTTATAATTATATAACTTGGCAAAAGCCTTTACTTTTTGTTTTGTATCCAGACTTATTTCGACACTATCTTTCAATGCTTTAGACACCGTAGAAATAGATACATCTAGCTCTTTTGCGATTTGTTTTAATGTAACTTTTCTCTTCACTGGTAGTGTTTTTTTTATTAAAAAAGTATGAATATGCTAAAATATACCATATAAATACAATTATCCTCAAAAATTTAACACTATTTCAAAAGTTATTCACACTCAAACGTTAGAGTTAGGGTATAGCAATTTAGCACTGAAAAATTAACATAGATTTTACATACTTTGGACACCAGAAAGTGAAAATATAGTGGTCAATAAACAATTAAAATTAATTCAACTTTTATGAAAATAGTTACTAAAAGCACATTGTTTTTATTATGGATAATACCAATGAGCTTTTTTGCACAATCAACAGTTAAGGGGACAGTCACAGGAGCAGGAAATGGCTTGCCGATTCCTGGTGTAAATATTATTATTAAAGGAACAACTACTGGCAGTTCTTCTGATTTTGATGGTAATTACACCCTAAATGAAGTTAACAATGGAGATCGTATAGTATTTTCGTATGTAGGCTTTTTATCACAAGAGATTATATATACTGGAAACAATAAAATCGACATTACATTACAGGAAGATGCAGCAGAATTAGAACAAGTAGTATTAATAGGATATGGAGCTACAAGAAAAAAAGATTTAACAGGATCTATCAGTACTGTAACTGCTAAAAATTTTAATACAGGTAATAATGTAACGCCTGAAAATCTGTTCAACGGCCGAGTAGCTGGAGTTACGATCAATACAGGAGGATCACCTGCTGCTAATTCTGAAATAAGAATCAGAGGAGGAGCGTCATTGAATGCATCTAATAATCCACTGATTGTAGTGGATGGACTTCCTCTTAATGACCCTGGAGATCTTGCTAATGGATCAAGATCCATTTTATCCACAATTAATCCTAACGATATCGAATCCTTTTCTATCCTAAAAGATGCTTCTGCAGCAGCTATTTATGGAAATAGAGGAGCCAATGGAGTGATCATCATCACTACCAAAAAAGGAAAAAGAAAATTACAGATCAATTTTGATGCGCAAACCAGTGTAAATACAATTACTGATGTAGTGGATGTATTTTCGGCTAATGAATTTAGAACTTTTGTAGGTGAAAATTTTCCTGACCAGGTAGGACTATTAGGGAATGCTAATACAGATTGGCAAGAAGCAATTTATCGGGATGCTTTTTCTTCTAATTTCAATCTTTCGGTTAGTGGAGCATTCTTGGATAACTTACCGGCTAGATTCTCTGTGAACAGATCTGATCAAGAAGGATTACGATTGACCTCTAAATTTGAAAGAACAGCAACATCCTTATCGTTAAACCCAAGATTTCTAGATGGACATTTAAAAGTAGATCTTAATGCTAATCTAAATTTTGAGAAAAACAGATTTGCTGATGGTGTAGAAGGTGCTGCCATTAGTTTTGATCCCACACAACCTATTAGAGATTCAACATCTCCATATGGTGGTTTTTTCGAATTTTTAGGTACCAATGGGTTTGTGGCAAATAATGTTTCTTTAAACCCTGTTTCGCAACTAGTAAACACTAGAAATATTGCTAACGTACGTAGGTTTTATGGAAATTTTAAATTGGATTATAAGTTCCATTTTTTTCCTGATCTGAGAGCGGTTATCAATCTAGGAACAGATACTAGTACAACTGATCGTTTTCTAGAAAGACCTACTACTAGCCCATTAGGGTTTAACGCCTCACAAGGAGAATTTCTAGGAGTTAAAACGGATACTGATTTAGAATCAACAAATCAGCTTTTAGATACGTATTTAGCATATAACAAAGATATTGGAGAACTAAATATTCAGGCTACTGGAGGGTATTCATATCAAAAATTCGAATTCGAAAAATTCGAAACCAACGATCAGAGAAATCCAAATTTAGTTCCAGAGAGAACTATTAATCAAGATGTTGTGCTAATTGCATATTTCCTGAGAGCAAATCTAAATTTTAAGGATAAGTATTTTCTTGGAGGGTCTATTAGAAGAGATGGTACCTCTAGGTTTTCCAAAGAAAATAGATTCGGATACTTCCCTTCTATTTCTGCGGCTTGGCAAATAAGTGAAGAAAACTTCTTGAAGGATTCAAATACGTTAACTAATTTAAAGATTCGATTGGGGTATGGTACTACCGGACAACAAGATATATCTGCAGCAGGTGATTTTTTAGAGAGGTATCGATTAGGAAATCCAAATTCGCAATACCTTTTAGGAGGTCAGGCCATTACTATTGCACAAGCACAATTTAGAAATGAAGATATTAAATGGGAAGAAGTTTCAGAATATAATATTGGATTAGATTACGGATTATTGAATAATCGGATTAATGGAGCAATAGATATTTTTAGAAAAGAATCTAATGACTTATTATCATTAGCGCCTATTGCAGACGGAGCCAATTTTTCTAACCAAGGATTTCAGAACATTGGTAAATTTATTACCGAAGGAATAGAATTCTCCATAGCTGCGGATATCATTAATCGTACAGATCTTAACTGGAACCTAAGCTATAATACAACTTTTATTGATAGAGAAATTGAGCAATTAGCCTTCGGGCAAGATCTGCTAGTTGGAGGAATTGGTGGTGGTACTGGAAATAATATACAGATACAGCGACAAGAGTTCGCTCCTAATTCATTTTTCACATTCGCGCAGGTATACGATACGAATGGAAATCCGATAGAAGGAGCCTATGCAGATCTTAATGATGATGGCATCATTAATCAAGAGGATCGATACATCTCTGGTAACGGTACTCCAGATGTTACTATGGGATTACAATCTGCTTTAAATTATAAAAACATAGATTTCAGCTTTAGTTTGAGAGCTAGTTTAGGTAATCAAATCTACAATAATGTAAATTCTGCTAGAGCACAAACAGGTAATGTGTTCAGAAATGTACTTAGCAATATTCCGACTTCTGTCTTAGAAACTAATTTTCAAAGCACGCCAGATGTAATTCTTTCTGATTTTTATGTAGAAGATGCTTCTTTTCTAAGAATGGACAATATCACCTTGGGATATACTTTTAAAGATCTACATAAAGGAATTTCTAGTCTAAGAATATGGGGAGGTGTACAGAATGCATTCGTAATTACAGAATATTCGGGCTTAGATCCCGAAATTATAAATAACGGAATTGATAACACTATATTTCCACGAGGGCGTACCTTCTTATTCGGGATAAATTACAAATACTAAAAACACAACAATGAAACTATATAAACTCTTTTTATTCGCATTTCTTTTCATCGGTCTATGTATTGCTTGCGAAGGAGATTTAGACACAGAACTAGAAGATGATGATGAATTATTAGCTGACGACTTTTTTTCGAATCCAGATGCGTACAAGCAAGCAATAGCGGGCGTTTATGCCAATCTATCACTAACAGGCCTTGATGGTGCAGGTTCTTCTAATATACAAGGGTTAGATGCGGGTACGGGGCAGTATATGAGAGGTCTTTTTAACCTTCAGAATTTATCAACTGATGAGGTTATATTTACTTTTGAAAATGATCCAGGTATCAGGGAGATACAACGTAACGCTTGGAGTGCAAATAACCCTCTTATTCTTGGTGTTTTTGCACGAGCTACATTTCAGATCGCTCTAGCTAATGAATTTTTAAGACAAACTACTTCTGCAGCATTAGATAGTAGAGGGGTTAATGAAACTACTAGAAATGAAGTGAATACCTTTAGAGCTGAAGCCAGAGTACTCCGAGCATTAGCCTACTATCATTTAATGGATCTGTTCGGGAGAGCACCTTTTTTAACAGAAAATGATCCTGTAGGTTTTGTCCAAGGAGAAGAAATTCTAAGACCTGAGTTATTTGCATTTATTGAGGAAGAATTACTAGCTGTAGAAAATGAGCTTTTAGACATCAATCCTGGAGACGCTTCTACCTATGGAAGAGTCAACAAAGGAGTTGCAAAAATGATTCTGGCCAAAATATACTTAAACGCAGAAGTTTATTTAGGCTCCGGAAACAATAGATATGATGATTGTTTAACCGTCTGCGATGAATTGATCAATAGCGCTTACTCATTGACGCCTAATTATCTTTTTAACTTTTTAGCAGATAACAATACCAATGGGGCACAGAATGAAATCATTTTTCCGGTTATAAATGATGGTGTCAATACCCAAAATTTTGGAGGAACCACAATCATTATCCAAGGAGAAGTAGGTGGTCCTGAACAAAATGGAGAATCTCTAGGGGTACAAGCTGGCGGATTTGGCGGACTGTTTAGAGTACGTCGACAATTTGCCGAACTTTTTGTCAATACTACTTTATTCGAAAATGATGATAGAAACACACTCATCACTCAAGATCGAACTATCGAAATCAATGATATAGGAGATAATGCAACTGGTTTTCTAATCACTAAATATTCTAATCTTACTTCTAGTGGCGAACCTGGTTCTGATGCTACTTTTACGGATACGGATTTTCCTTTATTTAGGTTAGCAGATGTGTATCTTATGTATGCAGAAGCACATCTTAGAGGTGGTGGTGGTGATCTAGCTACTGCAACAGGATTTATTAACGATCTAAGAGAGCGATCCTTTGGAGATACAACTGCCAATATTACATCTGATGAGCTTACGTTAGATTTCTTAATTGACGAAAGATCTAGAGAATTATATTGGGAAAGTCACCGAAGACAAGACCTCATCCGATTCGGTTTGTATACGGGAGGAGTTTACAATTGGTCATATAAAGGAGGCCCTCAAAACGGAAGTGCTATTTCAGAAAACTTTAAGCTGTTTCCTATACCCGAATCTAGTCGAGCAACCAATACCAATTTAGGGCAAAATCCAGGGTACTAATTAAAAGAAAAATCTAAATTCATAAAAATCATGAAAAAAATATTAATTCTAAGTATAGCTTTTACAGGAATACTACTATTCAGTGCCTGTGAAGAGAATGAAGATCCCATATTTGTAGCTCAGGAAGCTGCAGCACCAAGAATCGTTTCTCCAAACGCAACAGTTGCTTTAAGCCGAGAAACTGCAGATCAACCTGGAGTGACTGTCGTTTGGGAAGATGCAAATTATAATGTCGCTACTCCGATCACTTATACTATAGAAGCCGATGTTGCAGGATCAGGATTTAGCAATCCTTTTGTAGCAGGAAGCACTCCAGAACGTTTCTTTAGTTGGACTGTTGGAGAATTAAATAATTTGGCTATAAATTCAGGCTTAGCAGTTGATGAAGAAGAATCTCTAGAAATACGAGTAAAATCAACTATTGGTTCTAATAATAGAGTAGAAATAACCTCTAATATTACCATTCTCACATTAACGCCTTATGCTGCCATTATTCCATTAAAGAATTTATTTTTTGTAGGAAATGCTGTAGATACAAATAAAGATGGAGTTGCTGATGATTCTGATTGGGATAATGGAAGTGGCGCAAGCGCAACAAATACCTACTTATTCAGAGATGCTAACGATGCTTCTATTTTTCATTTCCAAGGATATTTTGAAGCAAATGAATTTAAACTTTTAGAAATGCAAGGACAATGGCAACCTCAATGGGGTCTTGATAATGGAAATCTTAGCAGTAGTGATATTTTAGGGGCTGATCCTGGTGCTTTTGTAATCCCAACAGCTGGTTTTTATTCATTAGAACTTAATATTGATGAATTAACGTATACTTTAGATCCTATCGATGCTAGTGCTGCTACTACCTATACATCCATGGGGTTAATGGGATCCGCTAGAACTGGAGATGATTCTGGTTGGGATGCAGTAGCTAATCCAGATACCGATTTAACACAATCTACCTTTAACCCGCATATTTGGTATCTAGAAGGTTATACTGTGTTTGATGGCGAGCTAAAAATCCGAGCAGATGATGATTGGACAAATAGTTGGGGAGGAAATCCAGGGCTTTCTGGTCAAGGAAATAATAATAATGATCCTAATATTATTGTTACCGCAGGTACGTATGATATTTGGTTTAATGATTTAGACGGTCGTTTTATCCTTATTCCTGTTAACTAAATAAAGTATCGAAATGAAAAATATTAAAAATATATCTGTCAAAACTATCCTCATACTAGGAGGAATGGTTGTCGGTTTACAATCTTGTTCTGATGATAACTTATCTAATCAACAAACTTTAGTAGAGGACATTAAACTAGATCTTTCTCAATTCCAAAAGGCAGATGCCGGTGTTATGATGCAAGCTTTTTATTGGGATGTAGAACCGCGTGGCGGTTGGTATGATGAGGTAAGTACAAAAATTGAAGACTGGGCTGTTTCTGGAATCAATAGAATATGGCTCCCTGCTCCAGGTAAAGGAGCTTCTGGAGAATTTTCTATGGGCTATGATCCTTCTGATTATTTTGATTTAGGTGAATTTAATCAACAAGGAACGATAGAAACGCGTTTTGGATCAAGAGCTGAACTAGAAAGTCTGATACAAAAATCTCACGATAATAACATAGAAGTCATCGCAGATATCGTTATGGGACATAACTCTGGTGGTGGTTTGCAGTATAATCCCTATAGAGATGCAGAGGTGTATAGCCTTTTTAATGAAGAAAACGGAAATGCTTCTGGTAAATTCAATAGAAATTTCGAGCATTTTCATCCTAACCCAATTAGTGAAAGTGATGAAGAAGCTTTGTTTTTTGCCGAAACAGATCTGAGCCATGCTGTACCTTATGTACAAGAATGGTTGTGGGGCAGAGATGATTCAGTGGCAGAGTTTTATAAATCTTTAGGTTTTGATGGTTGGAGGTTTGACTATGTAAAAAGTTTTGCTCCAAAATGGGTTAAAGCTTGGAATGACAAAGTTGGAGGTTTTTCTGTAGGTGAAAATTTTGATGGTAATGAACAAGTCCTTAAAGACTGGGTAGATGCTTCTGGATCTCCTGCATTTGACTTTGCATGTTTTTATAGGCTAGATGAAACACTAGACAGAGCAAATGATCTTACTGCATTAGGAAATACTGATAACATGCTACGAAAATTAGACCCTGCCAATGCCGTTACTTTTACTGCTAATCACGATACCGAAAAAGATGAGAACCCAGATAACAGAATACGTTATGCAAACAAATTATTAGCATACTCTTATATTCTAACTCACGATGGATATCCTACTATTTTTTATTTGGATTATGAAAATGAGTCTTTTAAGGATCAACTTAAAAAACTGATCACTATCTATAACACCATAGCTGCTGGGGATATCGAAATCATTGAAGCTAATGAAACGGAATATATCATGAAAAGAAATGGCAGCGGTGATAATCCAGGCTTAATTTTGTATATGAATATTAGTAATAGAACTCAACAACGCGAGGTTGACTCTAACTGGATAAATAAAACGATCATAGATTACACCGATAATTCGGCTGCGACACCTATTACAAGTGCAGAAGGAAAAGTTACCATACAGGCGCCAGGTAGAAGTTTTTCTGTTTGGTCTATTGCAAAAGAATAATACCCCATAGTTTTTAAATTTGTATTAAAAAGAGTGTTTTTAGTAAAAAAACACTCTTTTTTTGGTAACAAAGTACCTTTATTAGAAATTGATATTTATAAATATCAACTAAGATCTGGTGTAGTATCATGGTATAATCAAAAAGAATTACTTTACTTTGCAATTGATCAGATCACACAAAATTAAAATCTTTAATGCCAAAATTTCCTTTCTACAAACAAGCAGAATCCAAAGATTGTGGGCCCACTTGTATCAAAATAATTGCCAAACACTATGGCAAGGTTTTAAATACACAAAATCTTAGATCTCTTAGTGAAACTACCAGAGAAGGAAGTTCTTTATTAGGGCTTAGTGATGCTGTAGAGACTATAGGATTTAGATCTTTAGGAGTTAAATTATCTCTGGATCAGTTAGAGGAAGTCCCTTTACCCTGTATTGTACACTGGAATAAGGTACACTATGTAGTAGTCTACAAAATCAAAACTCATAGAAACGGAGGGATGACAATTTATGTATCAGATCCTGCTCATGGGTTGATTACGTATACAAAAGAAGAATTTATAAAGGCCTGGATTGGTAATAATGCAAACCAAACTACAGAAGAAGGAGTTGCGCTATTAGTAGAGCCTACTCCAAAATTTTATAGTGACAATATTGACGAAAAGGACGATGAATTTGGATTCAAATTTATTTCTAAATACGTTTTCAAATACAAGAAGTTTATTTTTCAATTAATACTTGGATTGACAGCAGGGAGTTTATTACAGCTCATAACACCTTTTCTAACACAAAGTATTGTTGACGTCGGTATTAAAAATGAAGATATTGATTTTGTATACCTCGTATTAATTGCGCAACTCTCTTTATTTATTGGACGAACGCTAATCGATGTATTGCGAAGTTGGATTTTACTTCATTTAAGTACTCGAATTAATATATCATTGATCTCTGATTTTTTTATCAAACTCATGAATCTTCCTATTTCATACTTTGATGTAAAAATGACTGGAGACTTATTGCAACGTATCAATGACCATAAGAGAATAGAACAAATACTTACTATGTCGTCGCTAAATGTGCTGTTTTCTATGGTAAACCTCATCGTTTTCAGTATTGTATTGATCTATTATAGTTTTTCGATATTTACGGTATTTGCTATTGGTAGCATTATTTATTTTGCTTGGATTCTTATATTTTTCAAAAAACGAAAAAAATTAGACTACAAACGTTTTTCTCAGATTAGTGAAGAACAAAGCAAAGTAATTGAGCTTGTAAATGGGATGCAAGAGATAAAGTTGCATAATGCAGAAAAAAGAAAACGCTGGAATTGGGAATTCGTACAAGCCAAGTTATTTAAAATATCTATAGAAAACCTAGCATTAGAACAATACCAAAGTGTTGGTTCTGGTTTTATTAATGAATTAAAAAACATCCTGATTACTGTTCTCTCTGCGGTATTAGTTATCGATGGAGATATCACGCTGGGTATGATGCTTGCGATCACCTCTATTGTAGGGCAACTAAACGCTCCGATCACACAACTAATTAATTTCTTACGAGAGCTGCAAGATGCTCAGATTTCATTAGAACGCTTAGGAGAAATCCATAATAAACAAGACGAAGAAAATGCAGGTGATGAAAAGATACGAGAAATACCCGAAAATTCAGGTTTCGAGATCAAAGATCTTAGCTTTAGATATGTAGGAGCTGATAAACCTGTATTACAAAATTTACAACTCTCCATCCCCGCCAATAAAATTACTGCAGTGGTTGGTGTGAGTGGTAGTGGAAAAACTACCTTAATGAAACTTTTACTAAAATTCTATGAACCTGATGCAGGACAAATATTTATCGGGTCACACGACTTGCAAAATGTTTCTCAAAAATCTTGGAGAGATCAGTTCGGTGTAGTGATGCAAGAAGGATATATCTTTAATGATACGATTGCTAATAATATTGCTGTTGGAGAAGACTATGTAGATAAGAAAAAATTAGCACACGCAGTAGATGTTGCTAATATCAAAGAGTTTGTAGAGTCTTTACCGCTATCCTATAATACAAAAATAGGAATGGAAGGCGTCGGACTGAGTACAGGACAAAAACAGCGATTATTTATTGCCAGAGCAGTATATAAAAATCCTAAATTCCTGTTTTTTGATGAAGCCACTTCTGCCTTAGATGCAAATAATGAAAAAGTAATCATGGAAAAATTAGATACCTTTTTTAAAGACAAAACCGTAATGGTAATTGCACACAGGCTGAGTACTGTAAAAAATGCACATCAAATTGTCGTATTAGATAAAGGAGAAATTATAGAAGTAGGAAATCACGAATCACTAATTAAGAAAAAAGGAAGCTATTATAATTTAGTCAAAAACCAATTAGAACTAGGGAAATAATTTTAAATTCTGAATTCTGAATTAAAAAAATATGCCAGATAATTTAGACGACATACAACTAAGAAGTGAAGAAGTACAAGAGATACTTACCAAAGTGCCTCATTGGATGATACGCTGGGGGAATCTATTGATATTAGTTTTAATTCTCTTACTATTATTTTTATCATGGTTAATTAAATATCCTGATACCATTCCTGCTCCAGCTATAGTTACAACCAAAGCTCCTTTACAGAAAGAATTGGCTAATGTAAGTGGCAAAATACAAGCGATTTTAGTTAAAGAAGGAGATACGGTTCCAGAGGGAACACCACTAGCCATCCTAAGAAACACGGCTAATTATGATGATGTATTTATTCTAAAACGCATAGTAGATACAATAATAATAAATAATAAATCTATTAACTTTCCTTTTAATGAAATCCCAATGTTATCGCTTGGAGATATCCAGGCGGCTTACGCTACTTTCGAAAATAATTATATAGAATATAGCCTCAATAAAGAATTTAAACCTTTTACTGGAGAGAGTCTAGCCAATGAAACTGCTATACAAGAATTACATCGAAGAAGAGAGAGCCTACGCCGCCAAAAAAGACGTTCTAAAAGTGAGCTGAATATCAAGAGAAAAGATTTTGAAAGACAACAAAGATTATTCGAAAAAGGAGTGATTTCTCTACAAGAGTATGAAAATAAAAAAGCTGAACATTTGCAAATAGAAAACAGATATAATGAATATGATGCACAATTATCTCAGTCTACAGAAAATATAGTAAACGCACAAAAAAACTCTAAAGGCACTGAATATAACCAACAGAGAGAAGAAGTGAATCTTAGAACTAAAGTCATCCAATCCTTTGACCAACTTAGAAGAAGTATCCGAGATTGGGAACTAAAATATCTATTACAATCTGATATCAATGGTCGTGTTTCGTTTTCGAATTATCGATATGAGAATGAAAATGTAACCGCTGGAGATATTGTATTTACTATTATCCCTATAGAAAAAGCTTCTTCGTATGTAGCAAAAATTAAAGCCCCTACGCAAAACTCTGGGAAAATAAAAATAGGGCAAAAAGCCAATATAAAACTAGAAAATTACCCAGATGATGAATTCGGGATGCTACAAGGAACTGTAGAATATATCTCGATGATACCTGACAAAGAAGGATTGTATCTTATCGATGTAGCCTTACCCACAGAGCTTATTACAACTTATAATAAAACTATACCTTTTCAACAAGAAATGCGTGGAAATGTAGAAATTATAACAGAAGACCTCCGTTTGATCGAGCGATTTTTTTATCAGTTTAGAAAACTGGTGGATGATTAAATTTTATGACCTAATTAACTTCTGCTACGCATATTTTATCCAGATATTTGGTTCTGTATACTCTCCAATACCTTTTTCTAAATCTATCTTAATCGGGCTTAATGCTCCTTCTAGAAGATAGTCTCTTGATTTTAAAATATCTTCTTTCAAGATTCCTTTCCAAAACTCTATATCTCCTGTAATCGACATTGAACTGTTACATACTTTTATGATCTCAGCCCCTCCTACTAAATGGGTTCTTAACCAAGGATCATATGGTTGCTCATCTTCTTTAAGGTTCAAATACGCCTTCATTGACATATTCGGAAAAAAATGCTTTTTGGTTGGTCTTATCGGTATTACAATCTTTCTCAAATCCGATGAATTGACAGTATCTTTTACATAATTAAGTATTTCTTTGCTGTAGCCTAGTTTTTGATACTCTTTCCTAACGATCACTTGTAAACCCCCAAGGTAATTAGGGGGTTCTTTATTTTCAAAATCTGATATCCCTTTTCTAAACATCCAATCCCAACCATCTTCAGGTAAAGTATTTAAAGAGCCTTTAAATTGAAATGGTATTGTGTTCATAAAACCTATCAAATCCCCAAATGATGATATTAGATATATTTGAAATTCAGGAAAATAGTTTTCAAGTCTATTCCAATATTTTTCTATTATTAGAGATTTACTTATTAAATAGGGAAACCCTTCTTTTACAGCTTCTCTATATTGTCTCAATTGTAATGCATTTAATTCTTTAAGCTTAACAAAATTATTCATTACTTTTTATGTTTCTATACTATTCAATATATTAAAATTATATCATTTAACCCTTCGCTAAGTCTTATAATTTTAGTAGTAAAATTCTAATTTAAAAAATTATACAGCAATCAAATCACCTCTCTTTCTTCTACTGATTACAAAAACTAGGTTAATGAAAGATCATTGGGTGGATTTAACGACCGAAAAAACATCGTCCATGGAGTGTATATGGGATTTTATGGTCGGTTTGGAGAAATTAATGGTAAAGAAACGAGCCATATCGGACTTAAGGTAGCATACGTTGCAAACCGAAAATTCGAAATAGGAGTCTCTGCTAAGGTTTACCACTATCAACAAAATATAAAAGGATTATCTTCTTCTGATAATGTGGCCCTTGTAGGAAGTCATTTAGGAATTTTTGTAGAGCCTATTCTTTTTAGCGTTTATAAATTAAACTTGTCTTTTCCTTTATTAGTTGGTGCGGGTGTTGTGACTATTTTTGATGGAGATTTTAATGAAAATGATGCACAATTTGATTTCGATGATCCAAATAATTCTGATTTCACTTTAGTAGTAGAACCAGGAATTAGTTTGTTATATAATATCTCTAGAATTGTGCAATTAGAGGCAACCGCAAGATATACTTTCTCTAATAAATTCGACATTTCTTCGATTCGTTTATCCAACATAAATGGATTTTCTGCAGGTTTTAGGGATAAAAGTCGGAGTTTTTAATCTTGGTAGAAACAGATATAAGAAAAAGGCTCCTAAAAATTAGCTCCTTGATCTCTCAATAGAATGAACTCATATTAAACTTATTCAATTCGCTAAATACTTCGGCATAAAAATTGATTGTATATAATCTATTATAAAATTTCAAAAAAAAGCCTCAAATGAAAATCAAAACTGATTGTAAAACTAAAAAAATAGATACCAATTATGTATTTTCAGAAAATAACCAAGTATATCTTAAGCGAAAAACCGATAGCAAACCCTCAGCTAGTCATTCTATATACACCGAAGAATGGTGTCCCATTAGCTTTTTCTGGAAATCTTAACTAAAATTATGGCAATATCCATATAGTTTTGAATACAGAATTCGTATCATTATCATATCTTCGTAAATACAATATTTTGAATTTACAGAAAATACTTTTTTTTGAAAAAAAACATTTCTCTTCATATAATACTACTAGTAATAAGCATACTATTCTATGGAAATACAACTGGACAGGAAAAATTCACAATAAATGGTATCATCTCAGAACAATCCAGTAATGAAACATTAATAGGTGTCAATGTACTATTTCCTGAAATAGGGAAAGGAGTAGTCACTAATGAATATGGTTTTTATTCAATCACATTGCCAGGAGGAACATATAAACTTCAGGTTAGCTACTTAGGATTTAATGACATTATTCAGGAAATTACACTTAATGATGATAAAAAATTAAACTTTCAGCTTACAGAAGCTTCAGAAATGTTAGAGGAAGTAGTAATCACCGAAAATGTAGAAAAAGTAAATATTAAAACACCTCAGATGAGTCTTAATAAACTAACTGCAGGTACTATTAAACAAATTCCTGTTGTTTTAGGAGAAGCAGATGTTATTAAATCTATCATATTATTACCTGGAGTAACTAGTGGCGGAGAAGGTGCTTCTGGTTTTAATGTTCGAGGAGGAGCAGCGGATCAAAATCTAATCTTATTAGATGAGGCTATTATTTTTAATTCTTCGCATCTATTTGGGTTCTTTTCTGTTTTTAATCCCGACGCTATTAAAGATATCAAATTATACAAAGGTGGAATTCCTGCAAAGTATGGAGGAAGAGTATCTTCGGTTTTGGACATTTATCAAAAAGAAGGAAATAGTAAAAAATTTCATCTAAATGGAGGCTTAGGGTTAGTAGCTAGTAGATTATTGGCAGAAGGGCCTATCATAAAAGATAGAGGTGCTTTTTTAGTAGGAGGAAGAGCTTCATATGCTCATTTATTTTTACCGCTTCTTGATAATGATAATATTGCGTTTTTTTATGATCTTAATACCAAACTAAATTATAAAATTAATGACAAAAATAATATTTACCTATCAGGATATTTTGGTCGTGATGTTTTTTCTATCAGTGAGAGCTTTAGAAACACCTACGGAAATACGGTAGTTAATCTAAGATGGAATCATCTATTCTCAGATAAATTATTCTCTAACCTCTCTCTGATATATTCAGATTATTTTTATGGATTAGAACTTGATTTTGTAGGATTTAAATGGGATTCTGGGATAAGGAATTTTAATATCAAATATGATTTTAAGCACTATCTCAGTGATCATTTTCAATTAAATTATGGGGTTAATAATATATATTACCAATTTAATCCTGGAGAAATTAGACCTAATAGATCAGATTCAGGAATCCGGCGAGAAAAATTAACGAATAAATTTGCTAATGAATTTGGAGCCTATGTAGATGCAGAACATAAAATATCAGATAAGCTAAAACTACAATACGGACTCCGCCTTAGTAATTTTAGAAGATTAGGGCAAAATGGGTTTAATATCTATGAAAACGACAATCCATTACTATTTAACACAGAATTACAGATATATCAAGCTGCCGATCCTATCGAATCTATAAGATCCAGCAAAAGTAGCACTCTAGAAAATTTTATCAATCTAGAACCTAGAATCTCATTAGCATATGCTTTTAATAATCACACGTCTATAAAAGCAAGTTATAATAGAATAGCACAATACCTACACTTATTATCTAATACGAGCTCCCCTACTCCACTAGATGTATGGACTCCCAGTGGAAAATATGTAAAACCGCAGCTATTGAATCAATATGCTATAGGGTATTTTAAAAACATCAAAAACAATGCATACTCAATAGAAACAGAAGTTTTTTATAAGGATATACAAAACAGAATTGATTATATAGATGGAGCAGAATTAATTGCTAATAATGCTATTGAACAGGATATCTTAAATGGCGAAGCTAGAGCCTATGGGTTAGAATTATTAGTACGAAAAAATGAAGGAAAATTTAACGGATGGTTAGCCTATACTTTATCCAAATCAGAACAGCGCACCCCTGGTAGAACTCCAGAAGAAATAGGTATCAATAATGGAAGATGGTATAATACTCCTTTTGATAAGACCCATGATATCTCCTTTAATGGAAGTTATGAATTAAATGATAAATGGTCATTTAACACTAATTATGTATTACAAACAGGTCAACCTACTAATTTCCCTACGGGGCAATTTGAGTTTCAAGGATTGGTAATCCCTATATTTGAAGGAGATAGAAATGAGCAACGCTTGCCTACCTTTCATAGAATGGATATCTCCGCTACGATGACACCCCGTAAAAATAAGAATAGAAAATGGCAAGCAGAATGGGTATTCAGTATTTACAATCTATACAATCGTAAAAATGCTGCCTCTATAAGCTTTAGCCAAAATACAGAAACTCGTGTTAATGAAGCTGTACGAACTTCTATTTTTGGAATCGTACCAGCGGTGACTTATAATTTTAAATTTTAACCTGATGAAAAAACTACTTTTTTATAGTATGATTATCATCGCAACTATAGGATGTGAGGATGTCATAGATGTAGATCTACCTAATGGAGAACCTAGATTAGTAATTGATGCTTCTCTTGAGTTTTCTAAAAACGCAGATGGCACATTAAATTTTAGCCAAGATGAAATTAGGCTTACGCTCTCTGCTCCTTTTTTTAATGAAAATGTACCTCCTGTAAGTGATGCAACCATATTCATCACGAATCTCAGTCAGAATATAGTACTCACATTTAGCGAATCGCTTTTTAGTCCTGGAATCTATCGGTCTTCTAATGGGAGTTCTTCTTTTAATTTTGAGGATGAATATGAATTGACAGTGATCTATGAAAACCAAACATATAAAGCGACAACCAAAATTGCACCCTCTGCTCCTATTGATACTGTTATACAAGGAGATGGTACTTTATTTGATGATAATGATATCGAAATTGAACTTTTCTTTACCGATGATGGTGAAGTAAACAACTATTATCTTTTTGATTTTGATTTTAACTTATTTCTTACTAGCGAGGATCGATTCTATCAAGGGCAGACTTTCAACTTTTCTTATTTTTATGAAGATAGAGATATAAATGCAGGCAAAGAAGCTGAAATAAAAATACTAGGCATTGATAGGCAATATTTTGACTATAGTACAATCCTTATCGAACAAAGTGAACAAGGTGGAGGAAACCCCTTTCAGACTCCTCCAGCTAGAATACGTAGTAATATTTTAAATACTACAAATTCAGAAAATTATGCGCTAGGGTATTTTAATCTTTCTGAAACATATAGTTTTCTCTTTACATTTCAAGAATAACAAACCGCTTTTGGATTTAGTTATATCGATTCCCGTTAAAATTGTATTTTTGAAGCATGCAATTCACTAAAATCACAGAACAAGCTTCAAAATATAATCATCTAGAAAAGATGAGTATTCCTGAACTATTATCTAATATTAATAAAGAGGATCAAACAGTACCTAAAGCTATAGAAAAATCAATTCCTCAGATTGAAGCTTTGGTGGCACAAGTAGTGGAAAAATTAAAAAACGGAGGGAGACTTTTTTATATGGGCGCAGGAACCAGTGGCAGATTAGGTATTGTAGATGCTAGTGAATGCCCTCCTACTTTTGGAGTTCCTCACGAACTCGTTATAGGACTTATCGCAGGTGGGGATACAGCAATTAGAAAAGCCGTAGAATTTGCCGAAGATGATCTAGAACAAGGCTGGAAAGATCTCCAATCCTATCAAATCTCAGAAAAAGATGTTGTCATTGGGATTGCAGCTTCTGGTACAACACCATATGTCATTGGTGCACTGAAAAAATGTAATGAATCTAATATAATAACCGGATGTATTACCTGTAATGAAGGGAGTCCATTAGATACTACCGCACAATATCCTATTATAGTTACCGTGGGTCCAGAGTTTGTAACTGGAAGCTCTAGAATGAAAGCAGGTACGGCTCAGAAATTAGTACTCAATATGATATCAACCGCTACGATGATCCAACTCGGCAAAGTAAAAGGAAATAAAATGGTTGATATGCAGCTCAGCAATAATAAGCTAGTAGATCGCGGTACACGAATGATTATGGAAGAACTTAATGTTGATAGAGCTAAAGCTGCTACTCTACTCAATAAATTTGGAAGTGTACGAAATGCGATACAAAACTATGGAGCCTAAAAGAACGGATAAAGAAGTATTAGGTAAAGGAGTACAGAGAATGGCAATTGCCTTGATATTTATGTTCATTAGCCCTGTAATTATCCATTCTGCATTTAAGAACCAGGACCATCCCTATTATATCCCTATATTAATTCTAGGGTTATTAGGTGCAGCTTTTGCTATTTTTATGGCCTTTAAAGGCATCAAAACAATCATGGATGCTTTCTTCGGTAAAAAATAACCTTCTTTAACCTATATTTATAGGCATTATTTCTTTTTGTATCCCTATTGTTGGTGCAATTTTATATTTTATCAATAAAGAAAAACATCCAAAAAAAGCTAAATCAGCTTGTACTCTAGCGCTATGGGGCATAGGTATTGGAATTGTTATTAATATATTGGTTACTGTCTTAGGAGGGTTAGCTTCTATTATGGGAGGATAATATTGATTTATTACACGAATTTACATCGAGAAAAAAATATTCATCTCATCTTGAGACACTATAGATAAAACACTCTTTTTAAGATAGTGTAAATTGCTCAAGATGAGATTACTTTTTTCTAAAATTTAAGATTTTATACTACAGTTACTCAAACGTTTTCAACGTTTTAGTTATAATAGCTACACAATCCAACAATTGCTCTTTATTCATTACTAAAGGTGGTGCAAAGCGTATGATATTACCATGTGTAGGTTTTGCCAGCAATCCATTTTCTTTTAATGCTATACAAATATTCCACGCAGTATCACTATCTTCATCATCATTGATTACTATGGCATTGAGCAAGCCTTTACCCCTTACAAGAGTTACAATATTCGATGTCTCAATATATGTATTTATTTCTGATCTAAACAATTCCCCTAACTGATAAGCATTTTCAGCGAGTTTTTCATCTCTTACCACCTCTAATGCAGCAATAGCGACAACTGCAGCTACTGGATTACCTCCAAAAGTACTTCCGTGATTTCCTGGTTTGATTACTTCCATAATAGCATCATCTGCTAATACAGCTGATACAGGATACGCACCACCACTCAATGCTTTACCAAGAATTAAAATATCTGGTTTTACATTTGGGCGTTCAGAACAATTCTTATCTGCACAAGAACAAGTACCACAGGTGGCTAGCAATCTCCCTGTACGGGCTATCCCAGTTTGTACTTCATCTGCAATAAACAAGACATTGTGTTTTTTACACAATGCTTTGGCTTCTGTCAGATAATTATCGGAAGGCACATATACTCCTGCTTCTCCTTGTATGGGCTCCACCAAAAATCCTGCAATATTCTTATTATTTTCTAATGCTTCTTTTAATGCTTTTATATTGTCATATTCTATTTTGATAAAACCTGCGGTATAAGGCCCAAAATTATCTCTAGCTACAGGATCATTAGAAAATGATATAATCGTAGTTGTTCGTCCATGAAAATTATTGTTACAAACAATAACTTGTGCATTATTTTCGGAGATACCTTTCTTCTCATAGGCCCATTTCCTACATATTTTTAATGCCGTCTCTACAGCTTCGGCACCAGTATTCATAGGCAATAGCTTATCGAAACCAAAAAACTCGGAAGCAAATTTCTCATATTCCCCAAGCTTATCATTAAAGAATGCTCTTGATGTCAATGTTAATGTCTGAGCCTGTTCCATCATCGCTCCTACAATTTTAGGATGACAATGCCCTTGATTTACTGCAGAATATGCACTCAAAAAATCATAATATTTTTTCCCTTCGATGTCCCAAACAAACACACCTTTTCCTTTGCATAATACAACTGGTAATGGATGGTAATTATGGGCTCCATACTTATTTTCTAAATCGATTGCTTGTTGAGATGTTAATTTTTCTAAAACAGCCATTTTGTATAATTTATAATTGATAAAATAACCATTCCTTCTATACCTTTATCCTTTCGAAAAGAATCGAAAATTCAGCGTGGGAGAGAAATCATCCCTGAGAGGGACGCAAATTACTAAATATAAACATATTTTCATCGAACTAAAAAGCTTTTAGTCGATAATTCTATAGAAATCTAGCCTTTTCATCTTTGATCCTATATTTCTTAAAATTAAATTTAAGAAACCAAAAAATATTCATATGGATTATCTAAACAATTTATTTCAAAACTTTACGAATGGCTCTCTTATTCCTAACATGATTCTGGCAATTATCATTCTCATCATTGGTTGGTTTATTGCAAATATTATAAAAAAAGTGTCTGCCAAACTAATCAAGAAAACTGGCATTGATGATAAACTAAAAAGTGATAAAATAAAACTTTCCAGTTTTGTAGGGAAACTACTGTACTTTCTTGTCATGATTTTTGTTTTTATGCTCGTGTTAGACAAACTGGGCATACAAGGTGTTATGGATCCCATAAAAAATATGTTAAGTGGCTTCCTCGGATTTATTCCTAATATTATAGGAGCAGGATTAGTAGGGTATATTGGGTATATGCTTGCTTCTATAGTTTCTGAATTAGTAGGTCTATCGGGTGATACACTACAGAAATTTGCTCCAAAACTTAAACTCCCTGAAAATATTGATCTCGTTACTATCCTAAAAAAGATAGTATTCATTTTTATATTCATTCCCTTACTTATAGCTGCACTAAACATTCTGAATATGGATGCCATTTCTCAACCAGCAACTGCCATGTTAGAAACATTCATGGGTGCAATACCAAAAGTTCTGGTAGCAGCTATTATCTTAATTATTTTTATAGTTGGAGGGAGATTTATTAGTGAATTACTCAAAGATTTATTGAACAGTATGCATCTCAATAACTTTTTTAATAAAATCAACCTCAATAGTATTACTGGTAATACCAATATTGTAAAACTAATCGGTAATATTGTATACTTCTTTATAGTAATATTTGGAGTGATTACTGCTGTAGAAAAACTAGAATTCACAAAACTGACAGAGATTCTAAACACGATTATCGGATATGCCGGAAATATACTATTTGGTCTAGTAATATTGGCAATCGGAAACTGGATTGCTACAATGGCCTACCAAAATTTTACAAAAAAAGAAGAAAACAAATTTATTGGATCTATTATCCGCATGGCAATCATTGCAATATTTCTTGCGATTGGGCTTAGAACTATGGGTATCGCCAATGAGATTATCAATCTTGCTTTTGGTCTTACTCTAGGAACTGTAGCTATTACCATTGCACTTTCATTTGGATTAGGAGGTAGAACAGCAGCGGGGAAACAAATGGAAAAAATACTCGATAAGTTTAATAAAAAATCTTAATAATAGGTTTTTAAATTTTGCACAATAAAAAACTGCCTTTGAAAGGCAATTTTTTATTGTGCAAAATTATTATCTTATTTTTCCTGCTAATGACGAAATCTGTAACTCTAATCTTTTAATTTCTCGTAATAATGCATTTTTATCCATCTGCATCCAGGAAAACAACTTAACCATAATCATCAAAGACATACAAGTACAGCCCGCAGCAAACCATTTTATCAATTCATTGGTGTTATCAGTACCTAAAAACTGCATAATTACATAAATCAAAAGTACAAGTGCAACTATATTAACTATATTCATAGCAATAATCAACCAACTATTTTTAGCTTTAAATAATCCTCCAAACATTTCAATCAAGTTTTGCTCATCTAGCTCTTCATAAAACTTAGCTTCTTCTTGTGATAGTGTTTCTTTTATCAATTCATCGATATCTTTCATTTCATTATTTTTCATACTATTTGTTTTTTAAAATTAATTTCAATTTTTCTCTTATATTAAACAAACGAGATTTAATAGTCCCAACGGGTATTGCTATTATCCCACTAATTTGTCTAACACTATATTCTTCTATATAAAAAAGATGAAGTAACATTTGTTGTTCTTTAGGTAATTGTCTTATTGCTTTTTTTAATAAGATGAATCTCTTTTCATTAGCAGAATTCTCAAAAATTTCCTCGGCCGTATTATTATATTCTGTATCATATTTTTTTAAATTCTCTATCGCTTTTTTGTTTTTACGTAACCAATCAATTGCATTCCTATTTAGAATGGTCAATGCCCAACTCCCAAAACTATTTGGGTCTTTCAAACTATTGATTTTTTTAAATACAGTTACCCAACTATGCTGAACAATATCCTTGCTGATTTCTATATCATTTGTATACCAATATGCTTGTTTGCATAATCGTGCATGCCATCTCTTAACCAGTAAAGAAGCTCCTTTGGTATTTCCTGATTGACATTGCAATACTAATATTGCAATACTAATAAGGAATCAAATAGTATATCAGGCTTCTTTTTTATCATAATTATATTGATCTATATACTATAGACGTAGAAATCTTTTACTGGTTCATTTTTATATTCTTTTATAAGATATATCCAATAATTGAGAAGTATTTACTTTCTATTGTTATTTTTGCGCTATGGCAAGAAAGAATAGAAAACAAGTTTTTGAAAATATTGAGGTGATAGATGCTGGGGCAAAAGGAAAAAGTATTGCCAAAGCTCCGGATGGAAAAATTATATTTCTAAACAATGCGGTACCTGGAGATGTCGTAGATATACAAACTACAAAAAAAAGAAAGGCCTATTATGAAGGTGCTGCTACTGTTTTTCATAAAAAGTCAGAGAAACGTGTACCTCCCGCATGTAAACACTTCGGTACTTGTGGTGGCTGTAAATGGCAATTCATGGGCTATGAGCATCAACTTGCCTATAAAGAACAAGAAGTGATCAATAACCTAACACGTCTGGGTAAAATTGAATTGCCTAAGACTACTCCTATTTTAGGCTCTGTAGATCAGTTTTTTTATAGAAATAAAATGGAATTTTCTTTTAGTGATAGCAGATGGCTAACCTTAGAGGAAATTCAAAGTGATACTGAAATCGAAAATAGAAATGCGCTAGGGTTTCATATTCCTGGTATGTGGGATAAAATATTGGATATCGATATGTGTCACTTGCAAGAAGATCCCAGTAATGATATTAGGAATAAAGTAAAAAAATTTGCTACTGCTCATAATTTAGACTTCTATAATGCAAGAAAACAAACTGGTTTTTTACGTACATTAATGATGCGAATTGTATCTACAGGAGAAGTTATGGTACTTGTACAGTTTTTTCATGAAGATATAGAAAATAGAACTTTATTATTAGATTATATTGTAGTAGAATTTCCCGAAATCACTTCTTTGCAATATGTAATAAATTCTAAAGGAAATGATACGATATATGACCAAGAAGTAATTTGTTATCACGGAAAAGATCATATCGAAGAAGAAATGGAAGGGCTACGTTTTAAGATTAGTGCAAAATCTTTTTATCAAACTAATTCTAAACAAGCGTATGAGCTCTATAAAATCACTAGAGATTTTGCCAATTTAACAGGAAATGAAGTTGTATATGACCTATATACGGGCACGGGTACTATTGCACAATTTGTAGCCAAAAAAGCCCATAAAGTAATTGGTATAGAATCAGTACCAGAAGCTATTGAAGATGCAAAAAAGAATGCAAAATATAATAACATAGACAATGTAGAGTTTTATGTAGGAGATATGAAAAAAGTCTTTACACCCGATTTTATTGCTACTCACGGTCAACCCCAAGTTATAATAACTGATCCCCCCAGAGATGGAATGCATAAAGATGTTGTTGATCAACTACTTACTATCGCACCTAATAAAATAGTATACGTAAGTTGTAATAGTGCAACACAAGCTAGAGATTTATCGTTATTAGATAGTGTATATCAGGTAACAAAAATGCAGCCAGTAGATATGTTTCCGCAGACGCATCACGTAGAGAATGTGGTTTTATTAGAAAAAAGAAAAAAATGAGAGTATATAAAATCTTATTGTTGCTTCTAGTCATATATGGTTGTGAGCGTGATGATATCTGTGCAGAAGATACGCCTACCACTCCACTATTGATTATCAAATTTAAAAACGATCTTACTGTATCAGATATTAAACGCCCTAATGAGTTGCAGATAAGAGTTACAGAGATTGGTACTGATAATGGTCCTATTGAGCCTATCATTTTCGAAACCAATCAGGATTCTATAATGATCCCATTAAGAACCAATATTACTACTACAGAATTCGAGTTCATTATTGATTCTGATACCACAGATGATATGGTTTTACCTAATTCGGATACTGTTAACTTTCAGTATACACCACAACAAGAATATGTAAGCAGTGCTTGTGGATTTAAAGTAAATTATCTGGGACTTACTGAGACACTAACAAACGAAGAAAATGGCGAAAATTGGATCAAGAGAATTGAAAGAATAGAAGAAAACATAACAAATGAAACAGCTGCACATATACTTATTTTTCATTAATATATTTTTATCTATTGGGGGTATTAGTCAAGAAACTAAAGTTTCTGCTAGAGACACACTCCCTCCCGGAGAAAAATATGGGTTACGTGTAGGAATAGATATTAGTAGATTGGTAAGAACTGCTGTCAATGATGACTACTCTGGTTTTGAAATTGTTGGAGATTATAGAATCTATAAGGATTTTTATATAGCGGGTGAGATAGGAAATGAATCTCTTACAAGAGATGAAGAAAATATTAATGCTGAAGGTGCTGGTAATTATGCCCGATTAGGTATCGATTATAATTCTTATAATAACTGGTACGGAATGCAGAATAGCATTTTTGTAGGGATGCGATATAGTTTTTCTACATTCGACCAGACACTTAATAGGTATCGTATATTTACGAGTTCAGATTTTTTCCCTACACAAGAAATTACAGAACAACAAGAGTTTAATGGTCTTACAGCCAGCTGGATAGAGTTAACATTAGGACTTAAGGTTGAGTTAATAAAAAACATCTACCTAGGTGCCAGTGTTTCTCTTAGACGTATCATAAACGAAAAACAACCCGATATCTTCGATAATCTATTTATACCTGGTTTTGGAAGAACTAATGATTTTAGTCAATTCGGTGTTGGATATAATTATACAGTAAGCTATTTGATTCCTTTTAGAAAAAAGAAAAGATAATTATATAGGTGGGACTTGTCTTTTTTACATATACAGCATAAACTCATATAGATTATGATTTTTCCTGATATTTAGCTTTTTTACTACCTGCATACATTTCGTATTTCACCAACCTGGATTCGAGTTTACCATTAAAAACCTTAATCTTACGAGAAGGTCTCAAACCAACATATTTTAATGCTTCTAGATTAGAGGTTATAAACCAAGCATTCGTATTCGCATACCGCTGTTTTAATGTATCACCAATACTTCCATAAAATTCTTCGGCATCTAATTCCAAGCGTTCTCCATAGGGTGGATTAAAAACCATATGAAGTTTTTTATCATCTTGCTTAGTGCTGTCAAAAAAATTAGCTTCTTTAATTTTTACAAAATCTGTTAAATTAGCATTTTCTACATTTTCTTTAGCTTTTCTTATCGCAGATGGAGCCTTATCAAAACCTAGTATCGAATGATTAAAATCTCTAGTTTTATTAAGACAAGCTTCTTCAATTTTTTCAAACAAATCCATATCCCAGTCTAACCATTTTTCGAAAGCAAATTCTTTCCTATTTAGATTAGCTGGTATATTGCAGGCAATCATAGCTGCTTCTATTGCTATGGTTCCACTACCGCACATAGGATCTATAAAATCTGTTCTTCCATCCCATCCAGATAACAATAATAAACCTGCAGCCAATACCTCATTAATAGGGGCTATATTTGTAGCTGTTCGATATCCTCTGTGGTGTAGCGATCCTCCAGAACTATCTAATGAAACTGTACATAGGTCTTGTTGAATATGTACTTGTATGGTTACATCTGGATATTTGGTATCTACTGTAGGACGTATACCTGTTTGCTTTCGAAATTTATCAACAATAGCATCTTTAGACTTTAAAGATACGAATTGTGAATGCCTAAAAATAGTAGAATTTACCGTAGTGTATATTGCAAAAGAATCATTAGAATCTAAATAGTCTTCCCATTGTATAGATTGGATAAAATCATAAAGTTCTTTTTCATTTCTAATTTTTTTAGAAGTAATAGGTTTTAAAATTTTCAGTGCAGTTCGCAAGCAAAGATTAGCTTTATACATAAAACCAATATCCCCATAAAAACTAACCATCCTATTACCCGCAATCACTTTCTGCGCTCCAAGATTAGTAAGTTCTCTAACTAATATCTCTTCAAAACCATAAAAAGTTTTGGCTATCATTTTAAAAGAATGACTCACGCTCTCTCTTGTTTAAAATATGAAGCTACTATCAGAATAAAGCTTCTGGAAGCAGTTTCGTTAAATACATTTTGTTTTAAAAACAAATCTAAAGGAAATGAAACCTTTAATTTGGTATTAAACCGTAAAAATACATTAATTTTGCGCCCTATACTAAAAGATTATACAATGTGGTATGCATCCTGGTTTGATACACCATACTATCATATATTATACAAAGATAGAGATCATAGAGAAGCTCAGGCTTTCATGAATAATTTGACTAATTATCTAAGTTTAGAACCAAAAGAAAAAATCCTAGATTTAGCGTGTGGTAAAGGCAGACATAGTATCTATCTCAATCAATTAGGCTATGATGTAACTGGGATTGACCTCTCTAAAAATAGTATCACATATGCTTCGCAATTCGAAAATGAAACGCTGAGATTTAGAGTCCATGATATGTGCAAACCGTATCCCGAAAAATTCTCAGCCGTTTTTAATCTTTTTACCAGCTTTGGGTATTTCGAAAAAGAAGAAGATAACCTAAATACAATTAAAGCAATAAAATCTAATCTTAATCAAAGTGGTTTTGGAGTTATTGATTTTATGAATGCATCATACATAATAGATAATCTAGTTCCTGAAGAAACAAAAACTGTTGAAGGAATAGCTTTTAACATCAAGAGGTATGTGCAAGAAGGGTATATTTTTAAAGAAATAAGATTTCGTGATGCTAATGAAGATTTTCTCTTTACAGAAAAAGTAAAAGCTATTTATCTAGATGATTTTAAAAATTATTTTCAAAAAGCAGCTATTAATTTGCTTGATATATTTGGTAATTATGATTTAGAAAAATTTAATCCTAAAGAGTCTCCAAGGCTTATTCTAATTTTCAAATAGTGTACACATATATTCTATCCATAGCTGCTGTATTCTTAGGATCATTAATAGTCTATCTACTCAAACCTACTAATCAAAAAAATTTAAAACTGCTGTTAGCCTTCAGTGGAGCTTTTTTATTAGCAATAACAGTTTTTAATCTACTCCCTGAAGTTTTTGAAGAGCATAGTTCTTCCAAACGAACAAGTCTCTGGATAATGGTAGGAATATTAGCTCAAAAAATATTAGAATATTTTTCTAAAGGTGCAGAACACGGACATATACACATACATAAAGAAACTACTAAAATCCCTACACTGCTATTCATTAGTTTATGTATACACGCTATTCTAGAAGGATTCCCCATTCATCACGCACAAGGGGTTCTTATTGGTATTATCATACATAAGATTCCTGTCGCTATGATTCTCACCATATTTTTATTAAAAACACAAATTAGAAAAAGTTATATTGTTCTATTTTTATTCCTATTTGCTTTTATGACACCATTAGGTACGTTTATTTCAGAAAATTTTGAAGCCACACAAGCATATTATAAAGAAATTACAGCCATCGTAATAGGTATATTTTTACATGTATCTACTACTATTCTTTTCGAAAGTAATGAAGGACATAAATTTAATATCACCAAATTACTTATTATACTAGCAGCAACAATTACTGCTTATTTTATATAGTACATTTATCAAAAAAGAAATTGAACCTGCGTTAAGCCTCTACTCTTAGTGATTGCTCCTTGATCTCTTCTAAGTAATTATAATTATATTTTAAATTATTGATAATTAACTACTTAAATTCAATAATTATACAATAAAACTAGAATCTTTATGTTACAATTAAGACAATACTGTCTATGAATGTAGGTTTATCAATAGTTATTCTAAAAATAACAGCTATGAAAAAAAATATTTTGTATTTATCATTATTTTTTATGCAAATTATAATCGCACAATCCTACAGCGAATTTATTCACATAGATCAGTTTGGATACTTACCAGATGCCGAGAAAATTGCAGTAATCTCTGATCCGCAAATCGGTTTTAATAGCGATACTAGCTTCAGCCCTTCTGGCACCCTAGAACTCCGTAATGCTACAACCGATGAAGTTGTATATAGCGGAGCTCCTGTAATCTGGAGAAATGGAGAAACACATACGCAATCTGGAGATAAAGGTTGGTGGTTTGATTTTAGTGATTATACTATAGATGGAGAATATTATATCCACGATCCAGTGAATACTGAATCATCAGCCATTTTTAAAATTCAAGAAAATGTATATCAAGATGTTCTTAAAGCCGCAGCCAGAATGTTTTATTACAATCGTTGTAATAGTGCTAAGGCATTACCATATGCCGAATCACCTTGGGTAGATGACGTTGATTTCTTAAATCCATTACAAGATGCCAACTGTAGAAATATTTTTGACAGAGATAATATATCCTTAGAAAAAGACTTATCTGGAGGATGGTTTGATGCTGGTGATTACAACAAGTATGTCACTTTTGCTTATACAGCTATAAATGATCTATTATGGGCATATGAAGAAAACCCACAAGCTTTTGGAGAAAACTGGAATATTCCTGAGTCAGGGAATGGTATCCCAGATATAATCGATGAAATTAAATGGGAATTAGATTGGCTTATAAAGATGAATAACTCTGATGGTTCTACAATCATAAAAATGGGAAGTCAAAATCATAACGAAAATGTTATTTCACCTCCAAGCTTAAATACCGATCAGCGTTTTTATGGAAACACCTGTACTTCTGCTTCTATAGCTATTGCTGGTATGTTTGCACATGCTGCTCAGGTTTTTAAGAATATTTCATCTCTTACTACATATGCACAAGAATTAGAGCAAAGAGCAATACAGAGCTGGAGTTATGTAGTCCCATTTCTTAATTCTAATACACTAGAAACAGAATGTGACAATGGAGAAATCATATCTGGAGATGCAGATTGGGATGCTACTAAACAAAAAGAAAATGCTGTTGCTGTTGCAGTACACCTCTATAGATTAACCAATGATGATGCATATAATCAATATGTTATTAATAACTATACTATCATTTCTGGAATACAGAATAACTTTTTTGATTTCAACACAATGCCTATAAGTGATGCGCTATTACTTTATACGGTATTGCCAGGAGCAGATAGTTCTGCTTCGCAAGAGATAATACAGGCTTATTCTAATGATTCTAGGAACAATTATTCTGGATATTATGGGACAACTGATAATGATTTATACTTAGCCCACGCTCCGGATTGGGCATATGATTGGGGTTCTAATTCTAGTAAATCAGTTACTAGTAATCTAAATACTCTAATAGGCAAAAGAGGTATTAATCCAGGTTCATCAGATTCATACATAGGATACTCTGGGAGAGCTATTCATTATTTTCACGGAGTAAATCCAATAGGCAAAACCTACCTTACTAATATGAGCGCTTATGACGCAGAAAATAGTTCTAATGAGATGTTTCATACTTGGTTTAGTGATGGTACAGATTGGGATTCTGCTAGCAGCTCTTTATATGGACCACCTCCTGGATTTCTTGTAGGAGGCCCAAATGCAAACTTCTCTGTTCAATCTTTATCTCCACCTTATGGACAACCTGGTCAAAAAAGTTTTTTAGACTTTAATACGAATTGGCCTTTTAATTCTTGGGAAATAACAGAACCTGGCATATATTACCAAGCAGCATATATAAGAATGCTTGCAAACCACGTAACTAATCTTGAAGAAACTCTAGGGGTAACTGATAATTTTGTGTCTAAAAAAAGAATACAAATTTATCCTAATCCTGCAAATGAGTATTTAAATATGATAGGGGTAAAACCAGGAAACAAAATATATATTCACGACATGTTAGGAAAGGAAATATTTTCAACTATTGCAAAAACAATAGACGAAATAAGTGTACCTACTGATATATTAAATTCAGGAGTTTATATTATACGTGTAGAAAAAGATCAATCTGGAATAGAAGCCTATACTTTTTTGAAAAGATAAAAAAATTAGAATGTACAAGTTAAATGTATTTAAAATTGTAGGTTTATTACTACAATAAAATTATTAAAATCAAATTTTTAATCAAAAAAAAGTGTTTTATGTGTATTTAGTCGATAAATAAAGATTTTTTGAATATATTTGTATGCCTCAAAGTTGTATTAATTCATGAAGAATCACAAAATTCTCATATATATCTGTTTACTCTATTTAACTACACTGTGTGTTAGTGCGCAACAATATGAAGATATGTCACTTTCAGAGTTGAAGAATGTGATTAGTTATACTGAAAGTCATTTAAATTCTATAGGCAGATCTCACGGCATGATGATTATTGAAACAATAATTGATGTCTCTGAAAAATTTAATTCTAAACAAAAATTTCATCTAAAAGCCCATTCATATAACGCTTTGGGTAAAATTTACTACTCTGACAAAAAGTATCAAGAGGCACTAAAAAATTATAAAATTGCCGAATTATACGTAAACCAGTTAGAAGGCTTTCCTAAAATAGCTATAAAAATAAATAACAATATTGCTCTTTCATATTTAAATGGTTTTAATAAACCAAAAAAAGCGCTAAGAAAAATAAAACACATTTATAAAAATTCTAATGACATAAATGAAACATCTGACCATATCTTAGCACTAAATCTTGCAGCTATCTATATAAAAATTAGAAAATATGACAAAGCCTTCGGTCAATTAGAAAAATGTAAAAAATACTTTCTTAAAAACAAAGATATATCCATCCAGAGATTGATCAATACATATACCACCTATGGAGAATATTATGGAAAAAAAAGGGAATATCAAAAAGCAATAAAGCATTATGAATTAGCTGCTAATTTAGCAGAAAAAAATAAACTGTTCAGGCAGGCAATGGTTATCTACAAAAATTATGAGAATTTATTAGTGAGAATTGGAAAAAAAGATAAAGCCTATGCCATATTAAAAAAATATACTATACACCATCAAACCGCACTTGAAACTGAAAAACTTGAAGCAGATAGA
Organism: uncultured Aquimarina sp.; assembly: GCA_947493495.1. Lineage (GTDB taxonomy): Bacteria > Bacteroidota > Bacteroidia > Flavobacteriales > Flavobacteriaceae > Aquimarina. Next base: position 46,141 of record CANLRN010000028.1, read on the forward strand.
TACAAGAAACAACTCACCGTAAGTAAAGAAAAAAATACGATAGAGACACAAAAAGCTCAAAAATCTAAAACCATATCCATATTTACGCTTTCATTACTCTTACTATGCCTAACACTTTTTTGTTTTTTTATCTATAATCATAGAAAAACTAAAATTCTAGGAAAACACCTAGCAATAAAAAATAAACAACTAAAAATAGCAAAAGAAAAATCTGATCATCTAGCAGCAGTTAAAACTAAGTTTATATCTACAATTAGTCATGAACTTAGAACACCACTATATGGAGTAGTTGGTTTATCTTCGATTTTAATGGATAAAATTAAAGACGAAGAAAACTTTAAATTCATAAAACTAATGAAGTTTTCTGCTGATCACTTACTCAACCTTATAAATGATGTACTACAGGTCACTAAAATGGAATCTTATGAAATAAGCTTAGACAATTCTCCTTATAATATAAAAAACCTAGCAGATGATATCAAAAATTCGTTCGAATATCAAGCTGATAAGAATGGAAATACTTTACACCTCAATTTTGATCCTGACATCCCTAATTCACTTATTGGTGACTCTGTAAGATTATCACAAATCTTTATCAACCTAATCAGTAATGCCAATAAATTTACTAAGAACGGGAATATTTGGTTAAATTTTATAAACCCAACTATTACCAATAATAAGGTAGAAATAACTTTTGAAATTAAAGATGATGGAAGAGGAATACCAATAGACAAACAAGAAATGATCTTTGATAAATTTTCTCAAGCCAATTCTAAAGATCATACTACTGGTACGGGACTTGGACTACATATTGTAAAAAACTTAGTAAATCTGCATGGCGGACAGATCAAAATAAAAAGTAAACCCGGGCACGGATCTACATTCTACTTTACGCTTTCTTTTGAAATCGACACAAAAAAAGAAATGAATGGAAAAATAGATACCACAAAAAAATGTATTTCTCTAACAAATACAAAAGATTATAAAATTTTAATCGCAGAAGACAACAAAATAAATCAAATAGTTACGCAAAATATTTTAAAAACAAAAGGGTATAATTCTGAAATAGCAAGTGATGGCCTAATGGCGTTAAAAATGGCAAAAAAAACAAAATATGATCTTATACTAATGGACTTAAACATGCCAAATATGAACGGCTTAGAATCCACAAAAAAAATCAGAGAATTTGATCTCAATGTATGTATTATAGCTCTGACTGCTTCAGATACTCAAGATACCATAAAAACTATAATTAATCCTGAATCTGGTTTTAATGATTTTATGAGAAAACCTTTTAAAAATGAAGAGTTCTTTATAAAAATTGAAGCAAACCTTAATAATACAATATCTAAAGCCTCATAACTACAAAAAAAACTTCTAAAAACTAAAGTTTTTATTTTAGACACATTGTCTTTGACGCTACTCAATCGATCAATCCCCACTTAATACGATTTACGAATAAAAATTTCGCATCTAATGACATTCTTTTTCTACTATATTTTCTTCATAAAATGAAACA
>CANLRN010000029.1 GCA_947493495.1 uncultured Aquimarina sp.
ATACCTATACAACATCTGATTGCTCAAAAGGACATAATATATTCTAACTCCATGATAAAATCTGTAAATAAAGTCATCAAACATCAATTTTTATTTCCAAAAACTACTGCTGACAAAAATGAGCTAGAACAACTACTCTCAGAATCCGTAAATACTTACAATACGATCAGACCACAATTCAGCCTTGGTGGCAACACTCCAGAAGAAACTTTTACAGGAACAGTCATCCAATTTTCTAAATATTCCCAAAAATTCAAAGAACAGAAACAAATAAGAAGAAAACATCACCAAAACAATCAGTGCAATCGTTGTAAATAGTTACTTCTGACCATTCGAAATAAAAGTAAACTAATAAAGAGAACCAACCGTTTTAGTTCTTCAACTTTTTTAGAACACCTCCTATAGATACCCATAGTAAACTTATTTACAGACACATACTTTATAAGAGCCGCTTTTTTGTAAAATAATCGTAGAGATTGCCCTGTTGCACTTATGACTTGAACTTAGATTTTAATAAATTTTAATGCAATTTAAATTACATGTTATTATGGTTTTCCATTGCTTTTACCTAGATAAAATAATGGATACAACTACTATGCCCATTCACAATGGCAGGTTTTATTTGCTGCCTTTAATTAATTTAAGTACTTCCATCCCCGCACCAATAAAAGCACCTGATGCATACAAATGGGATTCGTGCTCGTAAAACGGATACGGACTTCCGGCTACCTGCTGCACATAGCCCAGTTTTCCATGGGCATTGACATTATTGACCAAGGCTTTCCATGCTCTTTCTATTTCGGGACGATACGTTTTTTCATTAAGAATCCCTGCATTGACACCCCTTGCAAGTCCCCAGGTAAAGAACGCACTCCCACTACTTTCTCCAATATCTAAATATTCAGGGTCCAATAAACTGACTCTCCAAAGTCCATCTTTATCTTGTAAGCTGATCAATTTGGCTGCCATTGCCTTAAACTGACCAACAAAATATGCACGTTCAGGATGATCCTTGGGGATATAGGGGATAAAACGAGACAGCCCTGCAAACACCCAACCATTGCCACGGCTCCAGAATATAGGTTTACCATTCTCGGACAACTTATCAAAATAGGTATTGTCCCTAAAGTAAAGGGTATTTTCTGGTGAATACAGGAAATCAGCTGTTTTTTTCCAATATTTTATGGCAAATTCCAAATAGTCTTTTTTACCGGTGACATCTGACATTCTTGCAAATGCCGGTGGGGACATGAACAACGCATCGCACCAGGTCCACCACTCATGGTGGTATGGGCTGTCTTCAGGCCTGTGCGATAAGGTCTGCGGACCAGATGGATCTCTGTCAAGGTGCATATCCATTACCCATTGGATCTTATCTACATACTCCTTCTTTTTCTTCTCTTCTTTGAAAAGCTCTATTGCAGGTTGAAAAAAAGTGTGGTAATCTGCATGGAATATCTTATTACCAGGTTGCCATTTTAAATTATTGCCAACGTTTCTATAGTATTCTTTATAGCGTTTTTTACCAGTGGTTTTGTAAAGTTCCCATAGGCCGGTATAAAAGGTTCCGTAGAGCCAATTGGTATCGGGGCCTTTCCTTTTTGGGTTCATAATCTGCCAGTCAGCTACTTGTCTGGTTACATTGAGGATACCTTCTTCTGTCATGGGATCCATCTTGGTATACGGAATGGAAAGCTGTAGGGCCGTATTGTACTTAGTGTAATGTTCGTAGAACGTATTGGTCATCCAAATAAGCTGTAATGGATTTCCTTCCTTTGCATTGCGTACGGGAAAAGGTCTAATATTGTCTTTTTTTGAATTTTGGGTAAGCTTTTTTTTGTTCCAGCTTTTACCATGGTCAGGTGTTGTCCATTCCTCAATTTCAAAAATACTGTCCCGTTTTACGGACAGATAGATTTTGTTCGTATTCTCATGATCAATGCTCAGGCCTCCTGAGTAGTTGGATTCCCATTCCTTTTTCTTTTCGGGTGTTTTAGGAAACCATTTGCCGCTGTTGATCAGGTCGTGATTGTTCCATTGCTTTCCATCCCAACGGGCATAGGCATACCAATGGTTTTCGTCATCTGGAAAACGGGCATAGGTAATAATGGGAAGTTCGTTTGCATCAAAAGCTATATCCCAAATCCATGCTTTTCCCTTTTTTTCAATTGCCACGTCTTCTTGGAAATTCTTTTTTTCTTCAACGATTTCTTGGAATTCTGGTGGATTGTCATAAGCATCCTTAGAACAAGGACAATTTTTCTTCTCCCTTGCTTGGCCTTCATAAACAATATCCACCTCGTCAGGTGTAATGGGTATTTGACTTATTGATTTAATAGCGGTACCGTCCGCTTTTCTAAAAATACCTTCCTTTAGGTACATAAAATAGATACTATTGGCATCCTCATTTCTGGGGTGGCCTTCGGTAAAGGCAAAGCCTATTTTGTCTACGTTATTGGAAATCACCTTAAGATAGGGGCGTTTGAACTTGTATTTTTCCCCTGTATTTATGAATACCTCTCCTACGGACCAATTATAGCCTCCATCCGCAGAAAAAGAATAGGTAGGTTTTCCATCAGAACTCCTCCAGAATAAATAGATCTTATCTTCTTTAGAGAGATAGGCCACATTGGCATAGGTATACCGATCACCATATTTTTTAACGATCTTATCATTGTTCTGGCCAACAAATCTGACCTTTTCCCAACCTTCAATACTTTCTGGCCCCACGCTTTTACTAAGACGAATACCGCTACGCTCAGCATGGGCGGCATAAAATAACATGATGTATCCTTTTTTATCAATGATGATAGCTGGGTTGTCATGATCATCAATCTCAAAATCCTGGTGTACAACACTGGTGGATATCTCTTGGCTGTCATGATCATAATAAGCCGCAACAATATCACCAAAACTATCCACCCAAGCCGTATAGGTTCGTTTATACTCTCCTTCATGATAAACGGCTCTAGGATCTGAGAACCAACACCAAGCTCCGTCTGCCGTTAACGAACGATAGGCCTCACTATCCAAAGGAATAACTTTCTTTTTTTGGGCCGTAATCTTAGAAATCAAAGTCAAACAAGAAAAAAAGGCAAATAAGGTAATCTGTGTCATTTTCATAGGTAACAAGGTATTATGCAATTTCTGATTTTAGTGAAAAATATAATGATTTTTGTGTGAGTATATGAATTATTAAGGGAGAAGTATACCAACTTGTATATTGAAAGGAATATGAATTTATCCCATTTAAGGTTTTTACTATCATGTAAAGACGGGCATTTTGGTCTGCATCATACATCTTAAGATAGAAAGGTAAAGACATGCCTCCAAAAATTACCATAATACAATGCCATTTGAAAAACAAGAGTAGCCAAATGTTCCAGCATATTAAAAAACAACCTTTTGTCATTTTGGATGTGATTATTTGATCGTTATGGTTAGGGGATGGTTTATACGTTTTGAAAAATTGGAGACATGGTTTTCCCAATCCGCCTTGGTTTGAAAATTTCCGCTTTTTTTCCAACCAAAACCTGCATAATAGACCACCTCATGGTTCTGAACTTTAAGGTGGGCAAACAAATTGCTTTCATCTTTAGTATCGCTCATGTACTGTTCATAACCAGCAAGTACATTATTAGGTACAATGATGGCAGTACCCAGTTCAGAATCTTCATGGGGTTCCCAATAACTTATCCATCCTTCTTCTTCATTGACGGTAATGGACCCATCCTTTTCATGAAGCGTCAATCCGGCCGAAATAGTGTCGGTTCCTTTAAGGGTCACTTGAAATTTTGAGAACTGTTGACCGTAGTCCAAGGAAATCCGTTTTTGTTCAGTTATGGTATCGGACTCAATATCCCAAGTACCATAATCCAAAACAAAATCAGTTCTTATGGGGCCATTATAAAGGTGTTGCCATGTCACAAAGTTCTTGGACACCGTATACGTGGTGTCTGTCTTTAAGGCAATACCACCAACTCCACGACTGACCCCTACGTGAAAGTTATCAAGTCCTTCACCCGTATCTTCATGATAGGTGCCATCCGTTTCCAATTCTTTTTTATACCATTTATTGATAATTGGGTAGGATACTCGTTTTAACCAAGCATCAATACCACTGGATAGGGTTCCGCCATTAATTCCCTTCTCTTTCATTGCTTGGGCAGTAGGACCAAAAGTTCTAAAAGCAACATTATTGTTTTCCCAAGCAAAATCATCGGTACGTTCTGGAACAAATCTAGAATAGCAGTATTCGGTTTTATCTGATACTTTTTCCGTGGTAAACCTAATTTCGTAAACTTTTTCCCCCAGAGGTGGTAATTTAGGTTGGAAGAGGATTTGATCTACCGTTCCATCACCATTACGGTCAACAATTTGAGAAACAAGTTTTTCACCATTTTCCATATCTATGATATGGACCGCTGTGGAATCGTTTAGTGATCGGTGCTCAAGTTGTAACGTACTGATCTCTATGGCAACGGTTTCAAAAGACCTCAGCATGTTTAGACTGTTCGATACCAGGACCTCTCTTTTTTCATTAACAAGGGGGGCACAGTTTGATGTGAACAGTACCAAAAGGGCAATACTTAAAGAACGGATGATTGTAGTCATAACTGCTTAATTTTCGTTGGATGGTTTGCCTATAGTAGCCAAAATACCGCCATCAACATATAAAATATGCCCATTGACAAAATCGCTTGCCCGTGATGACAAAAATATGGCGGCTCCCGAAAGATCATCAGGATTTCCCCATTTGGCCGCGGGGGTACGGTTCAAAATAAACTCGTTGAACGGGTGCCCATCTACCCGTATAGGTTTTGTTTGGGAGGTGGCAAAATAACCTGGCCCAATACCATTGATCTGTATATTGTGTTTGGCCCATTCTGTGGCCATGTTCTGGGTCAACATTTTCAAACCTCCTTTGGCGGCAGCATACGCGCCCACGGTATTGCGGCCAAGTTCACTCATCATTGAGCAGATATTGATGATTTTTCCACTTTTTTTCTGGATCATTCCCTGCACCACATGTTTAGACATGATGAATGGAGCTACTAAATCAACTTCAATGACTTGTTTAAAGTCAGCCACCTCCATATGTTCCAAGGGCGTACGTTTGATGATACCCGCATTATTGACCAAAATATCAATTTGACCCACTTCACGTTGTATAGCGGCTATATTGGAGACGACTTCGGTTTCATTGGTTACATCAAACTTATAACCAACAGCATTAATACCCTCGTTTCTGTAAATAGCCAGAGCCTCATCAATTTTTTGTTGGGAAGAATTTCCATTAATCACAATAGTGGCACCAGCCCTTCCCAAGCCTTTGGCCATAGCCATTCCCAAACCATGTGTACCGCCCGTAACGAGGGCAATTTTTCCAACAAGACCAAATAATTCGTTTCCCATGCTTATCGTAAATCGCTGATTTTTGCTTTATCCATATCATCATAATCCAAGTTTTCACCGGCCATGCCCCAAATAAAGGTATAGTTAGAGGTCCCAGAACCGCAGTGTATGGACCAAGGGGGAGAGATGACTGCTTGGTGGTTTTGCATCCAAATATGTCTGGTTTCTTGTGGTTGTCCCATAAAATGGCAGACTGATTGACTTTCAGGCACATCTAAATAAAAATAGACTTCCATTCTTCGATCGTGGACATGGGCAGGCATGGTGTTCCATACACTTCCTGTTTTTAGCGCTGTCATCCCCATCTGTAATTGACAGGTCTCTACCACTCCACCTATAATCATTTGGCTTACCGTTCTATCATTTGCGGTTTCCAAAGATCCCAACTCTAATTTATTGGCCTCTGCCAGACCTACTTTTTTGGTAGGATAAGAAGTGTGTGCAGGGGTAGAGTTCAGGTAATACATTGCGGGACGGTCAGCATCATTACTGTTAAAGATAACTTCTTTGGCACCTTGACCTATATATAAGGCATCTTTATGTTCAAGTTGGTACGTGGTCCCATCAACAATTACAGAACCCGTATGGCCAACATTTATAATACCCATTTCCCTACGTTCCAGAAAATAGGATGCTTTAAGCGGATCTATTGCTTCCAACGTTAAAGCGGTCACCGGCACTACAGAGCCGATAATATAACGATCGTAATGACTATAAGTGAGGTTGATCTCTCCTTTTTGCATTAAATTATCAATCAGAAACTCCTCACGTAAGGCATTGGTATCGTATGCCTTTACAGCTTTTGGGGTTGCCGCATATCTTGTTTCGTATGTTGTCACCATAGTTTTTATTTATATAGATTTTTTAATTTTAGAACCTTTGCACTAAATTTCCACGGGTCTTATATTATTTACGCCGTACGGAACAACAATATAATACCGTCTCAAATTTTATCTTACAATTACCTTTCTCCTTCCGCAGCACGTAATCTGAGTAAAGCCTCTACGTAATAGTAGTCCGCATAAACAAGGGGCACATCGATTTCATGTCCATGTGGTATACTGCCAACACAATGTTTTAATAAAAAATTATGGTTCTGGCCCAACTTAGCGGTATATATTGGCCCTGCTATGGATTTCATAAGTTTATCAATAGAGGATGCATAGTTTTCAGATGAATACCTATCCAATTCTATTAAGGCTGAAACAGTTATGGCTGCCGCTGAAACATCTCTTGTCTCATTAGGTATGTTAGACGCATTATAATCCCAATACGGGACTCCATCTTTGGGAACTCCTTTATGTTCTAATATATAATTTGCAATATCTTCTGCTTTCTTTAAATATCTTTCGTCTTTGGTATATCTAAAACACAATGTGTAGCCATATAGTCCCCAAGCTTGACCCCTGGCCCATGCGCTCTCATGATCATAGCCCTGTGCCGTTTCTTTTTTTCTAACCTCCCCTGTTTCTGGATCGTAATCTACCACGTGATAGGAACTACCATCTTGACGAAAGTGATTTTTCAATGTTGTATCTGCATGGGCTATTGCCACTTCTTTATATTTGGGGTCCCCTGTTATTTCGCTTAATTCAAAAAGCAATTCCAAATTCATCATATTATCAATAATAACAGGATACTTCCATCCTCTTTCTGCCTGCCAACCTGTTGTTACTTCCCAACTTTGAATACATCCAACAGTTGGGTTAAAGCGTGTTATCAAAGAATTTCCTGCATCAATCAATACTTGCTTAAAGTATTCATCCTCTGTAAGTCTATAACCATTTCCATAGGAGCAGTTAAAAATGAATCCAAGATCATGATTGTCCGTTTTATATTTATGCATTTCAAATTGAGCCTGCATTGTCTCTGCAGCTTTTTTCCATTTTAAATCCTTACTGTGCTCATAAAGATACCAGCAGGTACCTGGAAAAAAACCTTCTGTCCAATCAAAAGTGGGGTTAGTCCAATGAATTTTACCGTTGGTTACGGTTCTTGGTATTCTTTTTTCCGTTTTAGCTTCAGTGTACAATAAGGTTAATTGTCTTTCAGCATGTTCTAGTTGTTCATCTATAAAATTATCGACACCAACTTCTTTTTCAGAGCTTACTTTTTCTTTTTGCACCTCTTTACAAGAGAAACATAATACACAATAAATAAATGGAAAGAATAAATATTTTTTAAACATATAGTAAGTTGTTTGATACAAGTAATTTCTTTATGATCAAAAATATTGGTTTTCCCAAGCCTTAAATGGGTTCAAATAGTTATTTTTTAGTGGTTAAATGGTTTTTATTTTATAGGATTGTAGGAAAGCGAGGAAGTCTTCAGTAATTCTCGTCTATAAGACGCATCAGTTGCAGGTTCAACTCCGTTCCCTCTTTGTCTTAGCAGTACATCGAGAGCATACAGAATTAAGCCGAAATACTAAAATCGGTATGGCCATTTCTTCGTATCATCTTTCTTCTTTCGGCCAAAGGCTTTAGCGTAAGGCATCTTTTAAACCTGGAGGCAAGAAATCGTTTTCCACTTTTAATTCCCCAATGGACTTTAGCTCCTAGTCGTTATTTTTCTTGGAGTATTTAAAGGACTGAGTCTAATTTATACTAACAACATAAGAATCACGGAAAGACTCTGATAGATTCAGCAAATTAGTCATCCAATACTTTATTTTCCTTTCGATATGCCGTGGGAGTGGAATTATAGACGATTTTAAAGTTTTTTCTAAAGTATTTTAAATCACTAAAGCCGACTTCATAAGCTATTTCAGAAATATTCATCCTTGTATTGGCTATAAGTTGTGCTGCCTTTTTTAATCGAATCAAACGAATGAACTCTGTCAAAGACTGTCCCGTCAATAACTTTAGTTTATTATACAACAGAGTCCTACTTACTCCCATTTTATTTGTGAATTTCTGTGCATTAAAACTGTCATCCCCCATGTATTCTTCAACAATCTCGAAAGCTTTTTCCAGAAATTTTTCATCCATTGATACATAGGTTAATTCTTTTGGAGTTAAAATGGTATCCTTTTTAAACTTCTCAATCATATTGTTTCTGAGATTAAACATATTGTTTACCTGATTTACTAATATGGCTGTATCAAATGGTTTTGTAATATAAGAATCTGCTCCAATCTTATAACTTTCCCTCTGCGTGCCCAATGAAGTTTTTGCGGTAAGTAAAATAACCGGAATATGACTTGTCCTTATGTTAGATTTTATATTATGACACATATCAACACCGTTCATTACCGGCATCATAATGTCGCTAATTATAAGGTCAATATTTTTGGTTTTCGCAAAATTCATTCCTTCTGCTCCATTATACGCCTGATATATATTAAAACGACCTTCAAAAATAGATTTAATAAATCCACTCAGTTGACTATTGTCTTCTACTATTAATATGGTAGGCTTTGACTTATCAATCTCCTCAGGAACGTCCTCTTGCACTGCATCAGGAATCTCTGGAAAAGAGATTACTTCTGGAATTTTGGAATCTTTACGAACTATTTCTTGTTGTATATTTACTTTTTCAGGATCTAAATGTTCTTTTCCTAAGGGCAATACAATTATAAATTTTACCCCCGAACCTTTTTTACTTTCTACTTTTACGTTACCATTGTGCAATTCAATAATATCTCTTGACAAAGAAAGACCTAGACCGGTCCCAGCTCTTTTCCCCTTTGAGACACCTAATTGAAAATAACGGTCAAATATATATTTGATTTTTTCCTTTGGTATACCTATTCCACTATCATTAATAGCTATTTCAATAGCATCGTGATTTTGTTTTGGTTTGTCTACCTTTATGGTAATTTCTCCATCATCTGGGGTGAATTTAAATGCGTTTGATAAGATGTTGATTATCACTTTCTTAAGTTCCATAACATCAAACCAAACATCAATTCTTTCCATATTATGCTCAAAACCAAATTTTATGCCCCTACTTTTTGCCAGTTCATCAAAAGAGAGTTTAATTTCTTCAATAAAGCTTATGATGTTGTTGTGGGAAACTTGTAATTTTAATTCCCCCGCTTCAATTTTTCTAAAATTAAGGAGTTGGTTGATCAATTCTAAAAGTGTATTGGCGTTTCTTTGAATTAGTTCTAGTTGTGTTTTCGTTTCTTCATCATGATGTGTATTACTAGCAAGTTTTTGAAGTGGACCTAAAATGAGGGTCAGGGGTGTCCTGAACTCATGGGAAATATTAGTGAAAAATTTAAGTTTTAGTTTATTGATTCCTTCAATCTTTTCTTTTTCAATTCTTTCCTCTTCCAGCTGTTTTTTTACATAAACCCTTGCCAGAATCAATGATCGCATATAAAATGCCAACCCAGTGCAGATTAAACCATAAATTAAATACGCCCACCATGTACCCCATAAGGGAGCATGTATTTTTATCCTTAGTGAATCACCCATTTCGTTCCATAGGCCATCGCTATTAGAGGCCTTTACTTTAAATACATAATCCCCATCTTCTATATTTGTATAGGTCGCGGTTTTCTTGTTTCCAACATGGATCCAATCCTTATCAAAACCTTCCAATTTGTAAGCGTATTTATTTTTACTAGGTTGGGAAAAGCCTAAGGCCGTATAATTAATCATGAAATTATTTTCATCATGTTGTAAGGTAACCAAGGAAATACTATCATGAATTCCATAAAAAATTTCATTATTCACTTTGATATCATAAATATCAACATTAGGTATAAATTTATTTTTACCTATTTTATCCGGATTAAAAATTGTAATCCCATCAACACCACCAAAAATCAATTCCCTATTAGATGTCTTGATATAGGCTTGGTAGTTAAACTCGTTACTTTGTAGCCCATCTGATTTAGTGAAATTCTTGAATTTTTTTGTTGCTATGTTAAATCTACTGACTCCTTGGTTTGTGCTGATCCAAAGATACCCATTATCATCTTGCAAAACTCCATAGACAATCTCGTTGGGCAATCCTTGAATAGCACCATATTTGGTTAGTTTTTTTGTGTTTGATTTATAGTGAATAAGTCCACTACCCTCGGTACCGATCCAATAATTGTTTTCAGTATCTTTAAAAATACAGTTAACCGCTAAGTAATCGGTACTACTTGTGCTTAACCATTCTAGTTTCTCCTCCTCTAGCGAATTGATATCTACTTTTTTCAATCCGTCAGATCCTCCAACAATAATCTGGTTTTGATCACTTGCTGCAATAATGCATTGAATGGATTCATTGGTATCCCCTATCTTTTGCAGTATTTTTAATTTGGTATCATATAACAGTAACCCTCTGGCCAACGTTCCTATCCAAATATTTTCATTTGCATCTTCAAACAAAGATAAAATTTTATAATCCGAGAGCAATTTTGAGTTTTGATTCTGGGAATTAATTCTCTCAAACTGTATGGTAGTTTTGCCCGTATCTAAAAAGTTTAGTCCATTATCATGAGTCCCAATCCATAAATTTCCTTTTTTATCTTTTAGTATTGACTTTATGTTGTTGGAGGATACACTTTTTTCATCATTTGGATCATACATATAGTAGGTAAACTTCTTTTTTTCCTTATCGTAGTAATTTATACCTCCTCCTTCAGTTCCTATCCACAGGTTTTCATATCGATCTTCAACTATTCCGCTAACAATATTGTAATTAAGCATATTCTCACCATCACCGGATAATATATTATCAAAAATAGCGTAACTCCTGTCAAAATAATTAACGCCACCCGCCCAAGTGCCGATCCACATATCTCCCTTGTAGTCTTTAATAATTTTATAAATCGAATTCTGACTTAGGCTTTTTGGATTATTTTTATTGTGTTTTACATGAAACTTCTTTTGGGTTATCATATTTAAAATAAACAAACCATCATAAGTGCCCACCCAAAGATTTCCATACGAATCTTCGCAGATAGAGCGTACAGCTGTGTTTATAAGTGTTTTTTTATTGAACGTGTAATTACTGAATACGCGTAAATCTTTATTAAAAATTGCCAAGCCCTTATCGTATCCTAACCAAATATTACTTTCCTTATCTTCAAATAAGACGGGTGGGTTATTTAGAAATGTTTCTTTTATGGAATTCTCTAGGTACTCAATGTTTATAATTTTATTTGTCTGCGGATTATAGATACTAATACCTTCAACGGTGCATATCCATAAATCTCCATTTTTTGCAGTTAACAAATCCCTCACCTTGCTATTTGCGAATGTCTTTTCCAAATGTTCTATACCAAATCTTGATATGTCATTGTTAGAGTTGGTTAATTCAATGAAGTTCAAACCTTTGTTTGTTGCTATGCCAAGAACACTGTCATTTAACTGGGTAATATTCCATATTTCTTTATTTGACAATTCTTTTAAATTATTGTTACTTTGGTATTTAACAAAATTATCTTCTTTGGGATTGTATTTGTTTAACCCTTCGTTTGTTCCAATCCAAATATTATTTTTTTTATCTTCAAACAAACATAAAATACTACTATGGGTAAGGCTTCCCGAATCTTCTGAATTATGTCGATAAATCGTAATTTTGTCTCCATCATATTTATTTAAACCATCTCTTGTCCCAAACCATAAATATCCTTTACTATCCTGTAATATATCCTTAATGGATCTTTGAGACAACCCATCGCTAGAAAATATATGTTTAAAACTTAATTCATTAAGATTGGGAATAATCTCTTGTCCCAACGCATTAAAACAGTTGAAAGCAATGATCAAAATTATTTTGTAATCAAATTTCATGTATTCCTAATTAATTTAGCTGTTTGTAAAGCATTTAAAATGAATCTACTCTTAATATGTTACTTAAATTTTTATCTATGACCTGTTTCCTAGACATAGACCGATTCAATATGTTGCTTCTAAAGAAGGACGTTCAACATTAAATGAATTACTCATTAGTCTAAAGTTAATAAGAAAATTTACTTCTCAAAGGGGCTATTTAGACATAATGCAATAGTCTATCGTTCAGTAACACATTTTTTTTGCAGCAAGAGGACAACAATCCTTTACAAAGACCAAACGTTTTATAGATATTTGAGGTAAAGTTTAATTTAAAATCTTGTGTTAAAGATGGGCAGCGAATTATACTTATAGTTACATTTTAGATTTCACATTGATAGATAAAAATACTCGAAAAAAGTATTTAAGCCATTGTCTTTGTTGACTTTGCTAAATTCTATATTTCGGAGCAATTTTAATCGCTTTATACCTTTTTACAAAGGTATAAAAAGTGTTTTGCTATCCAAATTATCGAAATTTTCTTCTTTCAAAAAATACTAAGTACTCACAACCAATAGGTTGCTTCGATTTTGAATTTCTTCGGGTGTCGAACTTCCCATAAACTTTGAATTTTGGAAAGGTCACAGTTTCATACAAATCTTAATACTATAAAGAACAATTTACTAAAAATTGCTCTTGCAATCTACTGTTTTTATAGTGCGCCCAAATCAAATATTATAAAAAAATAGGCGGGTCTTGAGACCCGCCTAAATATTACTTGATGTTTACAGAATCTTAGTTGCAAAACTAAGGTCCTATCCATTTTATAGAGAATGGAACATTCAATTCAACTATATCACACAAACCATAGTTTATAATATGACATGGCAACTGATATACTGAACACTATTTTATAAATTTTCGGTTATGTTCGGCACCTGTTTCATCTATCATTTTTAAAATATAGACACCACTTGGCAATGCTCTAGTATCAACTTGCATGGACTTGTCATTTAGGTTGTCCAATTCCATTACCTTTTGACCAGACAAATCTATTATCATAGCTCTTTGTATTACTTGATCGGATGCCACGTTCATTATATCTATCACTGGATTTGGATAAAGTAAAAACTCTTGAGAGAGTGGTTGTTCCTTTAAAATCTCTTCTTCTAGGCTTTCTTGTCTAAAAACTAAAGCTGTTGCAGAAGACGTTTGAATAATCAACCTTGGTCTTAAAACTGTCGTTGAAGCCTCTCTGCTATTGTAGCTTACTGAAAAGTTGCCCTCATTGGTAGATTGAAACCTTAGGGAAAGTTTGCCGTCGCCCAAACGCTCGGTCTCTGCCTGTTCCGTTACATCAAAACGCGTTGTAGAACTACTGCCTTGCTGTGTGTCCAGGGTAGTGGTAGCTCCAGGTTTGTTGAGCCACGTTATACCGGATTCGCTCCAACTATCATCGGAAACAAACCTTAATCTCATATCCGTGGAACTCGGAGAGCCAAAATTTTCTACCGTCATCTCCAACCTCGCACTGGTTATCGTACCTTGAACGGAGGACAAATCAAATCGTAGATAGCTCTCACGCTTAAACCCAAGTGCATCGTTCTTGACTATCAATCGGCTATCGCTACCAAAATTATCGCTGGAAAAACTACCGTCTCGTACAAAAGCATCGGCCTCAGGGACCAAGGCACTTCCTGATGGCGACGCAACGGTTATAATCAACCTTGGCCTTAAACCTGTCGTTGAAGCCTCTCTGCTATTGTAGCTTACTGAAAAGTTGCCTTCATTGGTAGATTGAAACCTTAGGGAAAGTTTACCGTCACCCAAACGCTCGGTCTCTGCCTGTTCCGTTACATCAAAACGCGTTGTAGAACTACTGCCTTGCTGTGTGTCTAGGGTAGTGGTAGCTCCAGGCTTGTTGAGCCACGTTATACCGGATTCGCTCCAACTATCATCGGAAACAAACCTTAATCTCATATCCGTGGAACTCGGAGAGCCAGAATTTTCTACCGTCATCTCCAACCTCGCACTGGTTATCGTACCTTGAACGGAGGACAAATCAAATCGTAGATAGCTCTCACGCTTAAACCCAAGCGCATCGTTCTTGACTATCAATCGGCTGTCACTACCAAAATTATCGCTGGAAAAACTACCGTCACGTACAAAAGCATCGGCCTCAGGGACCAAGGCACTTCCTGATGGCGACGCAACGGTTATAACCAACCTCGGTCTTAAACCTGTCGTTGAAGCCTCTCTGCTATTGTAACTTACTGAAAAGTTACCCTCATTGGTAGATTGAAACCTTAGGGAAAGTTTACCGTCACCCAAACGCTCGGTCTCTGCCTGTTCCGTTACATCAAAACTCATTGTAGAACCATTGCCCTGCTGTGTGTCCAGGGTAGTGGTAGCTCCAGGCTTGTTAAGCCACGTTATACCAGATTCGCTCCAACTATCATCGGAAACAAACCTTAATCTCATATCCGTGGAACTCGGAGAGCCAGAATTTTCTACCGTCATCTCCAACCTCGCACTGGTTATCGTACCTTGAACGGAGGACAAATCAAATCGTAGATAGCTCTCACGCTTAAACCCAAGCGCATCGTTCTTAACGATCAATCTGCTATCGCTACCAAAATTATCGCTGGAAAAACTACCGTCTCGTACAAAAGCATCGGCCTCAGGGGTAAGGGCACTTCCTGATACAGGCTGCACACTGACCACCAATCTTGGACGCAGGTTGGACACTGCCTCCCTACTACTATAGACGATGGAAAAATTTCCTGAATCTGTGGATTGCAGGCGCAACGATATCTGACCATCACCCGATAGTTCCGTCCGTACCTGATCCGTTATATCAAAGGTCATGATGGAGCTACTGCCCGTCTTCGTATCGAGAACCGTCGACGCGCCGGGCCTGTTGTTCCACGTAATGCCGCTTTCGCTCCAACTGTCATTGGACACGTATCTCACTTGGATGTCCGTAGATCCAGGCGAAGTGGAACTCTCTGGAACCAGCTCCAAACGGGCACTGTTGATAGAACCTTGGATACCGGATAGATCAAAACGAAGGTAGCTCTCACGGGTGAAGTTGGAACCGCTGTTCTTAACGATCAATCTACTGTCACTGCCAAAATTACTGTTGGCGGAAGAACCGTTCCTTACAAAGGCATCTGCCACAGGGGTAATGGTATTTTCTAAACCACTACCGCTACCTATGTTAATGACCGTAGTTACAAAATCGCCATAGTAAGTGTTGTTTCCATTATTGCTTGCACTTACCACAATTTGTCCCGTACCTGTGGGTGTAATGGTATTCCCAGAAATGGTAGCAATATTGTTCCCACTGATTATTTCATAGGTTACTGGTAAGGATACATCGCTATCAGCATTAATATCAAAAGGATTGGAAGAGGGAGATACAGGATCAAAAGTGATTCGTTGTACCGATTTTCCTTCATTGTTCCTGCTGGATAAATCATATCGGGTTGGGATTCTCCATGAACCGCCTTGATCATCTGTAAATGCCATGGTCCTGTAAAAATCCGTGCGGGTCTCCGAAGCATTACAATTTGTACTCCAACTCATGTAAACGCGATCGTTGCCGCCTGATGGTTTATCTTTATACAGTTTATTGTAAAACGCGCGATAAATATCATCACAAGGTGGATTGTCTATAAACAATTCCCCTTCACCGCTTAATCCATTGGCTACATCCCCGGTCTGCATATACTGCCGATATGGCCTATCACCTCTATAAGGTGCATAAATAACGCCTAAATTATCAATTAGTAATGCTGCATATGTTCTATCTGTTCCCACCTCTACCTCTGGGGTCCAAGAACTAATATCTAAAGGATTTAAGGTTTTATTGTATAAAAACCCGTTTCGTGTGTGGGACCCGGTCAAGACATGGATAAAACCTGATTCATCAATAGCGATTGCAGGTTGATGATGGGAATTGGCCCTGCCCTCTGGGTGTACAACCAATTGACGGTTGGGTCCTACTCTTTTTGCATTTCTGTTCAGTGAATTCACAAAAATCACACTTTCACCATCTCTATCTACTTCTGGATCTAAAGGATGCCTCAACCAAGTGAAGAAAGTGGTATCTCCTTTGGTTACAGCATAACTTCCGCCTCCCGAATGGTTGTTTAGGAAGCCCGACCTATCACTTACTTGAATTACCGAACTTAAGTCCAAATCTTCCCTGTTTGCAGTCCAGTCTACAGCTATAATATTCATATTACCCCAAATATCAAATAACCAACTAGGACCACTAGGATATATGTTGTTGACCCGGTCACTAATATACATTATTACTGGGGGATGGTTAGTAAAATCATTGAAACTTGTCCTAACCTCTAATTCTGCCTGTGTAGTTCCTGGAGGCAAACGGTGTACTTTGAAGCTGCCATTAAAATTATCCTCACCTATGCCACTGGCATATAATATCATAAACTCCCGGCTTGAAGAGGAACCATTGGCAACTTTGACCGTAATGATTGCATATAAATTGTTATACCCATCCATTGTCATTTCTCCATCCCTGACAAATCTTAGACGATCTGAATCGGTAATATTAAAATCCAAGCTCTCTCCGGGGTTCAATTCCGCTTCTATTGCGGTCCTGTAAGAAAAGAATTCCCATACCCCGTTCCTAAGCGTTCGTACCCGGTACAATTCATTGGCGGGCATTCCTGGATACAAGACATTGTTTATCATGTATGGCCTATTGCGATCATCAAAATCCATAGATAATGGAGCAATGTAATCCAAATCATCTACCAGCGGTTGGGTGATTCCCGCGCCTGCATCCTGAAGGAAGGTTTGACTTATAATACTATAAGTCCCTAGAAAGGACAGGATCACCATAAAAAATATTTTTCTTCTCATAACATAATTTAATTTTAGTAAACATTCAACTTAAAAAAAATTTAATTGCTATTTAATGTAGGCTAGGGTTTGGTTTTTCCAAATTCTTATTTCCTTTAACATTAAACACATAATACATTTTTATTTAGCTGACTTAATTACGGAATACGCATTTATTCCTATTAACAATATTAAATTAATAATAACTCTTATTTGAGGGGGTATTGGTTTTTTTAGACAGGGATAATCGTTTTTTGAACAAATGACCCCTATCAAAACCAATGACATCTTGCTTTGTTGTTAAACCCGCTTTATGCAATAGAAAATTTATTACATCTTGTAGCTACCGCAAATACTAACGCTTCACTGCGTTTTTTAATTTCACCATAGCCGTGCTATGCAAAAATTAAGAAAACACTAGTATTTCTTGCATCTACAAGCTTCTTGACAACCTTCTATTGCATAAAGCGGGTTAAATTAACATAAGAATTATCGTATATATATTACAGATACAATAACTACAACATACATGATAACATCTCGTTGGTAAAAATAAGTAAAATACAGATTATAACTGCCAAATGGATAAGGTGGTCTGTGACCCACCAAGTTTTTTTATAATCCGGAAGAATTGGCCATCATTACAAAAAAAACAAGCCATTCTTTTTCTGAACAATTTTATCTATTTTAGTATAACAGAACAAAAAATAAAATGCTCATATACTATCCGTACCGAAAAATTATTGATATTTGACATGAATACTTTCTTGCAATTTTTTATTGCTAACCCTTAACTGGAACCTATACAACTTATCTTGTTTCCATTCTTTTCTTAATTTAGGATCCGTAAGTATAATTTCTTCCTTGGAAAAGGAAAGTTGTTCAGGGTTATAGTAGACATGTAGCACTACTTCCTCCTTCTTGTTCAATAATACAAGATTTCCTTTTTCTTTTTCAACTACTTCCAATGGTGTCATCTGATTTAATACAACACCATTGAAATTTTTCTTTAAACTGTAATCATCAGAAATTACAATCCCCCCCCTATCGTACTCAAACGTACGTACCCAAGAATTTACTTTTGCTTCTTCTGGATAGGCTGCGCTTATATTCATACTGAGTTTATTTTTAGTCTTAACCACATTGGCAGCTCTATATTCTAACCCAAATTTTTGTGATACGCCGTTAATAAGCGGTAGGTTATGAAAATCACTCTGCATTGTCCAAATCTCATATCGCCTTGAACTAAAGGTTTTTTCTGTATAGGTTTCAACCCCAACATCTATAATTGCCGGTTCCCCATCTACAAAAATCAAATAGTTACCCACATCATTGTGATTATGACTTTGGGCATTATTTGCTCCCAATACGGATAAGAATAAATCCTTATGCTTATTTTTAATTGTGGTACAGAGTAATTCTAGATCTGGAAACCAAACTTCTTCTTTTGCAATTGGTTTTATGGGATACTTTTTAAAAAAGTCATAATTGAATATGCTTGACAAATTTATGTACAGGTCTCCAAACTGATTTCTTGTTACCTCTTTTAAAGGATCATAATATTGAGCCACCGCTTTTGCAGTATTCATTAACCCTTCATTACTCTGAGCGTAACCATAATTGAACACCCGTACTGCCCTATCATTCATTACGTATGGTCCGTCCCCAACATTTACAAAGTGGTTTTTAGCGATATGGGTTTTTGCAAAAAAGTCTGATATCTTTTTGATTAATGGCTCTTTGTAAACATCAAAAGTACCATTAGTAACTTGTTGTAACAGACTTAGGGTTTGCAATACCCTTCCTCCAGCTACGGTCCAGTATATTGGCCCTTCTTCACAACTTCCATCATTAGATTGGATATTTAGATAGTTATCAAGGCATGCCAGAATTTTTTCTAGCGATCTTTTCTTAATTTGCGTATCATCTTCTAAAATCAAAACAGTAGAAAGCCAATTGGATACTATCCACGGGTTCCAGTTATTCAGAACATGGTGACGTAAATTATATCCTTTCCACCAAAAATCATCATTCTCTAAGTTTGGTAAAATGATTCTCTTTTTACATTCCGTTTTAAGACGTTCTGTTATTTGGGGTGTAATCTTATTTAGTTCATCACCTAACAAATAATAGGTCCACGCCAATAAGGAAGATGTTTCTGCAGCAAATAAATCTACATAATGATCATCTTTCCCATTTCTTAATTTATGACTGCCGTGTGCAGGGACCACCCAATTGCTTTCTTCACAGATTAAGTAAATACCGTCTATTATCTCGTTTAAAAAGCGACCTTTGTGTTCAATCATTTCGGCAAGGACCAAATCACTAAGTTTTGATCTTCTACTGTAGTATTTATCTTCAAATACCTTTCTATTCCCTGTTTCAAGAAACAACCTATATTCACTGGCCAATAAGGTTTCCCATGTGGCCAATAATGCAATTTCCCCTTTTTTAATTATTCTGTCTTTTAATTCTTGATCTAGCCCCTCCCACTTTATACTGTCTGCATATTTTGGAAAAGGCTTAAAATGTTGTGCAGAACCAACTTTATCCAACAGCTTAATCTCCAAGGCTTTTTTTTGTAAAATATCCCTATTATTCTGCGCAAATACATTACTCTCCCAAATTGAGTTTAGCAACATTATCGCTATCAAAAAAATATTTTTATTATTCATTCTTTTTAATTTTTTACTTGGTTAAAAATAGTTGGTGTTCACCATTGTTATTGATTACTAGCACGCCTTCCCCTTTTAAGGTAGTAATTGCGATCATGTTTCTAACATCTTTATCCGCGAAAAAGCCCGTATTGTTATTTGCTATATAAGTAAACTCTCCATTAACGTTACCCTTTAAAAATACGCCGATTCCGGCGTCGCTTCTGGTTGTTTCTATTTCTAGTTGATGATTGTTACCCGCCAATAACATGTCCTTAAAACCATCATTATCGTAGTCATCAAAAAGGATACTATTTATAGGGGCTGTTTGGCACGTATTGGGAAAAGGGTCAAATTCAAAATTGTTGATCCCATCATTTAAAAATACACCAGACCTGAACTCCGTGGCCTCTAAATGCAAAGCTTTATCAATATTCACACCTAGTATACTCTGTATGTCGCTACCTGCAAATTCTTGATAGGTTTTTATCTTTTCCTTTATGTAAGGCATTTGTTGTGTTGTGCAACTTTTGCCTCTAACGGGCACCTGCTTGTCTTTATAGTATTTGGCCAAGAATATATCAACTGTACCATTTTCATCAAAGTCTTTTGCGTAAACATGAAATGGTTTTTTATTTGTTGCACGATGTTTACTGTTCAAGCCAAAATTACCGGCAATGATATCTTTGTCTCCATCGCCATCAATATCTTCTACGTGTATTTTATTCCACCAGCCAACGGTATTTGACAAGTTTCCATACTTTTCTTCTTTAAGCAAAACTCCCTCCTTATTTGTAAAAACCTCAATACCCATCCATTCTCCCGTAACTATCAAGTCCAAATCACCATCGTTATCAATGTCTTCCCATTTGGCATCTGTAACCATACCAATACGTTCCAAATCTGGAGCTATTCGCTTTGTTACAATGGAGAACTTTCCATTTCTATTTTCTAAAATGTAACTTACAGGAGGACTTGGATATTTACCAGGAACTTGCCTACCTCCCACAAAAATATCCATATCACCATCTGCATCATAATCTGCCGGCACAACCACTGAACCTGATTCATTGAAAAAGGGTAATGCTTCATAATTTCGAACAAAATGACCATTCCCGTCATTTATGTACAATCTATCTTCTAAAAGCTGATTCTTCTCCCCAAATTCATAACTGCCGCTTACTACGTATAGGTCTTGATCACCATCACTATCTGCATCAAAAAAAGCGGCTCCAATATCTTCATGTTTGCTATCTGAAACAAAATCGACAACCTCTTTATTGACAAATGTACCGTTAGGGGTTCCTAACAGCAATTGTCCTGACTGACTATACCCTCCCCCCAAGTAAAGGTCATCAATTCCATCGTTATTTACATCTGTACTAGCAACCGCTGGCCCCAGTTGTGATAATTTTTGTGGTAAAAGCAACTGTATTTGAAAGTCATTAAAAACACTATCAATATGCTTAAAATTGAATTCAGCTTCCTTAAATAGTTTTGTAATTGCCTGCGTTTTATTGTTTACTACTGTGGCATCTTCATATTTTATATGGTGTAATTGGTTAGGTGCTACCTCCAACTGCTGCACCTTACCATCTGTCCATTGTATCATGGCTTTTCGGATACGTGCTTTTTTAGAAAAGCCAAAATGTACCTTATTGGATCCTGATGACAAGTACCCCCTTGAGGTAATGAGCTGCCTGGTCTGCAAGCTACCATCTTCAAAATACAATGTGACTTTTGTCCCAATTCCATTTCTATTTTTTTTGGTCCCCGTAAATTGAAAATGTACATAATTGCCTTTGTCTAATTCAATCGCATTGTTTTTGAATAAGGTGGCCTCATCGTTTATGTTATTGGTGATGATATCCAAATCACCATCATTATCCAAATCTGCATATACGGCTCCGTTGGAAAACGTTGGCTTTATATCTGCCCATTCTGTGGAGTTATTAGAAAAAGTAAGGTCTCCATTGTTCTTGAAAAAATAGTTGGCCAATTTTTGCTGGGGCAGTTTTTGAGTGTACTCTAAATACTCGATAGGAGTGGGTTTTTTGCCTTTTTTACGTATTTGATATAGTATGTTCCTATTGCTGTCTTTATCTACAACATCCCTGTACACACCGTTGGTAACGTATAAATCTACATACCCATCTAAATCAAAGTCTGCCAAAAGGGGTGTCCAACTCCAGTCTGTGTTGGCAATTCCAGACATATTCGCCATTTCGCTGAATGTGCCATTGTTATTGTTCAACTGCAACACATTATGCATATATTGATAATGGTATCCTTTATCCAACATTTCCCAAAACTTGTTGATCGGCGTCATGGACATGGTTGTTTTGGAACGTATGTAGTCTTCAGGGTTCATATCCAATACTACCATGTCATTATTGCCATCATTATTTATATCTGCAATATCACTTCCCATGCTATAAAATGACATATGCTTTAGCAGCTCTTCTCTTTTATCGCTGAACGTACCATCACCGTTGTTCATATAAGCAAAATCTGGCATGTTAAAGTCATTGCTCACATAAATATCCAACCAGCCATCATTATTTAAATCTCCAACCTGGGGATTGAGTCCGAAAGCTCTATCGGGAAATATGCCTGCCCTTATTGATACATCTTCGAAATTATTTGCGCCATTGTTCCTATATAGTTTGTCACTACCTAAAAGGGTAGGTGTTTTTGGATCTACAACAACCATCTTAAGATCTTGAATAGTCTTATAATCTTTTGTAGTAATGGGTGCATTGGCCAAATACACATCTAGATCACCATCATTATCATAGTCAAAAAAAGTAGCGGCAATGGTTCGGTTTTCATCAGCAAGGCCATAATCCGCAGCTGCCTCGGTAAATGTTAGATCTTTATTGTTGATATATAAAAGATTCTTTAGTTTTTTAGGGTCATTGAACCAACCGGCCCTACAGACGTATATGTCTGCATATCCATCATTATTAATATCAACTATGGCTGTGCCTGTATCAAACCCTTCTTTATTTTCTATATTGGATGTTGTCGTAATATCCTGAAACTTAAAATTTCCTTTGTTCACGTACAGTTTATTCCCAGATATATTAGCTGTAAAAAATAGGTCTAACAATCCATCATTATTAAAATCAGCAGTTGCAACACCCCCGCCATTGTATGCATATATATATTTATAGTAATTAAACTCTTCTGTTTCAACAATTTGATTGACAAAATTCACACCAGAAACACTTGTGTCAATTTCTACAAAAAGCTTTTCTGTAGTTTTGGTTGTATTAGCATCCTTTTTACAAGAAGCTATGCCAAACAAAACCAATGCGTAGATAACCGGTATCAAGTTTACTCTAGTTATCATTGTCCTTATATAATTTATTTGTTTATCCACTATATCTACACTTTAAAAAAGGGTATCATTCTTGTCCTTCACTAGACCTGCACCTCACGTTTAATCGCAAAGCTACTATATACTTGTTGTTATCCGATCCTCAAGAATATGCCGTTGATACAAAATCAACGGATATATTCAAAAAAAGGGGAAACTTCTATCACAAACCACGATGCTAACTTCCTTTTTTAATATTAACTAATAGGCACTATAGACAGAATTAGTAAAGCTAGAAATTGTCTAACCATACATCATCCCTTATGGACAAAAGAACTATAAGCTTATTGCCTAAAAAAACCTCTATTCTTAAGAATAGAGGGCAAAACTAACTAAATTTAACAAAAAACTTAAGATTAATTGTTAAGTTGTGGTGCAACGTCCAATTCTGATTGTGGAATTGGAGTGAAGTAGAAAAATTGGCCATCCGTAGCCGGAATGGTACCGTTGGCCGTATCTACAATTTCATCTGGAGATCTGTTGGCAAATGCCTCGACAACCCTTTCCA
Source organism: uncultured Aquimarina sp. (assembly GCA_947493495.1). Taxonomy (GTDB): domain Bacteria; phylum Bacteroidota; class Bacteroidia; order Flavobacteriales; family Flavobacteriaceae; genus Aquimarina. Next base: position 23,554 of record CANLRN010000029.1, read on the forward strand.
TTCTAACTAAATCATACCATCTCTGGAATTCTCCTGCGAATTCCCATTTTCTTTCTGTGAACGCCAATTCTTCAATAGCACCATCAGTAGCAGTTAAATCAACGGTGGCTCCAGCTCTTGAGCGAACCGCATTCAAAGCAGCCCACGCGTCCGCAGTTACGTTTCCTGATCTACCAGAAGCTTCTGCATAATTCAACAAAACCTCAGCGTATCTCATAAAGTAATAGTTCATATCACTGGTAGTTGTATTTAAAACGCCCTCATCGAAATCTCCTACGATCTTTCTAAAAATAGGATGTGGATCTGCAAAATTTCTCCACTCTGCACCTATAGGATTACTACCTCTTGGTATCTCTTCTAGAATGTAGGTATCGTTAAAACGTTGAAGCGTTCCATCTTCTGTTGCGGCACTTTCAAAATCCTCAAAGAAAGTCATTTCCCCAAAAGTCTCTTCCCAACCGCCAGCTTCAGCAGTTAGCCCAAGACGACCAGTTAATCTATTTGGTGCACGACGATCACATGTATTACAAAAAACCATGGTAAAGACTCCCTCATTATGTGCAAATCTACCTCCAACGGTAAACATAGATCTAAAATCTGAAGATAAAGCATAGCCATAAAGCCCTGCATTATCAATTACCTCTTTTGCCTTACTAGCAGCCATCGCATATTTACTTGCATCATTAAGTGGAAATCCCGCCCAATGCATATATAACCTAGAAAGCATAGCGGATGCAGCTCCTTTACTAGGTCTAGCACCTACTGCCGGTACATTTGGGTACACATCTGGAAGTAAAAGTTCAGCTTGTTGGAAATCTGATTCAATCTGGGCATAGATATCTTCAAAAGATCCCCTAGACAATTGTGCATTGGAATTGGATTCTATTTGAATAGGTACTCTTCCATATGTCCTTGTCAACGTTAAATAGCAAAATGCCCGCATAAAAAAAGCTTCTCCTATAAGCCTATCTATTGTCTGTTGATTTCCCTCAATATTATTATCCCTTGCATCTATAGCAGTATTTGCAATGGTTATTACACCGTAACAGGCTCTATAGGTTGTGTTGAATGATGAGTTTGGCGTTTGTCGCCTCCAATCTGACTCTCTAAAACCTATTTTATTACTTGCACTATGGGTGGTGATATCATCACCGCCAAAGGCTGCAATATGAAATGATGTACGGGCTACACCCGTTGAACTGTTGACTAAGCGGTTGTACATACCCGTGGTCAAGGCAGACAATGCTGCTTCACTATTCAAAGCAGTTGGAGCAAGCAAGACCTCAGACGGGTCTTCTTCTAAATCAGCACACGAAAACACCGTAGCTAATGAAACAAAAACTATACAGAATTTAATCTTAAACCGATAATTTCTTATTTTACTTTTCATTTTATTTTTCATTTTATTTTATTTTTTTAAAAACCAATATTAAATCCGAAGGTAAATGTTCTTGGATTTGGTAACGCGCCAAAATCTAAAGAAGGAGTTGAATCTGAGGAGCTACTTGAAGATGACACCTCTGGATCGAACCCGGTATAGTCTGTTATAGTGAACAAATTTTGCCCACTTATATAAATTTTCAAAGAATCGAATCCTTTGATTTTTGGAAAGTTATACCCTAAAGATAAGTTACTTAACCTAATAAAGCTACCATCTTCAATATATCTGGTAGAGCTAATTCTATTGTCGCCAGATGTAGGATTATTAGGATCAAGGATATCCACACTCGTTGGAACGGTAACATCTCCCCCGCCCAAAGATATGATTCCTCTGGTAGCGTTTAAGATTTCATAACCATGAACCCCTCTAAAAAGGACGTTCAAATCGAAATTTTTATAGGTCAATGTATTATTTAAACCCCAAGTAAAATTTGGGATACCATTACCTATTACACTTTGCTCTTCAGAATATTGTGCCACACCGTTAGCATCTGCACCTAAATATTCAAATCCAAAAAAGTTACCTAAAGGTTCTCCTTCTTCAATGATGTAGAAATTACCTGTATTACCTCCAGGGTTAATTCCTGAAGGAGCAGTCAATATTTGATCTAACCCTCCTAAGTCTACAACCTCGTTACTAACAGTAGACATGGTCAAATTTGAATTCCAACTAAAGTTTTGGTTATTTACGATAACAGCAGAAATACTAACGTCAACCCCGGTATTTTCAACCTCTCCCACATTGGTTCGGATACTACCACCACCATTAAACTGGGGTACAGGCAAATTCAACAACAAATCTACTGTATTTTTCTTGAACCAATCTACAGCTAAATTAACACGACCATTTGCCAGTCTAAAATCAACACCTGCATTAAATTGCCTTGTAGTTTCCCAAGTCAAATCTTCATCTACTAGTCCACTATTACCTAAACCTATGGATGTTGATGCTCCATCAAAGCCAAAACCAAAAGTTGTACGCAACGACTGGAACGTGGATAACGGAGCGATATTCTGATTTCCTGTTTCACCATATCCAGCCCTTAATTTTACATTATTAATAAATGATTCGTCTGAAAAATATCGGCCAAGATTGTAAGCAGCTGAAATAGATGGGAAGACCCCTGTTCTATTACCTTTTCTAAATCTTGATGACTCATCTACCCTGATCGTTCCTGTAACTAACAGATCATTGTTGAAATTCACCTCTGCTCTTGCTACATATGACTCAATTGAACTGCTAATTTGATTAGCTCCAATACTTTGGGATTCTCCTAATTCTAGTAGAAAAAAGGCATTTTCTAGATCTGCAAGAGCAAAATCCTGAGAATTTATTGATTCTAATTTCCTAACTGAAGACTGTAACTCGTATATACCTGTTAATTTTAATTTTGTATTACCAAAATCTTTGTTCCAAGACAATATATTACTTAATTGATAATCGGCATCCCTTAAGGAGTTAAAGAAAGCTCTTCCGTTTCGCACTTGAGACCCTGCGGGTATACCTTCAAATCTTTCTTCGTTAAAATGAGCCAAGGAAGCACCCCCCAGTAACGTGAAATTCAAATTATTGCTTATATCATAGGATAGATTTAAGTTGGCGTTAAATTGATCTTCTTCCGATTGCCCGTTCCTTTGTTCCTGCACAGCAATAGGATTCACCAAAATAGAACCAAATGAAGACTGCAAATTATAATTTCCATCAGTATCTCTAACATTCACTGCTGGGTTAAACGATAATACGTTGACAATTCCTCCCCTGCGGTCTGATGATGCTCCAGCACCACCACGCACTAAATTGAGTGCGTTTTCTTTTGATCCAAATAAATTAAGACCTACTTTCAATTTATCACTTAATTGTGCATTTAAGTTACTACGCAAAGAATATCTTTCATACCCTGTATTCAAGATAATACCATCTTGGTCCACAAAATTTCCTGAAATATAGTAATTTAGATTTCCTTCTTTGCCACTTGCAGAAACTTGAACATTATTAGTAATAGCGGTTTCAAAATATTCATCTTGATAATCTGCTCCCCCGTTAATAATAGTTGCTGGATCACCTGCTAATTGAACAAACTGTTCTGGTGATAAAAGATCGATTTTATTGGGAACACTAGAAACAGACCCAAAGTATTCCACATTTACTTGGGGATCACCTGACTTACCCCGCTTTGTAGTTACGAGCACCACACCATTTGCGCCCCTAGAACCATAAATTGCGGTTGCAGAAGCATCTTTCAATACATCTATACTTTGTATGTCGTTAGCATTTAAACTGCTTAAATCTCCACCAATAATACCATCAATAACCACTAGAGGATCATTATTACCAGTAATAGAGTTTGCACCTCTCACCCGTATTTTAATATTACCACCAGGAGCACCTGAGTTTTTTATGACACTTACCCCCGCAACACGTGCTTGTAAAGCGTCTTCCGTTCTTGTTATAGGCTGTTTTTCAAAGTCTTTGGTTGAAATACTGGCAATAGACCCGGTAAGGTCTTTTTTTGTTGAGGTACCATAACCAATAACAACAACATCTTCCAATTGCTGTAAGTCACTATCCAATGCAACATTAATCACATTCTGGTCCCCTACAGTCTTTTCAATTGTTTTGAAGCCTAGGGAACTGAATACCAAAACATCTTCTGATGAAGCAGTAATGGAATAATTTCCATCAAAATCAGTAACCGCTCCGTTCGTGGTACCTTTTACGACTACGTTAACACCAAGCAAAGGTTGTTGGTCACTACTGGAAGTCACTAAACCAGTTACGGTACTTTGACCAAACATAGTCATAGATATGACCATTAAGAAGCAGGTAAGTACACATTTTTTCATCATTGAGTTCTTTTTTTTCATAAACATAAAATTTAGTTTAGTTATCATGCACCAAAAATAGATACAGCCTATAGCTTTATGAAGGGGTATATTGTCACTATGAAAGGGTGATATGTTTATTGTGTAAAGTTTTGGTTAACTAAATGTCAAAGAGATTACATAATCAAAGCAGATATAAAGCACGATAAGAGACACCATAAATCTCTAAAAAAACTAATATTTTCAATCAAATAAACCACTATGGACTTAAAATCCATAGGTTTGGGCTGGTGACTTAAAGTCACCGCAATGGTCATTTCTCAATTATGAAATTTGTGGCATTACCATCGTCTGGTCTTCGATGATGCTCTAGGGCAGCCTCTATCATTATTTTAAAAGAATCGGTTCCTTATAAGGAACCAATACCTAAAAAAAATATAAACGCTACCCATCCAACATTAATAGTAGTTTTTTCGTCAATTTTTTGATAGACTATGCAGCAGAGACAATCTCGGGATACAGCAATAAAACATCTTACGCGATCAGGAATCATATATGATATTTTATCGCCTGAACAAATCAGTTCTATACCTAAATCTAATCTTGTTCGATGGAAAAATGAAAGTGAGGATAAATATCAGTTTTGTGAAATCAACCAAATCGTACATCAGAAAATTGAACTCATCAAAAAAATTAACCAATCTTCTAAAATTAAAAAATTAAACGAAGCTTATTTTTCTTTGACTGATACTTTTCATCAGGTCATTAGCTCAATCAAAGGCGTTAAAACCATCATCAATAAGCATAAAGAAACCATTGTTTCCATCTAACTATTATAAAAAAGAGTATTTGTTATACCTGAAACAGGATTAACTCCTTCACTACGTTTCGTCGTTGTACCTTAAAAATGCTTCAGCAGAATTTTTAATGCGAAGATAAAAAGCCTTCAACGTACAGTTTAGAGAAGTGAAAAACATAGAATTCTTTCTTTTCAGAGTAACTAGGATGTTTGCATAAACGCAACAATTGGGATTGATCCGTTTTTCTATGAAAACCATGCTCCAAAACCATGCTCTACTGTTAAAATTGATGGTTCTGTGGTCGCAAAAACGCTCCAAAAAAAATAACCTCTTCAAAATGAAGAGGTTATCTGTTGTAGCGGGAACAGGACTCGAACCTGTGACCTTCGGGTTATGAGCCATTTCGGTCGCACTATAACCACACTGAATGTCAGTACTTTAATTTTTTTGAAGTACCTATAAACTTGCAAATACCTACAAATGGGTACTTAAAACAGGTACTTTTTTATGAAGTACCTATTTAACGTATGCAAACACCAACAAATAGAAACAAACAAATACGTAAAAACTGTACACAATTGCTGCATACAGTTTTTAGCTTTTTCCTTTTAATAATTCATTAAATTATTATCATATTCAAAAAATTACTTGTAGATAACCAAATGTTTAGAATAGATTTTCCGTAAAAACCTAAAACCTATGATTTATGTAACATTGAATTCCTATTGTATAACCTTGCATCGATTAATTATAAAGATCTTTGTAATAAATATTATAAAATGAGAATATAATCGTTTTCAAAAAATGAATCTTGAACAACCTAGAATTACCAAAATGATAATGCATGCGGAGTATTTGATATATACTACAAAACATTTTCAGGTAAAAAAAAGGCAGAAATTCAAAACTCTGCCTTTTTTAATAAAGTTGAATAAAACCTTATAAAACAAATATTCTTTAGTAAGAAAATATTAAAACAATACACAAATCAATGTTATAGATCAATTTTAATATAAAATGACGACACATAATTAGTCTAACTCTTAAAGCCATTCGAATAGATTTTTTAAAATCGTCATTTTTCTTGCTGATTCTTTTTATCCTCAGAGGTTATTTACTTATTAATTAATTCTCTGGAGGCAAAGGAAATGAAAAAAATAACCCTCTTTTAATATTTATTATGAAACTAAATAGAAATGTAATTCTAAAACATGAAGTAGGTGATACGGTATTTACTAAAATAAACCCCAGTATTTCGCTGATAGTAAAGCGATACATTGATGGAATCTACTACTGCGGATTTCAAAATGATCCAGACAGATGGGAATTGGGTTTGTCTGCAAGAGCATTGGTAGGAAGTTAAACTCTTTCTAAAATCGATTTCTTTTTATTTAAAATCACTAAAATTATGAAAACATCAGCAATTGTCTATTGCGAAAATGAATTTGGCAAACTGGATGGCAAAGTAGCAAATGGTCTTGTAAGGCATTCTGGGAAGTATAAAATCGTTGGGATTATAGATAGCACCAAATCAGGTCTTGATGCTGGAGAGTATCTGGACGGAATTAAAAATGAGATACCAATATTCCAGAATTTTAATCAAGCCATTGGAATGTTAGATAGCATTCCAAAATATTTTATTTACGGAATTGCTCCTCTAGAGTCATTACTTAGTGATAAAGAAAAAGAAGTTGTTTATACTGCTATCAAAGCTGGGTTACATATTGTAAATGGACTTACAGAGTTTCTTTCTGATGATGAAGTTTGTATGGGTCTCGCAAAGAAGTATAATGTATCCATATTTGATGTTAGAAAACCACCATCTAAAGAAAATCTTAAGCACTTTACAGGACAGATAAGAGATATTCTAACTCCTATAATAACAGTATCAGGCACAGATTGCGCTGTTGGTAAGCGAACTACAGCACTGAAGCTGGTAGAAGCTCTAAAAAATGAGGGGTTAAACGCTATCTTTATCACTACAGGTCAAACAGGAATACTACAAGGTTCAAAATACGGTATTGCTATAGATGTTCTAAGTTCTGGCTTTGCAACTGGAGAAGTTGAAAATGCTATTCTAGAAGCACTCAAAGAAAAACCCGATATTATTGTAGTCGAGGGACAGGGGGCACTTAGTCATCCAGCATTTACCTCTTCGAGTGCAATCATTCGAGGTGCTATGCCTAAGGCTATTATCCTTCAACATCCACCAAAAAGACGTAACAGATGTGATTTCCCCAAAATTCCCATGCCAACACTTGAAAGTGAAATAAAAATGCTAGAAACTTTCTCTGGCTCCAAAGTAATAGCAATTACAATCAATCATGAAGATATGAATGACCAAGAAGTTGAAAGTACAACAAAGATTTATGAAGAAAAGTACCAATTACCTGTCACTGATGTCTTAAAAAATGATTGCAGCAAGCTGATAGAAAAACTTTATGAAATATTCCCCGATTTAATTCGTGTCAATCCCTTACTATGCCAACCCCAAGAATAGATATTAATCTCAATAAAATTGCTCATAACGCTAAGGCTTTAAGTTCTCTTTTTCAATCAAAAGGCATCAATATAATTGTTGTTACCAAAGGAGTTTGTGCGCATCCGCGTATTGCTAATATTTTGGTGAAGAGCGGAGTAAAAATTCTTGCTGACTCAAGAATAGCAAATATCAAAAAAATGCAAGAGGCTGGTGTAAAAGCTACTTTTTTATTGATTAGGACACCTATGATAAGTCAGGCAGAATCTGTAGTATTAGATACCGATATGAGTTTAAATTCAGAGTTATCTGTTATAAAAAAACTTTCAGAATTTGCTCTCTTGCATGGTAAGGTTCATAAAATCATACTCATGGTAGAATTAGGGGATTTGCGCGAAGGTATCCTCCCATCACAATTAGAAAACACGATCAAAAAGGTCCTAACCCTTAAAGGTATTGAACTTAAAGGAATAGGTACAAATCTCGCTTGTTTTTCGGGAGTTAAACCCACAACAGAAAAGATGGACATACTGTCTACTATAGCTGTTAGTATTGAAAAAAAATTTCATATTAAACTATCCATAATTTCAGGAGGAAATTCGGCTAATTATAATTGGTTCAGCACTACAAAAGATGTTGGTAGGATAAATAATTTGAGATTAGGAGAATCTATATTTTTGGGTTATGAACCCTTAACAGGAAAACCGATTCCAAAACTTTATCAAGACGCCTTTATAATGACAGCCGAGGTTATCGAACTGAAAAACAAATCATCCGTACCAGATGGCGAAATTGGCCTTGACGCTTTTGGTAACAAACCAAAATTTAAAGATCAAGGTATGATACGACGGGCTATTTTGGCAATAGGTGTTCAGGATGTAATGGTTACTGGACTAACCCCAAAATTAGATATTGAAATCCTGGGAGCTGGTAGCGATCACATTATAATCAATGCCAAAAAAGAAGAATTAAAAGTTGGAGACGAGGTGTCATTTGCATTAAAATATGGAGCATTAGTTACCGCTATGAGTTCATCCTATATTTTTAAAAACATCAAGACACCGATAACTGCAAAAGAGTATTGCGCAATAGTAGAAGAAAAAGACAAATTGCACAAAAAGAAAACGGCTATTATGGTTGTAAAGGAGAATAACTCGCCGTTGATGAGCCTTCAAGATTCAGATTTTAATTTAATATTTGAAAAATCCATTCAAAAAAACTATCGTTATTTAGTTAGAAAAGAGATCTACGAAAAAATAGGTCGAATCAGTAAGCTTCTGTATAGTCAGGGCAAAAAACTAATTATTAGATCAGCCTGGAGATCATTTGAACATCAGCAAAAATTATGGAATCAAAAAGTTAGTTTTTTGAAAAAGAAATACCCTAAAAAAACAGGAGAAGAAATTGACGAAATAGTGTCAATGTTTATTGCTCCAAAAAGACAATCTACCCATGCAACAGGAGGTGCTGTTGATGCGCTGATTTATGATTTAAGAAAAAAATGCGTACTCGATTTTGGAACCAACGATGGACTTCAAATTGATTTGAATGAAAAATGCTACCCCAAACACCCTAGTATTAGTGAAGAAGCAAGGAAAAACCGAAAGTTTCTTATGGAACTTTTTGAAAATGAAGATTTTGTTTGTGATCATAAAGAATATTGGCATTTTGACTATGGCAATATTGGTTGGGCGGTAGAAAAGAATAAGAAATACGCCAATTATGGTATTTTAAAGGAATCATATGTCCAATCGGCCGCTCTTGATTATCCAGATAAAGTGTTCTTTTATCTTTAGATATATTGTTTGCTCCTATTGTATTTCATTAACCTCTCCTAGAGCATCCATACCCTACACTTTTGCAAAAACATAACAAAAAAAATTGGGAACAAGTGTATTTTCGTTTCTCATTTATCTATTTCAATATTTATTCTTATATAAGTTCCAAAGTAGCAGTTGATTGAACAATACCAAAGATGTCTGACTCTTTCATAATAAGCGCATCAATACCTTCAACCGTAATTTCTGTTCCAGAATATTTACCATATAATACGGCATCACCAATCTTTACGGTCATGGGTTCATCTTTCTTACCTTTACCGACAGCTAGTACAATACCTTTTTGCGGTTTCTCCTTAGCAGTATCTGGGATAATGATACCTCCCTTTGATTTTTCTTCTGCGATATCTGCTTTTACCAGCACCCTATCAGCAAGCGGTTGTATTTTAAATTTATGCATGATTATTTTTGTTAAGTATAATTCAATAGGTTTGTAATTCGGTAAAAAGTACTTCTAGCTCTGTTCTTGTTTTTTTAAGTTTGATAGCAAGATTATCGAGCATTGCTTCTTTTTGCCCATCTTTAAAATCAAAATCCCTGTCCGATAGAAGTGGAAACCTTCGTTTGAGCATCACCTTTTGCTCTCTCCAACTTCTTGTAATATTCTTTTTAGCCATTTTACTATTTATTTATTGCCATTAAGTTTTCTTAATTGAGTTGGCGGATTTGTAATTGTTTCTGGGCTTAATACAGCACCTTTTTTTGTATCCATATTAAGAGTTGGAACAAGATTAAAGTCTATATTAATAGAATTATTTAGTATTGGATTTATTTTTATAGATTCTTCCAAAAAATCCAGTACCAATGCATCAATATTAACATCAAATTCACGGGCGAATAAGTTATCTCCTTGCATCAAAAAGTCAATATCCGATCCAGTCAAAGTTTTTGGTTTCAATTTGATCCCTTCTTCAGACACCCATATAATAGCTCTTTTATCATCATTTACGATTGTTTCTTTGAATGAAGTATTCATGAGTATTGTCTGAAAAAATGATTCATCAGCTATCCATATATTGCGATAGAAATCTTCAAACTTTTTTACTTCGGGACTGTGACAAATAAATTCACAGCATGCTCTGGTCAAGATCATCCATTGCCCTCCTATATATGGGGTTACATTTTTCATAAAGGATCTTTGATAAGGTATGCCCGAAAAACCAATATCAGTTTCTTGAAAATAGTTTTCAATTCGATTCATCGTATCTGGGCGATCTCTATGTTGATTAGCAATCTTCATGAAGTTTTTACCTATATTCTTGCCCAAAAAATCAAATATAAAATTGTTAGATTTCAAAGGAAAATCCTGACCGCTTAGATTTATAAAAAAGTCCCATTTGAGACAACGTTTTAAGAGGTACTTCATTCCATTAATTTCAGACTGTACTCGACTGTATCCTCCAAACATTGCATTCTCACTTTTTAAAATATAAGCATTAGAATAATCTTCTAAAAAAGTTTTAATATCCTTTTTAGTAGTAGCATTAGATTTTTGATCAATATGGATTAAGTAGTGATTTTCTGGGTGATAAATTGCCTTAAATAATCGGCTGAACTGTTTAGGGAAGCGATGTGTCAATATGAAGTAAGCAATCTTCGGTTTCTTTTTCGGGATATTGAAATGAAAGCTTTGCTTTTTTGTTATGCGTAATTCTTTTATCATTTTATGTGCATGTCATTTTATTCTTAACTTTTATCTTTTTAAACAATCATTGTACAAGCTCTCTTTCAAAAAATACTACTTCCTTTTTCTTAGGATCTTCAGCAAACGTACAATAGTATATTCGACGGTAGTATAACCGCACAATCAATTTAACTTCAGGGTTTACTTTGGTGTAAACAATATCTCCTGATTTGAATTTACCTTCTTGTCCAACCATATATACTTACTATTTAAATTTTAAATACTTACATCCTCATAACCACTCTTAATGATGGTTGACAACATTTTAAAACGCTTATTAGCTTTTACTATATTCCTTGCATGAGCCGGGATAATGATTGTCTGGCCAGTTTCAATTGTACTGAGTTCTTCATTAATAATAACCTCAGCTTCTCCGTCTATAATCTGAATAAGATTGTCAAAAGGAGATGTTTTTGAATGCAATGCTTCTCCCATATCGAATGATAATACGGTAACAGTTCCTGTTTTTTTCTTCAGAATTGCTTTCATAACTACTGATCCAGGTACGTACTCAACTATATCAACTAGCTTATGTGTAAAGGATTTTTCTAATTCTTGATTTTTCATAGAGAATATACTAGAAGTTTGATGTTAAACTAGAACAACATGATGGTGATTTGTTACATAACCTCTATTCACCACTCCTTTTTTCTTTTCTTTTTGCAGCTTTTGCAGCCCTTTTTTCTTTCAAACTTTTTGCTGGAGCTTTTTTACCTGACTTGGATTTACCTTCTTTTTCTTTTGACATGATTTTCTGTTTTTTAAATTATTACTAACACACTACATATAAAAGCAGTATGATATGTATACAAAAATCAGTTAATTAATGATTTAATGCGTTACACTAGTTCTAGCTTACATTACATATATCACACTTTTCTATAACTTTTTTCAAACACCTTTTAACCTATTTAACAGGTTAACAATCTATTAGAATATGATTAGATAGTAACACATTTGGGATTTTCTCAACTGACTCTGGAAAATATGCAAGTAATTATTCTGAAGAAGGTGTTACATTATTTTTCTTTTTTTAAGTTTTTTTTATAGACAATTGTACGATGCGGATATGGAATTTCAATACCTTCTTTATCAAACCTTTTTTTTATGGATTGATTAATATCATAGTGCATATCAAAAGCTTTGTATGGATTATCACACCATACTCTTGCTTTCAGATTCACACTACTTTCGCCAAAGCCTATAAGAAATACCCGAACAATTTCTAGGTCTTTATTTTTTTCCTTCTTAGATCGGTTATCAATACAAAAAGGGTGTTTTTCTGCCTCCTCTCTCATAATAGTTTTGGCGGTATCAATATTACTTTCATAACTTATTCCAATCTCAATTGATTGACATATTTTTTCATTTGCAATACTACTGTTAATAACTGTTTCGCCACTTATAATTGAGTTTGGAATAATGATCCTTCTATTTTCAAAATTGACAATTACTGTGTGTCTTAAAGTAATATCTTCTACTGTCCCTGTATATTGATTAGCAATTGTGATAAAATCACCAACTCTAAATGGCTTGAAAATAACAATAAAAGTTCCACTAACAATATTAGATAAGGCTTGTTGCGCAGCTAACCCAAGAATAGCTAGAAAAATACCAGCACTTGCAAAAACCGTAAGTGCATAAGCTTTGAGAGGAGGGATTAGGAAAGTAATGGTGGCTAGGGCAATTAGCCAAAATAGAAAAGCAACCGCATTTTTAAAAAAATGATAATGAGTAGGCGCTATTTGAGATTTTTTTGAAGTATGCAGAATGTACTTATTGAGTACCCATATTGATACTTTGATAAGCGCCATTGTCACCAAAATGACTAAAACAACAATTATGATGTAATTCTTGCTCCATTTAGTTATGAAATCTATTATTTTCATAGGCGATGACCTTTTTTTATCAAACCCAATATGAAGCTAAATACTAATATTGATTATATTAAAAACAGTTATATGTTAACTTTTTTTTGTTTTAAAAGAAATCAAATGAATCATTACAAATAAAATTATCATAAGCTAAAGGTTGATCCCATAAGATTACCCTATCATTGTTTTAGCTTTTTAGCAACATCACTTACTCCGATAAAGGGTATAGCACCTGCGCCTGTTACTTGTGGTAAAACTCCATTCCATTTTTCTATTGCTTTAAGATTTGCTTCTATTTTTCTCAGTTCAATTAGATCAGGTGAAATATTCATTTTTTGTAAACGTAGCGCCTCTGCTTCAGCTGTTGCAGCAGCAATAGTTTGCTCTGCCTCGACTTTTATCCTATCCAAATCTCGCTTTGCCTTTAATGCATTTTGTTCTGCAGTTTGTTTTGCTTCAATGGCATCAGTAAAAGTTTGAGAAAAGCTGAAAGAAATAATAGAGAAAGCATCAACTGATATATTTGATGCAAGCAGTCTTGAGGTAAGTGCCTCTTGCATTTCGGTACTTACGGCTGGTCTTTTGGTAATTAATTCTTCTGCAGTATATCTGGCTGAAACAGCTTTCATTACCTCTTGAATGGCTGGATCAATAATACGCTCTTTAAATTCTACTCCAATGGTTTGGTACACTAAATTTGCTTTATCTGGTATGATATGATAATTCAATGCCACTGATAAATCTACATCCTGAAGGTCTGAGGAAGAGGATGCAGCATCAGTCATCGTTTTTTGGATCTTTACATCCATTAGAATCACTGTTTGCATTATTGGTATTTTGAAGTGAATCCCTTCCTCCAGTACAACATCTTGAACTGCCCCAAAATTTTGAACAATTCCTCTTTCACCTGCTCCTACTTGAACCCACGGTTTAAATGCTATTAGTAGTATAAATACAAATGCCAAAATGAATAATTTCTTCCATTTGCCATTTTTCAATACATTCTTTATTTGATTTATATCTTGATCATCCATTTTGCTTTTATTTTACTACAAAAATGGGATAATTAAATATACATTGTGTTATACTACATTAAATCCGTATTACATATATCACACATTCTCAAATATCAATACAGCAAAAGATTATTTAGTATAAAATAACCTTCAATAAGCATGGTTTCTGGCAAAAAACAGGTCACCTTTATGGTTATGAATAAAAAAATAATTTTATCTATGGGTTTACCTATTAGGATAAGAAATGCTACAGGTAAAACAGCAATCATTGCACTTAATGCAGGGTATTTTGTGATATGTAAGTATCAAAACAATATATCTGTTTATCTAAATGATGCAAAATTGAAAAAGTGGTATCCTATAAATTGGTATAAAAGATTGGTTTATATGTTTAAGATCTGGCTAACATGATATAATTGGTTATAAATCTTCCAGGTTCTTTTTGCGCTTTTCTTTCAATTTTTTATAAAATGTAGGTGTCAAACCTGTAACTTTTTTGAATTGATTAGATAAATGAGCAACACTGCTGTAGTGCAGTCTATAAGCAATCTCTGTAAGATTTAATTCGTCATAAATAAGCAATTCTTTGACTCTTTCAATTTTATGAATAATAATAAATTGCTGAATAGTAATCCCCTTCACTTCTGAAAATATATTAGCCAGATATGTATAGTTATAACCTGCCTTTTTACTGATATAATCTGAGTAATTCACTAAAGGCAATTCATCTGTGTAATGGATCATTTCTATAATGATATTTTTGATTTTTTCAATTAGAATGCTCTTCTTATCATCTAATAATTCTAATCCTGAATTTAACAGGTTTTCTTTCAGCTGTTTTCGCTGTTCTGTTGTTATATCTTCTAATATCTCAATGATACCCAAATCAACCACCGCATATTGTAATCCCAATTTTTTAAGTTCTTCTTTAACCATCATTTTGCATCGCAAACTGACCATATATTTGATGTATAGTTTGGTACTCATGTTTTTACAAGGTGTTTTTATATTTAAAATATGATCGCGTAAAAGAATAAATTCTATTAAAATCATTAAAACATTGAAAGTTTTTCCTGTAGAATAAAAAAGGGTTCAGGCCTTTTACTATTGTAAATTAAAGTTTTATATCAATCTCCAAGATGTTGCCCAGGCACAAGCTTCTGTAAGCGTAATATAGTCCATACTTCTCTACTACCTTTTCCTTCAATAATTATATCTTTAGTAAACGAGATTATGAATTTTTGTCCAACAAGTTTATCAATATGTAATGGATGCTTTTCAAGTATAACTTTCAGAATTTCTTTGAAAACCAGTATTCTCTCAGATCCTGATTCAGTTTTACAACAAAATGAATAACCGTCCTCGATACGACCTTGGTATATTCCTTCTAATTTTTCGATCCCCTCTATTTTTTGATAAGGAAAAACAACAAATGAGGTCAATGTTAAGATTAATAGTGTGATCTGCATCATTGTTTTCATCTTTTGTTAGGAATTTAATACCAGAATTTATTTTAGATCCTTCTGACCAAAACACAATATACACCCTTTTATTCTTTTAGCTTGATCCATAAGATCTTCTTTTCATAGATATACTAATACCAGATAAGAAAAGGATGTTAATATGATCTTACGAAAACTACTTGTTAACTTGATATTTAGACTGCTATCAATTTTAGTAACGTAAATTCCAGAACAACGAAACACGGTACTTTAAGCAATATAATCTTTTAAGTATATTGCAAAAATCGAGGTCTTATGGTACTACCTAAATAATGCCTAAGTTTACATTAATAAGACAAATAATAGCCTTAGACCCTCTCGAGCATTCTACCCAAAGGACACAATTTTCACATAACAAAAGCATTCATGAAACCTAATACCTAGAAACTCATATATCAAATACTCACACAAAACCCATAAACAAAGAAGAGTAATCCTCTTTGTAGAAAAAACTCTTTTATTGCGTTTTTTTAATAAAAACTTCAAAAATAGGTACTTCGTTTGGGTACTTCAAAAGGTGCTTTTATTATTCAAAATATTTTCGAATCAATATAGTTTACACATTTTCAATTCTTTACACTTATAAATTACTAAAAAAAATGTATTTGAGACCTTCGGGTGGATGATACGAAAAGTTCACCCTTTGCAAGATGAAATTGGACTAAAAAACAAAAGCTAGAATATTGAAATTCAATATTCTAGCTTTCTCTAGTAGCGGGAACAGGACTCGAACCTGTGACCTTCGGGTTATGAGCCCGACGAGCTGCCTACTGCTCTATCCCGCGATATAAAAATTAATAACTATTTTGTCTCTTAAACTTCAGGTTATGAACCTAACTAGTTACTTATCTTTCCTTGCGGACGGCAAATATACAACCTTTTTTAGTTTCTCAAAGTCATTTTAAGAAAATATAAATAAAATATCTATTGAACAATGTAAAAAACATTTCTGCTCATAAAATGAAGCAAAAACAATGAACCTATTATAGGTCTGATAATAAGTAAGTTAACTCATTTATTCTTCCGTAAATAGTCACTTTAGTTTTATCGAAAAGATAGTTGAGCATCGTAGACAAACACCTCTAAAAACAGTTCGTTTATCTCTCTAATAATTATTTTTGTAATGAACTATAGACATTATATCCATACTCTAAGGTATTAGAAAAAAGTTAATAATTTGGATGATGTCTAAAATTCCTATTTAAAAGAATATTAAGAATGAGTAAGACATTATTTGACAAAGTATGGGACTCCCACGTGGTACGTACTATAGAAAATGGCCCTGATGTATTTTTTATCGATCGGCATTTTATCCATGAAGTTACAAGTCCAGTAGCTTTTCTCGGATTAAAAAGTAGAAATAATACTGTATTATATCCCGAACGTACTTTTGCAACAGCAGACCATAATACACCAACCCTAAACCAACACCTCCCTGTAGAGGATCCTTTATCAGCTAATCAATTAAAAGCATTAGAACAAAATGCTGCAGAATGGGGAATCTCGCATTGGGGATTAGGACATCAAAAAAATGGAATTGTACACGTAGTAGGTCCCGAAAATGGAATTACATTACCTGGAGCAACTATTGTATGCGGAGATTCTCATACCTCTACGCACGGAGCCTTCGGAGCGATTGCCTTTGGTATTGGCACCTCTGAAGTAGAAATGGTATTATCCACACAGTGCATCATGCAGCCCAAACCCAAAAAAATGCGTATCAATGTTAATGGAGAACTTGGTTTTGGTGTGACCCCAAAAGATGTAGCATTGTACATTATCTCCCAGTTAACGACTTCTGGAGCTACAGGATATTTTGTAGAATATGCCGGAGAGGTATTTAGAAACATGACCATGGAAGGTCGCATGACGGTATGTAATCTCAGTATAGAAATGGGAGCACGAGGGGGGATGATTGCTCCTGACGAAAAAACATTCGAATATATCAAAGGAAGGCCACTAACTCCAAAAGGAGAAGCTTGGGATACGGCCATGGAATATTGGAAAACGCTACAAACAGATGAAGATGCTGTTTTTGATAAAGAACTTACTTTTGATGGTGCTCATATAGAACCCATGATTACCTATGGCACCAATCCAGGAATGGGAATGGGAATTTCTAATCATATCCCAAAAGCCGAAGAATTACAAGGAGGAACTACTACCTATAAAAAATCATTAAACTATATGAATTTTTTAGAAGGAGACGCTATGATAGGCAAACCTGTAGATTATGTCTTCTTAGGAAGCTGTACAAATGGTAGAATCGAAGATTTTAGAGCCTTTGCCTCTATCGTAAAAGGAAAAAAGAAAGCAGAAAACATTACTGCTTGGTTAGTACCTGGATCTCATGAGGTAGAAGGATTAATCAAACAAGAAGGCTTATTAGATATTATTACCCAAGCAGGTTTTACACTCAGAGAACCAGGATGTTCTGCCTGTCTAGCAATGAATGCTGATAAAATACCTGCAGGAAAACTAGCCGTAAGTACTTCGAATAGAAATTTTGAAGGTAGGCAAGGGCCTGGATCAAGAACGTTATTAGCCAGCCCTCTTGTGGCAGCTGCAACAGCAGTTACTGGAGTAGTAACAGATCCTAGAACTCTTTTAAAAGAAGAAGCATTGACATAAAAATAGTAATTCAGAATTGAGAATGCAAAATGTAAAAACGAATACCTTTATAAGAATGAATTCAGAATTCTCAATTCATAACCTGTCTATCATCAAGTAGATTTATATATTAAAAATGGCATACGATAAATTTAACATATTAACGAGCACTGCAGTTCCCTTACCCATAGAAAATGTAGATACAGATCAAATAATCCCAGCTCGTTTTCTAAAAGCTACAGAGCGCAAGGGGTTTGGGGATAACCTTTTTAGAGATTGGAGATACAATAATGATGACACTCCAAAAGAAGATTTTGTCTTAAACAATCCTTCTTATAGTGGCAAAATCCTTGTTGGAGGCAAAAATTTTGGATCGGGATCCTCTCGAGAACATGCCGCCTGGGCAGTCTATGATTATGGATTTAGATGCGTGATTTCAAGTTTTTTTGCTGATATTTTTAGAGGAAATTGCCTTAATATAGGTGTATTACCAGTTCAGGTAAGCCCAGAGTTTTTGGAAAAAATATTTAAAGCTATTGAAACCAATCCTAATACTGAGATAGAAGTAAATTTACCTGAACAAATCGTTACAATCAAGGCTATAGGAGCATCAGAACCCTTTGAGATTAATACGTATAAAAAAGAGAATATGTTGAATGGATATGACGATATTGATTATCTAACCAAAATGAAATCAGATATTCAAGAATTTGCAACAACCAGACCTTTTTAGCATATAAATCATCTGTAGGGCGTTCGAGCGGGCTATTCATTACAATTCCTCGCTCTTCGTTCCTCAGGCTGTGGGATTTTCATTGCTATCCTTAACGCAAAAACAATCGTATGAGTACACGATCAATCGAAATCATGGATACGACACTCCGAGATGGTGAGCAAACCTCTGGGGTTTCCTTTTCTGCTTCAGAAAAGCTAACAATAGCACGACTTTTGATCGAAGAATTAGGTGTCGATCGTATCGAAGTAGCTTCTGCTCGGGTATCTGAAGGAGAGTTTGAAGCTGTTAAAAACATCATTAATTGGGCCAATGAGAATGAACATATTGACCAAATAGAAATACTAACTTTTGTAGATAATGGTAAATCTATTCAATGGATGAAAGATACAGGTGCCAAAGTGCAAAACCTTTTGACCAAAGGATCATTGCATCACCTTACGTATCAATTAAAGAAAACTCCAGAGCAACATTTTGCAGAAATTGCACAATCTTTTAGGCAAGCAACTCAAGAAGGCATTACTAATAATATCTATTTAGAAGATTGGAGTAATGGGATGCGCAATTCTCCTGAATATGTATACCAATTTCTTGATTTTCTTACCTCACAGGATGTAAAAAGAATATTACTCCCTGATACATTAGGAGTATTAACTCCATCAGAAACCTATACCTACCTTTCGGAAATAAGAAACACCTATCCTGATTTACATTTTGATTTTCACGCACACAATGATTATGATCTTGGTGTAGCAAATGCTATTGAAGGGATAAAAGCTGGAGTCAATGGATTGCACCTAACCATGAACGGAATGGGAGAACGTGCAGGAAATGCACCTCTAGCAAGTGTGATTGCTGTAATCAATGATTACTTCCCTAAAGTGAAAATTAATATCAAAGAGGCTGCCTTATATAAAGTAAGTAAGCTTGTAGAAACCTTTTCGGGATTTAAAATTCCTGTAAATAAACCTATTGTAGGTGACAATGTGTTTACACAGACTGCAGGAATTCATGCAGACGGAGATAACAAACATAATCTCTATTTTAATGATTTGATGCCCGAACGTTTTGGCAGAAAACGTAAATATGCATTAGGAAAAACATCGGGAAAAGCAAATATTGAAAAAAATCTACAAGAATTAGGATTAAAATTAAGTCCTGAGGATATAAAAAAGGTTACCCAGAAAATTATTAAACTTGGGGATAAAAAAGAAGTAGTTACACAAGACGACTTACCCTATATTATCTCTGATGTACTGGATAGTGGATTATATAAGGACACCGTAAAAATCAAGTCTTATGTACTTAATCACGCAAAAGGACTAAAACCTAGTGCTACTATAGCGATACAACTAGACGAAGAAATCATAGAAGAAAATGCACAAGGAGATGGTCAATATGATGCATTTATGAACGCGCTTAGAAAAATCTATGATCAAAAAAATAAAGATTTACCAATATTAATAGATTATGCCGTTCGGATTCCTCCTGGGAGTAACTCAGATGCGCTTTGCGAAACGGTAATCACCTGGAAAACTCCAGAAAAAGAAATAGTAACCAGAGGTTTAGATTCTGATCAGACAGTTTCTGCTATTAAAGCTACCCAAAAAATGCTAAATATCATCGAATTGTAGTATATAATGAAGTACTATCGCTGATGATATACAGATATTAAACGGATAAAAATAATAACCATAATACGAGAATATACATTTATTAAAATGAAACTAAACATAGCACTACTCCCAGGAGACGGAATCGGACCCGAAGTTATTGATCAAGCTGTAAAAGTTTGTGATACTATTGCAGAAAAATATAATCACCAAATTAATTGGACATCTGCTCTCACTGGAGCGGCAGCAATTGATGCTGTAGGAGAGCCTTATCCAGATAAAACCCACGATGTGTGTGTAAATGCAGATGCTGTTCTTTTTGGTGCGATTGGCCATCCAAGGTTTGACAATGATCCTTCGGCTAAAGTACGCCCAGAGCAAGGCTTACTAAAAATGAGACAAAAACTTGGGTTATTTGCTAATGTGAGACCTACGTTTACGTTTCCATCACTGATTGATAAATCTCCATTAAAACAAGAACGGATTGAAGGGACTGATTTGGTGTTCCTTAGAGAATTAACCAGTGGTATCTATTTTGGAAAAAGAGGTAGAGAAGACAATGGAAATACTGCTTATGACACCTGTACCTATACTAGAGAAGAAGTACAACGTATAGCAAAAAAAGGATTTGAAATGGCTATGTCACGTAGCAAAAAACTGTGTTGTGTAGATAAAGCAAATGTATTGGAATCTTCTCGTTTATGGAGAGAAACAGTACAAGCTATGGAAAAAGACTATCCTGAGGTAGAGGTAAGTTATGAATTCGTGGATGCTGTAGCCATGCGATTGGTACAATGGCCTAATTCGTATGATGTATTAATTACAGAAAACTTATTTGGAGATATTCTTACAGATGAAGCTTCTGTCATATCTGGCTCGATGGGATTGATGCCTTCTGCTTCTATAGGAGAGAAAACTTCTTTATTTGAACCTATCCACGGTTCATATCCTCAGGCCGCAGGAAAAGACATCGCTAATCCACTAGCTACCGTGCTTTCTGCAGCTATGATGTTCGAAACTGCCTTTGGACTCACAGACGAAGCGCAAGCCATCAGAAATGTAGTAGATAAATCTCTACACGAAGGTGTGGTAACCGAAGATCTTGCAGGAAACAGTAAGGCATATAAAACCAGTGAGGTAGGAGATTGGTTGGCAAAAAACATCTAATACTAGTACTAGTGCTATTTTAAAATGTACTATAAAAGAATATTAGTTATTTTTTTTGTAAATCTATCTTAACAACAAGATAGAGACTAACTTATATAACGAATTGAAAAAAGCTTCAATATCTATCTTCTTCTATGGTACATTTATTTCAATGTTGCCAGCAAGCAGTAAAAATGAATAATTCTCGAAAAATAATATTAACCTCTCTTTTACTCATTTCTCTATCATCAGAACTGAGTGCCTGTACATGTGGAATATTACGATTATCTGACTTACAGAAATCCGAAATAAAAAACTCGGAATGTATATTCATTGGTGAAGTTTTCGAAATTGATAATTCAAATCAAACATATAAAGTACGAGTTTC